>JAVESM010000013.1:0-93166 GCA_034006605.1 Pseudomonas sp. | reverse complement strand
GAGCCAAGGCACTTATTAACCAGAGCCTCACTGGTGGATTACCGATCGCTTGTTAAGCAGATCTCCCCAGATAAGAGCATGTACTGTCACTGCACTGCTGCATCATTTACGGTGGCCGTTAGATCACGTGGCTTCGTTGTCTTGTGCCAACTCGCCTTCAGCCTACGCCTCATATGATGTTTTTGTTCATCAGCTCGCAGCTTTGCGTCCGGCTTCCTCCAGACAGATCCTCGCGGAGCTGCCCTTGCCATTCGCTAGTAGTTAACATCTAATAACGATCATAAATCGCTAAGGATGGTGACCTTCCTACAGAGGACTTTCACCTCATTAGTTCATGCCCATGCTGGGCGTACACAAATGCGCAGGCAAGCCGGTTTTCTGCAACACATGTCGAATTAAAGTGACCAGCTTGCCTTGTCGTACATGACTTACGGATAGATTCACCGACACACGGATAGGCATACCCTGCTCTAACCACAACAACGCCTGCTGACAAGCCTGCTCAAGCATTAATTCAGTAATTGCAGTAATTAGGCCGGTTTCTTCTGCTAAGGCAATAAACTCACTGGGCGGAACCAAACCAAGCTGTGGATGGTTCCAGCGCACCAATGCTTCTGCAGAGCGAATCTGACCGTCCGCTAAGGTTAACTTCGGCTGGTAATACGCTTCTAACTGACCCTCTTCTATACCTCGACGCAATTGCTGTTCAAGCTGTAAACGCTCCAAAGTACAGGTCTGCAATTGATCATTGTAAAATTGAAAGTTATTACCACCTAAGTGCTTAGCATGCTGCATGGCCATATTCGCCTGGGTCATCAATGTTGCAGGCTCGCGGGCGTTTGCAGGCAATACGCTGATACCAATCGAGGCACTGATAATCAGTTCATTGCCCGCCACTTCAATCGGCAAATGGATACGCGCTAAAATTGATGTACACAAGCGCACTAAGGTATTGCTAGATTCACAATTATCTAAAATAACTGCGAACTCATTACCCCCAAGCCGCGCCAAGGTATTGGCTTCTGGCAAAAGCTGCGTCAGCCTACGACTGACTTGCCGCAACACTTGATCAGCCGTTTCAATGCCTAAACTATCGTTGAGTACTTTAAAACGATCGATGTCAATGTGCAGCAAAGCCATACAGCCTTCGTCTCTGCGCGCATGATCAACCGCTTGATGCAAGCGCTTATGAAATAAAGAGCGATTCGATAAGCCGGTCAAGTCATCGTACTGGGTTAAATAAGTCAGGCGCTCCTCTGCTTCACGGCGCGATGTTAAATCCGTAAGAAACCCAACAATGTGCGTGATATTACCGTGCTTATCTCGCATCACATGGATCTGCAGCCATTGCGGATACACTTCGCCATTTTTACGCGTATCAAGCATCTCACCTTGCCAGCTACCTTGTTGTTCAATACCTAAACGTATTGCTTGGTATTGTCGCGTCACCTCAGCAGATCGAGATCGCAACAGAACGTTTTTCCCTAAAACGTCTGCTCGGCTATAACCTGTCACAGCAGTAAATGCTTTATTGACTGTGAGGATATTGTACTCAGGATCTAAAATTATAATCCCTTCAATACCCGCATCAAACACACTGGAGGCCAAACGTAATTCTTCATCACGCTGTTTAGCTAAAGTAATATCACGCCGCGTGCCCAGCATACGCAAAACACGTCCGGCGCTATTGCGCTCAACAGCACGTCCACGGTCTTCCACCCAAATCCAACGACCATCATGATGTTTAACCCGATACTCAACAGCATAACCCTCTGTTTTCTGCTGCATATGTTCAATCATGGCGGTGCGCAACACCGGTAAATCATCCGGGTGCAGTAACGGTCGTAAATCAGTTAATACACCGCGCACTTCTGCGTCTTCTAAGCCAAAAATACTTTTAGTGCGTGTGTGATGAATCTCATCACTTACCAAATCCCAATCCCAGAATGCGAGTTGACTCGCATCCAAAGCCAGCTCAAGACTCTCTTGGCTTTTTCCCAACGCCTGCAACACATCCTCTAGCTCAATCGTGCGAGCGCTAACACGCTCCTCCAAATGGGCTTGTGCAGCTAACAAGGTGTGTTCTGCGGCTTCCTTTTTGCTGACTTCAGCCGTCAACTGAGTATTTAAAAACTCTGTTTCTGCTTGAGATTTTTGTAACGTTTGAATCAGCTTTTGATTTTTCAAGCGTTGCTTGAGACTTTGATGTAATAAGCGATTCACTTGATATGCTGCAGCTGTCATCGCAACAACATACATGAGGGCCAACAAACCTAAACCATGCAGGATCTCCGAGTCAGCATTTAAATACACCCAAATTGTCGGGGAAAAACCTGACACGGTATAACATACAAATAATACGCCATTAACAGCATAGGCCATACAAGCTGAAGCGGCCACCAAAGCGACGAGCCCTAACAAGATCACTTGCTGGTTAAACGCCACTTCAGGCACGAAGACACAAGCAAACACACCAAGGGTTAAGCCTGAAACACAGGCGCACAACAGCAAGGCAATACGCCAATGGAGGGCCGCTTGCTGGGCGACTGAAGCCCTCTCAAATAGTTTTAAAACAACAAAGCGTAGAATAGCCAAACTCGCAACAAAAAGAGCCCACGCACTGAGCAAAGCAAACTGCGCACTGTTGCGTAAAATCCACACACAAGCGATGCTGCAAAGCAGCATCAACAATGTAGGTATTTGCGTACTACGATAAAGCATCGTAGTAATTTCAAAGACTTCCTCACCTAAAAAGCGCTGACATGGAATGTCCTGCGACCTATTTTTAGTTCTCAATATCAAAAATCCTTATTGTTATTGTTATTACTGCCAAGCTGAAGTGAAGTGAACTGTGCTTTTTCGGATGACTCACAAATCCCCCTGCCAAACGAAACAGCCATTACTCATCTTTTACCATAAAAACATAGCCTATATTCAATTTTGATGAATAAAATCAAGAGACTAAAGAACTTTGCGCTACCTACTCGTTATACGCAGAGCGTAAAACCAAGGAAGTATTTTAGTTTTCAATGTATTTGCCCTTACCCTGCTAGGTCACTAGAATGCTCCGATGCATGATGATATCTCACACTTATTAAATTCTCTCAACGAAGCACAGCGTCAAGCTGTCGCGGCGCCTATTGGCCAACAACGTGTCCTAGCCGGTGCTGGCTCAGGAAAAACACGCGTTTTGGTGCACCGTATTGCTTGGTTGATCCAAGTTGAAGGGGTTTCACCGCACAGCATTTTATCGGTGACCTTTACCAATAAAGCAGCTGCTGAAATGCGTTTACGCATTGAAGACTTACTCGGCCTTAATCCTGCAGGGATGTGGGTTGGCACCTTCCACGGCCTTGCCCATCGATTACTTCGCGCGCATTGGCAAGAAGCAGGGCTCGCCGAAGGCTTTAGCATTTTAGATGGCGACGACCAACAACGCCTACTTAAGCGCGTGATCCGCGAACTGGAATTGGATGAACAGCGCTGGCCGGTACGTCAAGCCCAATGGTTTATTAACGGACAAAAAGATGAGGGCTTACGCCCGCAGCATACCCAAGCAGGCGGTGATCTATTTCTCGCCACTATGCTGCAAATCTACACAGCTTATGAAGCAGCCTGTGCTCGCGCCGGTGCAATTGACTTTGCTGAGCTGTTACTGCGCGCACTGGATCTATGGCGTAACAACCCCGGACTGTTACAGCATTATCAGCAGCGCTTCCAACACGTCCTCGTCGATGAATTTCAAGACACCAACGCGGTGCAATACGCTTGGCTGAGACTACTGGCGCAAGGTGGTAAAAGCTTAATGGTAGTCGGCGATGATGATCAGTCAATTTACGGCTGGCGTGGCGCAAAAATTGAAAATATCCAGCAATTTTCTAACGACTTTGTAAACACACAGAGTATTCGTCTCGAGCAAAACTACCGCTCTACCGCAACGATTCTTAAAGCCGCCAATGCCCTGATTGATAATAACCAAGGACGCCTCGGTAAAGAACTCTGGACTGACGGTGAAGAAGGCGAGCTTATCAGCTTGTACAGCGCTTATAACGAGTACGATGAAGCACGCTATATCGTTGAATGTATTGAACAATCTTTGCGTAAAGGTGAGCTGACGCGCAGTGATATTGCGATTTTATACCGCTCCAACGCGCAATCGCGTGTATTAGAAGAAGCCTTACTACGCGCCGCGGTGCCTTACCGTATTTACGGTGGTCAGCGTTTCTTTGAGCGTTTGGAAATTAAGAACGCCCTGTCTTATTTACGCTTATTACGCAGCCGTCATGATGACGGTGCAGTGGAACGGGTCATCAATGTACCGACCCGCGGCATTGGCGAGAAAACCATCGAGACCGTCCGTCAAGCCGCACGCGAGCACGATGTCTCGTTGTGGACAGCAATGCAACTGCTCATTGAGCGGAAAGCTTTAAGCGGACGCGCCAGTAGTGCATTACAAGGTTTTATTAATCTGATTGAAGAATTAGAAACACGCACCCTTGATTGTGAATTGCATGCAATGGCGCAAATCGTCATTGAACAGTCAGGACTGCTCACCTATCACAAAGAAGAAAAAGGTGAGAAAGGTCAAGCTCGAGTGGAAAACCTTGAAGAATTGGTCAGCGCTGCGCGCACCTTTACCAGGGATGAGGAACGCGAAGAAGACATCACGCCTCTAGTCGCTTTCCTAGATCACGCCGTACTGGAAGCGGGTGATACCCAAGCCGACGAGTTAACTGAGGCGGTGCAACTGATGACGTTGCACAGCGCTAAAGGTTTAGAGTTTCCAATTGTCTTTATTGCCGGCATGGAAGAAGGCTTATTCCCGCATAAAATGAGCCTAGAAGAACCTGGCCGCTTAGAAGAAGAACGCCGTTTGGCCTATGTGGGTGTCACTCGCGCCATGCAACAGCTGTATCTGACCTGCGCAGAAACTCGCCGTCTGTATGGTTCTGAAACCTACAATAAAGTATCGCGTTTTGTGCGTGAGATTCCTGCAGACTTACTGCAAGAAGTACGCATGAACAATAGCGTCAGCCGCCCGTATCAAAGCAATCATCAAGTGCAATCAGGCGGTCTCTTTAGCGGGGCAGAAATACCACAAACAGAATTCAAACTCGGTCAGTTTGTGCAACATCCCGTATTTGGTGAAGGCGTGATCCTGAATTTTGAAGGTGCGGGTGCACAAGCTCGGGTGCAAGTTAATTTTGCTAACGATGGGATCAAATGGCTTATGGTCGCTTACGCTAAGCTGCAACCGCTATAGTCATAAAAATTTGTACAACACACACAAGGAGCTGATATGAAGCGTCGCCATAGCCTTACTTTTGCAGCCATTATTACCGCTTGCTTAGCCCTGCTTGGCTGCAACGAAGAATCATCCAGCACCGCAGAAAACACTACACCAGTCCAGAAAGAAACCTTTACCTGGAAAATGGTTACGGCCTGGCCCAAAAACTATCCAGCACTTGGCACTTCAGCTGAGCGCTTGGCTGAACGTATTAACAGCATGAGTAATGGCCGCCTCACCATTAAGGTGTACGCTGGCGGTGAACTGGTCCCCCCTCTAGAAGTGTTTGATGCGGTTTCGCGTGGCACCGCACAAATGGGTCACGGCGCTGCGTATTACTGGAAAGGTAAAACCGACACTGCACAATTTTTCACTTCTGTACCCTTTGGTTTATCCGCCATTGAAATGAATGCGTGGCTACACAAAGGTGGCGGCTTGCAATTGTGGGAAGAAGCTTATGCGCCCTTTGGTATCAAACCTTTTGCCATCGGCAACTCTGGGATGCAGATGGGCGGCTGGTTTAATAAAGAAATTAACAGCCTAGATGACCTTAAAGGGTTAAAAATTCGCATGCCCGGCTTGGGTGGCGAAGTGCTCAACCGTCTCGGCGCAACGACGGTTAACCTGCCTGGCAGTGAAGTGTTCACCGCCCTGCAAACCAATGCCATTGATGCTTCAGACTGGGTCAGCCCCTATAACGACTTAGCCTTTGGCTTACATAAAGCAGCTAAATACTATTACTACCCTGGCTGGCAAGAACCTCAAGCCGTGTTAGAACTGATTATTAATCAAGAGGCATGGGACAGCCTGCCGACAGATCTTCAAGCCATCGTCAGCGAAGCAATTCGTGCGGGTAATGCCGATATGCTAGATGACTTCACTTGGAATAATGCACGCGCTTTAGCTGAACTAAAACAAGCTGACGTGCAATTGCGCCGCTTCCCAGATGAAGTCTTACAAGCCATGCAGATCGAGTCGGCACAGGTGCTCAATGAGTTAGCTGGCAACAGTGAACTCAATCAACGCATCTGGGACTCCATGCAAACATTTCAAAAACAAGTAACGCTCATGCATGAGCTCTCCGAAAAGCAACTCTATAACTGGCGTGACTAGGCTCTGAGACATGTTTGCAACATGCCCAGTTTAAGCGAATACGCCTCACAAGTCGGTTCATATGCACTGCATGAGCACCGGTATACTCGATCAATCTGACAATAAAGAGATATTTATATGCAACGTTTTCTCAGTATCGCCCTCGCCCTGTGCCTCGGCTTAACCTTCAGCATCGATGCTGATGCAAAACGCTTTGGTGGCGGTAAGTCATGGGGGGCAAAACCTAAACACAGTCAAATGCAAAAACAACAAGCCCAACCCTCAGCAACACAAGCACCAGGCAAGCAAGCGGCAGCAGCCGGCGCACGACCCGGTATTGGCGGTATGTTAATGGGCCTCGCCGCAGGCGGTCTATTGGCGTCAATGTTTATGGGCGGCGCTTTTGAAGGCTTACAAATCATGGACATATTGATTTTTGGCCTGATCGCTTTTGTTATTTTTAAGCTGATTGCCAGCCGTCGTCGACACATGCCGCAAGCGGCTACTGCTGGGGGCCCAGCGATGCAACGTGAAGCACATGGCACGCAACAAAACATTTTTGGCAGTTCTAACATTGCCACACAACCGGCACTCCAAGTACCTGCTTGGTTTAACGAAGCCAATTTTTTACAGGCTGCCGAAGGTCACTTTAATGCTCTACAGCAGCATTGGGATGCCAATGAAATGCATCTAATTGCTGAGTTTGTGACGCCAGAAATGCTGACCTTCCTGAGCAATGAACGCAGCAGTTTAGGCGATGCGATGCAATCAACTTATATTGATGATTTAACCGTGCAACTGGATGGTATTGATGAGCAAAGCGAACGCACTGTCGCCACTATCACCTTCCACGGCGTAGCGAAAACTTCACGCTTTGACCAAGGCGAAGCGTTCAGTGAAAGCTGGAGCATGGAGCGCCAGAATGGCGACAACCAACCGTGGTTAATCGCAGGTATTCGTCAAAACGCTTAATGTCTCCAGCAAAAACTGAGGCGGCAGCGATATCTATGCCGCTTCAAGTTTTCAACTATAGTCAGTCAACCCTCTACAGAGCGAATAAAGCGTGGAAGAAGTCATTGAAGAGCTACGTGAACGTAATGAGCCCGTGCCTGTGGCGCTCGAATTGCCTGAAGAAGAAACCTTAGTCGAGATTCAAGAACAAATCTTAATTCATCTGCCCTTTGCCCTGCGCGAGTATTTATTGACCGTAAGCGATGTTGTCTACGGTCGACTTGAGCCAGTGACGGCCAGCGACCCACACTCACATACTTTTCTTCCTGAAGTCACAGCCACCGCTTGGGATTTAGGGCTGCCTCGCCATTTGATACCGCTGTGTCATGACGAACCCATTTATTACGCAGTAGAGGAAGACGGTGAAGTTTTCGCCTGGGATGCCAACACACAGGAAATGCTCGAGGAAACGTGGGAAAGCGTTTGGCATTGGGTCCGCGATGTCTGGTTAGAAAGTTAACAGCTCTCAGAATAAGGTACAATTGCGTCTTTTCAGTGCACAGTGTAGATGCATACAACTAAGAGAACTTTATGGAACCCGGATCATCAACCCTCAGCATGACTGTTTTAATGACACCAGATAACGCGAATTTTTCTGGCAATGTGCATGGTGGCACCCTTCTTAAATACCTCGATGAAGTCGCTTATGCATGCGCCAGCCGTTTTGCTGGTAGCTACGTAGTCACGCTATCTGTTGATCAAGTCACCTTTCGCCAGCCTATCCACGTCGGAGAGCTGGTGACTTTCTTGGCATCCGTCAACTACACTGGGCGCACATCCATCGAAGTGGGTATTAAAGTTATCACTGAGAACATTCGTGAGAAGCTGGTGCGGCACACCAATAGCTGCTTTTTTACGATGGTAGCGATTAATGATCAAGGTCAATCAATTGAAGTACCCAAGCTCACACCTGTGAGCAAGGACCAGATCAGACGTTTTGCCAATGCTCAAGAGCGCCGTGCAATTCGAGTTGAACTTGCCGCACGCTATAAAGCACTGAAAACCAGTCACCTATAAACTGCAATAACGATGAGTTTAAGCTGTTTCAATATCCTTTCAAAAGCAACGACAAAACGTATGAATCACTAACTTTGTCGTTGCTTTTTTAAAAAAATAGCGCTTTATTTACACATCAATATTGTTATCAACTTCTTGGACTTTTCCGCCACGCGCCAAGAACTCTTCCATGGCTTTAGCTAGAGCATCACGCTCCTTTTGCTTGGCTTCTACCGACGGTAAATCATCGACACTGACTGCCGTCTTAGCTTTGGCACGCGATGGTTTTACTACCGCATCCGAACCATCATCCACACCCTCATCAGCAGCATCGTCGTCAATATCATCAGCATCTTCAACATCATCTAAGCTGATGTCATCCGTGTCCATTTCGCTGTCATCACCAGCATCTACTTCTTCTGTTTCTAATTCATCATCAAACATAGTCAACCTCATGCCTGCTTTCAGCAAGATAGTTTTAAGCCTAGCGCCGAAATCATTCAGCACCTAAATTGGGGTTAGCATAATTACCGCGATACGGGTTAGCAATAGAGTCAATAGGCCGTAGCATTAAAATGTCAGCCAAGCACGACCTCTATGCATTGGGCGCGCATTCTAGTGCGATAAAAAGAAAATAACCACGGCAAATAGATTCTTTTTTAATATTTCTTAAAACTGCGTATTTGAGCCTTACTTTACTCATAATAGACCGCAAAAAAAATAAGGCGCAACCCCATAAAGGGTTACGCCTTATTCGTCTTGGCACACAACTATAATTGCAGTCGAGACAGTGCAGAAAAACAACTCTGTATTAAATAGCGTCTGAACCCGTCTCACCGGTACGGATACGCACGGCTTGCTCTAAGCTAACTACGAAGATTTTACCGTCACCGATTTTGCCGGTATTCGCAGCTTTACTGATCGACTCAATGACTCGATCTAATTGAGCAGCAGCAATCGCTACTTCGATTTTCACCTTAGGTAAAAAATCCACAACATACTCTGCGCCACGATACAGTTCTGTGTGACCTTTCTGCCGGCCAAAGCCCTTGACTTCAGTCACTGTAATACCTTGTACGCCAATTTCTGACAATGCTTCGCGTACATCGTCCAGTTTGAACGGTTTAATGATGGCGGTAACTAATTTCATACAGTATCTCCGGGATTAGATGACTCATCAATCAAGTCATTGTTTAACATGCCTGCACATAACTTTTATGCTTTAAAAATCGGTGCCTAGTGTAGGCATAGACTGACACAACAGCTATACACAATATTTTAGCAAGCATGCAAATACAATACGCTTTTTTTTATACATCCGCAGCGCAGACGGCGTAAGGTGTGAATTATACATAAGAAAACCAAATAGCTCTTAAATCCGGAAAGATTCAGATTCGTACTGGCGTGCTAAACTGCAGCTATCATGATTAAGGAATGTTTCTATGTTGCCGCCTAAAGCCTTATTTGACACACTCAGCACGCATGCAGGACGTTTACTCAGTAGTGAAAACCCTGTGCCTCGCGCTGAAGTTGAAGCGCAGCTTAAAGCACTATTACAAAGCGCTTTCAGCAAGCTCGACTTAGTCAGCCGTGAAGAGTTTGACAGTCAAATGGTTGTTCTAGCGCGCACTCGTGCACGCTTAGAGGCACTAGAAAGCCAAGTGACTGCACTGGAAGAACAACTCAAACAGGCTACACCGTAAAATAAAAGCATCAGACGGCTCGCTGTCATGCTCATTAAACTGCATCACACATAAGATCAAGGAGGATCTATGTCCCTCGCTATTATGCATAGTCGTGCGCAAATTGGTGTTGAAGCACCGTCCGTGAGTGTAGAAATCCATTTAACCAATGGTTTGCCCTCATTGACCATTGTTGGTTTACCCGAAACCGCTGTGCGCGAAAGCAAAGATCGCGTGCGCAGCGCCATTTTAAACAGTGCATTAGAGTTCCCTCGCAAACGCATCACCCTTAATTTGGCACCTGCAGATCTCCCCAAGGAAGGCGGTCGTTTTGATTTAGCCATCGCGCTCGGCTTACTGGCTGCTAGCGCACAACTGCCCGGAGGATGTCTCGATGGCTTTGAATGCCTTGGTGAGTTAGCGCTCTCCGGTCATGTTCGCCCCGTCCGCGGAGTACTGCCTGCTGCGCTTGCAGCGCGCGATGCTGGACGCGCGCTAGTGGTTGCTTTAGCCAACGCTGAAGAAGCGTGCTTAGCCTCAGGTTTAAAGGTCTACGCGATTGATCATTTGCTTGAACTTGTTGGGCATTTTAATCAGCAAAGCATCTTAAAGCCCTACCAATCGAAAGGCCTACTCAGCCAACCGGCAAACTACCCTGATTTACTCGAAGTACAAGGTCAGCATGCCGCCAAGCGCGCGTTAGTTGTTGCTGCTGCAGGGATGCATAACTTGCTGTTGAGCGGCCCGCCCGGCACCGGAAAAACCTTACTGGCCAGTCGCTTACCCGGCCTGCTACCACCGCTAACTGAAAAAGAAGCGTTAGAAGTCGCCGCCGTACAGTCGGTGATTAATCTTGAGCCTTTACGTGGCTGGCCACAGCGACCGTTTCGACAGCCACATCACAGCGCTTCAGGTCCAGCTTTAGTCGGTGGCGGCAGCCGTCCGCAGCCCGGCGAAATCAGCTTAGCCCATCAAGGTATTTTATTTTTAGACGAACTGCCTGAGTTCGATCGCAAGGTCCTTGAGGTACTGCGCGAACCGTTAGAGTCAGGACATATTGTGATTGCCCGTGCGCACAGTAAAGTTCGTTTCCCTGCACGCTTCCAATTGGTTGCAGCAATGAATCCGTGTCCGTGTGGTTATTTTGGCGACCCAAGCGGACGCTGTCGCTGCACTCATGAACAGGTGCAGCGCTATCGTCAAAAACTCTCAGGACCCTTGCTAGATAGGATTGATCTACATATCAACGTGGCACGAGAAACAACTTCACTGCGTCAACCGAAAGAGCCTGGCGTAAGCTCAGCACAAGCTGTTGAGCATGTGTGTGCTGCACGCGAACGGCAACTCAATCGACAAGGCTGCAGTAATGCGCAATTGGATCTAAATGCATTAAGGCTGCACTGCGTACTGGCAGAAGAGGATCGTACTTGGCTAGAACAGGCCAGTGAACGCTTAAACTTATCGTTACGCGCCACCCACCGTATTCTCAAAGTAGCACGCACCTTAGCTGATCTAGAAGCCGCACCAGCTATCTGCCGCGAGCATTTAGCTGAGGCGCTACAGTATCGTCTTAATGAACAACAGTGATGTCAGGATCAGCGCTCTGACGAAACGGTATTAATCTGCTTGAGGCTTAGGTTTTCTAGGCATCAAGTATTTCATCAAACCTTGGAACCACATGACTAACATAGTGTTGCCTTGAATTTGAATATTCTTATCTTGGATGCCTTGCATAAACGCCAACTGCTTATTTTTCGCATTCATCGTTGCAAAACCAAACGCTGAATCTTTAAAGCCAATTGAAAAGTCTGGATGCTGAGCTGCGCCTGAACGACTTTCTAAACGATTATTGGCCACCACAAAATGGCGAGCAACCTTACCATCAAGAGTGTGCAGCATAAACGTTAAGTCTTTGCCGTCTAATTGCTTTTGAAAGGCAGAATTGGTTTTACTGGCCTTGCTCATCATGCGGCCGAGCATCCAGAGTAGAAAACGAAATTTCATTAAACGGTTCCAAATAATAAATTGCGCGCATATTAATACAAACAACATATAAACGGCGCATTTAGCCGCAATTTTTGCTGCTTTTACGAGATTTTCTGTAGCCAATACGCGATAAAGAGCCGCTATCGCGCATACATTCAGCCTATGTGCTTACTGACTAACAGCTTCTTTAAGCTGCTTACCCGGTTTAAAAGCCACCGTATTGCTGGCTTTAATGGTTAACGGCTCGCCCGTTTGAGGGTTTTTCCCCGTTCGAGCACCGCGATGACGTTGTGCAAAAGAGCCAAAACCCACTAAAGTAACGGGGTCATTGTTACCTAACGCCGTGGTGACCTCTTCTAAAATAGCACTGAGAATGCGCCCTGCTTGTTCTTTACTGATATCCGTTTTTTCGGCAATCGCCGCTACCAATTCGGGTTTACGCATGTGAGACCTCATTTTATTGTTGTTAAAGTGTGTCTTGCTGTAGAGCGGTCAAGCATCATACTAACGTCTATATAAAGTAGACTCGCAAAGCATCGCACGACATCCCGCCTGTGACCAGTATTTGCGTCAATTTTCGTGATGCCTTTTACAAACGTTAAACATTCACCTGCAAACAACACCGCTACACCCGTTAAACGCTACGAAACCACAGCAGTAAAATCATCGTTTAATGCATGCTAAACTGCATACCTCGTTCTTAGTAAGATTAAGCAGCTCTGTGTCTACCAATAACCTCTGCACGCCGGATTCCGTTTGGCACTCAAGCATAACCTCATCACCAGCACTGAATGATTGGCTGTTTGATCAAGGCTCTCTGACTCAGCGCCTAAGTGCTTTATGTCACGTCTGCTTCACTGTGCAGCCACTCAATGAAGGCTGGCAAACACTGAGCCTAGACGAGTGCTCAGCACTCAATATTGCCCCACACAGCATCGGCTGGGTACGTGAAGTTTTTCTATGTAATGGCAACCAGCCTTGGGTGTTCGCGCGCAGCGTGGCTGGGCAAGCCGAGCTTCTGCATGCTGATTTTGACCTCAGTCATTTGGGCAACCGTTCACTGGGGCAATTATTATTTCCGCAGCAAGCTTTCAGTCGTGGCGCACTGCAAATCTGCTATCTCCCAGTAACGCAACTACCGACCTTGGCGCAACAGCATACTATGGGCCGTCAGCAGCTATGGGCACGCCGCTCATGTTTTAAAAAAGAATCGCTAGGTGTGCTGGTGGCCGAAGTTTTTTTACCTAAACTTTGGCAGGATACCGATCCTACGCTGCTGGACTAACAACACCCATTTATCGTCCAGCCTGCCTACTACCCTATTACGGAGCTCACCATGCTTAGCCAGTTGCTTAAATCCTGCAATCGCCTCCACCCTAGAGCTTGGGATTTTATTCAACTGATGCGTCTTGATCGCCCTATTGGTACTTACTTACTGATGTGGCCAACCTTGTGGGCGTTGTGGATTGCTGGCGAAGGCACGCCCAGTGTTAAACATGTCATCATTTTTGTCTTCGGCGTTATTCTAATGCGTTCGGCTGGTTGTGCGATTAATGACTTTGCTGATCGTAAGATTGATGGCGATGTGACCCGAACCAAAGACCGTCCAATTGTCAGTGGCCGAGTCAGCGCCAAAGAAGCGCTCATTACTTTTGTACTACTGATTGCAATCAGTTTTAGCCTAGTCCTTCTCACCAATAGCCAAACTGTCTACTGGTCTTTCTTAGCGCTGGGCTTAGCTGCGCTCTATCCCTTCACTAAGCGTTACACCTATTACCCACAGGTGGCGCTAGGTGCGGCGTACTCGTGTAGCATTCTTTTAGCATTTAGCGCAGAAACTGGCAGCCTGCCCCATGAAGCATGGCTCATTTATATCGCCAACCTACTATGGACCATTGCTTACGATACCTATTATGCAATGAGCGATCGTGAAGATGATTTAAAAATAGGAGTCAAATCGACAGCCGTTTTGTTCGGTGATGCGGATCGTTTTATTATTTTAACCTTGCAAGGCAGCGCTTTATTTTGCCTATTACTAGCGGGCAATCAGTCTGCTTTAGGCGGCTACTTTCATCTGGGCCTACTGGGCGCAGCGCTCTGTTTTACTTGGGAGTTTATCCATACGCGCCAGCGCGATGCACAGTCCTCTTTGCGAGCATTCCTACACAACCACTGGGCGGGATTGTGCATTCTACTGGGCATTATCGCGCATTATGCCTTTGCCGCTTAAACGCCCAACACAAGAGCACAAACAACATTAATAGTTGTTATTGTCAGGCTAGAGAGGCCATGGATGGCGTAGCGCTGCCAGCAAACCGTGGAAGGGCTGGTTAAGAAAAAAGAGTGTAGGGGATTTAAATACGACAGCCGCAAACATGACTACAGTTTCATTCACCGCCCACTGCAAAATTGGGCAAACTATTAATCGGCTGATTAAAGTCAAAAGGGATCGACTCAATCGCCAGCCCAACATTACGCTGTACCACAAAATGCAAATGCGGCCCGGTGCTATTGCCAGTATTGCCTGAACGCGCAAGGTAGCTACCCACATCAACTCGCTGCCCTTCCCTCACACTGACCGAGCCTTTCTGCAAGTGTAAGTACACGCCCATGGTGCCGTCATCATGCAAAATACGGACGAAGTTACCCGCCGGATTTTTTCCACGACCTGTCTGCTGATTTTCTGTTTTAACAATAACGCCAGCGCGCGCAGCAACAATCGACGTCCCTTCAGGCATCGCAATATCTAAAGCATAGCGACCTTTAGGGGTGAAGTGACTGTATTTGCCATTCGCGCCCTGAGTCAGACGAAAAGGGCCACCACGCCAAGGCAGCGGGTACTGACTGGTGGTGGGCAATAAACGCGGATCACCTAAAGCATAACGCAGCTTAGGCTTGTACTGCATAGGCTTAGACGCATCTTTGGGCGCCAGTGTCAGTAAACGGATTTTACTGCGCGGCGGCAAGACCCAACGAATCGGCGGCTTAGTGTCTCCAGCAAGATTGCCTTGCTGCTCAAGGCTCAATTCAATTTCAACCGGCGCATACAAATCATTACGCACCAATAACGTTTCACCGGCTGCATGCTTTCGCGTCTCTAATTTCACTTCGTTTTCAATATGCTCAACCATGCGATCGCTAAACACAAAAACTTGCGCTCCCGCCTTAGCTTCATCGGTATAGGTCACCACGCCATTGTCATCGGTGTATTTATAGATTGTGAAGGCATAACTCGGCGCAGACAGCAGGGCTAACAAAGCGACTATTAGGGTATTTCTAAACATTTTCCTGTCCAACATTAACTCAGGCGCTGAACGTAGCAGCACTGACACCATTATTCGAACACTTTTGCAGCAGTCTGTGACCCATTTTGCCTGAATCAACAGAATAGGTTAAGTTTTTAGTCGCGAACAGGCTTATGCACTCGGGCTGAAATGCCGTTGCGCAGTGCCTCGAGCAATCAAACGCGACAAGTAATCCAACTTTTTAGGATCACTGTCAACAAAGCGGCAGGTAACCTGTAACCATTCGCTATCAGGCCGCGCTTCTAACGCGCTCACGGCATGCACATAAGCATTTAAGCGTGCTACTTCAGCCTCGTCGCCCTGCTCTAAATCAAGTACAGCACTGTCCAATACTTGCGGCAATGCATCACTGCGTTTAACCACGAGCAGTGCATCTTTTAAACTCAACGCCTTAATAACACAGACAAATTCACCGTTGGATAAACGCAATCTGGCTTGGCCTTGGCCTTTCAATGCAGCGCTGCTAGCCTTTTTCGTAGCCGGCACCGCTGAAGTAGCAGCCTTTTGCGCAACAGGTGGCGAAGATGCCACAGGCGGAGAAGTTTTTGCCCCCGTCAGCACAGACAAGGAGTCATTGCTGACGCCGGTGCTTAACATACGTGTCGGCGCAGCAGCATGTAATGCTTGCAGACGGCCTGTACGCGTTAGCGCCTTAGTGACCTTAGCGCTCAATTGTTCTTGCGTAAAAGGCTTGCCAATATAGTCAGTGACCCCTGCTTGAATAGCCTGCACCACATTCTCTTTATCGCCGCGACTGGTCACCATAATAAATGGAATTGCTTTGAATTCAGCTTGCTGACGAAACCAAGTCAATAGTTCTAAGCCACTCATTTCTGGCATTTCCCAGTCACACAAAATCAAATCAAAACGCTGCGTGAGGAGTATTTGCTGCGCCTTACGTCCATTCACCGCTTCTTCAAGCTGAATACCTGGAAAGAGGCTGCGTAAGCTTTTCTTCATCAGATCACGGATAAATGAGGCATCATCAACAATTAACGCACTTACTTTACTCATTGATGCCCCTGTGACTCTGTTTAGCTTGCGCTCTGACCTCAAGGTCATGAGCGCAAAATATTTCGCAAGAAAAGGTTAAGACTTAATTAAGCCTGAGTGTCAGCGCCTGCTTGCATGCGCTGTAATTCTTGTGCATATAACGCATCAAAATTTACTGGCGCAAGCATCAGTGCAGGGAAGGAACCACGCACCACTAAGCTGTCTAATGTTTCGCGCGCATACGGAAACAGAATACTTGGGCAAAACGCACCTAACGCATGACTTTGCGAGGCGGCATCAAGGCCTTGAATCAAAAAGATACCCGCTTGCTGAACTTCCGCAATAAAGGCGACTTCTTCACCTGTTTTAACCGTTACGGTCAACGTCAGAACAACCTCATGGAAGTCACCCTCTAAACCACGTTGACGGGTATTAAGGTCTAATTCAACAGCAGGGCTCCAGTCTTCACGAAAGATTTCTGGGCTTTTTGGCGCTTCAAACGATAAATCTTTGACATAAATACGCTGTAAAGAAAACTGTGATGATTGTTCTTCCTGCGCGGCTGCCGCAACGTTATTTTGCTCGGTCATGCTATTGTTGTCCTTATAAATGATATTTAACCCATTGACTCAATGTGCTGCGTTTGTTGTACAGCAACATCCTCTTGTTTTCTAGACAGCCGCTCTACTCGCCGGCCAGTAAGGCATCAAGTTTTCCAGCGCGCTCTAGAGCAAACAACTCATCACAACCACCAACGTGTAGCTCGCCGATCCAAATCTGCGGCACCGACGTGCGCTTAGCTTTTTCAGCCATCTTTGCGCGCAGGTCAGCTTTACCGTCGACTTTAATCTCTTCAAAAGCCACATGTTTGCTTGTCAGCAGCTGCTTAGCACGTGAACAATAAGGACACCAGTCACTCGAATATATAATTACTTTAGCCATATTATTTCACCACAGGAAGGTTTTCACTACGCCACCCAGTAATACCACCCGCTAAACGCGCTGCGGTAAAACCAGCTTTTTTCAATTCAGCACACGCACCGCCTGCATTCATACCGGAGGCACACACCACAATAATGGTTTTGTCTTTCTGTTTTTCTAACTCAGACATGTGCTCTTTAAGCTTATCGTTGCTAATGTTTACCGAGCCAACAATATGTCCAGTGCTAAAATCTTTTTTCGGACGAATATCAACAATAAAAGCCTCGTCACGATTGACCATTGCCGTCAGCTCACGCGAGCTTAAATTACGTCCCGCACTGCGTGCTTGGTGCATGATCAGCAACACCACCAGGACTAAAAAGATGCCACTAAGGACATAGTGAGCAGTGATAAATTCAAGAAATTTGGCAAGCGTATCGGCAAACATATTTGGCATCCAGAGCGTTAGAATTTATAAAGTATACACAGACCTGCGCATTCTCTGAACCACTAACAATGACGTACAGAGCACATCCAGCTAAACTGAGCTTATATTCTGTTATTTAACTGCGAGTTTATCCTTATGCATGCCACGCCCAAGCCTCTTGTTTTAGTGATTCTCGATGGTTTTGGTCATAGCGACAGCCCTGACTACAACGCCATTTACAGCGCCAACACTCCGGTTTATGACCGTCTGTGCGCGCACTATCCCAATAGCCTTATTTCTGGCAGCGGCATGGATGTCGGCTTACCCGATGGACAAATGGGTAACTCAGAAGTTGGGCATATGAATCTTGGCGCTGGCCGCGTGGTGTATCAAGATTTCACGCGAATCACCAAAGCAATCAAGGACGGTGACTTCTTCACCAATCCAGTATTAACCCAAGCAGTTGATCAAGCAGTCGAGCGTGGCAAAGCCGTGCATATTTTAGGCTTGCTGTCTGACGGTGGTGTACACAGCCATCAAGATCACTTAATTGCGATGATTGAGCTGGCGGCGCAACGTGGTGCTGATAAAATTTATCTGCATGCTTTCTTGGACGGTCGAGACACGCCGCCCCGCAGCGCACAGCCCTCGATTGAAGCCATTGAAGCTGCTTGCGCCAAACTCGGCAAAGGCCGTATCGCCAGCCTGATTGGCCGTTACTTCGCGATGGACCGTGACAATCGCTGGGATCGCGTTGAGCAAGCCTGGAAGCTGTTGGTTGACGGTCAAGGCATTTATCAAGCAGAGAGCGCCACTGCCGCACTCGCCGCATCGTATGCCCGCGATGAGTCGGATGAATTTGTCAAAGCCTGTAGCATTGGAGAGCCGGTGCGCATGGACGATGGTGACAGCGTGATCTTTATGAACTTCCGTGCCGACCGTGCACGGGAGCTCAGCCATGCGTTCTTAGACAAAGACTTTGCCGGGTTCAAGCGTCAGCGCCTACCACAACTGAACCAATTTGTGATGCTCACTCAGTATGCGGTTAATTTGCCTGCACCCAGCGCGTTTTCCCCTACGCCTCTAGTGAATGTACTGGGCGAATACTTGGCCAATCTTGGCAAAACCCAGCTACGTATTGCTGAAACAGAAAAATATGCGCACGTGACTTTCTTCTTCTCTGGCGGGCGTGAAGCGCCTTTCCCTGGTGAAGAGCGGATTCTCATTCCATCGCCGAATGTCGCCACCTATGACCTGCAGCCACAAATGAGCGCGCCGCAAATCACCGAGCGAATTGTCGAAGCGATTGAAAAACAGCAATACGATGTCATCGTGGTCAACTACGCCAACGGTGATATGGTCGGCCATACCGGCGTATTCGCAGCGGCTGTGCAAGCCGTCGAGTGCCTAGATCACTGCTTAGATCGCATTGTCACTGCGCTGGAGAAAGTCGGCGGCGAAGCGCTGATTACCGCAGACCACGGTAATGTTGAACAAATGGAAGATGAAAGCACCGGACAAGCGCATACCGCACACACCTGTGAGCCAGTACCTTTTATTTATGTGGGTCAACGCCCTGCAAGTATGCGTAATAACGGCGTGCTCGCCGATGTCGCACCCACCATGCTGACCTTAATGGGTTTACCCATTCCAGTAGAAATGACTGGACGCAGCATTATTGAGCTCAGCTAGCATGAATAACTCCTGCGTGAGCGCGACCCAGCGCCACGCAGATGTTCAAATTTATGGCTTAGTCTGCTATTTACCACGCCTTTTTTAGGCATAATCTACTCTTTGTCTTGCTCAGGTAGCTCTCCGTCATGCTTCGCACCGTTCTGTTTATTTTACTCAGTTGCACATTCACAGTTGCCGTAGCCACTGATCAACGTGCGCAAACTCAGCAAGACATTGCACAAACGGCTAAAGATATTGCCGAGCTGAAAAAGCTGTTAAGCAAAATACAGCAAGAAAAGTCCAATGCCGAACACGCATTAAAAAAGACCGAAACTGAAATCGGTGAGTTAGAAAAGCAAGTCAATGAACTGCAACAACAGGAAAAAAAAACTGAGCAGGAACTAGACGCCCTAGATACACAGAAAAAAAAACTGCAGAGTTCGCGCACTGAGCAGCAAAAACTCATCGCTATCCAGGCGCGTGCTGCGTATCAAGCGGGTCAACAAGAACCTTTACGCTTACTGCTCAACCAGCAGCAGCCAGAAAAGTTCTCACGCAACCTGACCTACTATCAATACATTGGCCAAGCACGCCAACAACAAATCAATGCATTCAACGAAACCATCCGCCAGCTGAGCAATATTTCAACGCAAATCAATGCACAACAAAATCAGCTTGCCGAGCAACGCGCAAGTGTCATCAACAAACAAGACGCGCTGAAAGCGCTGCGCCAGCAACGCAAAAAAAAAGTTGCAGAGCTAAGCCAACAGCAGCGTAAAGAGTCTAAGTCGCTGCAAACGCGCCAAGCTGATCAGGCTGCACTCAATAAGGTTTTGCAAACCATCGAAGCAACGCTTGCCCGGCAAGCACAAGAAGCACGTGAGGCTGAACGCAAGCGTCAGCAACGTTTAGCCGAACAACAACGCCAGCAAGCGGAGCAGCTGCTCAAGAAAAACCCTCAAGCAACTACAGGTAAGCAGCCACAAAGTCCGATGGTGTCGACAGCGATCACCCATAGCGGTGGTAATTTCTCAAGCGCTCAAGGCAAGCTGCCTTGGCCGGTAAATGGTCGTCTCATCGCGCACTTCGGTAGCACACGAGGCGATACACGTAGTAAATGGGATGGCGTATTGATCAGCTCACAAGCCGGTACACAAGTGCGCGCAATCCACTCAGGTCGTGTAGTATTTGCCGACTGGTTACGCGGCGCTGGATTATTAGTGATCGTTGATCATGGCGATGGTTATTTAAGCCTCTACGGCCACAATCAAAGCCTCTTCAGTCGCCCTGGCGATATTGTCAAAACAGGCCAAGCAATATCCACTGTGGGCAATACAGGTGGTCAAAATCAAGCAGCGCTGTATTTCGCTATACGTAAAAAAGGTAAGCCTGCTGATCCGGTACAATGGTGCCGCACACAAGGCTAGTCGCAATGCCAATATTCACTAGGAGTTATTTCATGCCTTTTTCAAGAACTCGTTTAGCTTCAGCTTTATTAAGCTCCGTTCTGTTGCTAGGCGTGCTCAACGCGAGCGTAAGTGCAGCACCCAGCTCGCCCGCTGCAGTGACTCCGCCTGGACAAACTCTGCCGCTCAATGATTTGCGTACTTTTGCTGAAGTCTTAGAGCGGATTAAAACCGCTTATGTCGAGCCCATTGACGATAAAACTCTGTTTGAAAACGCCATTAAAGGCATGCTCAGTAATCTCGATCCACACTCCAGCTATTTAGAGCCTGAGGCCTTTCGTGAACTGCAAGAAAGCACCAGCGGTGAGTTTGGCGGCTTAGGTATTGAGGTTGGTTTAGAGGATGGTATTTTACAAGTCATCGCGCCGATTGATGACTCACCTGCCGCAACGGCAGGCCTAGAAGCACAAGATTTAATTATCAAAATCGATGATCAACCCACCAAGGGCTTATCCTTGATGGAGTCTGTAGAAAAAATGCGCGGCAAGCCTGGCACCAGCATCCGCTTGACCATTGTCCGCGAGGGGCGCAAACCTTTTGATGTCACCCTAAAGCGCGCAGTCATCAAAAGCCGTAGCGTGAAAAGTCAGCTACTAGAAACCGATTACGGTTTTCTACGGATCAGTCAATTCCAAGTCAACACTGGCAGTGAAGTGGCGAAAGCCCTCGGCAGTTTAAAGAAAGAAAACCAAGGCCAGCCGCTGAAAGGCCTGATTTTGGATTTGCGTAATAATCCAGGCGGTGTATTACAAGCGGCGGTAGAAGTCACTGATCACTTTATCAGCTCTGGCTTAATCGTCTACACCAAAGGCCGCTTAGCCAATGCTGAGTTACGTTTCTCCGCCAATGCTGAGAATGCTAGCGAAGGCGTACCCTTAGTGGTGCTGATCAATGGCGGTAGTGCCTCAGCCTCAGAAATTGTCGCAGGGGCCTTACAAGACCATAAACGCGGAATTGTGATGGGCACGGATAGCTTTGGTAAAGGCTCAGTACAAACCGTGTTACCGCTGAATAACGATCGTGCGCTGAAACTGACCACGGCGTTGTATTACACGCCAAAAGGCCGCTCGATTCAGGCGCAAGGGATTGTTCCAGACATTCTCGTTGAGCGCGCGAAACTGAGCCAAGAAGATAACGTCCTAGGCATTAAAGAAGCCGACTTAGCCGGTCACTTAGGCAATGGTAATGGCGGGCCAGATAAACGCAGCAACGCCGATAAAGATAAAAAGCCTCGCTTGCAGGATGAGGACTATCAAATCAATCAAGCGGTCAACTTACTCAAAGGCATTAACGTGCTGAACAGCACTACCGCGCAGTAAGACGACGATAACGGCGGCATCTGAAGTACTCGGAGCCGCCGCTGAGTAGTTAGTAATACTTATTAAAGTATTGCTCCAGCTCACCCTGTGAGCGCATTGTATCCAGCGCCTGCTGCAGCTGAGCGACTACAGCATCATTCGTTTGCTTATTGAAGGCTAAATATAAATCAGCACGATTAAAGCGCAAGACTGTTTTTAGATTTTTCACGCCTTCCTGAGCCGCCAAGTAACGCCCAGCGGGATCGCCTGTGGCCCACAAGTCAATCTCACCATTCGCCAATTTTACTGCATTCTCTTGATCACGTAGAGCACTCACTGGCGCAATGCCGTTCTTCTCTAAATACTCAGTAATCACATCGCCCTTGTACGAGCCAACACGATACTGACGCGCATCAGCTAAGGATTGCAAAGCAATAGTGCTATCACGAGGCGCTAACAAGATCCAATCATCAGGACCAATTGGGCCAACCCACTTGAAGAGCTCTTCACGCTCAGCCGAGCGTGACATCACAAACACACCAACATCAGCTTTATTCAGTACTTGTTTGTAAACTCTTTCCCAAGGAAAACGTAGAGTTAAGGTGTAATTAATACCGGTGCGGCGAAACATTTCGCGCACAATATCTGTGGCAATTCCTTCAATACTGTCGCCTCTACCAAAGTTTTTTCCATCACGCTCCATATTATAAGGAGGGAAATTTTCGGTCAGTAAATGCACTGTATAATCTTTATCCGCAGCCCAAGTCGCTGTCACACAAAATAATGCAGCCAAGATTAAGCTCACTTTAATTTTAAACATGTAGACCTCTAAAATGACGATTCATATTAATTATCGCGAACCACAATGCCTTGACTGGCTAAATAAGCTTTAGCTTCTTGGATGCTGTACTCGCCAAAGTGGAAAATACTCGCGGCCAATACGGCATCAGCCTTGCCAAGCAAAATGCCGTCGGCTAAGTGCTGCAAGTTGCCCACCCCGCCCGATGCAATCACTGGAATATTTACCGCGTCGCTGACTGCACGGGTCACACCCAAGTCAAAACCGCTTTTCATACCATCTTGATCCATACTGGTCAGTAAAATCTCACCAGCACCATAGCTTTCCATTTTCATCGCCCACTCAACCGCATCAATACCGGTTGGCTTACGACCTCCATGGGTAAAAATCTCCCAGCGTGGTGGCTCACCGACAGCAGATACTTGCTTGGCATCAATCGCGACAATAATCGACTGTGAACCAAAACGCTGTGATGCTTCTTGCACGAACTCTGGTGTAAACACCGCGGCGGAGTTGATCGAGACTTTATCCGCACCAGCATTGAGCAAATTACGAATATCGTTGACGGTGCGTACACCACCCCCCACAGTCAGCGGGATAAACACTTGACTGGCCATCCGTTCAACGGTTTGCAACATAGTGTCACGGCCTTCTAGCGTCGCAGTAATGTCCAGGAAGGTGATCTCATCAGCGCCTTGCTCATTATAACGACGGGCAATTTCTACTGGATCGCCCGCATCGCGAATATTCTCAAATTTTACCCCTTTAACCACACGCCCATTTTCAACATCAAGGCAAGGAATGATACGTTTCGCGAGCGTCATGCGGCTCTCCACAGAGTCAATAAAATGAATTTTTTGCGTTAAAAATCAGTGTCCACCTAACCTAGACCGCCGATGTAATCCTCTGTAGGTCGTCCGTTCATGGTTGATGTGTCTCCCATGAACGGACGACCTACAGAGGCAGTATTACTTGAAGCTATCACACAAGCCTTGCGCTTGAGCAATATCCAAAGTGCCTTCATAAATAGCACGACCGGTAATCGCCCCAACAATGCCGGGCGCACGCGCATCCAATAAAGACTGCACATCACCTAAATTATGAATACCACCTGAAGCAATCACCGGAATCCGTGTGGCACGCGCTAGTGCAGCAGTCGCCTCAACATTACAGCCTTGCATCATGCCGTCTTTAGCAATGTCCGTATAAACAATCGCTGAGACCCCATCGGCTTCAAAACGCTGAGCTAAGTCAACCACTTGCAGTTCGCTGATTTCAGCCCAGCCATCGGTAGCAACAAAACCATCTTTCGCATCGAGACCAACAATTATTTTACCTGGAAACGCTTTACAGGCTTGCGCGACAAACTCAGGCTCTTTCACCGCTTTAGTGCCGATAATCACATAGCGAACACCGGCGCGCACATAATGTTCAATGGTCTCCAGCGTGCGAATACCACCGCCAATTTGAATCGGCAGGTCTGGGTAGCGCGCAGCAATGGCTTTAACGACGTCGCCATTGACCGGCTGACCTTCAAAAGCACCATTTAAATCAACTAAGTGCAGACGACGGCAACCCGCCTCAACCCACTTAGCCGCCATCTCCACTGGATCATTTGAAAAAACAGTAGAATCGTCCATACGCCCTTGGCGCAGTCGTACACAAGCACCATCTTTTAAATCAATCGCGGGAATAATCAGCATTAAATCAGCCTGCCTAAAGGTTAAGTCAATCGATCGACTCAGAACTAAGCGCTACCAGCGCCCGTCCCAAGCTACAAAATTCTGTAACAATTGTAAGCCATGAGTGTGGCTTTTCTCTGGATGAAACTGCACCGCAAAACAAGACCCATCAGCTAGCGCGGCAGCAAACGGCAAGCCGTATTCGCAACGACCAGCCACCTGACGTTGATTGTCAGCTTGTACATAATAGCTGTGCACAAAATAAAAGCGCGTCTGATCAGGGATGTTATGCCACATTGGATGATCCAAACGCTGTTCAACGTTGTTCCAGCCCATATGCGGCACTTTCAAACGCTCACCCTCAACCTGCAAGTTCTGGCCAAAATAGCGCACCTGACCAGGGAACAAACCTAAGCACTCTACTCCACCGTTTTCTTCGCTGCTGTCGAGCAATGCTTGCATACCCACACAAATACCTAAAAACGGACGGTCTTTGCTGACTTCACGGATCACCTCTAACAGGGCAAAGCGTTCCATTTCCGCCATGCAATCACGCATGGCGCCAACACCTGGCAGCACCACACGATCAGCATCACGAATCACTTGTGGGTCGCTGGTAATTTGCACGCGCGAGGCACCAACAAACTCTAGCGCTTTACCCACCGAGTGGAGATTGCCCATTCCGTAATCAATAACGGCAACGGTTTGCATTACAGACTGCCTTTCGTTGAGGGCATACGACCTTGCATACGCGGATCAATTTCTACCGCCATTCGCAGCGCGCGACCAAAGGCCTTAAACACTGTTTCAATCTGATGGTGGGTGTTGATGCCACGTAAATTATCAATATGCAGAGTCACTTGGGCATGATTGACAAAGCCTTGGAAAAATTCTTGGAACAAGTCAACATCAAAGCCACCGACAACCGCACGGGTAAACGGCACATGCATTTGTAAGCCTGGGCGGCCAGAAAAATCTAAAGCTACGCGAGATAAGGCTTCATCCATCGGCACATACGAGTGACCATAACGACGCAAGCCGCGCTTATCGCCAACGGCTTTAGCAAAGGCCTGACCAAGGGTAATACCCACATCTTCTACGGTGTGGTGGTCATCAATATGCAAGTCGCCGGTACACTCAATATCTAAATCAATCAGGCCATGGCGCGCAACTTGATCCAGCATGTGTTCCAGAAAAGGAACGCCAATTGCAAAACGTCCTTCGCCAGTGCCATCTAAATTAATTGTGGCCTTCACTTGGGTCTCAAGCGTATTACGTTCAACAGAAACCTTACGTTCGGTCATGATTTGCTCCACCGCTAAAAGCCGCTTGATACGGCCGACTTGTCATATTAATTGCTCATTATAGGCTTGCAACGACGATGACCGCTACCGATAGACGTTTTTGAGCGGTACACTAACTGTTCAGTTGTAGGAGTCCTTTGCAATGCCCGTTTACTTTGAAAGTGCTGAACAACCCAGCAAACAAGATTTGGCCGACCTAGAAAAAATTTATTTAGACGCCCCAGATTGGTTGATTTCACCGTTTGCGGATGCTGCGGCATTGATCCAGCACGGTCTCAGCCAGAACACCTTAGTGACCGCGCGCTTTAATAACCGATTATTAGGTGCTGCTTTATTAGACAAGCAAGCCGACCGCTGGTTATTGTCTCACCTGTGTGTCCGCGCCTTGACCCGTAAGCGCGGTGTCGCAAGACGCCTTGTGCAAGAAGCTGTTCGTTTAGCGGCTGAAGCAGAACAAGCGTTGCAGGTGGTTGTTCCCGCAGATCAGCCCGAACTGATGCAGCTTGCCACAGCTAAAGCATTATTCATCGCCACTAAACAATGATTGCATGTTAACGACTCAACAATACGCACTCGTATTTTATTTTCCATAAGGAACCAGCCCGTGAAATCTTTTAGCAAGCTTATCGGTCTGCTACTTCTAGGTGTGCTACTACTGTTGGTAGCCGCCGGATTTGCTCTGACCCATTTTTTTGACCCCAATGACTACAAAGATGAAATCCGCGCACTGGCTCGCGAGCACGCCAATCTTGAGTTAGAACTCAACGGGGACATTGGCTGGAGCTTATTTCCTTGGTTAGGCATTGAAATTACCGATGCCAAGATTGCTAGCGCCGATACGCCTGATGATCCTTTTGCTGATTTACGTTTGCTTGGTTTATCGGTACAAGTCATGCCACTGCTGCGCAAAGAAATCCAGATGAGTGATATCCGTATCGACGGCCTCAATCTCAATCTGCATCGCAACGCGAAAGGCCAAGGCAACTGGGAGCATATCGGTCAGTCACACAGTGATGGTCAGTCAAACGTCGCGCAGGAGGCCAAGCAAGCAAACAGCCCAGACACAACCGAGCAATCGTCACCCACCAACACGCCACTTAAGCTTGATATCAACAGCTTAATTGTTAATGGCGCGCGCATTGATTACCACGATGAGCAAAGCGGCCAACAATTCAACTTAGAAAGCGTACAGTTCACCACCGGGGCGATACGCGACAGTCAGCCGATTGCGCTTAAATTCTCGGGCTTTTTAGGCAATGCCAAGCCCTTGATTCGCGCACGTATTGAGCTGACGACTAAAGCCACTATTGATCAGGTATTACAGCGCTATTTACTGGATGATATGAAACTCTCTGGCGAAATCGCCGGTGAGCCGTTTAATGGCAAAACCGCAAATTTCACCGTACGCGGTAACCTGCTGTATGACCAAAGCGCGCACGTTGCACGCTGGGACAGCCTTAAACTATCCATTAACCAACTTAAAGCACTCGGTGAATTACAAGCCACAGCGCTTGATAAACACGCACAACTCAGCGGCGCACTCTCCATTGCACCCGTTAATTTAAAAGAATTCCTGAGCGGTGTTGGTGTTGAGTTGCCGGTCATGGCCGATACACAGGCCTTAAGCCACTTTGAACTCAACACGCGCCTGCAAGGGACAAGCAACAGTGTGTTATTTAACGAAATAGCGCTCAGCATCGACCAAACCACCTTATCAGGCAGTGCGGGAATTAAAGATTTCAACACCACAGCGCTCTATGCACACTTGCAAGGCGATCAACTGGACGCCGATCGCTACTTACCTCCCGTTGTAAAAAAGGCAGCAACAGAACGTCAAGCTGAGGTTAAGCAGCAAACAGAACACGCCGGTAACAGTGGCACCACCGCTCTACCTGATGCGCCCTCTAAAACCGCATGGAGCACCGACAAACAGCTCCCTATAGAGCAACTTGGAAAAATCAACGCGGATCTCAATCTAGCGTTTAACGCGCTGACCATCAGCAAATTTCCGATTTCCCAAGCCAAGTTTGAACTGCTCGCCAGACAAGGCGTAATCACCTTAAATAACTTACAGGGCAACCTATTTAATGGTGAGTTTAAGGCCAGTGCTCGCCTAGATAGCAACGCTGAGCAAGCGCTGATCACCCTCAAACACAGTACCCACAACATTCCTGTAGAAAAGATCCTGCAGACACTTGAGCAAGAAGTCACCATCACCGGTTTATTGGATCTTGATGCCGACTTAGCTACCCGCGGTAACAGCGAGCAAGAATGGGTTGATCACCTGAATGGCAACTTGAATTTTGCCCTGCACAAAGGCGTTCTGCCAGACGCGAACCTTGAACGCCAGCTGTGCATTGGTATTGCAACCTTAAATCGTAAAGTGCTGACCAGCAGCACGGAAAACAAGGACACTGCGTTCAACGACCTACGCGGCACACTCAAGCTCCGTAACGGTATCGCCAAGAACCCAGACTTGCGTGTAGCCATTCCAGGCTTAAGCATTAAAGGCGAAGGCGACATCGATTTACGCGTACTGAGCCTTGACTACTATTTAGGTATCATAATTGAAGGTGATACCCACCCAATGCCAGACCCCGCCTGCCAAGTTAACAAACGCTATATCGGCTTGGAATGGCCGGTACGTTGCCGTGGCCCTCTAGAGTTAGGTGCCAAAGCCTGCCGTATTGATCAAGAGGGTTTAGGCAAGATCGCCGCAACCCTGGCGGGTGAAAAACTGACGGAAAAGCTCAATGAGAAACTTGGCGAAAAAGTCAGCCCTGAGCTCAAGGATGCCCTGAAAAGTCTGTTCAAACGATGAACCCTGCGGCCTTTGGACCTGCGGTCGTTGCTTGGTATGCAGAACATGGCCGCAAAGACTTACCTTGGCAGCAAGATGTTTCACCATACCGCGTCTGGGTCTCAGAGATTATGTTGCAACAAACGCAGGTCAGCACAGTACTGGAATACTTTGCGCGATTTATGCAGGCCTTACCTCGTGTAGAAGAATTGGCTGCAGCACCTTTAGATGAGGTACTGCACCTCTGGACAGGCCTCGGCTATTACACGCGCGCCCGTAATTTGCACAAAACAGCGCAAAGGATTTGCGCGACCTACCATGGCGAGTTCCCCCGTAGCGCTGAAGCATTAGCGGCCTTGCCAGGTATAGGCCCCTCCACCGCAGGAGCGATTGCCAGCTTAAGCATGGGGCTGCGTGCACCAATCCTTGATGGCAACGTTAAACGTGTATTAGCCCGCTACAGCGCCCTAGAAGGCTATCCTGGCAGCAGCCAAGCCAGCAAACAGTTATGGCAGCTCTCTGAATTGCTCACCCCCCAACAAGATGTCGCCCAATATACTCAAGCAATGATGGATTTAGGTGCAACCTTGTGCACCCGCAAACAACCCGATTGCGCGCGCTGTCCAGTCGCAAAAGGTTGCCTGGCATACCAAACTGATCGTCAACATAGCCTGCCCACCGCACGCCCACGCAAGATACTGCCTGAGAAGCGCGTGAGCATGCCGTTACTGGTGAATCAGAGTGGTTCTATCTTGCTTTACCAAAGGCCTGCAGAAGGGCTTTGGGGTGGACTCTGGAGCCTACCGGAACTCAATGACATCAAACAGTTAAGCGCGCTTCTACAGCAACATCAGCTGACTGCCGAACCACAGCAATCCTTGGCGCCACTGCGCCATACCTTTAGCCATTTTCACTTAGACATTGAACCTTGGTTAATTCGTGTGCATAGCAGCACCGCGCTGGCCGTAGCAGAAAATAACTGGCTCTGGTATAACCCTTCCAATCCCCCACGCTTAGGTTTAGCGGCGCCTGTTAAGACGCTGATTGGGCGTGTGCTTACTCAATTGCAGACAGGAGACAATCAATGACTCGTATGGTTATGTGTCGCAAACATCAGCAAGAATTATCCGGTTTAGCACGTCCACCATTTCCGGGCAGTAAAGGCGAAGACATCTACAACAACATCTCACAACAAGCATGGGATGAGTGGCAGACTCAACAAACCATGCTAATTAATGAGCGTCATTTAAATATGATGAACGCTGAAGATCGCAAATTTCTAATGGCTGAAATGGATAAATTCTTCGCTGGTGAAGCCTTCGCCAAAGCCGAAGGTTATGTTCCTCCCAGCCAGTAAACAATTATTTTTATAAAGCTGCTTGACAACAGGCCTATAAATCCCTTTAATAGCGCCCCGTTGAGCCCGGATAGCTCAGTCGGTAGAGCAGAGGATTGAAAATCCTCGTGTCGGCGGTTCGATTCCGTCTCCGGGCACCATATTTAAAAATGCTCATTCAGCCGAATGAGCATTTTTTTTGCGTTTAATTTAAGTAAAACTTCAAAAACTGCTTATACCTACAAGCAGTCGGTACGTTTATTAAGCAAATAACGTTGCTGAAGGTCTATACTGTGAACCACTCCCCAACTGTGAGCCAAAACCAAAAATGAAAGCAAAGCGCTACTTATTAGTGTTTTTTTTAGTTTACGCCTCACTTGCAGCCTGCTGGTTGCTGGGTACTCTTGGGTTGCACGATGACTCTAGCTTACCGCTGCATGACTACAATACAAAATCTCACCTCAGCAACTTAGTTGCCTTTACTCTGTTATCTATTCTGTACTGGTTTATTGCCCTGCAATTCCACAGCAAACAGAAAACACTTCAGCAACTTGACGCACAAATACGCTTAGAACGCCTGCAGTTGGCTCTAGAAGCATCGCAAGAAGCACTGTGGGACTGGAGTTTAAATGATGCTGAAGAGGTGTTTTTTTCAGCAGCGTACTGCGCCAATCTTGGTTTCAGCAAAGAAGAATTTGGCAGCAATCAACACGCGTGGCAAAACCGCTTATTACCTGAAGAGCGTGAGCGTATTTATCGTAATGTTATGCGCTTTATTGCTGAAGGTAACGGCCACTACGACAGCACCTACCGTATGTTGCATCGTGACAACAGCCAACGCTGGATTCGCTCGCGCGGTGAACTGATTAAAAACGCCAAAGGTCAACCCGTGCGCTTTATTGGTATCGCTCGCGACATTACCGAACAGCGCATTAATGAAGAACGCTTAAAGCAAGCCATAGCGGTATTTGAGTGCACCCATGAAGGGGTACTGATCACAGATCACACCAACACCATCGTGCACATCAATCCAGCCTTTAGCCATATTACCGGCTACAGTGAAGAGGACGTCATTGGGCAAACACCACGCCTATTTAAATCAGGCCGACACTCAACTGAGTTTTACCAATCGATGTGGAAAACCTTAGAGAGCAGTGATCAATGGAGTGGAGAAATTTGGAACCGTCGTAAAAGTGGTGAAGTTTTACCGCAATACCAAACCATACGACTGATTCGTGATGAAAATGGCTTTATCTCGCATAACGTAGCGATTTTCTCAGATATTTCAATTTTAAAAGACTCTCAATCTGAGCTTAACTATCTTTCGCTGTACGACCCTCTAACCGGCTTAGCCAATCGTCCGCATCTCTACGAGCGATTAAAAACAACTTTACGCAGCGCTATTGAGTTGAAAAAAGACAGCACTGTTTTTTTAATCGACCTTGATCACTTCAAAAATATCAATGAAAGTTTAGGCCATAGTTTAGGCGATCAGTTGCTGCAAGCGGTTGCCCAACGTATCGCTAAAAACATCACCAACCAATGCATATTGGCACGCATTGGCGGAGATGAATTCGTCATCATTTGTGAAACGGTGAATACACCCACCGAAGCCGCGCTCATGGCTCAAAAAATTATTGCAGCCAGCAAAGAACCCTTCATGCTAAATAACAATGAGCTGTTTATTAGTGCCAGCGTGGGTATCTGCTTATTTCCAAGAGCAGGTCACACGGTTGAAGAAATTATGCGCAATGCGGATTCAGCACTCAACAAAGCTAAAGCCAGTGGCCGTGAAACCTTTGCTTTTTATTCAAGCGAGCTGACTGAACAAGCGTTGCAACGCATTCGCATGGCCAGCGAGTTACGCTATGCTTTAGAGAACGATGAGTTGCAAGTCTATTACCAGCCGATCTATACAATGGATGTACAAAAACTCGTGGGCTGTGAAGCGTTAGTACGCTGGAGCCATCCTCAGCGAGGCTTAATCTCACCCAGCGAGTTCATCCCCATTGCAGAAGATAATGGACTCATCAGCGCCATTGATGAATGGGTTCTCAAACATGCTTGCGCACAAATGCATACATGGCTCATAGCAGACGCTGATCTAAAGTTTATTGCGGTAAATATTTCCAGTCGCTCATTATCGAATAACCACCTCGTTGAGCAAGTTGCGCACACGTTACTCAGCACCGACCTTGCAGCAAAGTATCTCGAGCTCGAAGTCACTGAAAGTGCCGTTATGGAAAACCCTGCAGCGGCCGACGCCGTTCTACGCCAATTACGTGAAACGGGGGTGCGCTTAGCCATTGATGACTTCGGCACAGGTTATTCATCACTGGCACGGCTGAAGTCGCTGCCGGTGCATAAGCTTAAAATAGACCAAAGCTTTATTAGCAATCTTCCTCATGACAAAGAAGATAAAGCCATCGTGCGCGCCATCTTAGCGCTTGGTGCAAGTATCGGTTTAGATGTACAGGCTGAAGGGGTAGAGACTGTCGAGCAATTAGAGTTTTTACAAATGCAAAACTGCGCTCTCGGACAAGGCTATTTCTTTGGCCGCCCATTACCTACAGCTCAATTTACCGCACTGATTGCCAAAAGCGCGATGACTCTTCAAGTCTAGTGATTAAAGTACAGCACGGCTTGATATAGCATGGTTAAAGCACCGCGAAACTTAGAAAGAACAGCATAAAAAACGGCGCAGCGACTGTCAGAATCAAACCGCTAATGATTGCTGTCGGCACATACTCGTAATTACAGGCTTTGCGTACAAAAGGCAGCGTTGTATCCATAGCTGTCGCGCCACAGACGCCAATACTGCTGTTGGCATAATTGCGACCTAATAAAAAAACTACGGTTAAACCGATCAGCTCACGCATCAAATCATTCAGCAACGCCACACTGCCATAGGCATCGCCCAAAGATTGGCCGGCCAGGGCACCCGACAAACTAAACCAGCCAAACCCCGTACTCAGCGCCAGAGCAATAGCAAGTTGCTCCCCTGTCACTAGACTGATCAACACCCCTGCGATCATTGAGCCAATCATCACTAAAAACGGAATAACCAACACTCTAGGCGCTAACCAAGAACGGCTAATCGATACTTGCGCCAGATCCAAACCAATCAACAACAACAGTATGTAGAGCCAATAAGAGATATTAAAGAAGACCTCTCCAAGCAGGTTCTCATGCCAATGCAAACGATAGAAAAAGGCACCCAATAACACCAAACTAAAAGCAATTAAGCATTCTTTAATCGGATGCCATAGTGCTGCCCATGAACTGGGCTCAGTATCGGCCAGCAGTCGTTTATAGTTAAACGGCAGAATTAATAAAAAGACGACAAAACTAATGGTAAATGCATAGATTGCCGCATGTTTGAGAATACTTAAACCCGCCGCCAGCGAGCTAAAGGCTTCACCAGACGCCAAACCAATCACAAAAAGAATGATCCACACCACAGGGGTAATACGTTTTATCGCAGAATGGGCAAGCGCTTTTGGCAACACTTTACCGAGGCCATAACCGCCGATTAGAAAGAATAAAATGGGCACCACAGACGATAAGATATTGTACAAAACTGCTGACACAGATAGCCCCTTAGGGATCTCAAAAGGAAAAGACACGAGCGAAGCAAGGCCGCTAGTCTAGTTCATTGCATGCCGGAAAGGGTATTGGCTACGTATAAAATCTGCTCCGCCAAGACCCTTTACCTGCCGCTAACTGCACTCAGTGCAGCAGCATACCCTAGAGATCCATCAACGCTTAAGTTAAAGCGCTCAGCTTAATTCTTCGCTTAACACACGAACCAGTTGCGCAGCCGGCATCGTTCGCGCTAAAGCTGCAGACTGACCCGCCCAATGCGCGGCAAAGTCATGGCAGCCTTGCGCACTCGCCGCCGCATGCAACGCTTTACCTGCGCTATACGTGACGGGATAGCCGGGCGTTTGCAGCATATGTTGAGCGATGTCGGTATGCATACGGTTTATAATTCCTCGTGCGGGACGGCCTGAAATAACTGTAGTAAGCGCTGTACGAGAGGCTTTACTGCTACTCAGATCAGCACGGTAAGCCGCCGTCGCGGCGGATTCTGGACAAACCACAAACGCACTGCCTAACTGCGCTGCGCTCGCACCCATCTGCAGCACTGTAGCAATAGCCGCCCCATCCATAATCCCTCCCGCAGCGATAATCGGTAACGAACAATGCTGTCTCAGCAGCGAGAGCAAACTGAATAAACCCAGCTGCAAATCTGTTGCAGGATCAAATACCCCTCGGTGCCCGCCCGCTTCATAGCCTTGCGCAACAATTGCATCAAGCCCTGCCGCTTCAATTGCTTGTGCTTCTGCCAAGCACGTCGCACAGCCAAACAAGCGAATACCTGCTGTTTTTAATTGTTCAATCACCGTTTGTGCAGGCAAGCCAAAGTGAAAACTCACCACGGCCGGGCGCTCTTCAAGCAGCATCTCAAGCATTGCTTGATTGCCCACAAAACTCTGACTTATCACCTGTATAGCGGCGGGTGGTGTCACCGCAAATTCAGCAAAATAAGGGCTCAGCATCTGCAGCCAAGCCTGCTCTAATACGACATCAGTAACAGGCGGCTGATGACAGAAGAAATTGATATTAAAAGGGTGCACTGTTGCTTGTTTAAGCTGCTGAATTTGCGTACGCGCTTGCTCAACCGTAGCATTGCCCAAACCTAATGAACCAAGACCGCCGGCATTAGACACTGCAGCGGCTAAAGCAACGGTCGATACCCCGGCCATCGGTGCTTGAATAATCGGTAAGCGTATGCCTAAATCCGCTAAAAAATCTGTACTCGCCATACTGCACTCCTCTGCTCTGCATGCCGCAAACCCAACAATTAAACGACACCATCAGCAACAATTGAATTATGTAAGAAATTCGCACCTCACAATAAAGCGCATGTTTTTATTTATCTAGTGGCTTTAGCCAAACAGCTCACCCTTTAACTGAGTCAGTCAACAGCGCATGGCTTGCACTAATTGACGTATTTTAGACTTTGTCATCCAACACCTGACTCGTTTATGCTGATTGGCTTTAGCGCCTCGGTTGAACAACAATGAGTAGCACTGCTCGTAATGCTTTGTTATTGATGATTGGTAGCTCCATCGTGCTGGCTCTCTCGCTGGGCATTCGCCATGCGTTTGGTTTGTTTTTACAGCCCATGAGCATCGAGTTTGGCTGGGGCCGTGAAGTCTTTGCTTTTGCCATTGCGATACAGAATCTAATCTGGGGGCTGTTGCAACCGTTTGTTGGTGCCTTTGCCGATCGCTACGGGGTTAAACGCACGGTTTTTATCAGTACTCTGGCCTACGGATTAGGACTGGTGTTAATGGCCTTTGCCAGTACACCCTCAGCACTAGTACTCAGCGCTGGACTACTGATTGGTTTTGGCTTATCGGGCACCTCATTTGCAGTATTACTGTCAGCCGTAGGCCGTTCGGTCGTACCAGAAAAGCGTAGTATGGCAATGGGTATCGCCAGTGCCGCCGGTTCGCTTGGGCAATTTATCATGCTGCCCGGCACCCTGGGCTTACTAGAATGGCTGGGCTGGTCATCAACACTATTAGTCTGTGCTGCGCTGATTGCCTTGCTATTGCCGCTTTCAAGGATGCTACGTGAAGACCTCCATACAACAGAGTCAGAGCAACCTAAGCTGCCCTTGCTAAGCGTTTTACGTCAAGCAGCCGGCCATACTGATTTCTGGCTATTGTCGTTGGGCTTTCTTGTCTGTGGATTTCAGGTGGTGTTTATTGGCATTCATATTCCAGCCTACTTACTCGATCAGCACCTGCCTGCCCAAGCAGGCACCACGGTACTGGCTCTAGTCGGCTTATTTAATATTGCTGGGACTTGGTGCGCAGGCTGGCTCGGCGGCCGTTACCCCAAACCGCAACTCCTAGCGGCGCTGTATCTTCTGCGCGCAGTAGTGATCACTCTATTCTTCTACTTACCAATCAGCTTATTTTCAGCCTATGCTTTTGCTATCGCGATGGGTTTACTCTGGCTCTCCACTGTGCCACTGACCAATGGCACCATCGCCAGCATGTTTGGCGTACGTTATTTATCGATGCTGGCTGGAGTGGTGTTTTTATTCCACCAGATTGGCGCATTCTTAGGCGGCTGGCTCGGCGGCTTAGCCTATGATCAAACCGGTAGTTATGCGTTAGTATGGCAACTATCCATTGTCTTAAGCGTGATTGCCGCCTTACTCAACCTGCCAATCCGTGAACGCTTAGTAGCGTTCTCGACAAGACAAAAATGAGGCCTGTTATGCAGCGAAAAATACTCTATTTAATAGCTGCCAGCGTATTACTGATCGGCGTGTTAGCTGCTGCATGGTGGGGCTGGTCTAAAGCGGGCATGGCCGTCTTACAGCTCGGTGTCGGTATCTGTTAGCGCGCGACTTGAGATGTTAAGCAAGCGACGAGCCTTACAACAACACTATTAAACGCGCTCTAAACCGACTTAGAACGCGCCTGTGTCAGTACTCAAGCATTAAAAGGTGGGTACAACCGCACCTTTATACTTCTCATTAATAAAAGTTTTAGCTGCATCGCTGTGCAGCGCTTTTACTAACTTCTGCACCGCTTCAGCATTTTTATTATCTTCGCGCGTCACCAGAATATTCACGTAAGGTGAGTCCGCACCTTCAATCACCAAAGCATCTTCGTTTGGGTTTAAGCCCGCTTCAAGTGCGTAGTTGGTATTAATCAGCGCCAAATCAACTTGGTTGAGTACACGTGGTAAGGTGGCGGCTTCAAGCTCACGTACTTTGATTTTTTTCGGGTTTTCAGCAATATCACGAGCGGTCGCAGTAATACCCGCCTCAGGCTTAAGCTTGATTACACCAGCCGTTTGCAACAGTAACAAAGCACGGCCACCGTTGGTCGCATCGTTTGGAATCACCACGCTTGCGCCAATCTTCAAATCATCCAGCTGTTTGATTTTGCTCGAATAGGCACCAAAAGGTTCAATGTGTACGCCAGCGACACTGATTAAAGTAGTGCCTTTAGTTTTATTGAACTCATCAAGATAGGGCTGGTGCTGGAAGAAGTTTGCATCTAAACGCCCTTCCGCCACTTGCACATTTGGCTGCACATAATCGGTGAAGACTTTTACATTCAACTCAACACCTTGCTCGGCAAGAGCAGGCTTTAAAAACTCTAAAATTTCCGCATGCGGAACTGGCGTGGCAGCAACATTTAAAGTTTCTGCTTGCACGGCAAACACGCTAAGGGCCGCCAAAGCTAATAAGGTTTTTTTCATAGGATTACTCTCCTGTCAAATTCAGATATGCCGCACTGCGCAGCCATTTTTGCTTACTTTCTAGAAAACCGTACCACAAGGCGATCACCAACGCTTTGTAACACCTGCACCAGCAACAGCAATAAAATCACGGTAACCACCATCACATCCGTTTGAAAACGCTGGTAACCAAAGCGAATCGCCAAATCCCCCAAACCACCTGCCCCAACCACACCGGCCATCGCAGTGTAAGACACGAGGGTAATCGCCGTCACTGTAGTCGCAGCAATAATGCCAGGTCGCGCCTCAGGTAACAGCGCATTAAAGATGATCTGTCGTGTGCTGGCACCCATCGCTTGGGTAGCTTCGATAATCCCACGATCAACTTCACGCAAAGAGGTTTCCACCAGTCGCGCAAAAAACGGCGTCGTGCCAACCACTAACGGAGGGATTGCCCCAGCGACACCCAGCGAGGTACCGGTCATCACCACAGTAATTGGAATCATCACAATCAACAGGATAATAAAAGGCAGTGAGCGCAACACATTGACTACAAATGACAACACCGCATAGAAAACACGATCTTCAAACAACTGACGAGGGCCAACTAGAAATAGCAAGACACCCACTGGCAAGCCCAATAGCACAGTAAATAACAGCGAGCCACCCAGCATCAATAAGGTGTCGAGTGTGGCTTGCCAGATTTCATACCAATCGAGGTTAATCAATAACTCACTCATGCGCGTAACACCTCGACATCCACGCCTGCGGCGCGTAACTGTTGCTCGGCGAGCATTTCTTTACCGCCGGTTAAGGCTAAAGTCAGTTGCCCGCAAGCTTGATCCTTAATACGTCCAATGCGTCCCGCTAAAATACTGTAATCAACGCCGGTATCGCGTGCCACTTGCCCTAATAAAGGCGCATAGGTTGCTTCACCAAGAAAGGTTAGACGCACAATACGCCCTGAGACATGCGAGTAATCCTCGCCAGAGGCAAGATCAGTATCGCCTTCAGTTTCCTGGACAAAACGTTGCGTGGTCGGGTGCTGCGGATGCAGAAAAACATCACTGACCAAGCCATGCTCGACGATCACCCCGCCATCCATCACGCCAACACGATCACAAACGCGACGAATCACATCCATCTCATGCGTGATCAAAACAATGGTTAAGCCCAGCTCTCGATTGATCTCAGCCAGTAACTGCAGGACTTGCGCAGTGGTTTGTGGATCAAGCGCGCTGGTCGCCTCATCGCACAAGAGAATTTTCGGATCGGTTGCCAACGCTCGAGCAATACCGACACGCTGCTTCTGTCCACCGGACAATTGCGCGGGATATTTATCAGCATGCTCACTTAAACCCACTCGCGCCAGCAGCTCAATCACACGCTGCTTAACCTGCGCACGGGTCAGCTCACCAGCCAGCTTTAACGGCATTGCGACATTGTCAGCGACTGTCTTGGAAGACAGTAAGTTAAAGTGTTGGAAAATCATCCCGACGCGCTGACGAAAACGCCGCAAGCCTTGCGCATCCAGAGCAGTCACGTCCACGCCATCAGCCACAATACGTCCGCCGGAAGGCTCCTCCAGTCGATTGATCAAGCGTAGCAAGGTGCTTTTACCTGCACCAGAATGGCCAATCAAGCCAAAAATTTCGCCACGTCGAACCTGTAGCTGCATCGACTGCAAAGCAGCAATGCTTTGTCCATTTACAGAATAAGATTTATGCACATCGTGGAATTCAATCACGGTTTAACCTTGTTAGGGCGATGTTTAAGGCTCAGTGTGCCCAGCATCGCTTAGCATTAAAAGTTATTTTAAATTCTATATATAGATCACTTTATAAAGACTTGTTCGGCGTAATAACCAATTGCGCAAGGCCATCATTACGAATCACTTCTTGTAAACGTGGCTTAAAATTGGCATCCAAGCTTTTCACTCGCGCCGACAACAAAGTAGCCACCCAGTGAAAATCACGGGTATCCGCCACTTCAATACTGACTGAAGCACGAAACCTGACCACATCCACAGCCACATCATCCAATAATCGGCCGAGCTGATGATCATTACGATTGGCTAACATCGGCATTGCTAGCGCTGTGTTATCCGCATTAGGATCAATAATTCGCGCTTTTTTGCTGCTTGATTTAGGTCGTACGACAGGCGGCTTATCCCGTTCAGGCTCATCGACTGAAGGCATAACCGCAGACTCGCTGGATGTAATAGTCGGGACGGGCATGACCGTCGCTGCTACTTTTTTTACTGGTCGTTTAACGGAGGCAGACCGCTTAACCGCCGGAGTCACCACAACGGTCTCGACAGCAGGCGGCACAGCCTGTGCCTGCACGCCAGCTAATGCATTACTCAAGCCCTCAGTTAATGCCGGTGCCTGAGGCAATAAACGTTTGGCTTGCATTAAAGCGGTACTGGCAGCAACTAAATCAGCATTCTGTAATGCTTGCTGGCCATTGCTTAACCACGCTGCGGCTAAACGTTGTTGCAAAACAGCCAAGCGCTCATCATCAGGATAAGCAACACGTAAGTCTTCGAGCTGCTGACCCGCCACAGTCAGCTGGTTATCGGCGACAAAGGTCTCGAAAACCAATTCAGACACAGCAAACTCATCAATAGCAGGCTCGCTTATTTGCGTAACCGCAGTCTGGCAAGCGCTTAACAGCATAGCAAAACCAAACGCCAATAAACTGCGCCATATCATTTGAGTCATGCAATGTATCCTCGGCCTAGAAAACAGCTCGCAGTCTACACTGCTCTGCTAGGTAGCAGAAGATCAGCACCCAATCCACCACACAGCACTCCAGCAGATGACAGATGGTTTAGTGATTATTGCTCAAGCGCTGATTGCAATGGCTCGCTCGCCGACCAAATACGGTAACGCACTTCAATGCCGTTTGGCGCATACACGACAATCGGTAATTGACTGTTGTAACGCAGCATGAAGTTGTCTCCGTGTACAGGCACAAACGCTTCTGTCTTATTGTTGTCAGGACAGGCCATCATCGTCGAAACAGGCCCGACAACACTATCTAACTGATAATAGTTATAGCCCCAGCCGGGTAAGTCATGCGCAGTAAAGTGCCCCATCAAACCACGCGTATTACAGTCAGTCATCATGTGCTGGCCTGGCACGATTTCAACTTTAAGCAGCGCTTCGTGCGGCTGCTCTGCGAGCCAAATAACATGACGAGTCTGTCCATCTTGCGCCACGGGAAAATCCGCAACTCTGCTTAACTCAGGCATAGGCTCGGTAGCACAGGCGACCGTGGCTAAGGAACATACGGTGACTAAAGTCATTGCTAGGGCTTTTTGCATAATGTGGGTCCTTATGGCCTTTTACTCAATAGAATGAAATGAGGCGAACTCACTCCGAAGAACTTTAACGGCACACTTGCGACGCAATTCATCCTGACTTACGGGTCAACGCCGCCGCGGCACGATAAAGCTCATTAGAAACAATGCTGCTGCACAGACCACAATCGACGGCCCTGCTGGCGTATCGTAATACCATGACATGGCCAAACCAGAACAGACTGCCAGCATACCCAGCACGCTGGCACCAATCGCCATCTGTTCTGGACTGCGCGCATGCCTTTGTGCCGCTGCAGCAGGAATAATCAATAGTGACGTGATTAACAGCACGCCCACAATTTTCATCGCGACAGCAATCACCAGCGCCATCAAGACCATTAACACCAAACGTAGCTTGGCGACCGGTAAGCCTTCTACCTCGGCCAACTCTTCATGCACAGTAATCGCTAACAAAGGCCGCCATAACGCAATCAAGCAGACTAAAACAACGGCACTGCCGACACCGATCCACACTAAATCAATCGCGCTAACCGCCAGTAAATCACCAAATAAATAACCCATTAAGTCAACCCGCACCGACTCCATAAAGCTGAGGGTCACTAAACCCAGAGATAAGGTGCTGTGCGCTAAAATGCCTAAAATGGTATCAGACGCTAAGGGTTGGCGATGCTGTAAAGCCACCAAGACAAAAGCTAGCAACAAGCAGCCAACAATCACTGCCAGCGCCAAATTAATATCAAGTAACAAACCTATTGCCACCCCAAACAGGGCTGAGTGGGCTAAGGTGTCGCCAAAATAGGCCATCCGCCGCCACACCACAAAGGCGCCTAAAGGCCCAGCGACCACTGCGAGTAACAAACCCGCGCATAATGCATATAAAAGAAAATCAGGCATGTGTGCAATCCGGCCCATGCTGGTGAGATTTAGGGGTTAACACACAACCGTGCAAATCATGTTTATGGTCGTGATCATGATGATAAACCGCTAAGTCATTGGCTGCACGCGAACCAAATAACTCAACAAAAGCAGGATCACTGCTGACTTGCTCAGGAAGGCCAGAGCAGCAAACATGGCGATTTAAGCAAACCACGCGATCAGTCGCGCGCATGACCAAATGCAGATCATGAGAAATCATTAACACGCCGCAACCATAACGATCACGCAACTGACCAATCAAGTGATACAGCTCAAGTTGACCATTAACATCGACACCTTGTACCGGCTCATCCAGCACCAACACTTGTGGCTTACGTAACAAGGCCCGTGCCAGCAACACCCGTTGTAACTCACCACCAGAAATACGTTGCAAGGGGCTGTTTAGGACTTTAGCTGCACCAACTTCAGTCAGCGCAGCCATCACATCATCACGACTGACACCCGGCACTAAACGTAAAAAGCGCAAAACGGACAGCGGTAAGGTGGCGTGCACTTCAAGTTTTTGTGGCATATAACCAATGCGTAAATGAGGCGCACGCCAAACACTACCCGAATCAGGCTCAAGCAAGCCCAGCAATACACGCACCAAAGAGGTTTTACCGGAACCGTTGGGACCCACGATCGTAACAATCTCACCGGCAGCCAACTCAAGACTGACATCGACTAAAACACTTTGCTCAGATAACGATAAATTTAAATGTTCGGCACGCAGCAATAATGGCCGATTCATGCGCACTCCCGACAAGCAGCGCAAACCCCAAGAATTTCCAGCATTTGTGTTTCCACCGTAAAGCCCAGCTGCTCTGCTTCGGCGCGAATCGCCGCATCAATCGCAGTATGCTGAACCAATTCATAAGCATTGTTACATTGCTTACAAATCATAAAATAACCTTCATGGGCAATTTCAGGATGGCTGCAACCAATATAGGCATTGAGCGAAGCCAGCCGATGAATCAAACCATTCTCTAATAAAAAATCTAAGCCGCGATAAACCGTTGGCGGCGCAGCACGACGGCCATCTTCACGACTCAACACATCTAAAATATCATAGGCACCCAGTGGCTTATGGCTTTGCCACACCAGCTCTAAGACCCGCTTACGCAAGGGTGTTAAGCGCACGCCACGTTGCACGCAAACCTCTTCTGCTGAATCGAGGGCTTGGCTGACGCAGTGGTGATGTTGATGTGACTGACACACCGTTGATGTTTTTAACATAACAGCAGCATCCTTCTTGAAGAGACGTTATTATATTACTACTTACTCATGGAGTGTACTGCAGTGTTTCGTTTCTTGTTGATCGGTTGTTTATCATTATGGGGCATCAGCGCACACGCGCAGGTGCAAATTTTAACTAGCATCAAACCCTTGCAGCTGATTGCGGCTGCCATTCAAACCAATCAAGGCGAACCGCAAGTATTGCTACCACCGGGCGCCTCACCACATTACTTTGTCTTGCGCCCCTCGGATGCCAAGCGCTTAGATAAGGCTGACTTATTCTACTGGATTGGTCCTGATCTTGAAAACTTCTTGCCGCGCTTACTCTCGCAACGCAGCCAGCTGAGCATCGCGATACAAGACCTACCCGAACTGCAGTTGCAATACTTTGCTGAGCCGCCGCATGAACACCATGCGGACGAGCACTCAAAGGAACATGCAGAGGACCTTGTCGAGCATGATCACGCTCACCAGCCTGGCGCAATTGATGTGCATTTATGGTTGCTGCCACACAATGCACGCGTGATTGCGCAGCGTATGAGTGCAGACTTAAGCGCACTCGATCCAAACAACGCCAGCCATTACGCCGCCAACCTGCAAGCTTTTAACCAGCGCCTAGACCGCTTAGACCAGCAGCTCAAAGCACAACTAAAGCCGCTGCAGGACAAGTCTTTTTTCGTCTTCCATGAAGCATTTAATTATTTTGAACAAGCCTATGGCTTACAGCACGCGGGAGTATTTGCCTTATCCAGCGAGCTACAGCCTGGAGCAAAACATGTCAGTCAAATGCGCACGCGCTTACAACAAGCAGGCCCCAGCTGCGTATTTAGCGAGCCGCCTATACAACCACGCTTGGCTCATACCCTAGCAGATGGCTTACCAGTCACCCTTGCCGAACTGGATGCTTTAGGCACAAAAGCTCCGGTCAACGCAGAAGGTTATGAGCAACTCTTAAAAAACTTAGCTGAGCAATTTTCTAGTTGTTTATCTGGCCTATAAAAGCAGTTACAACTGCTTAAACGTTAGAGCCTCACCACTCCGAGCACCATACATCGACAACCCCGTTCGGAGTGGCTAAGTTTTCTTTCAAAACAGGACAAGAATACCCACTTGCCTCTTGTCGGATACCCAGTAGATTTAAGCTATTTTGTGTAGAAACCTATTCTAAAAACACGCTACAATGCTAGCGGATAGCCATCATACAAATGATGCATATCAATACATCATCAACCGACATTGCTATATTCAGCAGCAATCGGCTCTCTCAAAAAAACTCATATTTATACTCAGCTGCTTGCGGCACAGGTTCACTATGTTTTCTGAGGAAAAATTAAGCGCTCTCATTGCAAGTATCGGCTTGGATCGTCAAGCGTTCCGCGAGCGCGAGCGCTTTATGGATTGGCAGCCTGCAGATGCCTCATGTCTTGCGCAAGCCTCGGACAGCATGCAACAACAACAACTCGATTTTATTCAACAGCTGCACAAGTATCTTGCACTCTTCCCCGATGTTGCACAACAGCTTCAGCAAGCGTCTGCATCAAAGTACCTAGAAGCTAAACAAGCAGAGTACTACCAACAGTTATGGGAAAGTCCACACGATGAAAACTATATTAAAAATCGTGTACGCGTTGGCTTAACCCACCAAGCCATCGGTCTCAAACCGCAGTGGTACTTAGGCTCGTACCGCCTCTATTTAAACGCCATGCTAAAAGCGATTTGTACTGACCCTCAACAAACACAACTGCTATCAAGCTTACTGAAAGCCGTTTTTTTAGATATGTCGCTCGCCATTGATAGCTACAGCGCGGCTTACAATCAACGCCTTGAAGAGAACCAAGCCCGTTTTGCCCGAGCCATGCGTGGCGCTAACGATGGTATTTGGGAGTGGGAAATTGATAGCGATCGTTTGCATGTATCTAATCGTTGGCTAGAGATGCTCGACCTGACGGCTGAAGAACTCGGCGCGCATAACAGCAACAACTGGATGAGCCGTATCCATCACGACGATTTGCCTTTAGTCCGTAAAGCACTTGGCAAGCATCTCAGTGGGCACAGTCAATTTTTAGACTGCGAACACCGGATCAGGAAGAAAAATGGCGACTATATTTGGGTATTATTACGTGGTTTTGCCAGCACCAATGAACAAGGAGGACAGCGCATATCAGGCTCACAAGCCGATATTAGCGAGCGTAAAGAGCACGAACAACGCATGTCCTATGCGGCTTTCCATGACCCTTTGACAGGTTTAGCCAACCGCCGCCAACTGGATCAATTACTGCTTGACTCGATGCAGCGCAGCCAACAAGCCGGCACACGCGAAACAGCCTTGCTATTTATTGATCTCGATAACTTCAAGCAGGTTAACGACAATCATGGGCATAAAGTCGGTGATTCTCTGCTGGTTGAGATTGCCCGTCGCTTACAACAATGTTTACGCCCCGGCGACCATCTAGGTCGTTTTGGTGGTGATGAATTTGTGGTGCTGCTCGATGACCTCGCCTGTTTAGAAGATGCCGAACATGTTGCACAACGGATGCTCGACAGCTTTTCATCTGCACTGCGCATTGATGATCACCTGTTATCGGTGAGCGCCAGTATCGGCATTACTGTACTGCCACATGGCACACCACCGAATGAGCTACTACAAGCGGCTGACTTAGCGCTTTACCAAGCAAAAATGGCCGGTAAAGCGCAATTTGCTCACTACACCAAAGATATGCAGCTGGCTGCGCAAGCGCTGCAAAAAAAGCAAGCCGCGCTGACCAATGGCCTCGCCAATCAGTCTTTCGAATTGCTCTACCAACCCATCTATGCAGTCAATCAAGACCGACAACACGACTCTTCAACGATTTATGCCGTTGAAGCATTATTGCGCTGGAATCATGATGGGCACCGCTACACGCCCCATAGTTTCTTAGATTTACTTGAGGATTCTGACGAGATTCTTGCCGTCGGTGCATGGGTATTAAAATCGGCATGCAGCACTGTACATCAGTGGCAACAGAGCTTTATACCGCAGCTACACTGTTCCGTTAATCTATCTTACAAGCAGTTGCGCAGCCCACATTTGGTTTCTCTGGTGAAAACCGCGCTCGAATCAAGCGGTCTATTGGCCAAGTTTTTAATTATCGAAATTGCCGAGCAACATTTAAAACCAAACTGCGCGCAATCATTGGCCAACTTACGCGAATTGAGTCAACTCGGTGCACAAATTGCACTGGATAACTTCGGCATGGGTCAAGCATCCCTGGGTTATCTAAAGCGCTTCCCTCTGAACATTCTTAAAGTTGATAAAAGTTTGCTCAGTGACACGGGGCAAGACCCTGTATTGAAAGATTTTGGGCAAGCGATGATCAGCTTAGGACACAGTTTGAATCTTAAAGTCATTGCTGAAGGCATTGAAAACACTGATCAACTGTCACTGATTCAGGCTCGGCAGTGTGAGTTTGCCCAAGGCTACTTACTTAGTAATCCGCTTACCGCACAACAGTTTGAAGTCTTGTTCAACACGCCAGCAAAAACAGGTTAACAGCGCCAAACGTTAATCAGACGGTTATACTGCGCACTATTGCTTAACCTGTTACTGATTGAAAGAGGTTTTTTGTGGCCCTCCCTGCCCAACGTCGCTGGTATCCAATTGCTTTATTTTTTGCGGCGCTCGTGTGTATGCCGATCAGTGTTTTACTACTGAGCTGGCACAGTGTGGATACGCAGATCTGGAGCCATCTGTGGGACACCCAGATGACACGTTTACTGTCCAACACAGCCATTCTTTTAGCTGGGGTTGGCGTTGGCGTCACTTTATTTGGGGTCAGTTTAGCTTGGCTGACCAGCTTGTGTGAGTTTCCTGGACGACGCTGGTTAGATTGGGCGTTGATGCTACCCTTTGCGATTCCTGCCTATGTCTTAGCGTTTGTCTTTGTTGGCTTATTAGACTTTGCGGGGCCAGTACAAACATTACTCCGCGAATGGCTAGGTAGCGACCTACGCTTACCCAGCGTGCGCTCCACCGGCGGGGTTATCATTGTTTTTATTTTGGTGTTCTACCCCTATGTCTACCTGCTCGCCCGCAGCGCATTTTTAGCGCAAGGCAAAGGCTTTATGGAAGCAGCGCGGGCTCTGGGTTTAAGTCCGTGGCAAGCCTTTTGGCGCGTCGCCTTACCGGTTGCACGCCCAGCCATTGGCGCCGGCGTTGCGCTAGCGTTAATGGAAGCATTAGCCGATTTTGGTGCCGTTTCCGTATTTAATTTTGACACCTTTACCACTGCTATTTATAAAACTTGGTACGGTTTCTTTAGCTTATCCAGTGCCACACAACTGGCCAGCTTGTTGTTGTTATTCGTCGCGATACTGCTCTTCTCAGAACAACGTGCACGCGGTGCAATTCGTCCAAGTAATGAACGTCCTCGCGGTAAAGCGCTCTATCGACTGCGCGGCTGGAAAGCTCTATTCGCCACCTCATGGTGCTGCTTGGTCTTTCTCTGTGCCTTCGTTATTCCTGTTCTGCAGTTGCTCGCTTGGTTTTGGCAGCGCGGGCGTTTTGACCTCGATGAACGCTATACCGCCCTGATTACTCACACCTTATATTTAGGATTGATGGCCGCCGCATTAACCGTATCAGCGGCCTTATTACTGGCATTCGCCAAGCGTATGACGCCTACCAAGCGCATGCATGCACTGGTCGGTTTTGCCAACTTAGGCTACGCGTTACCCGGCTCAGTGTTGGCCGTCGCAATTATGCTGGCATTTAGTTATTTAGATCAGCACGCTGTTATTCCTTTGTCCACTTGGCTGGGTGGCGCCGGCAAGCCTATCTTATTGGGCAGTCTAAGTGCGTTGCTATTAACCTATGTGATTCGTTTTATGGCCGTTGCACACGGCCCACTTGAAGGTGCTTTAGCGCGAATCAAACCGTCCTTACCCGAAGCGTCACGTAGTTTAGGTATCAGTGGTTTGTCATTATTTCGTCGCGTGTATTTACCATTATTACTGCCTGGTAGTTTATCTGCGGCCCTTTTAGTCTTTGTCGATGTGCTCAAAGAAATGCCAGCGACGCTACTGATGCGTCCTTTTGGCTGGGATACCTTAGCCGTGCGTATTTTTGAAATGACCAGTGAAGGAGAATGGGCGCGCGCTTCATTACCTGCGCTCACCTTAGTCGCCGTAGGGTTATTACCGGTCATTCTATTGATTCGCCGCTCTGCTTATCGCCCAGGGCACTAATTAGAGTGTTTATCAAGGCAGGCTATACTTTACAATCACCGGTGCAGCACTGGACTAACATCGCTACACTATGTGCCGATTGAATTACCCACAGGTACAAACACTGCGTTTGGCCGGTTAGGAGATCCCATGGGATTGCGTACCCCTCTGTATGATATGCACTTGGCTCTTGGTGCGAAAATGGTTGATTTTAATGGCTGGGACATGCCGTTGCATTACGGATCGCAAGTGGAAGAACATCATCACGTGCGCCAAGAATGTGGCGTATTTGATATTTCCCATATGAGCATTTTTGATATTCAAGGCGCACACGCTCAAGCCTTTCTACAACACATACTCAGTAATGATGTGGCGCTATTAGCCACGGTCGGTAGCGCACAGCACAGCACCCTGCTTAATGAACAGGGTGGTATTATTGATGACTTAATGGTCTTTCGCACTGATAGCGGCTATCGCTTAATCAGTAATGCGCTAACTCGCCAGCGAGTACACGTATGGCTAGAACAGCATGCGACTGCGTTCTCATGCGCAGTAATGTGGCGTAATGACTTAAGTATGTTTTCTGTGCAAGGCCCATCAGCGCGCGAACGCTTAGCCGCTATTTTGAGCTCATCACGCACAAATTTAGTACACAACTTAGCGCATCACCAAGGCGCTGCGGATGGCGACTGGTTTATTTCCTGCACCGGCTACACAGGGGAAGACGGCATTGAGATTACTCTGCCTGCGGGACAAGCAATCGACTTTATTAATGAATTAGTCGGTGCCGGTATTTCTCCTATTGGTCTCGGCGCACGTGACACTTTACGTTTAGAAGCTGGTTTTAATTTATATGGCTTCGATATGAACGAGCAGCTCTCACCTTTAGTGGCCGGTATGCACGATGTCATCAGCTGGGAACCCAGCAGTCGTGACTTTATTGGCCGCCAAGCATTACAAGCACAGCTGGACGCGGGCATCAGTGAAAAACAGGTCGGTTTAGTCTTAGAGGAGCGCGGTGTCTTGCGTGCTGGCCAGCCGGTACGTATTGATAGCGACATCACTGGGGTGATTACCAGCGGCAGTTTTTCACCCACATTGGGTAAGGCCATCGCGCTAGCGCGCGTGCCGATGCACACCGGTGAACGCGCTGAAGTTGAGATTCGGCATAAATGGTTTCCAGTACGGGTGGTTAAACCGCGTTTTGTACGCCATGGAAAAATTCTTATTTAATTTTGTGCCAAAGATCGCCAAGCCCCTATAAACCATTTGTTAGAGTCATGCTTAAAAGCTATTTATCTCAAAGCATACCTTCAGAAATACCTCTTCGCGAGGTGATTGATCTACCCGCGAGGAGAACTATAAAAACTGCATTGCACCTGCTAAGGAAATAAAAATTATGAGCACTATTCCAGCTGAATTACGCTATGCCAACACTCACGAATGGGCACGTTTAGAGAGTGATGGCACAGTTTCTGTCGGTATCACCGATCATGCCCAAGAAGCATTAGGCGATGTTGTCTACATCGAACTACCGGCACTTAATAGTACACTCACAGCCGAACAGCCGGTTGGCGTGGTTGAGTCCGTGAAAGCCGCCTCTGATATTCATGCACCCATCAGTGGCACGGTGATTGCAGTGAATGAGGGCTTAACTGAAGCCCCTGAAAGCGTTAATACCCATCCGTATCAAAGCTGGTTTTACCGCATGCAACCGAGCAAGCATGAGGAACTACAGCAATTACTCGATGCTGACGGCTATCAAGCGATCTGCTAACAACAACGGCTTAAGTTTTGTTCTCGGTGCGCTGCCACACTTCAAAGGTATAGCCCGGCTCATGATTTTGAGCCGGATGTGCTTGTGCATCAATCTGTTGCCACTGCCGAGCATCCAGTTCCGGGAAAAATGCATCACCATCTAAATCAAGCTCGATACGGGTTAAATACACCCGCTGTGCCAGTTTGATGGCCTGCTGATAAACCTGCCCACCACCAATCACCATCACTTCGCTCACGCCTTGTTGCGCAGCCCATTCTTGCCCGCGCAGAATCGCGCTTTCCAGATCAGCAAACACTTCAGCGCCCTCAAGCTCGGTAGCCGCTTGACGACTGATTACAATATTTAAACGCCCAGGTAGCGGTCGTCCCAGCGATGCCCAGGTTTTGCGCCCCATGATGATAGGCTTGCCCAAAGTACACTGCTTGAAGTAGCGTAAATCCGCCGGCAAGTGCCATGGCATTTGATTATCGCGACCAATCACTTGATTGCGTGTCGCAGCAACAATTAAGCTCACCGGCAGTAATTTATTCATAAAGGCATAGCACCAAATATATTGAAAATTATGTCCTATCTTAAAGGATTTGCGCCGCATTGGCGTTATTCAAGCCGCATTATCAGGCACAATAGCTTGATCGATGTGACTCAATGGAGTGCTTGTGACTGATTCATTGCCACCTTTACAAACACTCTGGTTGTGCGAAGCCGTGCGTTTGCGCGAAGAGCACACAGGCCTGCTCGAAGACAGCGAAGCCTGCCGTACCGCACGCAGCACCCAAGGCTCATTAGCTCAACGCGTACAAGCGCGTGGACTGTTTCTGGCTAAACGTGACGGCCTGCTCAGCGCCATGCAGCATTGGTTGCAGGGTGCCAAGCTGGCGTTATGGATATTAATCGTTAGCGCCCTCATCTCAGGGATTGTTCTGGCTAAAACCGCACTGAGTGGCTCACCACTAGCGATTAATATTTTTTGGGCACTGGCCAGCCTAATTGGCTTAAACCTCCTGAGTTTATTGGCATGGTGTTTCAGTTTGATTTTCTCATCACAGGCCAGCTCACCGCTCAGTCAAACATGGCTATGGCTGAGTAATAAACTGGCACGTGATGCAAAAGCAGCACAGTTAGCGCCCGCTCTATTCGTTTTACTACAACGCCATCACTTACTGCGCTGGGGCGTAGGGCGCTTATTACATGGCTGGTGGCTGATTACTTTATGCACAGCATTGCTGAGCCTACTGGCCCTGCTCGCAACCCGCCGTTATGGTTTTGTTTGGGAGTCCACCATTGTCGCCAGCGACTCATTTGTCATGTTGGTTGACAGTTTAGGTGCGCCAGCCGCTTGGCTTGGCTTTGCGCTACCGGACAGCCAGCTGATCCGAAACAGTGGCATCCAAGCACTAGAAAATGAACACGCACGGCATATTTGGGCCAGTTGGTTACTGGGCATGTTACTGATCTACGGCATTGTGCCGCGTTTAGTCTGCAGTCTGCTTTGTGAGTGGCGCTGGCGACGCGGCGTGAGCCGTTTACAATTGAATGTTCACGACCCTATCTGGCAGCCTTTACAGCAACGCGTGCAGCCGAGCAGTGAGCGCTTGGGGGTTATTGATGCGGCACCTGCTGAGCAGCCCCACCATCCTGCGGGCTCACAATTGGCAGGGCAAGCCGCCGTTATTGTCGCAATAGAACTGGATGACAGCATCAGTTGGCCACCTGAATTGCCAAAATACGTGTTAGATGCTGGCGTGATTGACACCCGTGAGCAACGGCAAAAAATCCTTGAGCAACTGAGCGTCAGCCCTCCCGCACGCTTATTAATTGTCTGTAATCCACAGCGCTCAGCCGACCGCGGCACGCTACATTTAATTGCGGAACTGTCGCGTACCGCCACGCACACACGCGTCTGGCTTCTACCCACTGAAAGCATTGATGAGCGTGTGAATAACTGGCAAGAACAGTTGGATGCATTAAAAATCACGCATAGCCGCTCAGCAGCTTGGGCATGGTTGGAGCATGGCGATGAATGAGCAATCTGCACCATTAAAGCTGGCGGTGGTGGGCCACACCAATGTCGGTAAAACCTCCTTACTGCGTACGCTCACCCGTGATGTTGGCTTTGGCGCAATTTCCCATCGGCCCAGCACCACACGACATGTTGAGGGCGCACGTTTATCAGTGGATGGCGAAGCACTGATTGAGCTCTATGATACGCCAGGTTTTGAAGATGCTATCGCGCTGTATGAGTATATTGAGCAACAGCCACAAACAGGCGAGCGTCTCGATGGTCCAGAACACATTCAGCACTTTCTAAACAGCAGTGAAGCCCGACAACGCTTTGAGCAAGAAGCTAAAGTACTGCGTCAGCTGCTCAAATCTGATGCCGGTTTTTACGTGATTGATGCGCGCGAACCGGTGCTGGCTAAGTACCGTGATGAGCTGGCAATCTTAGCCATGTGCGGTAAGCCTTTATTGCCTGTCTTAAATTTCGTCAATACCGCAGAGCAACGTGAAACCGCATGGCGTGAAGTGCTCGCACGCCTCGGTCTGCATGCTGTGGTACGTTTTGATACGGTAGCGCCACCGCAAGATGGAGAGCAACGCTTGTATGAAAACCTCAGCCTGATCCTCGATAGCCAGCGCCCACGCTTACAACGCTTAATTGATTACAACCAAACGCAAATACAAGTTCGTCGTAAAGCCGGTCATCGCTTAATCGCTGAACTGCTGATTGATGTCAGCGCTTGCCGTCGTAGCGTGCACCCCGAACAGTTGGACGAAGCGGTGCAACGCCTGCATCAGGATGTGCGTCAGCGAGAACAGACCTGCGTTGAAGCCTTATTAAAGCTGTATGCCTTTCGTAAAGATGATGCGCAAGCCCACGCACTGCCACTTGAAGAGGGTCGCTGGGCTGATGATTTATTTAATCCGGCAACAATGAAGCAACTGGGGATTAAAGTTGGCGGCGGCATGGCGGCAGGTGCCGCAACCGGCGCAGGAATTGATCTGCTGACCGGCGGTTTAAGCTTAGGCGTCGCAACGGTATTCGGCGCCGCAGTCGGTGGCTTAACTCAAACCTTTCGTAACTATGGCGAACGCCTAAAAGGCAAGTGGCGCGGTGAGCGCGAGCTGACTGTCAATGACAGCACCTTACGCTTATTAGCTATTCGCCAACAGCATTTACTCAGTGCTTTAGAGTTGCGCGGACATGCCGCACAAGACCGCATTCAAATGGATACGCCACAGGAACAACAATGGCTTAAAGGTGAACTGGCGCAACCGTTAAAAACAGCCCGCGCCTACCCTGCCTGGTCGAGTTTAAATGGTCGTCAACCGCACCAAGATCCTGAGCGTATCAGCGCTATTGAGCGGCTTGCTGCCAGCCTAGCAAACGACACACAATCACTTAACAGTTTTAAAGAGCCGCGCTGAGCGATCCTTTAAAACTGTCAATACTTTATGACTCAGACTCACCCATTTGCGTTTGCAAATAATTCTGAATGCCGACTTTTTCGATCAAGCCAAGCTCAGTTTCTAACTGATCAATGTGCTCTTCTTCATCGTTCAGAATCGTTCTGAAGACATCACGGCTGACGTAATCTTGCACCGTCTCACAATGGGCAATCGCTGCCAATAAATCAGCGCGAGCAATATGCTCAAGCGCCAAATCACTGGCGAGCATTTCTTGGGTGTTTTCACCAATGTGCAGTTTGCCAAGATCTTGCAAATTCGGCAGACCTTCAAGAAATAAAATACGCTCAATCAGCGTATCGGCATGACGCATTTCTTCAATGGATTCATTGTATTCCCACTTCGCTAATACCTTTAAACCCCAATCTTTATACATCCGCGCATGTAGAAAGTACTGATTGATGGCTACCAGTTCATTGCCGAGAATACGGTTTAAATGCTCAATTACTTTACTGTCGCCTTTCATGTGCGCCGTCCTCATCAATAGGAATGATGAGTACAGCATAGCAGACTCATAACGCGGACTATAGCGAGAAGAATTCAAGCGGGCTGACACGGGGTACGTCTGCTAGATGGCGTGCGCTAAATCATCCACCGAGGCGATCAACACGTCTTTAATAGCATGTTGAGTCACTGTTTTAGCTGAGCACGCGCATTTACCGCACTGCGTACCACAGCCCGTCACCTCACGAACCTCACGCCAATTGCGCGCACCTTCTTCAACCACCTGACGTATTTTATGGTCAGTCACACCTTTGCATAAGCAGATATACATAGACAGGCCCAAGCAAACAAAACGATTGACACGAATAATAATGATTCGCATCAGTGATGGCAAGCGTAAGCTCTCTGTTTCTATCTGTCAATCGAGGCAAGGCAATCCCTTAGCCATGCGACGCATTAGAGCGGCCTAGGCGTAGACAGCTCCTCGCATCAAACCCGCCCATTCCTCGATGCCGGCTTATTTTTGTAACTGCTGGGCAGCGTCTAACAGCATCCGTTCGGTGCGAGCCCAGCCCAAGCAACCATCAGTAATGGAAACACCATATTGCAAGTTGTCGCTAAGCGCTTGCTGGCCGTCCATTAAGTTACTTTCCAGCATCACCGCGCGCAAGCTGCGCTCACCGGCAGCCCGCTGGGCTAACACAGAGTGTAAAACCTGTGGTTGTAACTGCGGATTTTTACCGCTGTTAGCATGGCTACAATCAACCATTAACGAAGCATCTAAACCCACTTTATGCATGGCTGCACAGGCTTGTGCGACACTCTGTGCATCATAATTAGGGCCTTGGTGGCCGCCACGCAGCACTAAATGGGTATGCGGATTGCCATTGGTTTCCACTAGCGCAGCACGGCCTTGAGCATCTAAACCAAAGTGCTGATGCACATGTGCCGCTGAACGCATCGCATCTAGAGCAATACCAACAGCGCCATCCGTGCCATTTTTAAAACCCACGGGCAAGGATAATCCACTGACCATCTCACGGTGAATTTGCGACTCACTGGTGCGTGCACCAATCGCCGCCCAACTTAAGAGGTCATCAAAATAGCTGACCGCTAAGGGTTGCAGCAACTCGGTAGCGACCGGCAGATTCAACTCTAACATGCGTAACATCAACTGACGTGACAGCTGTAAGCCTTGCGCCATATCGGCGCTGCCATCTAAGTGTGGATCATACAACAAACCTTTCCAGCCGACGGTGGTGCGCGGTTTTTCAATATAAATGCGCATGGCTAACAGCATGTGTTCAGACACACGAGAAGACAGCTCAGCTAAGCGTTCAGCGTATTCAATAGCCTCATCGACATTGTGAATGGAGCACGGACCGATCACCACGAATAAGCGCGAGTCTTCACCGCTTAAAATAGCCTGCACTTGCTCGCGCTGTTGCTGTACTCGTCGCGCCAGCTCGGCACTTAACGGTAGCTGCTGACGCAATTCCTGTGGACTGACGAGCGCTCGAGTTTTACGCCCTGTGTGTGGTAACAGCGTTATATTTGTCTGCTCAAGGTCTATACACGTTGCTTGATTGGATGCCATAGCAGTCTTTAAAGAGGTCATATATTGTCCTTACATGAGCGGCTGAACCGCCACACGTTTTATCGAGGAAGTCGTCTTAAACAATTGGGTAATGCCAGCTTGTGGTTGCTAAATCGCCAGCTCAAATCATCAAAACGCTCTGGATAAGTTGCATACATTGCCATGTGCGTGTCCTCTTAATGTTCTAAATCTTAAATTCTAAAAGCAAAAAACCCTGGGTGGGGAAGCCAACCAGGGTTTATCTAAAGCAGTGGTAGGCGACCCGTTAAAGTGGCCCGCCTGCATGAATATCAGGCGCGCCTTTGGCTAAACCAATACCCATAAAAATAATACGCAACGAAGTTGTTTGCGCAGCGCGCACAGCTCAACAGCCCAGCCAATGGCTGGGTCAGTAGCGTCTGCTTAAGTGCGCGATTCAACATAACAATCTCCATACAGTGCAATTAACATACTGCAAGCGTATCTGCAGCGCAACCAGGCCTAGCGATCTAAACGATAAATTTTATCGGCATCTAAGTCGCGCCCCCAAGGCAAGCCTGAGTTCTGCCAACCATTCTGCAAGCGCATACCCGCTTGCGGGCCTTCACTTAACGCATCCCCTTGAAAACCATGCACAACAAAACGCGCATGACTTAAACCTGCCTCTCGCAACACTTTAGCGCTGGGCTCACCGCGTGCGCTACCGGAGCGGCACATGGTGATGACTTCGGTATTTTCATCCAAACCACGCTTGGCCAACTCCGCTTTAACCTGCTCAACAAATTGCGGATTGCGATCCATTGTGAACATATTATGCTCGGCATCCCAATGATTACGGTCAGCGAAGACAAAAGGAATATTAACGTCCACGGCATCAGCAAAGCCAATAAACATAATTTCGACTGGATCACGCACATCAATCAACAGTACGGGCTGTTCACTTTGCTGGGTTTTCGCGTACGCCTCTTCAGCGCTGATCGCCAGCTCAACAGCCTGCACAGAAAAAGCTGCAAGGGACAACACTACGCCGCTGATTAAACTCTGTATACGTGTCATAGACTGGTTCTCCATTTAATGAATGCAAACATAATACACTATTATAGATTAATTATGATTGATCACCAGCACATAGATTTAATCACGCAAACTCAGCACCGACCAACCACGCTGCACAGCTAATACAGCTAAGATGTCATCAGGATCAACCGCAACGGGATGGCTGACTTGTTCTAACAGTGGCAAGTCATTATGCGAGTCACTGTAAAAATAGCTGCCTGCTAAGGTTGCTTGATGCTCTGCCAGCCAAGCATTTAAGCGAGTGATCTTACCGGCCTGGAAACTGGGCACATCAACTAACTCACCGGTGTACTGGCCGTCTTGCATACCGCATTCAGTGGCAATCAAATGCTCAACACCTAAACGCTGGGCAATCGGCTCAGTAATAAACCGGTTGGTCGCGGTAATAATCATTACCACATCGCCGGCTGCACGATGCTTGGCCAGTAACGCTTCACCCTTAGCGAGAATAATCGGCTCAATACAATCACGCATAAAGTCTGCACGCCATTCTTCAAGTTGCGCTTTATCCGTACGCCCTAAGATTTCTTGGCAAAAGTTTTGATAGGCCAACACATCCAGCTGCCCAGCTAAATAGTCCGCATAAAACGCGTCATTTTTGCCACGATAGGCATCAACATCAACCAAACCGCGTGCGCATAAATACTCGCCCCACTGGTGATCACTGTCACCGGCTAACAAGGTGTTATCCAAATCAAAAATAGCCAAACGCACAGCAGATACCTTAATAATGAGAAAAAGAGTGCTCAGCATAACGATTTTATCAGCAGCTGCCCATGCAAGGCATAAAGCGCGTTGCCGCCTCTGCGCGCTTTATGGAACAATGGCCACAAGAATTTTAGTGAAGGATGCGGACATGATTGACTCAGATGGGTTTCGTCCGAACGTCGGTATCATCCTGACCAATGACCATGGGCAAGTGCTATGGGCGCGCCGCGTCAACCAAGATGCATGGCAGTTTCCACAAGGCGGTATCAATCCACATGAAAGTGCTGAAGAAGCACTCTACCGTGAACTGCATGAAGAAATTGGCTTACAAATAGATGATGTCGAGATTTTAGCCTGCACTCGCGGCTGGCTACGTTACCGCTTACCGCAACGCTTAGTGCGTACACACAGTCAACCGGTGTGTATTGGTCAGAAACAAAAGTGGTTTTTACTGCGTTTACGCAGTAATGATGAGAGGGTTCGTATGGATCTGACCGAAAAACCTGAATTTGATGGTTGGCGATGGGTCAGTTATTGGTATCCTCTAGGACAAGTGGTGGCATTTAAACGAGATGTATACCGTCGAGCTTTAAAAGAGCTGGCTTATCAACTCCCTACTCGAGATTAAAACTACGTTGTCAGACTCGACTCGCACCGACAGCAGCATGTTAACCATGCTGCGTACGATCTCCCAAGAAGTAAACGCGGCTAAAGACTTACCCGCGGCGCTGACGATTATCGTCAAACAAGTGCGTGAGGCAATGAACAGCCATGTCTGTTCGGTGTACTTATATGAGGCTGATCGCGATCGTTACCTACTGATGGCCACTGAAGGCTTAAATAAGCGCGCCGTCGGCAAAGTCAGCATGTCCTCAAATGAAGGCTTAGTGGGTTTGGTTGGTAGTCGTGCAGAAACCATCACTCTCGAAGATGCAATGAATCATCCACGCTTTTTGTATTTTTCTGAGACCGGCGAAGAACGTTACGCATCATTTCTAGGCACACCGATTATTCACCACCGCCAAGTGCTGGGCGTGTTAGTCGTTCAGCAGAAAGAACGGCGCCAGTTTGATGAAGGCGATGAAGCTTTTTTAGTCACCATGAGCGCGCAATTGTCTGGCGTGATTGCCCACGCTGAAGCCACCGGCTCAATTCGCGGGCTGGGTCGACAAGGTAAAGGCATCCAAGAAGCACGCTTTGTTGGCGTACCCGGCGCACCGGGTGCAGCATTAGGCACGGCGGTGGTGGTGCTACCATTGGCTGATCTGGATGTGGTACCCGATAAAGTCATTACCGATATTCCTGAACAGCTTGAACTGTTCGCCTTAGCATTAGAGTCTGTACGCGCCGATATTCGCAAATTATCTGCGCGTTTATCCGATCAGTTACGTCCACAAGAACGCGCCCTGTTTGATGTGTATCTAATGATGCTCGAACATACGGCTCTGGCCGGTGATGTGATTGCTGTGATTCGTACTGGCCAATGGGCACAAGGTGCTTTACGCAAAGTGGTCAGCGAACATGTGCAACGCTTTGAACACATGGATGATGACTACCTACGTGAGCGCGCCTCTGACGTAAAAGATTTAGGGCGACGCTTGCTGTCGTATTTACAACAAGCGCACCAGCAAGCCTTGGTCTATCCCGATAATACTATTTTAGTCAGCGAAGAGCTTTCGCCAGCCATGCTCGGTGAAGTGCCAACCGACAAACTGGTGGGTTTGGTATCTGTGCTGGGCTCACGTAACTCACATGTGGCAATTTTAGCGCGCGCGATGGGCATCCCAACAGTGGTGGCTGCGGTTGATCTACCCTATACGCGTTTAGATGGTATTGAACTGATTATCGATGGCTATCACGGCGATGTGTTCACTAACCCTAGCGCCTTATTACGCCAGCAATACGCCGAAGTCGTTGAAGAAGAGCGTTTAATTAACAAAGATTTAGACAGTTTACGCAGCTTGCCTTGCGTTACTTTAGACGGTCACCACCTGCCCTTATGGGTCAATACCGGTTTGCTCGCCGATGTTAAGCGTGCACAACAGCGCGGTGCTGAAGGCGTCGGCCTGTATCGCTCAGAAGTCGCCTTTATGGGCTCCTCGCGCTTTCCCAGCGAAAGCGAGCAAGTGCAGATGTACCGCGAACAACTGCAAGCTTTCCACCCGCTACCAGTGACCATGCGCACCTTGGATATTGGTGGCGATAAACCGCTCAGTTATTTCCCCATTAAAGAAAGCAATCCCTATTTAGGCTGGCGCGGTATTCGCATTACCCTTGATCATCCAGAAATTTTCTTAGTGCAAGTGCGCGCGATGATTAAAGCCAGTGCCGGTTTGAATAATCTGCATATTCTGCTGCCAATGATTTCTGGCGTGCACGAACTCGATGATGCTCAGCATTTAATTCACCGCGCTTGGGGTGAACTCACCAACGAAGGCGTTGACGTTAAGATGCCACAAATTGGCGTGATGATTGAAGTTCCGTCCGCGGTATATCAAGCCAAAGAACTGGCACGTATGGCTGATTTTTTATCGGTAGGTTCCAACGACCTAACCCAATATTTGCTGGCTGTAGATCGCAATAACGCACGGGTTGCAGCCTTATATGACTATTTGCATCCAGCCGTGCTAATGGCCCTTAAAGACGTGGTGAGCGCAGCACACGCCGAGGGTAAACCTGTCAGTATTTGCGGTGAAATGGCCGGCGATCCGGTCGCCGCCGTGTTGTTATTGGCGATGGGCTTTGATAGCTTATCGATGAACTCCACCCATCTGCCAAAAGTAAAATGGCTGCTGCGTAAAATGACCTTAGAACATGCACAAGAACTGCTCAGTGAGGTATCGGTCATGGATAACCCGCAACTGATCCACAGCACCCTCAACTTAGCGCTGGGTAATTTAGGCCTGAGTAAAGTACTCAACCCTGCATCCAGTGTGCAGACTTGATACCTCGCAGAAAAGCGCTCATTAAGTCGATGCAGGGTAACGCTCGTACGTTGCGCCGTGTACACATTATTTAGCCGCCGACCTTTAGGTCCTACAGTAGACACAGAGCGCTTATGCACTACAAAATTCAATACACTTTCCGGACGCTACTGTTGCTTCTTCTGGTCAAGCTAACGCCCGTCTGCGCAAATGAGACAAATAGTGTTGAGTTTATGCATTGGTGGGTATCGCTAGGCGAGCAAGCCAGCATCAACGTACTCAAGCAAAGGCTTAATCAACAAGGCATTCCTTGGCAAGATCACGCTCATGCCGGTAGCGGAACAGCACGCTATGGCGATATTTTAAGCAAGCGTATTGCCGCAAATCGACCACCTACAGCCACACAAATCATTGGCTATGACATTCAAAAACTAGCGGCACAGGGCATTTTGCAACAGCTGGATGAGCTCGCCATCGAGGGTGAATGGGATGAAGTAATCCCCAACGATATCCAACTGCTCTCTAAATACCAAGGGCATTGGATCGCTGCACCAATCAACGCGCATTCAACCAACTGGCTGTGGGTTAATAACGCCTTACTGGAGCAAATCGGAGGTCTTGAACCCGATACCTGGGATGATTTAATTCAACTCCTTGATCAAGCGAAAGCCGCTGGCATTATCCCTCTAGCCATCGGCCGCGAAGCATGGGAGCACACGTTACTGTTTGAATCTGTCGCCGCAGGCGTTGGTGGTGCTGAGTTTTATCGTCACGCGTTTATTGACCTAGACCCAAACGCCTTAGACAGCGATCGACTGTTAACAATTTTTCAGCGCATGAGCCAGTTACGCACCTATCTCGACAAGGACTTCTCGACCCGTTATTGGAGTGATGCAACCGATATGGTGCGTAAAGGCCAAGCATTATTACAAGTGCAAGGCACCTGGGTTAACGGTGAATTTACGGCTCTAAACTTAACCCCAGGTGTTGACTACCAGTGCTTTAACTTCCCCGACACACAGGGCATGTTCTTATTTAACAGCGATCAATACGTTATTTTTAAGGACAGCAAAACAAATCTAAGCACACGCAATAACTTCGTAAAAATCCTCATGGATGCAAACTTCCAACGCGACCTCAATCACCGAACCGGCGCAGCACCAGCACGCACTGATGTGTCATTACGAACCTTTAACTCATGCGCAAAAAGCAGTATTGCGCATATGCGCAGCAGCAATATGCGGCGTTCGTTGATGGGTTCGATTGCTATGGGTAACGCGAATCCTCCCCTCACTAAAGAGGCGATTTACAACGTGGTCAGTGATCATCTTTATGGTCGCATCAGCGATGTACAGGCAGTGACTCGTTTACAAAAGGCAATTACCAAGAGTGTTGCACAACAGTCTCTAGCTGAGCGGGTAAAGGCACAGACAATTCAACCTGTGCCTGCCCTAAATAGCGCCCATTAGCGGTATAACTGCGTTCAGCTAAGGATACAGTGCCATCCTCAAAGCGACGCAATAAGCTAGTAGCGCGAGTACCATAGGTTTCACCATGAATAAACAGGCTGGACAGCATGCGCTCCATTGGCAAACCAACCCCTGTATCAGGTAATTGATCATCCGCCGCACGCTGTTGATCTTGCATCAGCTCAAACAGACTTTGATCTGATGCCTGTAAACGCTCAGAAAATAGGCTGCGTGCGCGCACCAACTTAGGCCATGGCGTATCTAAACTACCATTGCATAAGCCATACACGCCGGGAACTAAACGCATCGGGCGGGGCTGGGTTGAGCTTAAATACCAAATGGACTGCAAATCGCCCACCAACAAATTAAAGCCACTGTATTGACTGACCTGAGTGGCAACCTGTTGCAAATAAGCCTGAGGGGTTTCCTGCGCGGTCAAATAGTCACTGACTAAAGCACCGCGCGATTGCCTGCCTAAGGGCAGTGACATATCACGAATATTGGTTAAAGCGGCAAAACGTCCTTGCTCAGAAATCCCCAACCAAGTGCCGCCTGCCTCTAAATCTCGCCCAGCATAAACACTGGGCTGATCCGACCATTGCGCCAGCGGCGCACTCGGCCGCGCATGCATCTCATCACGATTGGCCAGCAATAAAAGAGGCTGGCGACTGTTTGGCTGCCACGCAAAGACAATTAAACACATACATCACTCAACATCAGTCGTTTACAACACTTAAAGGCAATACAGATCCGCCTTAATCGCTGGGACAGGGTTCAATCTTTAACACCGTGCCGTCTTGACCTATCACTTTGACCCGCTGACCTACAGCTAGATCCGGCCCGCTAACCAGCCAATAACTGTCACCCGCTTTAATTTTCCCTCGGCCAGCACTGATCGCTTCATGCAGCAGATACTCGCCGCCCAGCAACTCACTACCACGCCGATTTAGGCCTGGAGCAGCAACCGGCTGTTTACGCAAACGCCTCCACCAAATCAGCGCAGTGGCCAGCGATAGCAGAGCAAAGCCGGTAAACTGCCAGACCCAAGACAGCTCAGGTAAAACCAAGAGCAAAAGCCCAACGATTGCCGCTGCGGTACCAAACCACAAAAAATAGCCTGCTGTGCCAAACACCTCAACAATCAGCAAGAGCACGGCAAAAGCGAACCAGTCCCAAATGGCTAAATTTTGTAAGTACTCACTCATGCTTTTTCCCGTCAAAGGACGCCTTAACGATTTCACTGATACCACCAATCGAACCGATTAACTGACTGGCTTCAAGCGGCATCATAATCACTTTACTGTTATCCGCAGAGGCTATATTACCCAGCGCATCAATATATTTTTGCGCAACAAAATAGTTAACCGCTTGCATGCTACCACTGCTAATTGCTTCAGAAACCATACGTGTTGCCTCTGCTTCAGCTTGTGCAGCACGCTCACGAGCCTCTGCTTCAAGAAACGCTGCTTCACGCTTACCTTCTGCTTTTAGAATTTGTGATTGTTTCTCACCTTCAGCCTCTAAGATTTCCGCTTGGCGGCGACCTTCAGCCTCTAAAATAGAGGCACGCTTTAAGCGTTCAGCTTTCATTTGACTGGCCATTGCCGCAACGAGGTCAGCCGGTGGCGTTATATCTTTAATTTCAATACGCGTGACTTTCACACCCCAAGGCGCGGTCGCTTGATCCACGGTATGCAGTAGACGCTCATTAATACTGTCACGCTGACTGAGCATCTGATCCAGCTCCATCGAGCCTAAGACCGTTCGAATATTGGTCACCACTAAATTTAAAATGGCGTACTCAAGCTCACTAACCTCATAAGCTGCCTGCGCAGTATTGACCACTTGAAAAAAGCACACTGCATCAATACGTACAATTGCGTTATCGGCACTGATCGCTTCTTGTGCTGGAATATCTAATACGCGCTCCATCACACTAATTTTGCGACCTACGGTATCCATGAGAGGCACAATAATATTTAAACCTGGCTTCAACGTATTGGTATAACGTCCAAAGCGCTCAACCGTCCATTCGTAACCTTGCGGCACGACTTTAAAGCCCATAAAAACAACGGCGGCAATCAAGCCAATAAACAAAAATAAAACTAAACCAATATCCATAAAAACTCCGTGTAAACAACTCGGTTAAATGTTAATTAAAAATGCCTATAGTCACAGGCGTGGGTTATTTTTGCTGGCTTTGCGGGGTCACCCGAAGAATTTCTTCTATAGTGGTTTGCCCTGCAGCAATCTTTTGTGCGCCTGACAAACGCAAGCTCCGCATACCATCGCGATAGGCTTGATTCTTTAGTTGCACTAAATCCGTATCCGCCATAATTAACGGCTTAATCGCATCATTTAGGAGCATAATTTCATATACTCCAGCACGGCCACGATAGCCCGTATCACGGCACTCAAGACAGCCCACCGCCTGCTGCGCACCTTTAGGTAGCGGTGCACTCCAAGGCTGCGTCAGGGTCTTCCAATCATCGGCAGAAATTTCTACCGGTGCCTTGCAGTGCGGACATAACGTGCGCACTAAACGTTGCGCCATCACACCCAACAAGGTTGCTTTTAGCAAATAGTAAGGTACACCCAACTCAAGCAAACGAGTAATCGCACTGGGCGCATCATTGGTGTGCAAGGTTGATAACACTAAGTGTCCAGTCAATGCCGCCTGAATGGCCATTTCTGCGGTTTCCAGGTCGCGAATTTCACCAATCATGATGATATCTGGATCTTGACGCATCAACGCGCGAATCCCGCTGGCAAAGGTTAAATCAATATTGTGCTGTACTTGCATCTGATTAAACGACGGCTCAATCATCTCAATCGGGTCTTCAATGGTACAAACATTCACCTCTTCCGTGGCCAGCTGTTTAAGCGTGGTATACAGCGTAGTGGTTTTTCCTGACCCCGTCGGGCCCGTCACCAGAATAATGCCATTCGGTTGGCAGGTCATGCTGCGCCAGCGCTGCATATCATCGGCAGAGAAACCTAACTGATCAAAGCTTTTTAATAGCACTTCAGGGTCAAAAATACGCATCACCAGCTTTTCACCAAAAGCAGTCGGCATAGTAGAAAGACGTAACTCGACCTCATTGCCATCTGGTGTTTTCGTTTTAACTCGACCGTCTTGTGGCTTGCGCTTCTCCGCCACATTCATCCGACCTAGAGACTTTAAACGACTGACCACCGCCATGGTGACTTGCGCAGGAAACTGGTACACCGTATGCAATACGCCATCAATACGAAAACGTACCGAACCTTGCTCACGTCGCGGCTCAATATGAATATCACTGGCACGCTGCTGGAAAGCATATTGAAACAGCCAGTCAACAATATTAACGATATGCGCATCATTGGCATCCGGCTCTTGATCGCTCGAACCTAAATTCAATAACTGCTCAAAGTTACCGACACCACTGGTAAATTGATCACCAGCAGAGGCTCCAGATACCGAACGCGCCAGTCGGTAAAACTCAGTAGTAAAACGCTGGATATCCGAGGGATTGGCCACCACACGCTTGATGGGGCGGCGCAGCACGTGGGCTAAATTATCTTCCCAGCTGCGCATAAAAGGTTGTGCGCTGGCAATCGTCACCGCTTCACTACTGGCGGCAACAGCAACAATTTTGTGGCGCTGAGCAAAGGCATAGGACATCAATGGCGTGATGGCGGCAACATCAATTTTCAGCGGATCAATGCGCAAATAAGGTTGCTGCACCCACTCCGCAAGCCACACCGTTAAAACTTCCAGATCCAGCTTACGGCCAGGTCGTAGTAAGTCATCCAGTTGCTGGCTAGCAATGTACTCCAACGGATGCATATGCACGGTTGCCGCATCACCCCGCCGCGCCACTAAACAGTGCTCTGCACTGCTCTGATCAATAGACCCCCGCTTAACCAACTCAGCTAAGACTTCATTTAAATCCAGCAAACGATCAGGCGCAGTAGAGACAGCGGTCGGCATAAATTTTCCCTATTCAAACACTTAAGTCATACTCTGCATGGCGCATATGATGCAGTCACCATGCACAGTGTCTGGCTCAGCTTAACGCAGCAATTGTTTCCATGCATTGAGAGTGAGCACAGAACCTAAATGTTCTCTGCGTAACACCAATGCTTCAGCATCTAACGGTTGCAAGGCAATGCCATGCAACTCGCGTAAAGCACCAAATAAACGGTCACTATCGAGTAAATCAGTGACTTGACGTGCAGTCTGTAGCCACACTAACAAGCGCTCAATACGCGGTGCTTGCTCAGCCAAATCTTCCGGCTGACGCATATAGCGGTGCACCTGTAATGCTTGCGCCTCGTCTTTTAAGAACTGTAACAACCAATTCTGTAATGCTGCAGCACCTTGTCGCGCGCCACGAGTCGTGCGTTTTTGCTGCCACTCTTTATTTTGCAACCAGAGCGCCATTTGCAAAGAGAATACGCCCCAACGGCTACCGTTAAGCTCCTTAGCAAACTCTAGCGGTGCAGCTTCGCGCACACTTTGATCTTCAGCGCCTGCGCTCATGCGTACACGCCAATCATTAATCAGCGCATCCAGCTGTTCACGCAAAGCACTGCTGGTTGGACGAGGCACCGCCTGCCCAAGACTGCCCAATAAAGCACGTAAGTTGACCAACTGCTGTAACCATTGCTCGAGCAACTTCCAATGTCCATTAAAGCGGTATTGCTCAGCAAGACGCTGGCTGTTACCCAGTAGCTGCCAAGCAATCGCGGCAAAGGCATCATCTAAAGGCATCTCTGTATCTAATTGCGCAGGCGTCGCGTTGATGCTGTAACTATTGGCATCAAATAAGCGATAACCACGCTCAGCCTTACTGATATCACAAGGCATCAAAGCAATATCGGCAGCCAGCTCTAAGGCCAACTCAAGTAATGCAGCAGGATCGCCTTCGCGCAATTCCAACTCAACTTCACAGATTTCTTCCTGCTGCTCATCCGCTAGCACTAAGCCTTGATCCAGCGCGACTTCAACCACTGTCTCGACACCAGCACGCAACCAATGCAACTCAGCAAATTGCCGTTTGAAATCCGTACTAAATACCGCTTTTAGTTGTTTTTTATCCAGCTCACGCAAAGTCTCTGGCCAGCAACTGTCATCTAAATAACTGAGCACCAAACGGTTACTTTTTAACGGCCAATCAAACTCATTACGCTCAGATAATCCAGCAACACTGGCACCTTTACTTTTCAAAGTTTGGATCAATTGCTCACCATCACGACGAATGCGCAGTGCCACCTGGCTGTTTGCCAAGGCAAAATCGGCTGTATCGTAATACCGATTAAGTAGCTCACGGGTCTGCCATGGGCCAACGCAACGCGCCGCTAAAACAGGGTGTTCATGCAGCGTAGCAAGGCTTGCAGGGCTGATTCGTAGCTTTATTTCGGTTTCTTTAGCCATGTCATTCTCAATTCAAATTGTTGCTAGTGTATCGCTATGCTGGTCGAACCCTATAACAGCACCGTATAATCCGCACTGTCATTGGAAAACCGAGCGCAGCTCTCTATGTCGATAAACCCGTTTGTAAGTTTGTTTGGTCGTTCGCCCATTGGGCCAATGCAGCAACATATTGCCAAAGCACACGAGTGTGCTTCAAATCTGGTGCCTTTTTTCCAAGCCGTGATAGCGGAAGACTGGGCGCGCGTTGAGCTTGTGCAACAAGAGATGTCTCGACTTGAAAAAGAAGCCGATAAACTCAAGCGCAATGTGCGTATCCACCTCCCTAAAAGCCTCTTTTTACCGGTACCACGCTCTGACTTACTAGAGTTGCTCAGTGTACAGGACAAAGTCGCCAACCGCGCAAAAGACATTGCGGGGTTAATGCTGGGCCGGCAAATGGTTATTCCACAGCCGCTGCAGCCAATGATTCTGGCTTTTGTTCAGCGCTCAGTGGATGCCAGTGAGCAAGCGTTGACAGCCATGAACGAGCTGGATGAAATCCTTGAAACAGGTTTTGGTAATCGCGAAGTGAATCGCGTCACCGCGATGATTGAAGTACTCGAAGACATCGAGCACGACACTGATCGCATGCAAATTGAAGTGCGCCGTACCCTGTTCAAACTAGAGAAGGATCTGCCACCTGTCGATGTCATGTTTCTCTATACCATCATCGAATGGATTGGTGATGTCGCTGACCGTGCTGAGCGCATTGGCAACCGATTGGAACAATTGCTTGCGCGCTGATGTATAGCGCGCCCCACCTGGAACAAGCGGATTTTTTATGTCTCTTTTAACCGACTACGGTCTCATACTTTTAGTCCTCGCCTGTCTTTTTGGTTTTTTTATGGCGTGGGGTGTCGGTGCTAATGACGTTGCTAACGCCATGGGCACCTCGGTGGGCTCACGCGCACTCACCATCAAACAAGCCATTGTGGTTGCGATGGTGTTTGAATTCTGCGGTGCTTACTTAGCCGGAGGGGAAGTCACCGAAACCATCAAGAACGGCATTGTCGATATTGATGTGATGACTGCAGATTTACTGGTATTAGGGATGATGTCAGCATTACTCGCATCCGGAACATGGCTACTGATTGCCACCAACAAAGGCTGGCCAGTATCAACCACACACACCATCATTGGTGCGGTGGTTGGATTTGCCGCATTTGGCGTGTCTTTTGACGCCGTGCATTGGAGCGCGATCCTACCCATCATGGCCAGCTGGGTAGTAACGCCGTTCCTGTCAGGCGTGTTAGCCTTCGGCTTATTCGTCAGTGTACAAAAACTGATTATTAACACCGATCATCCTTTTGAAAACGCCAAACGTTATGTGCCTTTTTATATGTTTCTGACCGGCTTTATGGTCGCGTTAATGACGATTTCTAAAGGCCTTAAGCATGTCGGCTTAAATATTAATAGCGAGCAGAGTTTTCTCCTCGCCATTGGCGTCGGTATCTTAGTCATGCTGCTCGGTATTTTCCTGCTGCGCCGCGTACAAATTGCACCTGACGCCAACCGCAGCACTTACTTTGCTAGTGTTGAAAAAGTCTTTGCTACCTTGATGATTTTCACCGCCTGCTCTATGGCATTCGCCCATGGTGCTAACGACGTAGCCAACGCCGTAGGTCCATTGGCGGCAATTGCAGGGGTGATTCAAAATAATGGCGTTGCTGAGCTGGGCACGAAATCAGCAGTTCCTGCATGGGTCTTACTGCTCGGCGCAGTCGGGATTGTGATTGGTTTAGCCACCTACGGTTATAAAGTCATTGCCACCGTTGGCCGAGGTATTACCGAGTTGACTCCAAGTCGAGGTTTCGCGGCCGAATTGGCAACAGCATCTACCGTGGTTGGCGCGTCAGCGATTGGCTTACCAGTGTCGACCACTCACACTTTAGTGGGTGCCGTATTAGGCATTGGTTTAGCTCGCGGTATCAGTGCACTAAACTTGCGCGTGATTGGCTCAATCTTTATGTCTTGGGCAATCACCTTGCCCGCCGGTGCTTTCCTGGCCATTGTGTTCTTTAGCATTTTGAAATTGATCTTTCTATAATTGCTACACACGGAGTCTTTTTCAGGTACTGCGCGATTGCGTATTGCCTGAAAAAGCGGCAATGTTCTCCTCAGTGACAGCCCGTTTCTTTAGACCTTTTTTAATCCCTTCGCTGTCGCCATGACTGGACGCACTCATGCTCGATTATGTTAGCTCTCTTCGCCACTCATTACCTTATATCAACGCCCATCGTGAGCGTACCTTTGTTGTCATGCTGCCTGGCGAAAGCATTGAGCATAAGAATTTTGGCAATACAGTTCACGACTTAGTGCTCCTACACAGTTTAGGCGTGCGCTTAGTTTTAGTCTTTGGCTCGCGCCCACAGATTGAAGCACGCTTAACCGAGCAAGGCTTAGACTCACATTATCATCAAGATTTACGCATCACTGATGCGGCCACATTAGACTGCGTACTGGCTGCGGTAGGTCAATTACGTGCGTTTATGGAGGCGCGCTTATCAATGGATATGGCCGCCTCACCGATGCAAGGTGCGCGTTTAAGAGTGGCCAGCGGTAACTTAGTCACTGCACGACCGCTCGGCGTGATCAATGGCGTCGATTATCAGCACACCGGCGAAGTTCGGCGTATTGATAGCAAAGGCATCAATCGATTGCTGGATGATCGCACCATAGTGCTACTCCCTCCCGTAGGTTACTCACCGACAGGGGAGACGTTTAATTTAGCCTGTGAAGATATCGCCACGCGCGCCGCCATTGAGCTGCAAGCCGATAAGTTACTGCTGTTTAGCGCTGAACGCGGCCTGTTAGATCATGCCGGACAACTGATTCGCGAACTGCCCGCTCAATTAGCCGAGCAGAACATTCAGCGATTCAAAGACCACAAGCAGCTTGAGCAAGCAGAGCTTTTGCACGCCGCAGTCAGTGCTTGCAGAGGTGGGGTGCCACGCTGCCATATTATCAGCTACCATCTCGATGGTGCTTTACTCACAGAAATGTTCACCCGTGATGGTTGCGGCACCTTGGTCGATCAAGGCCAGTTTGAGCAAGTACGCGAAGCACAGATTGAAGATGTCGGTGGTTTATTAGAACTAATCCGCCCGTTAGAGGAACAAGGTATTTTAGTGCGCCGTTCTCGCGACCTAATTGAACGCGAAATCAGTCAATTCAGCATTGTCGAGCGCGATGGTTTAATCATCGCCTGCGCAGCACTCTACCCATTTCCTGAGCAAGCCACCGGCGAGTTAGCCTGTTTGGCAGTCCACCCAGATTATCGTCACGGCGGGCGCGGCGATATAGTGCTTGAACGTATTGAGCAACGGGCACGGGCACTGCAATTAGACTCTTTGTTTGTACTGACCACGCGTACCGCGCACTGGTTCCAAGAGCGAGGCTTTCAAGCATGCACACTAGAACAGCTTCCCAGCACGAAAGCATCCCTGTATAACTTTCAGCGTAACTCCAAGGTTTTTCGCAAAATTTTGGGTTAATAGTCTTTAGTATTAAAAACTATTAAGGTAAAACCATTGCGGGCATAACCCAATGTCAGCAACCGACAACACATCACTCAACATATACTGTCGTTTGCTGTGTTTACAATAATTAAGGAGAACTCCCATGAGCAAAGGCAAAACCCTCGCATGGGCCCTGTCCATGACCCTCGCAAGCATCACCTTGGGTGGCATGGCACAGGCCGAAGAAAAATACATCACCATTGGTACCGGCGGACAAACTGGCGTGTACTACGTAGCGGGTCAATCGATCTGCCGCTTCATTAACCGCGACAGCAAAACCAGCGGTGTCCGTTGTAATGCACCCGCCAGCGGCGGCGGCGTGGCTAACGTAAACGGTATTCGCAGTGGCGAATTTAACTTCGGCGTGATGCAGTCCGACCACCAATATAAAGCAATGAAAGGTCTCGCTCCTTTTGAAGCAGAAGGCCCAATGGAAGATATGCGTGCGCTTTTCTCATTACAGAGTGAAGTGTTCACCGTTCTGGCCCGTCGTGACTCGCACATTGCTAACTTTGATGACTTAAAAGGTAAGCGCGTCAATATCGGTAACCCAGGTTCTGGTCAACGCGACACCCTTGAAGAAATCATGGAGAAAAAAGGCTGGGATCATAACAGCTTCTCTTTAGCGGCCGAACTCAAACCAGCAGAGCAAGCCAGCGCCCTCAATGATAACAACATTGATGCCATGACCTACTTCGTTGGCCACCCTAACGGTGCCATTCAAGAAGCAACTACAACCGTAGATGCCGTTCTGATTCCAGTCACAGGCCCTGAAATTGATGCGCTGTTAGCGGAAAAAAGCTACTACACCAAAGCTGAAATACCCGGCGGTATCTATACCGGTAATGATCTACCAACGCCATCTATTGGCGGTAAAGCAGTGCTTTCAACCAGCAGTAATGTCAGCCCTGAGTTGGTCTATCAAATGGTTAAATCCGTCTTTGATAACCTTGATCGTTTCAAGCGTTTACATCCAGCCTTTAAAGATTTAAAAGCTGAAGAAATGATTAAAGTTGGCTTATCTGCACCGCTGCATGAAGGTGCAATCCGCTACTACAAAGAGCGCGGCTGGTTAAAATAGCCCGCAGCAAGCTCGTTGCATCATCTCAATACGCTAGCGCTCGACCTGGCGCTGGCGTATTGATTCTTTAGATTCCAAGCAGGTTCACTGCCATGTCAGAAAAACACCTTTCCGCCGAAGAACTCATTGCACAAGACTCAGGCGCACGTTTACCTGATGGTATTATGGCGCAGGTTATCGCCGGTCTTGCTTTACTCTGGTCACTGTTTCAACTTTGGATTGCTTCGCCGTTGCCATTTATTTTTCGCATGGGCGTATTTAACGATACAGAAACACGCTCTATCCATTTAACCTTTGCATTATTGCTGGCTTTTTTAGCTTACCCAGCATTTAAACGCTCGCCACGTAATCGTGTGCCTTTATTTGATATTGCGCTGGGCTTAGTTGCTGCAGCCAGTGCCGCTTACTTATTTATTTTTTATCAGGACTTGGCCTTACGTCCTGGTAGTTTAACCACATCTGACCTCGTCACGGCCTGCATTGGCATTCCACTATTACTGGAAGCGACCCGTCGTACCTTAGGCCCACCGCTGGCAATTATTGCGTTACTCTTTTTAACCTATAGTATTGCCGGCCCCTATATGCCGGATATGCTTGCCCACCGCGGGGTGAGTTTTACTGCCTTAGCCAATCACCAATGGATCACCACCGAAGGTGTATTCGGGATTGCTTTGGGCGTCTCAACGAGCTTTGTGTTTTTGTTTGTTTTATTTGGTGCTTTATTGGAGCGCGCAGGTGCTGGAAATTACTTTATCCAACTGGCTTTTAGCTTGCTCGGACACATGCGCGGTGGTCCAGCTAAGGCAGCAGTCGTTGCCTCTGGTCTGACCGGAATGATTTCCGGCTCATCCATTGCCAATGTGGTGACCACGGGGACATTCACCATTCCAATGATGAAGCGTGTCGGCTTTTCTTCTGAAAAAGCTGGAGCAGTTGAAGTCGCCTCATCTGTTAACGGGCAAATCATGCCACCCGTAATGGGCGCCGCTGCCTTTTTAATGGTTGAGTACGTCGGGATTCCCTATGTAGACATTATTAAGCATGCATTTTTACCGGCCGCAATTTCTTACATCGCCCTGCTGTATATCGTGCACTTAGAAGCGCTTAAATTAGACATGCAGCCCATTGGTAATTACCAGCCTAAACCGTGGTTACGCCGTTTAACCGGCTTTGCTTTTGGTTGTGCCGTAATTTCGGGTATCTCTTTACTGGTGTACTACGGCTTAGGTTGGCTAAAGCCTGCATTAGGAGAGTACGCGCTCTTAGGCATAGGCATTTTACTTGCAGTCACTTATTTAAGTCTGCTCAAAATTGCTGCAAGTAACCCCGCACTACCGATAGAAGATCCTGATAAGCAAATAGAAGAATTGCCAAACACCCGTACTGTTTTACTCTCAGGTTTACACTTTGTTTTACCGGTTGTGGTATTGGTTTGGTGCCTGATGATTGAACGCTTATCACCTGGCCTCTCAGCATTCTGGGGCAGCGTGATGCTGATCTTTATTCTGCTCACTCAGCGTCCTATTTTGACGTGGATGCGCACCGACCGCAGCTATGATCATGGTGGCTGGCTGGACGGAGTGGTTGATCTGCGCGAGGGTATGATTGCTGGTGCCCGTAATATGATCGGTATCGGTATTGCTACAGCTGCCGCTGGCGTGATTGTCGGAGCGGTATCACAAACCGGCGTCGGCTTAGTGTTAGCTGATCTGGTTGAATTGCTATCAATGGGTAATTTGCTGTTGATGCTGCTATTTACGGCCGTATTCAGTTTGATTCTAGGGATGGGGCTACCCACTACTGCCAACTACATTGTCGTGTCCAGCTTATTAGCCCCAGTGGTGGTTACACTTGGTCAACAAAATGGTTTGATCGTGCCATTGATTGCGGTACACCTCTTTGTTTTCTATTTTGGCATCATGGCCGATGTCACTCCGCCGGTAGGTTTGGCTTCATTTGCTGCCGCGGCAGTGTCAAAAGGTGATCCCATCAAGACCGGCGTGCAAGCGTTTTATTACAGCTTACGTACCGCAGCACTGCCATTTTTGTTTATCTTTAATACAGATTTACTGCTGATTAATATCGGTGTAATGCACGGCATATTAATTTTTATTGTCGCGACTATCGCTATGCTGATTTTCGCCGCGGGCACGCAAGGTTGGTTTATCACGCGTAGCCGCTGGTATGAAAGCATACTGCTCTTGTTGGTTGCCTTTACTTTATTCCGTCCTGGATTCTGGATGGATATCGCCCATGATCCTTACCAAGATATACCGCCAAGCCAATTGATGCAGGCCTTAGGGCAAGTTGATGAAGGTAGTCAGTTGCGTTTGCGCTTACAGGGTGAAGATGAAGTAGGCGAGCCACGTGAGTTTGTTATTTTACTACCCGTTCCAGCAGGTAATAGCGGTGAAGAGCGGATGGAAGCACTCGGCTTAATGCTGATTGAGGACAACGGTAAAACCCTGATTGATAATGTCGCGTTTGCCAGTCAAGCAGCGGATCTAGGCTTAGAATTTGACCAACAGATTATAAAAGTACGTGCACCTACTGATCGCATGCGTAAAGAGATTATGTGGATTCCGAGTTTATTACTTCTGTTTGCGGTGGGCGCTTTACAGTGGCGCAGAAAGCGCTCAAGTAAAGAAAAGTCATCGCTAGCAGCACTCTAATCTAAGGACGTTTAAAAGCGTATGAAACAATCTATATTAGTGACCGGTGGCGCAGGTTATATCGGTTCGCACACCACTCTTGCTCTGCTTGAAGCAGGTTATACGGTGGTTGTCTTAGATAATCTAACTAACAGCTCCTTGGAGTCGCTGCGCCGGGTCGAGCGTATTTGTGGTAAAGCAGCCACCTTTATCAAAGGTGATATTCGTGACCGCGATTTGCTTGACTCAATTTTTTCCAGTTATAGGATTCAGGCTGTACTGCATTTCGCTGGTTTAAAAGCAGTCGGGGAAAGTGTGCAACAGCCACTGACCTATTATGAAAATAACGTTAGCGGTAGCCTTGTGTTATTTCAAGCCATGGCAGCGGCAGCTGTATTTAATCTGGTGTTCAGTTCCTCAGCCACTGTGTATGGCGAGCCAACACAGATGCCCATCAATGAAGCATATCCAACAGGCACACCCACTAATCCTTATGGTCGTTCAAAGTTGATGGTGGAAGAGGTACTACGTGACCTTGCTCATTCTGAACCACGCTGGAGTATCGCCTTATTGCGCTACTTTAATCCAGTTGGTGCACACAGCAGCGGCCTAATTGGTGAAGACCCAAATGGTATTCCGAACAATTTACTACCCTATATTAGCCAAGTCGCTGTGGGTAAGCTGCAACAACTGTCAGTGTATGGTGATGATTACCCGACGGTTGATGGCACCGGTGTACGTGACTACATTCATGTTGTCGATCTAGCTAACGGCCACTTAAAAGCACTAAACGCTATTACATCCTCACAAGGCGTGCAGACTTGGAATCTAGGTACAGGGCAAGGCTATAGCGTATTGCAAATGATCCATGCTTTTGAACAAGCCGCTGGCGTTTGCGTGCCTTATACCGTGGTCGCGCGACGCAGTGGTGATATTGCTGAATGTTGGGCCGACCCTAAAAAAGCCGCACAAGAGCTGGGCTGGAAAGCGGAGCACAGCTTAGAGGACATGATGCGTGATACTTGGCGCTGGCAGCAAAACAATCCTAATGGGTTTAGCCAGTAATAGATTTTAACCCAAGCGACCGTTCACTCTAAAAAAAGCGGCCCTAGCACTGAGGTTAAACTCAGGGCTAGGGCCGCTTTCACTTTAAATAACTCAGTACCGCTCACGTCTGTTTGTCACAACTCAACGATCCGACTCGGTTCTCTACACATTATTTAAAGTTCTTCTGGACCAGCTTAGTCGTCCAACCCACTATCCCTGCGCGGAACATCAGCACGCAAAGGACAAAAATCACCCCCAAAATCACATGTACCCAAGCACCGAGCGGGCCACTGCTCAAGTAAGTTTGCAAGGTCACTACAATACTGGCGCCGACAAAAGGCCCCAGCACCGTACCCACCCCACCAAGCAAGGTCATCAAAATAACTTCACCGGACATATGCCAGTGTGCATCGGTTAACGAGGCCAACTGATAGACCACTGTTTTAGTCGAGCCGGCTAAGCCTGTTAAAGCAGCCGACAAAACAAAAGCCAGCAACTTATGCGCATCGACGTTGTAACCCAAGGAAATTGCCCGCGGCTCATTTTCACGAATCGCCTTCAACACCTGCCCATAAGGCGAGTGAATGGTGCGCTGGATCAGCAAAAAACCAAAGAGAAACACTGCTAAGACAAAGTAATACATATTCAGATTATCTTGCAGATCAATAAAGCCAAATAAATGCCCGCGCGGTACCCCTTGCAAGCCGTTCTCTCCACCGGTGAAACTCGACTGCATATACATAAAGAACACCAACTGCGCTAAAGCTAAAGTGATCATCGCAAAGTAAATACCTTGTCGACGAATCGCCAATAAGCCAAAACCCAGTCCTAAAACAGCCGATGCCGCTGTCCCTGCTAGAATACCCACTTCTGTGCTTAAACCACTGTATTCAGTCAGCACAAAACCTGTGATGTAGCCGCCGGTGGCTAAAAAAGCCGCATGTCCAAAGGACAATAAGCCCGCATAACCAAGCAGCAAGTTAAACGCACAGGCAAATAGCGCAAAGCATAGCAGCTTCATTAAAAACACAGGATAAATGCCGAAGGGCGCCACTAAAGCGATGGCGATAAACACGGCAAAAAATATTTTATTACGCCGACTGGCAGCAATCCGACGTTCCCGCTCAACTCGAATACGCTGTTGTTGTACTTGGGTCTTGATCGCCTCAGACATCTTATGTCTCCTTACCAAATAGGCCCGCTGGGCGCACTAACAACACCAGCACCATCACTAGAAACACCACGGTATTAGCCGCTTCCGGATAAAACACCTTGGTTAAGCCTTCAATCAAGCCCATCAATAAACCCGTAATAATAGCGCCCATAATCGAGCCCATACCGCCAATCACCACCACCGCAAAGACCACAATCAATAAGTTCGCGCCCATGCCTGGAGAAACTGGATAAATGGGGGCGGCTAACACACCCGCAAAGGCGGCTAAAGCAGCGCCGTAACCGTAAGTTAAGGTGATTAACAGTGGCACATTAATACCGAAGGCCTGCATCAGTTTTGGATTTTCCGTACCGGCTCGCAGATAGGAACCGAGCCGGGTGCGCTCAATCATGTACCAAGTTACAAAGCAGACAACCAAGGCCGCGACAATCACCCAAGCACGGTATTTAGGTAAGAACATAAAGCCTAGATTAAAGCCGCCTTTCAACGCATCAGGCATGGGGTACGAGCTACCGGACACGCCAAATAACTTAACGAATAGCCCTTCAATAATCAGTGCTAAACCGAAAGTTAACAACAGACCATAAAGGTGATCCTCGCCGACAATTCTGCGCAGCAAACCCTTTTCAATCGCCATGCCAATCAGGCCAACGGTCAATGGTGCTAAAAACAACGCAAACCAATAATTAATCCCTAAGTACTGCAAGCTCAAGACGGTGACAAACGCACCCAGCATATACAGAGCACCGTGTGCAAAGTTAATGATGCGCAGTAAGCCAAAAATAATTGCTAAACCCAGACTTAACAACGCATAAAATGCCCCGTTAATCAGTCCCAATAGCAATTGCCCCAGTAACACACTGAGGGGAACGCCAAAAAGTATCATCATGGTTGTCACCCACTCCAAAAAGTCGCTGCAACCAAACTGCAGCGACTCATAACGGCATTAAACAATCAGTTATTGATCAGCTTGCACTGGCTGTCAGCCAATGGGCGGTAGGCTTGATCACCAGGAATGGTGCGCAGAATTTTATATAAATCCCACTCTGATTTAGACTCTGCCGGCGTCTTCACTTGCGCTAAGTACATGTCGTGCACCATACGGCCGTCTTCACGCAGCGTGCCATTTTTGGCAAACATGTCGTTGATTGGCGTGCCCATCATTTGTGTGCGAACCACTTGAGTCTCATCCGAACCTGTCTCTTTAACCGCATTGAGGTAATGCAGAGTGGAGGAGTAAACACCGGCTTGCGCCATACCTGGCATGCGACCGACACGCTCGTAGTAACGCTGCGCCCACGCTCGGGTTTCATCATTCATATCCCAATACCAACCGGTGGTCAGCATCAGTCCCTGAGTGACGTCTAAACCCATCGAATGCACATCGTTTAGAAACACCACCATACCGGCCAATTTTTGTCCCGATTGGGTTAAACCAAACTGGCTGGCGGTTTGCAGAGCGTTGACCATATCGGCGCCAGCATTGGCCAAAGCAACCACTTCAGCGCCTGAACCTTGCGCTTGCAGAATATAAGAAGAGAAATCAGTACTAGGGAATGGGTGACGGACTTTACCGACAACTTTACCACCTTCAGCCTCAATCACCCTGCTCAAATCAGCTTCTAGAGCATGACCAAAAGCATAGTCGGCCGCTAAAATAAACCAGTCCTTACCGCCTTCTTGCAGAACCGCATGCGCGGTTCCGTTGGATAAGGCATAGGTGTCATAGACCCAGTGAATATGATTGGGTGAGCAAAATTCATTGGTTAATGCAGAGGAGGCAGAACCTGAAATAAGTGCCAGTTTATTTTCTTGCTCAACAATTTTATTAACGGCCATCACCACTGAGGTGGCGACTAAGCCGGTAATCACATCAACATTTTTCTCATCAATCCACTGCCGTACGGTATTAGCACCCACATCCGGCTTGTTCAAATCATCCGCATTAAAAAGTACAATTTTTTTGCCATTGACCTGCCCACCGAAGTCTTCAACCGCCATTTTCAGCGCTTCTAAACCGCCAGGACCGGACAGGTCTCGGTAGGTGCCTGACATATCAGCCAGATAGCCAATACGGATTTCATCATCACTGATGGCGGCTTGCGCAGTGCTAGACAGTAAACCTGCGGTAACGATCAAACTGATTGCTTTTCTTAAACCTTTCATAGAATACCTTTTGAGTTTTATTGTTGTTGTCACACTAAGTGGTTTCTTACGAGGCTTCTCTGCTGAGAATAAATTTATACACCTAAGTTTTTACTCAAATACTCCTGTTTTGATGGCAGCTCAGCCGCACTGATCTCGTCAATAATTTTGCCGTGTTCCATTAAGTAATGGCGGTCAGCGAGGGGTGCGGCAAATCGGAAATTTTGCTCAACCAGCACAATAGTCAGGCCTTTCTCTTTAAGCTTGATCAGCACTTCAGCTAATTTCTGCACAATCACTGGGGCCAGGCCTTCAGTAATTTCGTCGAGCAATAATAAGTTTGCTCCAGTGCGTAAAATACGTGCCAAAGCTAGCATTTGCTGCTCGCCCCCTGAGAGCCGCGTGCCCTGACTAAAGCGTCGCTCATACAGATTAGGAAACATCTCATAGAGCTCATCAAGGTTCATGCCGCCACTGCGCACTGTTGGCGGCAGCAGTAAGTTTTCCTCAACATTGAGACTGGCGAAAATACCGCGCTCTTCAGGGCAAAAACCTACACCTAAACGTGGAATATGATGGGCAGGAATAGTCATGGTTTCCGTACCATTGATCATGATCGAGCCGCTACGCTTGCCAACCATATTCATAATCGCGCGCAAGGTGGTGCTGCGTCCGGCACCATTGCGCCCTAGCAAGGTCACTAATTCACCACGGCGCACCACCAGATTGACGCCATGCAAGATATGCGATTGACCGTAGTAGGCATGTAAATCCTCAATTAAGAGTTGCTCACGATTGGATGCATTCATAGCGCCACCTCGTCCGTCACCGCAGTACCTAAGTAAGCTTCACGTACCGCTGAATTAGCCGAAACTGTTGCATAATCGCCTTCGGCTAAAATAGAGCCGCGCGCCAGCACGGTAATCGCATCGCATAAACGACTGACCACACTCAAATTATGCTCAACCATTAATACCGTACGCCCCACCGCCACACGTCGGACGAGGTCAACCACCATATCGACATCTTCTTGGCCCATGCCTTGCGTCGGCTCATCCAGCAACAGCATCACCGGATCAAGGGCCATGGTAGTAGCCAGTTCTAAGGCGCGCTTACGGCCATAGGACAGTTCATGCGTGACCGTATCGGCAAAACTACCCAGCCCGACCTTTTCGAGTAATTCCATCGCGCGCTCATTTAAACTATTTAAACTGCGCTCGGATTTCCAAAAATGAAATGAATTACCTTGTTTACTTTGCAAGGCCACACGTACGTTTTCCAAAACAGTCATCTGTCCAAACACGGCAGAAATCTGAAATGAGCGCACCAGTCCTAACTTGGCAATCTGATTGGCACGGGTGCCGGTAATGGCTTTACCTTGGAAAATAATCTCTCCACGGGTCGGCGGTAAAAAATGCGTTAATAAATTAAAAAATGTGGTTTTGCCTGCACCATTAGGACCGATTAAGGCATGGATATGACCTTTTTTAATTTTTAAATCAACGTTATTGACGGCGGTAAAGCCACGAAACTCTTTGGTCAAACCTCGAGTCTCTAAAATAATATCCGATGACATGTGCAGCCCTCTAACCCTGATTATTGTTGTTGGTTATTAGCTTGGTAGTTGATTTACCTTTACGTTAACGATAACAAGGGATTTACTGTTAAAGCAAGCATGATCAACCAAAGTATGACTTATCAGTCAATCATGCTTTTTTTAGTTTTAGAGAATCAAAATTTAAAGGTGTAGTTAGCGATAATGCGATTTTCATCAACATCAGTGGTGTGTGAGCCACGGTACATCACGTTACGCACCAATAAACCCAGATCTTTTAATGGACCCGATTGAATGGTGTAACCGATATCAATATCGCGCTCCCATTCTTTCGCACTCTGATTAGCCACTTTAAAATTATCACCACTGGCATAACGCGCCATTAAGTTCAGACCAGGAATACCCATTTGCGCAAAGTCATAGTTGTAGCGTACTTGCCATGAGTCTTCTTGGGCGCGTAAGAAAGGTTGGTAGGTTAAGGTGTTCATGGTCCAAGGATCGGTACCGCCGGCTAAATAGGGTGTTCCGGTTTTACCGCTAGCATCTTGATAACCTAAGCCTAACCAATGCCCTTGATAGCCTAAGGAAAACATAGCGCTGGCTAAGCGGTTATCAACCGTGGTCTGGCCTTGGTCTGAACTGTTGAAATAGCGCAAATCACTCTTGAATTTAAGATCGTTACTTAAGTCCGTCAAAAACTGCAAGTTAGCATGGTGCTGGCGATAGTTATCTTTCAATTCAGCAAAGTAATAGGTACCGGTTAAACCTGGAATAAACTCATAACTGGCTCCCGAATAATTAAACTTATTGCTACTGACACCACCAGTTGCACCATCCGCAGCCATATGCATATTTTCGTAGTTGGTCGAGTCACGTAAGCGTACTTTCTGAAACTGACCTGCGGTTAAAGTCAGATTGGTAATGTCTTTTGACTGAATCTGGCCGCCTTGGAAGGTTTGCGGCAACATGCGCGTGTCATTGCGATAAGCAATGGGTAATAGCGGCTCATGCGTCCCTACCGTTAAGACGGTTTCAGAGATTTTCGCTTTAGCGGTAAAACCAGCAAAAGCATGACTGTCAGCCGATTTACCCGAGTGACGACTGCGCACCAATGTACCAGTGCCACCGGTGCCACCACCAGAATCCAGCTTAACGCCAACCAAACCTAAAGCATCCACTCCGACACCCACAGTGCCTTCTGTATAGCCCGACTGTAAACGCAACATAAAGCCTTGCCCCCAGTCTTCAGCTTTAGATTGCCCGGAGGTGTTATCACGAAAATCACGGTTCATATAAAAGTTACGTAAACTCAAGCTACCGCTAGCATCTTCAACAAATTCCGCTTGAGCGAGGCTTGGCATAGCAATCGCTGCTGCTAAGCTGCTGATGACAAACATCGTATTGATCTTAATGTGCATAGTAAGTCTCTCTTTTTATTATTAACGACTGTTTATGTAAATCGAGCAGTGCGCTCTAGTGAGTTATTTGTTTCGAGGAATCCGCCCCATCAAATAAAACTCATCATTGGGTGGTGTTCCCGCCATAGACACCAGTCGGTTCGATAGTCCAAAAAAGGAGGCAATCGCGCCCATATCCCAAATATCATCCAAACTAAAGCCCTGCGCTTGTAGTTTGGCTACCCACTGATCAGTCAGCACGCCACACTCAATCGCCAAGTAGTAGGTGTAATCCAGCATCACCCGTTGCTTTTCAGTAATCGGGGCAGTACGGAAGTTAATCGCAATCTGATCAGACAAATGCGCTTGTTTAGAATAAATACGTAACAATGCACCGTGCGCTACCACGCAATATAAGCACTCATGTTGCGCACTCATCGCCACCACAATCATTTCTCGATCAACGATCGAAAGGGTTGGAGACTCGCGTTCCATCAAGGCATCGTGATAGGCAAAAAACGCTCTAAACTCAGCAGGACGATGCGCCAGGAGTAAAAAGACATTAGGAATAAACCCAGCCTTTTCTTGCACCGCAAGCATGCGTTGCTGCACATCATCGGGTAACTCTGTAATAGATTCAGGAATCGGAAAACGACTTAAGGGGGACATAGTGCAACCTCTTTATTATTATTTATGAACAAGCAATCTAAGCGCTGGGCGGACAAAACTCTTCAACGCTAATGTCACGCATTTTGAATTTCTGCACTTTCCCACTGATAGTCATTGGAAACTCATCAACAAACTTAATAAAACGCGGCACTTTAAAGTGGGCAATTTTACCTTTGCAGTATTCTTTTAAGTCATCAATACTGATGCTGTCACCGGGATGTAACTGCACCCAAGCGACGATTTCCTCACCAAACTTTTCACAAGGAATACCCACTACCTGCACATCAGCTACACACGCATGGGTATAGAGAAATTCTTCGATTTCACGTGGATAAATATTTTCACCACCACGAATAATCATATCTTTATTGCGACCCACGATTTTTACATAACCATCATCATCCATCGTCGCCAAGTCACCGGTATGCATCCAGCGCGCGCTATCAATGGCGTCTTTAGTGGCCTCAGGATTATTCCAATAACCCAGCATCACACTATAACCACGGGTACAGAGCTCGCCAATTTGCCCGCGTGGAACAATGCGACCTTCATCGTTAACGATTTTGCTTTCTAAATTAGGCTGGGTACGACCCACTGAGGTGGTGCGATGCTCAATGCTATCGTTGGCCGCTGTCTGCGTAGAAACAGGGCTGGTTTCGGTCATGCCATATGCAATTTGCACTTCTTCCATATGCATATCTGACATAACGCGCTTCATCACTTCAATCGGGCAAATTGACCCCGCCATAATGCCTGTGCGAAGGCTGCTCAGATCTAAGTTCGGCAGCTCTTCATTATCGAGCATGGCGATAAACATGGTGGGTACACCGTATAATACGGTGGCTTTTTCCTCGGCCACGGTCTGTAAAGTAACCACTGGATCAAAAGCAGCGCCAGGATAAATAATGGTACTGCCGTGAGTTAAAGCACCCAAGTTACCCATCACCATGCCAAAACAGTGGTACAGCGGCACCGGAATAACCATACGGTCATGCTCAGTTAAGCCGAGGCTTTCACCGACCATATAACCATTATTTAAAATATTGTAATGGCTCAGGGTTGCGCCTTTCGGGAAGCCCGTGGTGCCAGAGGTATATTGAATATTAATTGCATCATCAAACTGCAAGGTGCGGCTGACCTCAGCCAACGCCTCCTCACTCACCGTATGCGCAGCAGACAATACGCGCTGCCAAGCCAGCATGCCTGGTGCAGGATGATCGCTTAGACTAATCACGCCCTTAAGCTTAGGTAACCGTGGACTTTCAAGCTGGCCTGGCGCAGCAGGTGCCAGCTCTGGCAATAAATCACTGATCATGGCGTGATAATCAGAGCTTTTAAACAATGATGCACTGATCAACCAAGCACAGCCCGATTGCTTCAACGCGTATTCAAGTTCGGTGGTGCGATAAGCTGGGTTAATATTAACTAGAATCGCTCCAACTTTAGCGGTCGCAAACTGGGTCACCAACCACTGCACGCAGTTCGGCGACCAAATACCGACGCGATCACCCGGTTTAATATTCAGCGCCAGCAAAGCACGCGCCGATTTATTCACTAAAACACCTAACTCAGACCAGGTCATGCGAATATCTTGTTCACGGGCGACCAAGGCTTCACGATCAGGAAAGCGCGCCACTGTCCGATCAAAGGCTTCACCAATAGTCATCGCCAATAGGGGTTTATCCTGCGGTCCGCAGGTATAGCTTGGAATACTCATCGTAAAATTCCCTCGATATTTATGTTTGTTATTGAGGTTGCTTCAGTTGAATTTGCTGTTTCCTATCCTGTTTTCAAGATTAATGTTGACAGCTAATCCATGGTTGGCTTACGTTAACGTAAAGGTCAAATCCATGACTACAACATACAACGCAATTGAAGCTGATGTAAACACCCTAAAAATACTAAATTGACATAACACTGAATATAACAAGCGGGCGATTTGCCTCTTATAAAAAATACAAACCAAATCAAAGGTACCTACACATGACATATTCCAGCCTGAACTTCGCTCTTGGTGAAACTGCCGATATGCTGCGCGATCAAATACGTAGCTTTGTTGAAAGCGAAATCGCGCCACGTGCCGAAGCAATCGACCAAGACAACCTTTTTCCTGCAGATATGTGGCGTAAATTTGGCGATATGGGTCTGTTAGGTATCACTGTGCCAGAACAGTATGGCGGGGCCGGCATGGGCTACTTAGAGCACGTGATTGCCATTGAAGAAATCAGCCGCGGTTCAGCCTCAGTTGGCCTATCCTACGGTGCGCATTCAAATTTGTGTGTTAACCAAATCAACCGTAACGGTACCCACGAGCAAAAACTTAAGTACTTACCCAAACTGATTTCTGGTGAGCATGTCGGCGCTCTAGCAATGAGTGAGCCTAACGCTGGCTCGGATGTGGTCTCTATGCGCTTACGCGCCGATCATAAAGGCGATCACTATGTACTTAACGGCAGTAAAACTTGGATTACTAACGGTCCAGACGCCAATACTTATGTGATTTATGCGAAAACCGATGCCGAGAAAGGTGCCCACGGTATTACCGCATTTATCGTTGAGCGTGACTGGAAAGGCTTTAGCCGTGGGACTAAGTTCGACAAACTCGGTATGCGCGGTTCCAACACCTGCGAGTTGTTTTTCGACGATGTGAAAGTGCCTGCAGAAAACATCCTAGGCGAACTCAACGGCGGCGTTAAAGTGTTGATGAGTGGTCTCGATTACGAGCGTGTGGTGCTTGCTGGCGGTCCTGTGGGCATTATGCAAGCCTGTATGGATCTGGTTGTACCTTATATCCATGATCGTAAGCAGTTTGGTAAAAGTATTGGTGAGTTTCAGTTTATTCAAGGCAAGATCGCCGATATGTACTCACAAATGAACGCCAGTCGCGCTTATTTATATGCCGTGGCCAATGCCTGTGATCGTGCGGAAACCACTCGCAAAGACTCAGCCGGTGTGATTCTCTATACCGCAGAAATAGCAACCAAAATGGCCCTAGAAGCCATCCAAATCTTGGGCGGTAATGGTTATATCAATGAATTCCCTGCCGGCCGTCTACTGCGCGATGCCAAGCTCTATGAGATTGGCGCGGGCACCAGTGAAATTCGCCGTATGTTGATTGGTCGTGAACTCTTCCGCGAAACCAAATAACGCTTCTCTATGCATCCCTTGGAAGTATCCAATACTGTCAAGGGGCGCTAAAACAATAACAACAGTAGAGGAACAGCCAATGGCCACCTTGCAAACTAAAATCAATACACGCTCCCCCGAATATGCTAGCAACGCACTTGCGATGCAAAAGCAAGTGGATGACCTTCGTGCGTTACTCAACACAACCAGCCAAGGCGGTGGTCAAGCCGCGCAACAACGCCATGAATCACGTGGCAAACTCTTAGTACGCGACCGTATTAATGCTCTACTGGATACTGGCTCAGCCTTTTTAGAGCTCTCACCCTTAGCTGCTTACGAGGTCTACGCTGATACTATTGCTGCGGCCGGTGTGGTAGCAGGTATTGGTCGCGTAGAAGGTATCGAGTGCATGATTATTGCTAACGATGCCACGGTAAAAGGCGGTACTTACTACCCGCTTACCGTTAAAAAGCACCTTCGCGCGCAGACCATTGCCCAGCAAAACCGTCTACCCTGCATTTACTTAGTCGATTCAGGTGGTGCTAACCTGCCCAGTCAAGATGAAGTTTTCCCAGACCGCGAACACTTTGGCCGTATCTTTTTTAACCAAGCCAATATGAGTGCACAAGGCATCCCACAAATCGCCGTGGTGATGGGTTCTTGTACTGCTGGCGGTGCCTATGTTCCAGCGATGTCTGACGAAACCATTATGGTGCGCAATCAAGCGACCATCTTCTTGGCTGGGCCACCGCTAGTTAAAGCGGCCACCGGTGAAGTAGTAACAGCTGAAGAGTTGGGTGGCGCGGATACCCATTGCCGTATTTCGGGTGTCGCTGATCATTACGCTGAAGATGATAATCACGCACTGGCCATTGCTCGTCGTTGTGTGTCCAATTTAAATTGGAAAAAACTGGGTGAATTACAAACCCGCCCCGTACAAGCACCACTCTACGACGCCCAAGAACTCTACGGGCTCATTCCAGCCGATGCTAAACAGCCCATTGATGTGCGTGAAATCATTGCCCGCTTAGTGGATAACAGTGAATTTGATGAATTTAAAGCTCTGTTCGGCAGCACATTAGTCTGCGGCTTTGCCCATCTACATGGCTACCCTGTCGCGATTTTAGGTAACAACGGTATTTTATTCGCCGAAGCGGCACAAAAAGGTGCGCACTTTATTGAGTTGGCCTGCCAGCGCGGCATTCCATTGATTTTCCTGCAAAATATTACTGGTTTTATGGTCGGTAAAAAGTACGAAGAAGGCGGTATTGCTAAGCATGGCGCTAAATTAGTTACAGCAGTGGCCTGTGCCCAAGTACCTAAATTTACTGTACTGGTGGGTGGCAGTTTTGGCGCCGGTAACTACGGTATGTGCGGCCGTGCCTACGACCCTCGTTTCTTATGGATGTGGCCTAACGCGCGCATCGGCGTGATGGGTGGCGAACAAGCTGCAGGGGTTTTAGCCCAAGTGAAACGCGAACAGGTTGAACGTGCTGGCGGTAGTTTATCTGCCGAAGAAGAAACAGCCATCAAACAACCTATTCTGGCTCAATACGAACATCAAGGTCACCCCTACTATTCAAGCGCGCGCCTCTGGGATGATGGTGTGATTGATCCAGCGCAAACTCGTGACGTACTGGGCTTAGCGCTATCAGCAACATTGAATGCACCCATTGAGCCGACCAAGTTCGGCGTGTTCCGCATGTAAGGAAAGCACTCATGGCTTATCAAGAAATACAATTAGAAAATGGTGAGCAGGGCATTGCGACCCTTTGGTTAAACCGTGCAGAAAAAAATAATGCCTTTAATGCAGGCATGATCAGCGAGTTAATTCACGCACTCGATGCGATCAAAAATGATCAAAACATTCGCATTCTAGTCTTGCGTGGGCGCGGCAAACATTTTTCTGCCGGTGCCGACTTAGGCTGGATGAAAGCTTCTGCACAATTGGATTATTCCGCTAACTTAGCCGACTCCCATGAGCTCGGTGAACTGATGCATAAACTCTATCATTTACCACAGCCCACTTTAGCGGTGGTGCAAGGTGCCGCCTTTGGTGGTGCAGTGGGTTTAATAGCCTGCTGCGATATGGCGATTGGCGCTGCGGATGCAGTGATTTGCTTATCTGAAGTACGCATCGGTTTAGCCCCAGCGGTTATCAGTCCTTTTGTAGTTAAAGCCTTAGGCCAGCGGGCAACACGGCGTTATGCACTGAGCGCAGAGCGTTTCAGTGGTGCAACGGCCACCCAGCTTGGCCTGCTTTGTGAAAGCTATCCTGCAGAAGACTTAGATGCAGCGGCAGAAAAATGGCTGGCAAACTTATCCAAGAACAGTCCACAAGCCATGGTCGCCAGCAAAGCGTTATTGATTGAAGTCGGCGAAGGCAAAATTGATGACCAGACCCGCGCTAAAACCGAACAAACCATCGCAACTTTACGCGTCAGCCCTGAAGGGCAAGAAGGTCTGAATTCCTTCTTTGAAAAACGCTCACCTTCTTGGCAGGAGACACGCTAATGAACCGTCATATTGATACCCTACTGATTGCCAACCGCGGCGAAATTGCTTGCCGAATTATGAAAACGGCCAAGGCACAAGGTTTAAAAACCGTAGCAGTACACAGTGAAGTTGACCGTCATGCGCGCCATGCGCGCATGGCTGATATTTGCTACAACTTAGGCGGTGCCAAACCTGCAGAAAGCTACCTACTGATTGATAAAATCATTCAAGCGGCACACGCCACTGGCGCACAAGCGATTCACCCAGGTTACGGCTTCTTGGCTGAAAACAGCGCTTTTGCTCAAGCCATTGAAGATGCTGGTTTAATCTTCTTAGGTCCACCGGCCAGCGCTATTGTTGCCATGGGCAGTAAATCCGCAGCTAAATTTTTAATGGAAGAAGCCGGCGTGCCACTGGTTCCGGGCTTTCATGGCGAAGAACAAGACTATGAAACCTTCCGCATTGCCTCTAAACATATCGGCTACCCTGTCCTGCTGAAAGCCACCGCTGGCGGCGGTGGTAAAGGCATGAAAGTAGTCGAAAAAGAATCCGAACTTAAAGATGCCTTAGAGTCCGCACAACGTGAATCCAAGTCAGCCTTTGGCGACCCAAAAATGCTGGTGGAAAAATACGTACTTAAACCCCGTCATGTTGAGATCCAAATTTTCGCGGATATGCACGGTAACTGTGTCTATCTCAATGAGCGTGATTGCTCCATTCAACGCCGCCACCAAAAGGTTGTTGAAGAAGCACCTGCGCCAGGCATCAGCCCAGAATTACGCAAAACAATGGGTGAAGCGGCGGTAAAAGCAGCCCAAGCCATTGGTTATGTCGGTGCGGGCACAGTTGAATTCCTCTTGGATGCACGCGGTGAGTTCTTCTTTATGGAGATGAATACGCGCCTGCAAGTTGAGCACCCGATTACCGAGCTGATTACTGGACAAGACTTAGTCGCTTGGCAAATCCGTATTGCCCGTGGTGAAAAGCTGCCTCTCACTCAAGAACAAGTACCATTGCATGGCCATGCCATTGAAGTGCGCCTGTATGCCGAAGATCCCGATAATGACTTTTTACCCTCTACAGGTACCCTAAATCTATACCGTGAACCTGCAGCTGGTGAAGGCCGTCGCGTGGATACCGGTATTGAAGAAGGCGATAGCATTTCACCCTTCTACGATCCAATGATTGGTAAGTTGATTGCTTGGGGTGAAAACCGTGAAGAAGCGCGCCAACGCTTACTGGCGATGTTGGCCGAAACCCATATCTCTGGCGTGCGTACTAACTTAGCTTTTTTAAGCCGCATCTTAGCCCACTCAGCTTTTGCTGCTGCAGAACTGGATACCGACTTTATTCCACGCCACGAAAAAGATCTATTTATCACCCCAAGTGAGTTACCCGCAGCATTCTGGAATTTGGCAGGCCGTGCATGGGCGCTTTCGCAAGAGAAGCGTATCCGTCACGATGATCAGACCTCACAGTGGGCGCTGGCTTCAGGATGGCGCAGTGCGCAACCGCAACTCTACACACTGAATTTACAAACAGGCGAACAACAACAAAAAGTTGTGATCTACGCTGATGACTTAACCCATACCAAGCTGGTTAACGATCAATTAATTGTTGAAGACAATCATATTACCCAACACTACCCTGCATTGCGTATAGGTCAGACCTTATACCTTGAGTGGCAAGGCGAGTTACACCCTGTCACTGAAGTCGACTTTATTGCTCAAGCGGCCGCCAGTTCACAACAACAAGGCGGTTTAACCGCACCAATGAACGGCAATATCGTACAAATTCTAGTCACTCCAGGCCAAGCGGTGGCACAAGGTGCAACACTGGTGGTGTTAGAAGCGATGAAAATGGAACACAGCATTATTGCCCCGCACGCAGGTATCGTACAAAACATCTTTTGCGCTGAAGGTGAAATGGTCAAGGATGGCATGGTACTCGTTGAGCTTGATGGAGGTGAGTGATGAGTTTTCCTGCGTACGTACGTTTAGTTGAAGTTGGCCCGCGTGATGGCCTACAAAACGAAAAACAACCTATCAGCGTCGCCGATAAAGTCGCGCTGATTAATGCACTGAGCAATAGTGGTTTGTCCTCTATTGAGGCAGGAAGCTTTGTGTCGCCCAAATGGGTACCACAAATGGCCGGTAGCGCTGAAGTCTTTGCCCAGATTCAGCGGGCAGACTCAGTTACCTATACCGCCCTCACCCCCAATATGCAGGGCTTCGAAGCAGCCTTGACAGCAGGTGTCAAAGACGTTGCCGTCTTTGCTGCGGCCTCTGAATCCTTCTCGCAAAAAAATATCAACTGCTCAATTAGCGAGAGCCTCAAACGTTTTGAGCCTCTGCTAGCAGCCGCTCAGCAACATGGCGTGCACGTGCGTGGCTATGTATCCTGCGTGTTAGGCTGCCCTTATGAGGGCGAGATTGCACCTAAGCACGTAGCTGCTGTTGCTAAAGCGCTGTATGACATGGGCTGCTACGAAATTTCATTAGGCGACACCATTGGTGTTGGTACCCCAAATAAAGCTGCTGCGCTGTTTGCTGAAGTGGCTAAAGAGATACCGCGCACCCAGCTAGCCGGTCACTTCCACGATACATACGGCCAGGCCTTAGCCAATATTTACGCCAGTTTATCTGAAGGTATTGCGGTGTTTGACAGTTCAGTTGCTGGCTTAGGTGGCTGTCCTTACGCTAAAGGCGCTAGCGGTAACGTCGCGACAGAAGACGTGCTCTATATGCTAAAGGGTCTAGGTATTCACACCGGTGTCAGTCTAGAAAAAGTCATTGCTGCAGGATTAACCATCAGTGCTGTATTAGGTCGCGAAACAGGCTCTCGAGTCGCCCGCGCTTGGCATGCTTCTGCACATTAATACGAGAGATAAAAATGAATAAAATATATGCATCTGCCGCCGAGGCGCTCGACGGAATCGTCGAAAACGGTATGACCTTAGCCGTCGGTGGTTTTGGTTTATGCGGTATTCCTGAAGCCCTGATTGACGCATTACGCGCTACAGGTAAAAAAGAACTCACTGTTATCAGTAATAACGCAGGGGTTGATGGTTTTGGTCTGGGTAAATTACTCGAAACCCATCAAATCAAAAAAATGATTTCATCCTATGTCGGCGAAAACAAAGAGTTTGAACGTCAATATCTCGCTGGTGAGCTGGAGCTTGAATTCACCCCACAAGGTACCCTTGCAGAAAAATTGCGCGCTGGAGGTGCTGGTATTCCTGCGTTTTTCACTAAGACCGGTTACGGTACTTTAGTGGCTGAAGGCAAAGAGACCCGTGAGTTTGATGGTGAACAGTATGTAATGGAGCGCTCATTAGCTGCAGATATCGGCCTAGTCAAAGCCTGGAAAGCTGATAAGTCAGGCAACCTTATGTTTAATAAAACTGCGCGTAACTTTAATCCTTTGGCAGCAATGGCCTCCAAAATATGCGTTGTTGAAGTTGAAGAAATTGTTGAAGTTGGCGAATTTGATCCTGACTATGTGCATTTACCCGGCATCTACGTGCAACGCATTATAGTCAACGCTCATCCAGAAAAACGTATTGAACAACGTACATTAAGGAGCTGATCATGGCTTGGACTCGTGAACAAATGGCACAACGTGCCGCACAAGAACTGCAAGATGGCTTCTATGTAAACTTAGGCATTGGCTTGCCAACCTTAGTTGCTAACTATATTCCAGAAGGTATGGATGTTTGGCTGCAAAGTGAAAACGGTTTATTAGGTATCGGCCCATTCCCAACGGAAGAGACCATTGACCCAGATCTTATTAATGCAGGTAAACAAACCATTACCACGCTACCTGGCGGTAGTATTTTTGATAGCGCCGCCAGCTTTGCCATGATTCGTGGTGGGCATATCAATTTGTCTATTCTCGGCGCGATGCAAGTCTCAGAACAAGGGGACTTAGCCAACTGGATGATTCCAGGAAAAATGGTTAAAGGTATGGGCGGCGCAATGGATTTAGTCGCTGGTGTAAAGCGTGTTGTTATTCTAATGGAACACACAGCCCGTGGCGGCGATAAGAAAATCCTTAAAGCCTGTGACCTACCTCTGACCGGTGTCGGTGTTGTCGACCGTATTATTACTGACTTAGGTGTTCTAGATGTGACGCCTGAAGGTATGAAACTGGTCGAGCTGGCTGATGATGTCAGCTTTGAGCAATTACAGGCGGCGACGGATTGTGTAATCATCACCTAACTGGCTGCACTAAATAACCATTGATTTAGTTTATTATATACTTTTACGCGGAAGCTAATTCCGCGTTTTTTATCTGCGTAAAGGGCAATCAATGACTAGAGCACAACGCACCTATAGTATTTCTGATCTAGCCAGCGAGCTGGATATTACCACGAGAGCCATTCGCTTCTATGAAGAACAAGGCATGCTCCACCCTGCCCGCCGTGGCCAAGAACGTGTCTATAATCCAAAAGATCGCGTGGCTTTAAAGCTGATTCTGCGTGGAAAACGTATAGGTTTTTCCTTAGCAGAATGCAAAACTCTAATTGAGTTATATGACCCACAAGCAGGCAATCAAAAACAGCTGAATATCATGCTGAATATGATTAATGAGCGCCGTGTGCAACTCGAGCAACAAATTTTAGATATTCAACAAATGCAGATTGAGTTGGATACCGCTGAAGAGCGTTGCCTAAGCGCGCTAGAGAAAACTAAAAAAGCCAGCGCTAAGGAGGGATTATGAGTAAGGTACCCGCTAATAAAGTCCGCCGTGAAGTGATGGGGGATGCTTTTGTTGATCGTGCAATGGAAAACACCTCAGTATTTACCCAACCGTTACAGGACTTTATTAACCAACATGCTTGGGGCTCTGTATGGGAGCGTGAAGGGCTAAGTCGTAAAGAGCGCAGTCTAATTACTATTGCCGCACTTACCGCCTTAAAAGCCCCACAAGAACTTAAAGGTCATGTCCGTGGTGCGCTCAATAATGGCTGTACAGCAAAGGAGATCAGTGAAGCTATTTTACACTGTGCCGTTTATGCGGGCGTACCTGCGGCAAGTGAAGCTTTTCGTGCAGCTCAAGAAGTGATTGAAACGGATAGCTAAGCGTTAGCATGGTAATCCCCCATCTGTAGCAGGGATAGAACGTAGACATCAGGCCACTATGGCCAACTTTTGTTTAGGGGTGATTAAAAATCAAACTGAATATCAGGTTTAAACACCTTAATTTAGATGTTTGAACCTGATTGCGAGAGATGGTATCTACAATAATCTTAGCCCTGTTCGTACAGATTGCTGTTTTTAAGCTCGGATTGAATCCGCCAATACAGATTTTCTTTGACGCATAAAAAAACCCCAGACCATCACTGATCTGGGGTTTTGCTGTATAAGCTTGACGATGACCTACTCTCACATG
>JAVESM010000054.1:0-3257 GCA_034006605.1 Pseudomonas sp. | reverse complement strand
AAAGTGCACTTTGGTCACCGTAAGACTCGCTACCGAGGCTTGGCGAAAAACACAGCCCATCTCTATAGCCTGTTTGCCTTGGCCGTAAGCGTAACAACAACCACACATGTTTAACCCTGCCCTAGTACCGTAGGTTGCCTTACTTTAATAAACTGGGTAATTTATGAGCAGTAAAACCGCACACTTGCAGGGTAACCCTTATGAATATTTGCATTACAGACACCAAAGGTCTTCAGCAGCAGAGCAGCACACGTCCAGCAGAAACTAATAACGCCGACGCTTTTTCGCAGACTTTGCAGCAGGTTCAGTACGCACAAGTAAAGTCAGCAACACAAGTTGTTGGTATAAGTGCTGCGGAGATCAAAACTGATGCATCGAAACAGCCTAACGAAGCCAGGCGCAGTGTGCTTGATGAGTTTATGGACTGGATGCAAATGTCTGATGCTGAAAAAATCCGTGACCGTATTCTTAAAGGTATGGGCCTGACTGAAGAAGACTTGGAGAATATGGAGCCTGAAGACCGCGAGAAAATCGAAGAAATGATTGCCCAGCAAATAAAAGATGAAACCGAAATGCAAATTGAAAGGCAGTTGGCGGGTGATGCGACGTAAAAGCACTGATTTTGTGAGGCAGCAGGATACGAGCAAGTCTAAGAATGTTTTGGCGATACAATAAGCGCTTGCTGCTATAAGGTATAGCGTAACAACACCCACACCTATCACAACTCAGTTCAGCAGCTAAAGCGTTCGGATGCTTAGCTAAGCTTGATATTCCAAGGCGAAAGCGAGTCGATACCAGAAGCGCTGGTATGCGGCAGTTGCTCGAACAAAGCTTGAAGATATACAACAGGCTGCAGGTCGTTGGCTTTGGCGGTTTCAACGAGACTATAAAGAATAGCACTGGTTTTGGCGCCGCTGCGGGTATTAGAGAACAGCCAGTTTTTACGGCCAATTACAAAAGGTTTGATCGCACGCTCAGCACGATTGTTGTCGATGCTAGCCAAGCCGTGTTCAAGATAAACCGTCAATTTGCTCCATTGATTCAAGCTGTATTGCAGCGCTTTACCGATGGCGGTTTTTGGTGGGACTTGCAGTACTGTTTTATCCAGCCAAGCCTTGAGCTGTTGCATAGTCGGCACAGACTGTTCTTGGCGTACCTGCAGTTTATGTTCAGGCGTTGCATTGGCGATTGACGTTTCAATGCCATACAGCTTCTGAATCAGATTAAGTGCTTGGTCAGCGCGCCCTGTTTTACCTTTAGGCTGAACGGCTTTGGCTTCAATAAACTTACGCCGCGCATGCGCCCAACAGCCGACTAATGTCGCTTCCGTGTGGTTATAACCGGCATAGCCGTCGACTTGCAGCAAGCCGGTGTAGCCTTGCAAAAAGGTCTCAGGGCAAGCGCCTGCGCGCCCGTCCTGATAGTCATACAGAACGATATTCGGCGGCCCGTCTGCTGATTTTTTGTCTGCGCCACAGCCATAAACCCACATATAACACTGTGATTTTTCAGTTTCGATCACTTTTACGGGCGTGTCATCGGACCAAATAGCTGGCTGCTTCAGTATTTGTTGATGCCAGTGCTCGTACAGCACTTCAAGTTGTTCACTGAGCTTGACCAGCCATCGACTCATGGTCTGTCGATGCAGCTCGATACCAAAACTTTTGAACAACGCTTCTTGGCGATGCAACGGCAAACCAAACTGGTACTTAGCGCTGATAATTTGCGCAAGTAACGTTGGTGTGGCGATGCTTTTAGGCAAGATACTGACAGGTACCGGCGCAACTTTGATCTGTGTTTGTGTTGCGTTTTTCTCGCAGCAACGGCAACTGTATTTAGGGCGAATATGGCGAATGACTTTAACGGTGGCTGGGATAAATTCCAGCTTCTCGCTAACCTCTTCACCCATGCGGTGCAAGTCAGTACCGCAGTCGTTACACACTTTATCCGCTTCGGGAATGTCGTGAACAACGTCTTCGCGGGGTAGTTCTGCAGCTAAACTTGGACGACGGGTTTTCTTGCGGGTGTAGGTGATGGTTTGGTCTGCAGCGATTTCTTCTTCGTTGGGCGCAAGCAGTTCTTCTGCCTCGTTAAACAATTCACCTTGACCTGGGTAGCCTTCGCTGCTGGCAGCAAAGCGCTGCTTGAGTGAGAGCTGCCACTTTTCAAGCGTCTCATAGTACAGTTGCTGATACTTTTTAGACTCACCTTGCAACGACAAAACGAGCGCTTTTAAGCTCTCGATATCATCAGGCAAGGTAGTTGAGTCGGTCGTTTTCATGGCATTTATTTTACTATAAAGCGCCTACAAAAGCCTTTAAAAACAATCGTTTAATTAGACATAACAGCTATAGATACAATCTTTTTATGCCAATCCAGTAGCGCTTATTTCCTCAGTAAGTGCTACTGAACTGCAGCGGTTTATGGCCTTTCATTCGCTCAATATCTAAGCCCTCAAGCAGCCAGCTCCATTGGCGCTCAGACAATGTTAGTACTTCACCGCGCATCTGTTTAGGCCATTTAAATTTGTCTTTTTCAAGACGTTTGTACCACAGGCAAAAACCTGTTTGATCCCAGTACAGGACTTTAATTTTATCGCGCTGACGATTACAAAACACAAACAGTGCACCGCTGAAGGCTGATAACCGCATGTGCTCTTCAACAATCACACTGAGACCATTAATACTTTTGCGAAAATCCACTGGCTGTTTATGTAAATAAATGGCCGGCGGCTCAACAAACATCTTCATGCCGCTAGTGTTTTTATTAAACCAGCAAGCCAGCGAGGATCAACCGACAAAGGCAAAGTCAGTTCAGTTTGCTGAAAGCGCAACGTCAATGATGTGTCAAAGCTAACTGCCGAGCTGCAAGCAGAGCGGCTCTGCACTTGAACAAATGCAGGCTCAGACTGAGCCTGCATTAACTCACCGCGGCGTTTGCTAAAATAGGCAGGATTTAAATTGTGCTCTGCGCAGAATTCAACTTGGCTTTGCCCACTCTGCTCAAAGACTTCGATAAGCTCCAACCACTGCGCTGTGTTGCGATATTTACGACTCATAGATCACCTCGTTTATTTAAACAAGTAATCTACGGCATGGGAAATATGCTAGCTATGTGGGGTTGCTGTTACGCTTACACTCCAACAGTGCAAAAGAGCAGCAGCATACGCATTGAAATTCCCCAACCCAGCGGGCCGATTGTTGTGGAATGGCCTGCGGAGCAGGCCCATCAATGCGCACTATTTCTGCGCTCGTTGC
>JAVESM010000053.1:0-3292 GCA_034006605.1 Pseudomonas sp. | reverse complement strand
GCCGCCAACGGCATTGAGTTACCCGAAGTCACTGGTGCAGTGATGGCAGGAACCGCCACCGGCGATTGGACGCTATCGTGTGTACGTGGCCAAGTTGAGTCCATCACCTTTGTATTTGAAGACGGCACAATTCGCACCGTTCCAGAACCAGAACAAGTGACCCGTGGTCGCGGCTCAACCACGAGCAGCAACATCGACAAGATCAGAGGCGGTATTGGCTACCTCAGCGACCCTTACGGGATTCCATGCCTAGCCGGTGATCGCAAGTCCAACGCTAAAGAATATATCGGCAATAACGCACTCATCACCGCTGCCGGTGCTGCGATTGCGCGCACCTTTGCTAACGATGGTGGAAGCACTCAATACAGCAGTGCCGGTAGCACCACCATTACTGATAACAACCAAGCCTTCAATTCAATTCTGACCCGTGGTGTAGGCGATATCCAAGACTGGGTAAACAAGCTCTATGGCCAAGCATTTGCAGCCGTATACGTACCTCCACACCAGCAAGTGGCCGTTCATATTGACCGCGAAATCACCATCGACTTTGAAACATTCGGACGCAAGGTAAAACACAATGAAGCAAGTATTGAAATCTATGAACTGGATTAAGTGTATTGGCGTGTTGAGCTTGGTGAGTCTGACGGCACTCAGCACGGGCTGCAGCACCCATAAAGACGAGCTGTTTCCTCACGATGACACCACAATGCTCGATATTTGGCGGCAATCTGGCACCGGTGGCCTCAAGCAGGATATTGCTGAGTCGCGCTTGATGCTCAGACGCTCAATTACGGCTACTGAATCGCCACAGCACAACTACACCCGTCTTGCTGAAAACGAAATCAAAAGCCAATTTCAGCGCTTACCTAATCCCGACTTGGTGATGTATGTCTACCCTCACCTATCAGGCACAGAAGGCGCTCCAGTACCGGGTTACTCCACCGTTTTTCCTTTCTACAACAAAGTGCAATACGCCATGCCAGGTGAACGACTGGAGGACTATTGATGCTCAGTTTTTTGAAAAAGAAAACAACCTCCGAACCGACTGATATTGAGCACACTGAGACAGCTGTGGTGGAGAAGATTGAACCTGCAGCAAGTTCTCAAGAGCCTATCAGAGCGACTGATGCTGATGAGCAGAAACTCTATAACGATGGGAAAAGCCCAAGCTTTAGCCAATATCTACCATGGGTTGAGTATCTGTCGGATGACAAGTGTTTCTTGTTGGATGACTGTCGCAGTGTCGGTGCAATCTTTGAGCTCACGCCGGTGGCCACAGAAGGCCGTGAACCCAGTTGGCTACAAAACGCCCGTGACCTCATCGAAGATGCGATTCAAGACTCGTTTAAAGAACTTGAAGATTCGCCATGGGTTGTGCAGTTTTTTTGTCAGGATGCCGAAGAACAACAGGAATATATCACTGGCCTAGAAGAATACATTCGTCAGCGTGACAAGAGCAAAACCGAAGGCGACAAGGCCGGTGAGTCTGAGTTCACCAAGCTGTTTCTAAAGCTCACACAGCATCACCTCAGTGCGATTGCACAACCAGGAGGGCTCTTCACAGATAAGCGTGTCACAAAGCTGCCTTGGCGCGGTAAGCGCCGCAAGATCCACATGGTGATCTACCGCTGGATTCCAGATCGTGAAAAGAACTCATCATCCATTGAGTTCATTACCCCAGAGCAGCAGTTGGAACAAATTTGTGAGCGTGTCACCGGCTCACTGGGTAGCGCAGGCATCATAACGAAGCGCATTGATGGGCGGCAGTTTTACGACTGGCTCATGCCGTTTTTTAATCCAAATCCCAAGCATGTCAAAAAGCCCAGTGATTTTTATAAGTCCGTTCCTTACCAAATGTCGGCAGGAGAAGGCGCAGATTCAGCTCTACTCGAACTACCGTTTGATCATGATTTTGCAGAGCAATTATTCTACTCAGAGCCTGTTAATGATGCAGAGAATGGTGTTTGGTTATTTGATGATGTGCCACACCGCGTCATCGTTGTAGATCGTGTACGCAAACCGCCTGTCATTGGGCAACTCACCGGCGAAATCTCCACCGGTGATGGCTTCAATGCTTTATTTGATCAGCTGCCTGAAAACACCATGATGTCGATGACATTAATGATCACGCCTCAAGACATACTCGAAGAACGCCTAAACCGGCTGGCCAAAAAAGCCGTGGGGGAAAACCTTGAGTCTGAACAGGTACGTGATGACGTTGCACGAGCCAAAGACACCATCGGTAGCAAGCATCGCTTATATCAAGCAGCCATGGCCTTCTATGTGAAAGGCGATACGATTAAGAATCTGCACGACAACTGCGTCATCCTGACCAACAAGCTCCAAAGTGCTGGCCTGCAACCCGTTGATGCCGCCGATGAAATTGCTGCCTGCAACTCGTTTCTACGCTGGCTACCGATGTGTTTCAAACCACATTTGGATAAACGCCTGTGGTACAGCAAGCTTATGTTTGCTCAGCATGCTGCAAACCTTGCCCCATTCTGGGGGCGCTCAGTAGGCACAGGCAACCCTGGTCTTACCTTTTTTAACCGTGGTGGCTCGACCCTAACATTTGACCCTCTAAACAGAGCCGACCGCTCAATGAACGCTCATGCGTTAATTTTCGGCCCTACCGGTTCAGGTAAGTCAGCCTCTTTAGTGTCCCTCATGACACAGCTAATGGCCGTATACCGTCCACGCCTATTCGTTGTCGAGGCGGGAAACAGCTTTGGTTTACTCGGTGATTTTTTCAAGCTGATGGGTTTGTCCGTAAACCAGATTTCACTCAAGCCTGGTTCAAGCGTCACGCTGGCTCCCTATGCCGATGCCGCGCTACTTGTTAACCAACCCATTGTTACAGAGGAGGATGACAGCGCAGACGATGAACAGCGTGACATTCTCGGTGAATTGGCTATTACCGCCAAGCTCATGATTACAGGTGGTGAGCTCAAAGAAATTGAGCGCTTAAATCGTGCTGATGAAAGTGTTATTCGCAGTTGCATCTTGGATGCGGCTGAAAAATGCGTCAACGAAGACCGCCCTGTTCTAACGCGAGACATCATTGCAGCATTTGAGCGTCGAGCAGAACGTGAAGAAGGTGAGCTGCGTACCCGCTACCGTGACATGGCCTCTGCCATGACAATCTTCACGCAAGGTTTTGATGGCGAGATGTTCGACAGACCAGGCTCTAGCTGGCCTGAAAGTGATGTGACGATTGTGGACTTGGCCACCTTTGCTCGTGAAGGCTACGAGGCACAGATGGCGATCAGTTACATCACGCTGATGAATACAG
>JAVESM010000002.1:0-276082 GCA_034006605.1 Pseudomonas sp. | reverse complement strand
AGCTGCAGTTGCATGCGGTATCACCAGCAAAGGCCCATGGCGTAGCTCTAAAACTCCGGGAATTAATCAGGCATTATCAAATGCTTACTTAAAATCTCAGGGTCTGTACGCATTGCGCGATGGTTGGATTAAGCTTCATCATTCTTGATGAAACGCCCTGTGCGGAGCCGCATGCAGGGTGTTGTGGGGGCTGAGGGCTAGAAACCCTCGGCTACCCGATTAAGTTTTGATTTTAAAAAGATTGTATTGAGATTTAAAATCTCTCAGTGGTAACACTGTGCCGGTTCGATTGCAGCTCCGGGCACCATATTTAACAAGTACATTCCCAGTACAGGCACAAAAAAACCGCTTTAAGCGGGTTTCTTTGTGCCTGTAGAAAAGTGCCAGCGCAAGCACTTGCAGGTGATCTAATTAAAAGTCCTCAAAATCCTCAGCATTCAGTCGCGCCACACGATCGCGTTCTTCGCTGAGTACGGCTTGAATCTCTGCCATCACTGAATCGATATCTGCTTCTGTTTCAGGTTCGATAAATTCGCCCGTCAGCACAGTGTCCATCTCAAGTTTGCCTTCTTTATAGAGGCTCCACATTTCAGGGCTGAAACGTGTATCGAGCAACTCTGGGGCGAACTGACCGTAATACTCTGTAATGTTATTCACATCGCGGTTGAGCATAAAAAAGGCATTGTTATTGGCGGCGGCATCGACCGCTTGTGGTAGGTCAATAATCACAGGGCCGTGCTCATCAACCAATACATTAAATTCAGATAAGTCGCCATGTACTAAACCCACGCAGAGCATGCGCTTGACTGATTCCATCAGGGTGGCGTGATCTTTGCGGGCTTGTTCGGGTTCTAAGGTGACGTCATTTAGGCGCGGAGCAACTTCGCCATCGGGCAAAGTGACCAGCTCCATCAGTAGTACGCCATCAAAACAACCATATGGTTGGGGTACGCGCACGCCCGCTGCTGCGAGGCGATACAAGGCATCCACTTCAGCGTTCTGCCAGGCTTCTTCGGCTTGTCCTCGGCCAAACTTTGAGCCTTTCTCCATGGCGCGTGAGCGGCGGCTGTTACCGGTTTTACGACCTTCGCGGTACAGTGAGGCTTTTTTAAAGCTGCGTTTGTCCATATCTTTGTAGACTTTGGCACAACGAATATCATCGCCACTGCGTACGACATACACAGCCGCTTCTTTACCATTCATTAGGGGGCGTAACACCTCGTCAATCAGCCCATCTTCAACAAGAGGGATCAGGCGTGCAGGGGTTTTCATAGGGCTCCCAAATAAATAATGATATGAAACCAACAGTAAATGCTTAAAAACTGTTGATCAAGTGCTGGGCATCATTCACAGCGCGCCAAGTATAACCAGCTTAGCGCGCTATATTGTGATTAGCTTGGAAAATGCTATGGATTTGTTATTTTAATTAACGGTTTTAGGGGCTGTGGACTGCCACGTCGCTACGCTCCTCGCAGAGACCTTAGGAGCGCGGGCCGCTGGCCTGCAGGTAACGTCATTGCAAGCACTCCCCAGTCTTTGCGAACGAAGTGAAGCAATCCACCTTGCAAGCAACACTGTTCTGCAGGCATAGCGCGGTGCTGTACCTGTGGACTGCCACGTCGCTGTGCTCCTCGCAGAGACAATGATCCTCCGGGAGCGCGATCCGCTGGCCCGCATCTGGCATCACTGCGCAGCAATGATGTTGCCGGCATGCAAGCCGCACTCTTTTTGGGTGGCTTCTTCCCACCACCAGCGGCCTTCGCGCTCATGCTGATTGGGCAGTACAGGGCGAGTGCAGGGCTCGCAACCAATACTGATAAAACCACGTTCGTGCAGACTGTTGTAGGGCAGTTCGAGCATGCGGATATACGCCCAAACCTCTTCACTGCTCATGCGTGCTAACGGGTTGAATTTGTACAGTGGTTGTTCTGCCGTAGAGAACGCACCATCGAGTTCGACTGCGGCAACGTTGCTGCGCGTGCCAGGGCTTTGATCGCGACGCTGGCCGGTGGCCCAGGCTTTGACGGTGCTGAGTTTGCGTTTCAATGGCGCGATCTTGCGTACGCCGCAGCATTCACTGTGGCCATCCTTATAGAAGCTGAATAAACCTTTTTCGCGGACTAAGTCTTGCACTTGCTGTGCATCAGGAGAGAGCACTTCAATGCTGATTTTATAATGCTCGCGGACTTTCTCAATAAATTGATAAGTTTCTGGATGTAAGCGCCCTGTATCTAAACTAAAGACTTTGACTTGGGGGTTAATTTTCCAAGCCATGTCCAGCAGCACCACATCTTCTGCACCGCTAAAGGACAGCCATAATTCATCGCCAAATGCGGCAAAGGCCTGTTTTAAAATGGTTTGCGGCGAAGCATTGGCGCAATCAGCGGTCAGTTGCTGAAGGTCAATTGAGGCAGTCATGCAAAGTTCCTAATTAAAGAATGTATAGGTTTAGGGTTGATTAATTCTGCTATTGCGAATAACTCCCGTCATTGCGAGGAGCACAGCGACGTGGCAATCCATTTTTCAACATCGCGCGCAACACTGCATGTGAATCAAGATGGGTTGCTTCACTGCGTTCGCAATGACCGCAAGTGTTCGCAATAAGGTTATTTACTGCGTAATGCTGTTGCTTGATTTAATCAGCACCCCCTTAATTGTTTCCATACTAGCAAACAGTGCGCTGTGATTAGAACGAATATAAACCGTTATGCTTATGCTTTATGGTTATGTTTGGCGCGATAAAGCATCTTAATCTTGCATGGTCTGGGTTGAGCGGCTAGAGTGCCTCTTTTTTATGTGATGAGGAATTGCTGTGGAAATCGCCTGCCTTGACCTTGAGGGTGTATTGGTTCCGGAAATCTGGATTGCCTTCGCAGAAAAAACGGGTATCGAATCCCTGCGAGCGACCACACGCGACATCCCTGATTACAATGTGCTGATGAAGCAACGTTTGCGTATTTTGGATGAACACGGTCTGAAGTTAAATGACATTCAAGACGTCATTGCAACGCTCAAGCCGTTAGACGGCGCGGTTGAGTTTGTAAACTGGTTGCGCGAGCGTTTCCAAGTGGTGATTCTCTCTGACACGTTTTATGAGTTCTCTCAGCCATTAATGCGTCAACTGGGTTTCCCAACGCTGCTCTGTCATAAATTGGTGACTGATGAGAGCGGTCGTGTGGTTGATTATCAGCTGCGTCAAAAAGATCCGAAGCGTCAATCCGTGCTAGCGCTGAAAACCCTGTACTACCGTGTGATTGCAGCCGGTGATTCGTACAACGATACCACCATGTTGTCTGAAGCCGATGCAGGTATCTTGTTCCACGCACCAGATAACGTGATTGAGCAGTTCCCGCAGTTCCCAGCAGTGCATACCTTTGCTGACCTGAAAAAAGAATTCATTAAAGCTTCCAACCGTCAGCTCAGTCTGTAACGGTTTCAGTTTGGGTTGTTTAGCTGGTGCGGCTTGATCGCGCAGTCTAAGCAGCCCAGACACTCTCTACTCCACACCTAGATACAGAACCCGTTAGGCTTTGTGCTGCTTTCTGTATTGCCCCGGCGTTACGCCTGCTCTACGTTTAAAAAATCTAAAAAATGAGCGCGGCTCAATAAAGCCCAGTTGCTCGGCAATGCTGTGCAATGGTTTTTGTGTGCCGCTCAGTTGAGTTTTGGCCTGAGCAAAACGTACTTCATCGAGCAATTTTTGATAGCTGCTGCCGGCTTTCTGTAAGCGCCGCTGCAAGGTGCGCAGTGATAGCGCGCAATGTTGCGCCACGTCTTCTTGGCGCGGTACACGGTTGGCTAAAATCTCCGAGATGGCCTGACTCACCTGTACGGTAATAGGCAGCTGCGCCGGTGCTTGCAGCTGATTGAGTAGGCTGCTGGCGTGCTGCTCTAAGGTCTGTAACAACATGGCGTCGGCTTGGCGCACCGGCAATTGCAAGTAGCTCGCTGGAATCAGCAAAGCATTGTGTGCTTGATTAAACGCCACTGGGCAGGCAAAGAGCGCTTGGTAATCTTCCACAGTAGTGCCGCTGGGTTGCGGGTGGGCAAAACTGACTTTTAACGGTGCGCTGGCATCATCCACCAACCATTGCGCATAAAGCAGCCAAGCGGCTAGTACATTTTCACTCAGATGCTGACGCAGTAACGGCGCTTGATGTTGGCAATGCCAGGTCAATTCAATGGCGCTGCCACGTGTTTGTAGTTGCGTGGTGCCGCTGTCGCTGACCAGCTTTTCAAAGGGAATAATGCGGTCTAAGGCATCGCCTAAGGTGGCGCAGTTCATGGTGATATAACCCAGTACATGCCAAGACGCAGGCTGCACGTGGCGCGCCGCGTTTAAACCAAACAAGGGCTGTGGTCGCTGCGCTAATAAATGGCTTAATAATGTCTCGAAGGCCTGCAAAGACACGCGGCTATTGCTGTCTTTAAGCTGTGCGCTGCTGATCTGTGCGGCCGCTAAAGCAGCGTTGCTATCCAGTTGCTGATCCTCGGCATAATCTAAATAACGCCAAAGCGCTGCAACAGAAGTGGTGCCAAGTGTGTGCATAGGTTTTTTCACATGATTGTTTAGTGGTTTTATCCTAATCGCAGTTGGCGTAATTGGCTACTTATGCGGTGTAATCTGACCTCGGTTTGTCTTTCTAACAGCGCTATGCTGCGCTTAAAGTCAATTGAGTAAAGACGTCACTGATTAAGAGCGTCTCTACGAGGAGCGTAGCAACGTGGCAGTCTACAGATACTCGTCTCTGCGAGGCCGTAGGCCGTGGCAGTCCATGTGCGGCATGTCTGTAGTGCTGTGTGGTTTGCAGGGTGGATTGCTTCGCTGCGCTCGCAAAGACGCGGCAGTATTTTCTTAGGACTAGCACATGACAATAATAAAGGGTGAGGTGGCTATGCGACGTTGGAACGGATGGGGCGACAGCGCCACAACAATGGAGCTGCCAGCACAGGGCGCAGATTTTTTACAGAGTCTGGTGGGCCGTGGTCAGGTACTGCCTGATGCCAGCTTAGACGAGGTGATGGCTCAGGTTCCGCCTTCACGTCTACCGGCGCATCAACTGGTCAATGTCGATGCCGAAACACGGGTGCGCCACGCCCGTGGACAAAGTCTGCCGGATTGGTTGGCGATGCGCTCGGGTGATTTCGGTGTATTTCCTGATGGTGTGGCCTTTCCTGAGTCAGCCGTTGATATCCGTGAGTTATTGGCGTGGGCGGCACTCGAAAATATCGTGGTGATTGCCTATGGGGGCGGCACCTCTGTGGCGGGGCATATTAATCCGCAAACCGATACGCGGCCTGTGTTGACGGTGTCTTTAGCGCGTATGAATCAACTGCTTGATTTAGATGAAGACAGCCTGATTGCCACTTTTGGCCCCGGTGCTAATGGCCCGCAAGTCGAAAATCAATTGCGCGCGCGCGGTTATACCTTGGGGCATTTTCCGCAGTCGTGGGAGTTGTCTACTTTAGGGGGTTGGGTGGCCAGCCGCTCCAGTGGTCAGCAATCGTTAGGTTATGGCCGCATTGAACAGTTATTTGCTGGTGGCGAAATGGAAACCTTTGCCGGTACATGGGCTTTGCCATGTTATCCAGCCTCGGCGGCAGGCCCTGATTTACGTGAATGGGTGATGGGTTCAGAAGGGCGCTTAGGGATTATTTCTCAAGTCAAAGTGCGCGTCAGCCGTTTACCGGATGACGAGCGGTTTTATGGGGTGTTTCTCGCATCTTGGCAGCAGGCGCAAGCGGCGGTACGTGAATTAAGTCAAGCACGGATTCCGCTGTCGATGCTGCGTTTATCCAACCCTGTAGAAACCACCACACAACTGGCGTTGGCCGGACATCCACGGATGATTGGCGTGCTTGAGCGTTATTTAGGCTGGCGTGGTTGTAATGAAGGGAAGTGTTTACTGACTTTTGGTGTGACGGGTGATCGCCGTCAGAATGCCCTGTCGGTGCGCCAAGTTAAACGCAGATTAACACGCCATGGTGCAGTGTTTACCGGGCGTTTTCTCGGCAATAAATGGCAGAAAGGGCGCTTTCGTTTTCCCTATTTGCGCGAAGCGTTATGGAAGACCGGTTATGTGGTGGATACCTTGGAAACTGCAACGCAGTGGGGCAATGTGCAGCCGTTAATGAACAAAGTGGAGCAGATCCTGCACGAAGGTTTGGCGGCGCAGAATGAAAAAGTGCATGTCTTTTCGCATTTGTCACATGTCTATGGGCAAGGTTCTAGCATCTATACCACCTATGTATTTCGCTGTGCTGAAGATTATGCGCAAACGCTGGCGAACTGGCGCACGCTTAAAACGCTCGCCAGCCAAACCATTGCAGATAATCAAGGCACCATCAGTCATCAGCATGGCGTAGGGCGTGATCATGCGCCTTGGCTGACGCAAGAAAAAGGTGAGTTGGGAATTGCTGCGATTCAAGCAGTGTTGGACACCTTTGATCCAGAGCAGCAGCTGGCCCCTGGTGTGTTATTGATGAGTAAACGCCATGACTGACTCAATAGCACAACAAAACAACTGGACCCAAGCGTGGCGCGAGCAAGTCGTACCTCGTTTGGCCGCGCAGACTTGGGACTTAATTGTGATCGGTGGTGGAATTACCGGTGCAGGGATTATTCGCGAAGCCGCCAAGCGCGGTTGGCGCTGCTTGTTAGTGGAACAACGTGATTTTGCCTGGGGCACTTCGAGCCGCTCTTCAAAAATGGTGCACGGCGGTTTGCGCTATATCAGTCAAGGCGAGTTTGCGCTGACCCGAGATAGCGTGCGTGAACGACAGCGTTTGCTTGATGATCAAGCGGGCTTGGTTGAACCACTGCCATTTCTGTACCCGCACTATCATGGTGAGTTTCCGGGACGCTGGGTGTTCTCTGCAGTGCTGCGTCTTTACGATGGTTTTGCTGGGCAATCCTTGCAACAATTTCACCCCGCTTGGCAGGTGCCAATGGTGGTGGATGGCTTGCAGCAGGAAAATTTAGACGGCGCCAGTCAGTTTCAAGATGCGCTCACCGATGATGCCCGCTTGGTCATGCATGTATTGGCTGAAGCGCGCGCCTTGGGTGCCTGCGTGGTTAGCAATTTGCGGGTACTCGAGCGTTTATATGACGACAGCAATGAAACTTCTGATGAGCGCCCCATCATCGGCGTACGCATTGAAGATAGGTTAACTGGCGGGCAGTTTGATCTGTCCTGTAAAGCGCTGGCGCAAGCCACTGGCGTGTGGACTGATGCGGCTGGACTCAGCCAACAACGGCAGCATATTCGACCCTTACGTGGCAGCCATATGTTATTGCCCAGTTGGCGTTTACCGGTCAGTCAGTCGGTCAGTTTTAAGCATCCCATTGATAAGCGTCTGATGTTCATCTTTCCATGGGAAGGTGCCACGGTGATTGGTACCACTGACATTGACCATACCGATGATCTCAACCAAGAAGCATCGATCAGCCAAGCTGAAGTGGATTACTTGTTAGCCGGTTGCGCAAAGGTTTTTCCCAGTGCGCAGATTAGCGAAAGTGATATTTTATCGACCTGGTCGGGCGTGCGTCCGATTGTGGTGAAAACAACAGGTGGCGAACAGAAGCCTTCGGATGCATCACGCGAGCATGTGCTGTGGATTGAGCCAGGCTGCGTCAGTCTTGCGGGTGGCAAACTGACCACTTTTCGTTTGTTGGCGCTTGAAATGTTACAGGCCTGTGCTGCGTTTAATGGTTGCTCAATGCAAGAAACAGCGCAGACGCAAGCGCTTTTAGTGTCGCGATCTTTAGGTGATTGCTTAAGCGGGTTGTCCGGCCGCGTGCAACGGCGTTTATATGGCCGTTATCGGGTCAATTGGTCAGATTTTTGTAAGGTTTTTCAGCAGGTCGGTGCGCAACAGGTGAGCAATACCCCGATTTATTGGGCGGAGTTGGCCTATGCCTGTGAGCATGAGTTGGTGATTCATCTGGATGATTTGTTATTACGCCGCACACGCCTCGGCTTATTGCTGGCGCAAGGTGGTGTCGCGGTGCTTGAGCAGGTGCGCGAGCTGTGTCAGCCGCGTTTAGCTTGGGATGATCAGCGTTGGGTAGAGGAGCAGCAGCGTTATTTAAGTATTTATCAGCAGTTTTATAGCTTACCCGGTGCGGCCATGGTGAGCGTATGAGCGCAGAGCCAAGCACACCTCCTTCGGCAAAAGATTATGTGCTGAGTATTGATAACGGCACGCAAAGTGTTCGTGCCATGCTGTTTGATGCCTCGGGCAACTTGCATGCTTTAAGCCGGATCGAAATTGAGCCTTATGTCTCGGCGCAACCCGGCTGGGCTGAACAAGAAGCCGACTACTATTGGCAAGCCGTGGGGCAGGCCTGTCAGCAACTCTGGCAGCAGGTCAGTATTGATAAAACACAGATAAAAGGCGTCAGTGTCACCACGCAGCGCGGCACGGTTTTGCATGTTGACCAACAGGGCAGAGCATTGCGCCCGGCGATGGTCTGGTTGGATCAGCGTTTGGCCGATGTGTCTAAGCCGTTGCCTATTCTTTGGCGCAGTCTATTCAAGTTGGTCGGCGCAGCTGGCATTGTTAATTATTTTCGTAGCCAAGCGGAGGTCAATTGGGTCGCCCAGCATCAGCCAGAAATTTATGCAAAAACCCACAAAGTACTGTTGCTATCGGGTTATCTAAATTATCAATTGAGCGGGCGTTTTGCTGATTCTGTGGCCAGTTGCGTGGGCTATTTGCCGTTTGATTATAAAAAACTGCGTTGGGCTGCAAAACGCGATTGGAAATGGCATGCCTTGGCCGTGCGTTTCGAACAGCTGCCTGAATTAATGGCGCCGGGCGAGTTGTTGGGTCATGTGCATGCTGCAGCCAGTTTACATACTGGGTTGCCAGCAGGCTTACCGATTATTGCTGCTGCAGCGGATAAAGCCTGCGAAGTGTTGGGCGCAGGCGCAGTCGATGAACAGATTGCTTGTTTGTCCTATGGTACTACCGCGACCATCAACACCACCCGAAACAAATACCTTGAAGTAACGCGCCTGATTCCAGCTTATCCGGCGGCAATCCCAAAACATTTCACCTCCGAAGTAATGATTTATCGCGGTTTTTGGATGGTCAGTTGGTTTAAGCGTGAATTTGGCCTGCGTGAGCAGCAGCGCGCTGAACATCTGGGCGTCAGTGTCGAGTCATTATTTGATGAACTGATTGTGCAAGTACCGGCCGGTTCCATGGGTTTAATGTTGCAGCCGTATTGGTCGCCGGGCGTGCGTGAGCCGGGATTGGATGCTAAGGGTGCGATTATTGGTTTTGGTGATGTGCATACCCGCGCACATATCTATCGGGCGATTTTAGAAGGCTTGGCCTATGGTTTGCGTCAAGGGAAAGAGCAAATCGAAAAGCGTAGCGGCGTACCGATTAAACGGTTACGGGTGTCCGGTGGCGGTTCACAGAGTGATGCGATTTTGCAAATCACTGCGGATGTTTTTGGGTTGCCGGTTGAGCGTCCGCACACCATTGAAACCTCAGGGCTTGGCGCGGCGATGGCGTGCATGGTGGGTGTCGGCTTGCAGCCTGATTTTGCCACGGCAGTGCAAACAATGACCCGCAGTGCTGAAGTATTTCAGCCAAATCAGCACAACCATGCGTTGTACGATAAACTCTACCGTGAGGTCTACTGCAAGATGTATCGTCGCTTGCAGCCGCTGTATCAAAGTATTCGGCGTATTACCGGTTACCCAAAGTAGACTGAGACAAACGTATGGGCCATTTATGCTTTTTCTTAGCTGGCCGATACCAATATATTATGTTTTTAAAAGGTGGTTTATCGATGGCCAGTATTCTTGATAGTGTTGATCAACGCACGCAACTTGTTGGTGAAAACCGCCTCGAAATTTTGATGTTTCGTTTGCATGGCCGTCAGTTATTTGCCATCAATGTGTTTAAAGTACAAGAAGTGGTGCGTTTACCGGCCTTGACTCTGATGCCGCAACGTCACCCACATATGTGTGGAGTGATTACTTTGCGTGGCAAAACCATTCCGGTTATTGATTTAGCACAAGCGATTGGCATGCGCCCGCTCATGCAAAATGAGAACAGTACGGTCATCGTTACTGAATACAATCGTTCGATTCAAGCGTTTTTGATTGGCAGTGTAGAGCGCATTGTTAACCTTAATTGGGAGTCTATTCAGCCACCACCGTTGACTGCGGGTCGTCAGCATTATTTAACGGCGATTACCCGTGTTGAGGATGCGATTGTTGAAATCATTGATGTGGAAAAAGTGCTGGCCGAAATTGTTCCAATGAACACGAAAATTTCTGCAGAAAAACTCAGCAATCCATTGTTAGCTAAAGCCAGTGGCCGTGAAGTGTTGATTATTGATGACTCGACAGTGGCACTCCACCAGCTGACAGATGCCTTAGGTCAGCTGGGTATTACCGTGCACAAAGCGACAGATGGCCTCAAAGGTTTACAACAGTTGCAACGCTGGGCTGATCAAGGTGAAGTGCTGACTGATAAATTATTGATGGTGTTTACGGATGCTGAAATGCCAGAAATGGATGGTTACCGCTTGACCACCGAAATTCGTAATGATCCACGCTTACGTGATTTGTATGTGGTGATGCACACCTCGCTGTCGGGTAGTTTTAACGCCGCAATGGTGGAAAAAGTTGGTTGTGATAATTTCTTATCTAAGTTCCAGCCGGATCGTTTAGCGGATGTGATTCATGAACGGTTATTGGTTGATGAAGCGCAATAGAGCCGAACTTTAGTGATAGAAATATTGATGTTGTGTGTTGCTGTTGATGCTGCGGTATTTAATCGGCCGCAGCCGTCAATTAAACAGGCATAATAGGCGCTTTAAATGCTTAACTAAGGTGCACTCGCATGGCTTTAATTGGAGATATGAATACCCTGCAGATCATTCGACAGGCCGATTTTGGCGTGTATTTGGATGGCGGTGCAGAAGGGGATATTCTTTTACCGCGTCGCGAGATGCCCAAAGATGAAGCATGTGAAGATGAAGACTGGCTTAATGTGTTTGTCTATTTGGACAGTGAAGACCGTATCATTGCCACCACGCGTAAGCCAAAAATCAAAGTCGGTGAGTTTGCCAGCCTGAAAGTGGTGGATATCAATCGTATTGGTTTGTTCTTAGATTGGGGACTGAATAAAGATTTATTGCTGCCGCACTCTGAAGAAAAACGCCCGTTGCAAGAGGGTGATTATTGCGTGGTGTATGCCTACATCGATCAGCGCACCAAGCGCGTTACCGCCACCGCCCGTTTAGACCGCTATTTAGATACCACGCCAGCTAATTATGCGCTTGGTGAAGAAGTTGATTTACTGATTGTTGAAGCCACCGATTTGGGTTTTAAAGCGATTATCAACGGTAAACATTGGGGCCTTATTCATAAAAATGAAGCCTTTAAGTTTTTGCGTGGTGGTATGCAAGAGCGCGGTTTTATTCGTGAAATACGTGACGATGGTTTGATCAATCTAAGCCTGCAACCACAAGGCCGCGAACTGCGTGATAGCCTCAGTGAAGCAATTTTGGCCAAGCTGGATGCCAACAATGGTCGCCTCCCGCTCAGTGATAAAAGTCCAGCCAATGAGATTGCTGATATGTTTGGTGTGAGTAAAGGTAACTTCAAAAAAGCCATTGGTGCTCTGTACAAGCATGGTGTCATTCGCATCCTGCCAGACGCCATCGAGCTGGTGTAGCACTGCTGTAAAGAGGCGACGATGCGCATTATTTATGGAATTATTATTGTTGTGCTTTGTGCTGTTGCACTCTTAGTTGTAGAGCAATGGCGTGGTCCGGAACTGCCTGGATTAACCGTTAAAATGTTGCCGCTTGAGCTGCGCATTGTTGCCAGCGGTGAGGTGCGTTATCAAACGCTGGCACGCATTGGCAGTGAAATAACGGGCACAGTGATTGCGCGTCATGTACGTGAAGGCGACCTTGTCAATCAAGGTGATTTGCTGATTGAGCTCAATCCCGAAGAGTTGCAATCACGTTTAGCCCAAGCACAGACAATGCTGCAGCAATTGCGTGAAGTGAGCCGGCCGCAGGCGCAAGCGGCGTTAGTTGAAGCACGTAATAATTTACGTCAAGCCAGTCGCGAAGCGCGTCGCCGAGAGACGTTAGCCAAGCAAGGGATGGTGTCTATTGAGCTGGTTGAGCAAGCACAGCGCTCAGAGTTGAATGCAAAAGCGGCAGCGACCCGTGCCCAATTAGCAGCTGATTCATTAGCAGCTAATAGCAGCGAGGAGGGTTTACTTCAGCAGCGTATTGTCAGTGCGGAAGCAGAGCTTGCGAAAACCCGTCTCTATGCGCCCTTTGCTGGACGCGTACAAACCCGTAATGTTGAGCCGGGCGATTTGGTGCAGCCGAGTAAAGTGCTGCTGGAAATTGCCCGCAGCGATGGTCTTGATCGTGACGGTATCGCCAGTGACGGTTTAGAAGTGGTGGTGGCGCTGGATGAGAAAAATTTTGCCCCGTTAAAGTTACAACAACCGGTGCAGTTGATTGCTGATGCGTGGCCGACGCAAACAGTTGCTGGGGTTGTTCGTTTTATTGCTCCTGCTGTCGACAGTTCACGCGGCACCATTGATGTGCATATCAGCGTGCTGGCGGACGACTCGAAACCGCACAATATTTTTTTGCAGGGTATGACGGTTTCGGCCAACATTATTGCAGCGAAACGTGAACATACTTTGGTGTTGCCCAATGATTATTTACTGAGCAATTCAGCCGGGCAAACACAGGTATTGCGCTGGCAAAACGGCAGCGTCAGAGCGGTGGAGGTTGAGCTGGGTTTACGCAATATGACTCACAGTGAAATTCTTTCCGGTCTGGTTGAGGGCGATGTGGTGGTGCAGGCGGGTCAGGTGGCTGATGGTCAACGTGCGCGAGTACGCTTCGAGCAAGCGCCACATGTCATTCGTTAGTCAGCTGGTCAGTTTGCGCAATTCGTTATGGATTGAATGGCGGATTGCCTTACGATTTTTAGCCGATAACCCGCTGCAAACTTTGTTAATCAGTGTGGCCATTTCGGTTGGTGCAGCAGTGATTGTGTTTATCACCGCGCTGATGATGGGCTTGCAAAATAACGTAATTGATCGAACCCTTGGTACGCAAGCGCATATTCGTATTGAAGCCACCCAACAGCATAATAATTTCTCTGCAACGCCAGAGGGCAGCTACGTGTGGGCCTTAGAAAGTCCACGTGCGCAGCGCTTGCAAACCATTAATAACTGGCAAGAAGTGCGCGATGCGTTGGATCAGTATTCCGTGTTGAATACCGTTTCGCCGCTGATTTCTGGACCTGCTTTTGCTCAGAAAGGTAATGCGCGTGCATCGGTAGCGCTGATGGGAATTGACCCTGAGCGCTACGCTGGGATTATTCAGTTGAAAGATTATCTGCAGGAAGGGCGTTTTAGTGTTGCTGCCAATGATGTGTTGATTGGCAGTCAGTTGGCGGAAGATTTAGGTTTGCGTACGGGCGATAAATTACGTTTGGATGCCGGTGATAATCGTCAAACAGTCATGAGTGTGGCAGGTGTTTTCGAGCTGGGTGTGCGTGAGCTGGATAGCCGCTATGTGTATATGGATCTCAAGCAAGCGCAAACGTTACTGAACTTACCCGGCGGCATCACGATTTTAGAGTTAAAAATATCTGATGTGTTTAGTGCCGAATATTGGGCGCAGCGTATAACTCAATTAACTGATTTGCATGTGCAAAGTTGGATGGAAAGTAATGGTCAGTTACTCAATGCCTTACGTTCGCAAACTATGACGACGCAAATGATTCGGGTGTTTGTTGCACTGTCGGTGGCGTTTGGTATTGCCAGTGTATTGGCCGTCAGTGTGGTGCAACGCACCCGTGAGATTGGTATTTTACGGGCAATGGGCAGTTCGCAGCAGCAGATTCTGCGGGTGTTTTTGTTGCAGGGTGGTCTACTTGGTTTGGCCGGCTCGTTGCTGGGCGTGATGGTGGGTTATATCCTGGTGCAGGCGTTTAATGGGATTGACGAGCGTTTGTTTGTGATTCGGCTTGAGCCGTCCATGTTGTTTTCAGCCATTGCGATTGCAACTGCCGCAGGCGTCGTGGCTGCAATGGTGCCGGCGCGTCGGGCCGCGCGCTATGATCCTGCGGTGGCGATTCGTTATGTCTAAGTCACAGGTATTAGCGCATGCCAGCGATCAGCAGGTGGTGTTGCAGCTGGATAAACTCAATAAAATCTTTAACGCGGATACGCCGCTGCAAAATCATGTGCTGCACGATATTTCTTTGCAGGTGAGTCGTGGTGAGTTGGTGGCGTTAGTCGGCACCTCGGGTTCGGGCAAGAGTACCTTGCTCAATCTGATGGGGTTGTTGGATGTGTCTTCGTCGGGTGAATTGCGCATTCAAGGGCATCTGATTCAAGGTTTGACTGAGCAGCAGCGCACGCAGTTGCGCAGTGAATCGATTGGTTTTGTTTTTCAGTTTCACCATCTGATCAGTGCGTTTAGTGTGCTGGATAATGTCTTGATGCCGCTGATGTTGCGGCACGGTAAGCCATCAGTTGAACAGCGTGAGTATGCTGAGTATTTGTTGGGGGAGGTGGGTCTGACGCAGTTTATGCGTCAATCGACCAATCGTTTATCGGGCGGACAGCAGCAGCGCGTAGCGATTGCGCGGGCTTTGGTGACGCGGCCTGCTCTGATCTTGGCGGATGAGCCAACGGGTAACTTGGACACGCAAACGGCCGATGAGGTGTTCAGTTTATTTGAGCGTTTTAATGTTGAGCATCACTGTGCAATTGTGATTGTGACGCATGACCCGCGTTTAAGCGCGCGCTGCCCTCGCACCATTCGCCTCAGTGATGGCCGTATTGTTTATGATGGCAACTCAGCAGACCTCCCCAGTGTATTCGCCAGCACTTTGTAAATTTCCTGCACTCTTTCTGCTTTCTCAATACGCTTGACCGTAATACGGTCTGTATGAGCTGGCCATGTCAGCGACTGCAAGCTGTCATTGAGGTGCTGACGCCTCTTATGTGCATGCACTTTCGGAGCGCGGGCAGCTTGCCCGCAATTGCTTGATTGCTAAATTTGGCGGTGTGCATGGCGCACAGCGCTAAGTCTGCTTTTCCCTCAACAAGACATCCTGTCTCGATTCGGGCGCTGCGCCATCCATGGCTGCGCTTGCCGCAGACCCAGCGCAGTACACCTTGATCATTTGTGTTGTTTGCTAGCTCAGCATAGGTCGCCTTGGGGTGTGAGGGGCTCGTCCGTAATAGCTTGATTGCTGAATGAGTAGTGTGCATCTTAACCCGTGATGCGGTTTTCTAGCTTTCAGTAAGTCACGCGCACAACATTTTGAATAGCATGGTTATTTGCTCTTGCGAGCGGAGCTGCAATCGCGAAAACAATATAAAAGGTCAATGAGTGCTTCGGGGTGGGTGTGCTGAGCGAGCTAAGGATGGCGAGCGCTGGAGTTGAGCCCTGGATGGGCTCATCGACGGATTAACACCGGCCCTGAAGTACGCTGTGCAGAGGTTTATCGTTTTTAGCACAGCACAGTAGCGAGGATGCTTTGTGCATGCCGTAGCGTGTTAGTATCGCTGTTCCCTTAACGAAGCATCCTGCCTCGATGCGGGCGCTACGCCATCCTGGCTCGCTGGTCGCGACACTAGCAAGCTACTCATTGATCAGTGATGTTGTTTGCGAGTGTGGTATATGACGCTTTTAAAGCCATCATTCTGCTGCCTTCTGTTTGCCTACAGCAAATGTATATCTGCATAGCTGAATGGAACTGCAATAGTGCAAACCCTACAAATGATCAATGAGTGCTTCGGGGTGGGTGTGCTGAGCGAGCCCTGGATGGCGAGCGTCGGAGTTGAGCCCTGGATGGGCTCATCGACGGAATAACACTGACCTCGAAGTACGACAGGCACGCGATGTCCAGCACACGCTAAAAATTCAAAGGTTACAAAAGTAGCTGTGTTTGGCGCACTAGGCTTAATCATCGGTGTTACTTGCTCGAGAGGCTGATGCATTTTTGTTCACAGGCAAAAGTTAAAACAATAAAAATCTCTTTCCGATAAACGGTCAACTCTGCAAGGCAGGCCATTCTGTGAATCATTTTTTGCCATGATTTTGGTCAAGTCGTTCACATGTTTATTTTTTGCCATTTACCAGATATGGATATAGGATCGATCCATATCTACAATATGTAGTGTTTCTGCGGTTTTTTAGTGGTTCTCTAGAACGCGGTTTTTTAGAGCATATATGCCGCAGACTGGATTTTTAGGAGTGGATAATGAATCAAGCTGTTGCGGCTGTTTCTCAGCCTTCATCACAGACCGATATTGGCTTACAGCCGGCTTCGCTGGATATTTGGGATGCTAAATATCGCCTAAAAACCAAGGATGGCCAGGGCATTGATGCCGATATTGACGCAACTTATCAGCGTGTGGCGCGAGCGTTGGCTGAAATCGAGCTACCAGAGCTGCGTGAGCATTGGTATGAGCAGTTTTTGTGGGCGCTGTATCGCGGTGCAATTCCGGCTGGACGGATTATTTCCAATGCCGGTGCCACTGTTTATAAACCAGCCACTTCCACGATTAATTGCACGGTTTCAGGGTCGATTGGCGACTCCATGAATGATATTTTAAGCAAACTGCACGAAGCGGGCTTAACCCTCAAAGCCGGTTGTGGGATTGGTTATGAGTTTTCAACCCTTAGACCTAAGGGCGCTTATGTGTCTGGCGCGGGGGCTTACACTTCTGGACCGCTGTCGTTTATGGATATCTACGACAAGATGTGCTTTACCGTATCATCTGCCGGTGGTCGTCGAGGGGCGCAAATGGCGACCTTTGATGTCGGTCACCCCGATGTGCTGGATTTTATCCGTGCCAAGCGTGAGGACGGACGTCTGCGGCAGTTTAATCTGTCGTTATTGATTACCCAAGAATTTATGCAAGCTGTTGAGCATGATAGCGATTGGGCGTTGGCTTTTCCGCTGAGCCCTGCTGAGTTAGAAACAGATAAACTGGATGTCAATGACAGCAGTCAGGTGATTTGGCGTTATTGGTCGACCACAAAAAACTACATTAGCCGCGAAGATGGCAAGGTGGCTTGCCGCGTCTATCGCACCTTAAAAGCTCGGCGGATTTGGGATTCCATTATGGCGTCCACCTATGATTTTGCTGAGCCGGGTTTTATTCTAATTGACCGCGTCAATACCTTTAATAACAACTGGTTTTGTGAAGATATTCGCGCCACTAATCCTTGCGGTGAGCAGCCATTGCCGCCTTACGGTGCTTGCTTACTGGGTTCCATTAATCTCACCCGCTTTGTCCGTCAGCCGTTTACCGAGCAGGCCAGTTTTGACTGGGATGAATACCGTAAGGTGGTCGGCATCTTTACTCGTATGCTGGATAATGTTGTGGAAGTGAACGGCTTGCCTCTACCCGAACAGCGTGAAGAAATTATGCGCAAACGCCGGCACGGTATGGGCTTTTTGGGCTTGGGTTCAACCCTCTGTATGTTGCGCATGAAGTATGGTGCACAGGACTCATTGGTCTTTACTGAACAGGTGGCCAAAGAAATGGCCCTTGAGGGGTGGCGTACGGGGTTGCAACTGGGTGAGGAAAAAGGTGTGGCGCCGATCATGGATGAAGACTTCAGGGTGACCGGTGAAATGCTGGCGAAACGACCAGAAATGTGCGAAGACGGTTACAGCATTGGCGCAAAGATTAAAGGCAAGGTGCTGTGGGCCAAATACAGTCGTTATATGCAGCAAGTGGCGGCTGAAGATCCTGAACTGGGCAGGGCCTTGGCTGAGCAGGGTGCACGTTTTACTCATCACAGCTCCATTGCGCCAACCGGCACGATCTCTTTGTCGCTGGCCAATAATGCATCGAATGGTATTGAGCCGAGTTTTGCTCATCATTATTCACGCAATATCATTCGTGAAGGTAAAAAATCCAAGGAGAAAGTCGATGTATTCAGCTATGAGTTGTTGGCCTATCGCACTCTGATTGATTCTGAGGCGCTGACCAATCATTTGCCTGATTACTTTATTAGCGCAGATGAAGTCAGCCCGATTCAGCATGTGGATGTGCAGGCTGCGGCACAGAAGTGGATTGACTCTTCTATTTCAAAAACGGCTAACGTACCAACCAATTATCCTTATCAAGACTTTAAAGATATTTATCTGTATGCCTACCAGCAAGGCTTGAAAGGCTGTACTACCTTTCGTTTTAACCCTGCGGCGTTTCAAGGGGTGTTGGTCAAAGAGGAAGATCTGGCGAAAACCACTTATAGATTCAAGTTGGCGGATGGTTCATTCGTTGAGGTTAAAGGTCATGAGCAGATTGAATACGATGGTGAGTTGCACAGCGCAGCCAACCTTTATGATGCTTTGAAAGAAGGCTATTACGGTAAATTCTAAGCTGAGGAAGCAACTTGTGAATATTAAAATCAGCGAAAAAATCGTTGGCTATGAAGTAGTCTCGGCGAGTGAGCAGATAAGCGCTGTTGCAGCTTCTGAGACAAAGTTTGTGGAGATGCATGAAAAGGTTAAGCGCCCTGAGTTACTGGTCGGTTCAACCTATAAAATTAAAACGCCCAATTCTGAACATGCGTTCTATATCACCATCAATGACATCGTGCTCAATCAAGGCAGTGAACATGAGCAGCGCCGTCCGTTTGAGGTGTTTATTAACTCGAAAAATATGGAACACTATCAATGGATTGCTGCACTGACTTTAATTATTTCTGCGGTATTTCGTAAAGGTGGCGATTGCACCTTTTTGGTTGAAGAGCTGAAAAGTGTGTTTGATCCAAAAGGTGGCTACTTTAAGCAGGGCGGACAGTGGATGCCCTCTTTGGTGGCGGAAATAGGTGATGTGTTAGAACGTCATTTGACGTTTATCGGTTTAATGGATGATGGCTTGGATGAGCATCAACAGCAGTTTGTTGCGCAAAAAAGGGCAGAGTTTGAACAGCTGATGGCTGTCAAACAACCTGCAGCCAATTGCGATGATAGTACAGAGAAATACCCTGCCGGTGCGCAGCTGTGTAGCAAGTGTCACACTCAGGCAGCGGTGCAAATGGATGGCTGCTTAACCTGCCTCGCTTGTGGTGACAGTAAGTGCGGCTAGCGCTGAAGTTTTGAAATAACTGGGAGCGCAGGCGGCTCGCCGGCACTATAGAAACGAGTTTTGCTGCACGGCGCTAAGTCTGTTTTCCCTCAACGAGACATCCTGTCTCGATTCGGGCGCTGCGCCATCCTGGCTATGCTTGTCCTAGATCCAGCGCAGTGCTTGTTGAGCATTGTTGTTTGCTAGACAGCTGTTACTGCCATGACCCGCTTGTATGGATGGTTTTATATTTGTTCTGGGAGCCAGGCAGTTCCTCTGCTGTAACTCCCATTTTATTAAGACGCTTTTGGTTTGAAGAACAACGTCGCGCCTCGGGTGAGGCCTTGCAGGTTGACATCATCACGCGGCACTTCGGCCTCGATGGTTTCATCCTGACCCTCTACTTTTAAGGTGACGCGCGTAATGGCACCCAGAGGTCGGATATCGCGCACGACGCCAGCTTGGTGATCGGCTTGGGCCATTTGTGATAACAGCACTTCGTGTGGGCGGAACTGAATGTCTTTATCTGCCACTTTGAGACGGTTTGAGTCGCCAAGGAAGTGATAGACAAATTCACTGGCTGGGTTCTCATACACTTCAGCGGGTGTGCCGATTTGTTCAATAACCCCCTTGTTCATTACCACGATACGGTCTGCGACTTCCATGGCTTCTTCTTGGTCGTGGGTGACAAACACTGAGGTCAGGTTGATGTCTTCGTGCAAATTGGCCAGCCAGCGGCGTAGCTCTTTACGTACCTTGGCATCTAAGGCACCAAACGGCTCATCGAGCAATAAAATTTGTGGCTCAACGGCTAAAGCACGAGCCAGGGCAATACGTTGGCGTTGACCACCTGACAGTTGCTCAGGGTAACGATCCGATAGCCAATCCAGTTGTACCATGCGTAGCAGTTCTTGGACTTTTTCAGCGATTACCGTTTCACTTGGGCGTTCGCGACGTGACTTCATGCGTAGACCGAAAGCGACGTTATCAAAGACCGTCATGTGGCGGAAAAGCGCATAGTGCTGAAATACAAAGCCGACATTACGCTTGCGTACATCACGGAGTGATACATCGTCACCGCTGAACAGAATAGTGCCGTTGTCTGGTGTTTCTAGACCGGCAATAATACGCAGGAGCGTGGTTTTACCACAGCCCGATGGGCCGAGTAACGCGACCAGCTCGCCAGATTGAATATCTAGGTTGATGTTGTTTAATGCAGTAAAGTTGCCGAACTGCTTATGGACTTGGCGGACTTCAATACTCATGACTTATTCGTCTCCATTGTTTAGCTGACGGTTGATCCGCGACTCGCTCCACTGCTTAAGCAGCAACATAATCAACGCCAAAATTAATAGCAGGCTGGCAACACTAAAGGCGGCAACGTGATTGTATTCGTTGTAAAGAATTTCGACGTGTAATGGCAGGGTATTGGTGAAGCCGCGGATATGCCCAGACACTACAGAGACGGCACCAAATTCACCCATTGCACGCGCAGTACATAGCACCACGCCATACATTAAACCCCATTTGATATTGGGTACGGTGACATGCCAAAACATCTGCCAGCCACTGGCGCCGAGTAAGCGCGCGGCTTCTTCTTCTTGGGTGCCTTGTTGCTGCATTAAAGGAATCAGTTCACGTGCAACAAACGGTACCGTGACAAACAGTGTAGCGAGCACAATCCCTGGCACAGCAAAGATGATTTGAATGTCATGTTCAATCAGCCATTCACCAAAGAAACCTTGTGCACCAAACAGTAAAACGTAAACCAAACCGGCGATGATTGGCGACACCGAGAAGGGCAGATCAATCAAAGTGATTAACACACTTTTCCCATAAAAATCATGCTTGCTGACGCACCATGCTGCGGCTACGCCAAACACGAGGTTAAGCGGTACCGAGATCACCACCGCTAACAGAGTCAGTTTCAGCGCTGAAATAGCATCAGGTTCAAGCATGGACTCAAAGAAATGAGCAACCCCCATTTTTAGAGCTTCAATCAGCACGATGGCGAGTGGTAGGACTAAAAAGAGAATGAACATCGCCCAAGCACTCAAAATGAGGGCTACACGTCCCCAGCTTGGTGCGTTACGCGAGTTGTGATGTGGACTCGTTGTTGTGCTAGACATGCGTATTCCTTAGCCTTTAGCAACGTAGCGTTGAAGAAGGTTGATCAGCAGCAATAAGACAAAAGATACAACCAGCATCATCACGCCAATGGCAGTGGCGCCGACGTAGTCGTATTGATCGAGCTTGACCATGATTAATAACGGTAGGATTTCTGTTTTACCGGGCATGTTGCCAGCGATAAAAATGACTGAACCATACTCGCCCACTCCGCGAGCAAAGGCTAAGGCAAAACCGGTCAGCCATGCCGGTAATAATGCTGGCAGTAGCACATAACGAAACACCTGTAAGGGGCGTGCGCCTAAACAAGTGGCAGCCTCTTCCAATTCGCGCGGAATATCAGCCAGTACCGGCTGAATGGTACGCACCACAAATGGCAAAGTGACAAAAGTGAGGGCTAACGTGATGCCAAAGGGTGTGTAAGCAATGCTGATGCCGAGGTCTGCAGCAAAACGACCGACAAAACCATTGGGTGCATACAACGCAGTCAAGGCAATCCCGGCGACTGCGGTAGGTAAGGCGAAGGGCAGATCGATCATCGCATCAATTATTTTGCGACCGGGGAAGCGGTAACGCACCAGCACCCAAGCAAATAGGGTGCCGATCACACCATTGAGTAGCGCAGCGATAAAGGCGGTAGTAAAACTGAGCTTCAAGGCAGCCAGAACACGTGGGGCGCTAACGATTGTATAAAACTCTGACCAAGTCAGTTGGGCGGCATAAATAAACATACCGGCCAGGGGTAGAAATACCAATAAACTGAGGTACACCAAGGTGTAGCCGAGGGTCAGTCCAAAGCCTGGGATGACGGGTGATGAGCGTCGTAACATAGTGACTTGCCTTGTGCTTGTTTAAAAAACAGCCCCTTGCAGTACAGTGGCTGTGGTGGCTTGGATAAAATTACTGTTCTTGGTAAATCTGGTCGAAGACCCCGCCGTCACTAAAGAACTGCGTTTGTGCTTGCTGCCAGCCACCGAAAAACGCATCAATGGTGACCTGCTTTAGCGGTGCAAATTGTGCGGCAAACTCTTTAGCGATGGTTGGATTGCGTGGGCGATAAAAGTGTTGTGCGGCAATGCGTTGACCAACGTCGCTGTACAAGTATTCAAGGTAGGCTTCGGCGATGGCACGTGTGCCTTTACGGTCAACATTGCGATCAACCACTGCAACCGACGGTTCAGCTAAAATAGAGAGCGATGGGGTGATGATTTCAAAAACATCAGTGCCATGCTCTTGTAGGGATAAGTAGGCTTCATTTTCCCAAGCCAGTAGCACATCACCTATGCCATTGTTAGTAAAAGTATTGGTGGCTGCGCGTGCGCCGCTATCTAAGACTGGCACATTGGCAAACAGACGTTGTACAAACGCCTGGGCGAGTTGATCGCTGCCGAAGGCTTGTTTTGCATAGGCCCATGCGGCTAAAAAGTTCCAGCGTGCGCCGCCGGAGATTTTTGGGTTGGGCGTAATCACACTTATTCCAGGTTTAACCAAATCATTCCAGTCTTGAATCTGTTTAGGATTGCCTTTGCGCACTAAAAAAACGATGGTCGAAGTGTACGGTGTACTGCTGTGTGGCAAACGTTGTTGCCAGTCTTTGGCGAGCCATTTGCCAGACGTATGTAATTGATCAATGTCGCCGGCTAAGGCCAGCGTCACGACGTCAGCACGTAAGCCTTCAGATACCGAGCGAGCTTGTTTGCCTGAACCACCATGGGATTGCTGTATTTGTACGGTGTCGTGGCCTTGCGCTTGCCAGTGCTGATTAAAAGCACGGTTAAAATCACCGTAAAACTCGCGGGTCGGATCATAAGAGACATTTAATAACGTTTGCGCCTGAGCAGCGGCGGTGACAGTGGCGGTGACAGTGGCGAATAGTAAACTTGCAAAAAGGCTTAAACGGCGACGATGAATTGACATGCTGTGCTTCCTAAATAATTCATTCACTAAAACTTTCACACAAAGGACGCGCACATTCGCCAACAGCATGTCAGTGCTGGTTCAAGCAGAGAGCGCTTAGCTTTACTTGATGTAGAGCGGTGCATGATGCGTTCCTTATGTCAGTACGCTGTCTAGTGTTCGCGTTTGGATGCTTATCATAGGCGTTGTTTCTTATTCTTTAAAATACTGTTTTGTGATTCTCTTATTCTTTAATTGAATTAGAATGGATTTTTCTTGTTATTCGTTTTGGTTATTGATAAATGATTTTATATTCTTTTAATGTCTTTTTGAGTTGTAGCATAGTGATTGCCGCTGACCTTATGACTGAGGCTATAGCCATACGTGTTCAATGAGGCGAGATAGCACAGCGGATTTCAAACAAAACTCACATGAAGCTTTGATCTGTTTTTACGTGCAAGGAGGCGGCAGTTGGGGTGTTGTATTCGCGCGCCTTACTGATCCCTTGCTGAACTATGAATAGGCTAAATCGCAAGACTGTGCGACAGAGCATAAGCGGTGCAGTCGCGCTAAACGAATAAGGAGCGCGCCGATGCGCAATGAAACTGATGTGCGTTATTTAATCGTGCCGGGTTGGCAAGGGTCGTCTGCCGAACATTGGCAGTCATACTGGCAACAGGTTCTGCCGGAGTGTGTACGTGTCGAACAAGAGGATTGGTTGTTACCTGAGCGGCACGCATGGATCGCGCAACTTGAACGCCAGATTGCTGCAGATCGGCGCCCGGTGGTCTTGATTGCGCATAGTTTAGGCTGTGTGACAGTCGCGCATTGGGCCGCGCAAGCATCGGCTGCTTTATTGGCGCGGGTGCGTGCTACGTTGCTGGTGGCACCTGCCGATGTTGAGCGCTTAGATTGTCCAGTCGCCTTGCGTAATTTTGCACCGATGCCCATCCGACCTTTGCCGTTCCCTAGTCTATTAGTGGGCTCCAGTAATGACCCTGCGGCTGCGGCGCAACGTGTGTTGCAGTTTGCTCAGCAGTGGGGCAGTGAACGGGTGATTTTAGCCAATGCAGGGCATATTAATGTGCAATCAGGACATCATCGCTGGGAACAAGGCTTTACCTGGTTGTATCAGTTGCTAGAGGGCGCTGACGCTGACCCAGTGCAGCGCTTCGCTGTATAAACAGGCGAGCAGATCGAGCTGAGCCTGTTCGCTAAATGATTAATCTGTTGAGGCTGCAGTTTCCGGACGATAGCCGATTCTAAAACCACCCCAGTGCTTGCCATGCACATAAATGGGTACAGAAATATCGTGCATATGCTCGCCCGTTTCGCGGATGTAGGTCTGTAGGAGTAACGGTTGTTGGTGATTGCCACAACGTACACCGACTCGATCATTAAAAATGCGTTTGGTGCGGTTGTGTAAGTAATCATGCGCATAATCGCCAGTGAGCGGTTGGGTGTAGATGACGTTATGGGTTGGAATATAGCCTTGTGCTGTGCAGGCAACTGCAAACACAGTGTTGCTATTCTGTTTGAGAATGGGCTCTTGAATCGCGTTTAACACTTGATCGGTGTATGTATCAAAAGCGGTGCTGTATTTTTTTGGATGGGTATCGCTAATCTCTTGGTAGTTGCGATCAAATAATGCCGATTGGCTGATACGATCTGACGCAATGTCTTTTTCAAATTGCAGGCTGATGTGTTGCGCTGCATCTTGGGCGAGTTGATAAATTTGCTGATGATAGTCTGACAAGCTCACCTCAGAGAGTTTTTCGCTGATCCCTTCTGTTTGGCTTTCGAGTAACAGTGCAGATTGGCTGAGTTGTGCGGTTTGTTGATCGCTGTCTGCCAAGTCTTGGCGAACTTGTGCGACTTCTTTGAATAACTCATCAAGTTGCAGGCGGTTGCTTTGGGTACCGCTGGCAATCGTTTGCATCTGTTGCTCTACATTGATCGCCAGTTCGGTAATATCAGTCAGTTGACTGCCGGCGTTTTCTACCCGTTGCACGCTGTTATTGAGGTCTTCAATCAGCTTGTGCTGCTGCGCGGCAACGTCATTGGTGTGCTGTTGAATTTCTTGCACCATACGTTCTACTTCTTCTGTAGCGGCTGCAGTACGGCTGGCTAAGCCACGCACTTCATCGGCGACTACGGCAAAACCACGACCATATTCTCCTGCGCGCGCGGCTTCAATTGCAGCATTTAGAGCGAGCAAGTTGGTTTGGCTGGCAATGCCTTGAATCACTGAGGCCACTTGTTGGATTTCTCGGCTGCGTTGGCTCAGATTATCAATCAAGGTGCGACTGTTATTTGCCTGTTGCTCCAGCGCTTGCATACTAAAAGTGGCGCTTGCTAAGCCGGCTTGTCCCTCTTGACTGTTACGGCGTACCGCGCTGGCTGCGCTGAGGCTTTGCTCACTGAGTTGCGCGGTGGCTTCTTCAGTGTTGATCATTTGTCCAGCGCTACGTTCAATACGCTCTGCTGAGTTGACTAAAGAAATCAGTTTTTGTTTGAGTTGCTGCGCCGCATGACTGACACCCGCCGCCGTCAAGGCGCTGGCGGTGGTCGCATGGGATAAGTGGCGGGCCAACTCAGTGGTTTTATCTGTGCTATGCGTCATGTCTGACGTTTGAGCGGGGTGTTGCATGAGTGGCAAAAGCACAATAGGTACAAATAAAATGGCGCTGGCCCATAATGGCGCACTCAGCCACCATAAAATTGCAAGGGCAGCAACACTGCCAATCTGTAAGCCTAAAACACGGTATGGGTTAGAAGTCATGAGCGCATAGGGACCTTATTTGGACAGGTAAACAATCGTTATAATTGTTATTTTTTATTGTTGAATTACTGTGCCTTATTGCGTCATGGTTGCAAGCAAAATGCCATCACACTTTGGTCGCTATTCAGTCGGTGATTAGTCTTAGGCATAAGCGCTATGGTGGGTGATTGTCAGTCAGTATGGGGGTTCAGGCGGGGCAGTTGGCGCGCCAGTTTTCTGAAATAGGCAATGCGTTCATAACAGAGGGTTAATTCACCGCTATTGGTGTTGTACCAACTGTCTGGCGCGCCGCACGAGGCGATGCGTAAAGTCAGGTCGCGCGGCAGTGCAAAGAATGTACTGGCACGTTCGGCGACGGCTTCTAACTCGCCACTGGCTTTTACTTTCTCTAACAAATCATTACCGCCCTCTAAATGGTAGGGTGGTGGTTCATAGATGACTTGAATACGGTGTTGAATGGGCTGATTTGCGGTGCGTTTAAAGTGCTCACGAAACCATAAAGCGGCATATTTGGCTTGTTCATACTCATCTTGACAATAAAAAGCACGTTCTTCCGGCAAGCCAGTCATTTCGATAATCCATTCCAGATTTTTAGGGTCACTGCCGTAGGCTAAACAGGCGATATTATAAAAACGCTGCTCATCTAGCGCGTGACTGTCCCAAGCCTGAATTTGTTCTGTAGAATTTTTTACACTTTGCCATTCCAGTCGCCAATAATCAGCAACGTCTAATAAACGCATTGGAAAATCCGGCGTCTGCTGGCGATTATGAATCAGAAATAAACCAATAAACCCCAGTTGATCAGCGGCATCTTCCTCGCGGCCGAGGACGGGTAATTTGAGCTCATGGATCAGTAAATGACCCATTTCATGCAATAGGGTGAACTCAGCATTGGTGGTGACAAAGCGCAATTGCTCGGGACTGGCTTGCTCTTGAGCAGGACTTGCGCAAGCATAAAACAGACATGCAAGCATGCAACACAACTGTTTGATCCGCTTAGTGGGTGTGACTGCAGAGTGTTGTGGCGCAGGGCTGGGTTTGCGCATGTTCAGTCCAGATCCTCTAAAGCAAAGGGCAGTATGGGTTGCGGCCATTGTAAATCCAGTGCCTCAAGTTGTTGTGCGATTAAGCTGCAAAGTAAAAAATTACGCAGCCCTTTGTGATTAGACGGAAAAATATGCCATGGATGTGAGAGGGTGCTGCTTTGGGCAAAGGCTTGGCTCCAATTGTTTTGAATGGCCTCAAAGTTCTGGTGCCCAGTTAAGTCGGCAGCAGAAATTTTCCAATGTTTTTCTGGGTTGATAAAGCGCTGTTGTAAGCGGCTTTTCTGCTCGCTTTTAGAAATATGTAAATAGACTTTAACCAGGTGAACATCGCGTTCTGCCAGTTGCGCTTCAAATTCCAAGAGCTGTTGTAAACGCCCAGAGGCTTGATCACTATCGATGTAACCATCCGCTAAATCACTGACTAAGCCTTCGTAAGGGGTGCGATTAAACACACCAATCATCCCAGGGCTGGGTACTTGCGCACGATAGCGCTCTAAAAAGTTTTTATGACGTTGCTCTTCAGAGGGTTTTTGAAAGTCACTGACTCGAATGCCTTGTGGGTTAAGACCGCGCAAACTGTTGCGAATCGCGCCATCTTTACCTGAGCAATCAGGGCCTTGTAACCACACCAAAACAGCTGGACCATTATTGGCCCAAAGTAATTGTTGCTGATGGTCCAGCCATTTACGCAAGTCTTTCAAGCGTGCATTGACTGTATGCATGCATAAATCGAAGTGGCGAGCTGGGTCAAGGGTTAAAGCCGTATCGCTGCGATAGTGGCATTGCTGTAAGACAGCATCAGGCAGACGCATATTAGTCCTTGTTTCGTTTGAGTTGATCTTTAAGCTGTGTTGGCAGTTGACGAATGATCAACATATCGCGGGTTTCATCGTATTCGACTTTAGAGCCAAGCAGGTGTGACTCAAAACTAATTGAGATGCCCTCGGCGCGTCCAGTAAAGCGATGGAAGGCATTTAAGGTGCGTTTGTCGGCTGGAATTTCAGGTGATAAACCATAGTCTTTATTGCGAATATGGTTGTAAAAGGCCTTTGGGTTGTCTTCATCGAGGACTTCCGACAAACCTTCAATGCTGACAACTTCACCGCGGCGTGTTTGGTTATTCGCGTAAGTGATCAGGCTGGTGGTTTTCTCGCGGGCTTGTTCTTCAGGTAAATCTTCGCTTTCAACAAAATCACTGAAGGCTTTTAGCAGGGTGCGGGTTTCGCTGGGGCCGTCAACGCCTTCTTGGCAGCCTAAAAAATCGCGGAAACCATCAATGACTTTTTTACCGTTTTTGCCTTTGATAAAGGAAATATATTGTTTGGACTGGCTGTTGTTTTGCCATTCAGACAGATTGATTCGTGTGGCGAGGTGCATCTGGTTCAGATCGAGGTGCTGTGCAGAATTAATTCCCAGTCCCTCTGTAATGACCATCCCTTCGCTGTGTTGCAGGACGGCAATGATCAGATAGTCGGTCATGCCTTGTTGGTAGTGCGCAAATAAAACGTGACCAGCTAAGCTGATCTTGGCCTCATCCAGATGTTTTTTTAAATGCTCAACGGCGCGTAAGGTGAATGGGGTGAAATCGAGTTTCTCCGCAAGATAGTCAGCCAGCCAGCCATGCAGTGGAAATGCGCTGTTATCTGTTTGGAAAAGCCCCCAAGCTTTGCTGGGTTTGCTGTTATAGCTGTCATTGATATCGGCCAATAAGTGTTCTAAAGCACTGTCTTGCGGCAGGCTTTCACTGCGTGTGCGCAGCACGGCAGGGCTGTCATCTGGTTTTTTATTAATAAAATGAACAATACAATGATGAATCGACATGCGCTTATAACCTTTACAGTGAAAATGCTACGAATCACTGCATACAACGCACACAGTAAAATCGTAGCAGTCAGGTGTGGTATGAAATTATGTACTGCTGTTGTCTTGTGCTTTAAGACGCTCTAAACGCTGTAAAACATAACGAACATGCAGGTGCAGTTGGTACAGTTCATGGGTATATGACAAGGGTACTTCAACTTTAGCTAACTCATCTTGCATCACCGTCAGACGCTCGATTTCCTTATCGACATGTACAGGTAAGGTGTTATTAGAGAGCTGTCGATCAATGTCTCTTAGGTATTTATACCAACGGTAGATTCGCGCTCGAATGCGCCAGCGATAGACTGGGCCCGCTATTTTAAATAGAGGAAACAGCAGTACTAATAAAGGGATGACTAAAATAATATAACGGTCGGCCAGTGAAGCAATTCTAAATGGAAGATAGCGTTGCAACAGCGGTAAACCTTTGTTGTGAAAGTATTCTGCTTCGGTGAGCGGGGTAAAATCATTGGGTAAATTTTTTGGCCATGTGTTGGGTTTATCAATCAGGGTGCCGGATTTCATGACCTCTTGTGCTGCCGCTAAAATAAGTGCCGTCAGAGCAGGGTGAAAGGATTCATTGGCCATCAGCATGGCTACCGGGCTGATCGTTGTGGTGTCTTGCTGAGGCTGATTGGTCGCTAAGTTAAGTAAGCCTTGACCCACTTTGATTTCAGTGATGAACGGCAGACGAGCACGGTAAGCCGCGGCTTGATCAAAACTGACTAACTGCAGTTCATTGTGACTGGCGGCCGCTTGCACCACTGCACTTTCCGCTGGGCCTAAAAAGAATGCTGCATCCAACTCGTCGGCAAGCAGGCCAGCAAGGGCTTTTTTACCGCTGTAGGCCTGCCATATCTCGGGTAAGTTTTGCTGATCAATTTGATTGGCCGCAAGCATGGGATCAACCATCATGCGAGTACCGCCGTTAGCCGAGCCTATGGCAGTACGTAAGCTGACTAAATCATTGAGTGTTTGAATGGGCAGGTCTTTGCGCGCAAACAGCCATAAAGGTTCTTGAAATACAGCACCGAGGCTGATCAGTTGTTGGCGTTGCAGCGCATCGAGTTCAAGTTCTTGACCGCTTTGCAACAGCGCAAGTTGCACGCCGCTGTCATCGTCGAGTAAACGCTCGGTATTGTCTCGTGAGCCTTTACTGTTAATCAGGGTCAGTTCAAAGCCCTCTTTAGCCAGCTCAAGGCGTAACTTTTCGGCAAATTGTGCATAGCCTCCGCCTGCACTGCCGGTGCTCATGGTGGCATGCATCGGCGGCGGCGGCGCAACAAAGTAAAACAATGCCGCGACCAGTGCGGCCAAAACAGGCACCAACCAGAGATTGGCGCGTAGCATAATGGATATATCTTGCAGAATACGATTCATGGGCACTCCCTGCTATGCCAGCATTGTTTTATGATGGTGTGCTAGGACTTTTGCGCCGTGGGATGCCGAAACGTTGGCGTCTTTCCCATAAGCATTTGCGGCTGATGCCCAGTTTACTCGCCAAATCAGTTTCGGTCATATGATCTTGGTGCTCAAGTACAAAGCGTTGGAAGTAATCTTCTAAAGACAAATCATTTGCGCCTGGCTCAGGCTCAGACTCATTGCTAGTCGCCTTTAGGGATGCAGCTAAGTCTGTGCTGGATAACGCGTTAGCGTTTTCTTCAGCATCTAAGTCCACATCAATGCCCATCAGCTCGGTAGTGACTTGGGTGCCCTCACAGAGAATCACTGCGCGTTCCAGTGCGTTTTCAAGCTCTCGTACGTTACCTGGCCAACTGTACTGATGCAGGGCTCTTTTCGCTTGCTCAGTAAAGTCCATAGGCTCTTTATCCATACGCATGCGCTGGCGCTCGAGGAGGATTTCAGCAATTTCTAATACATCGTTTTCACGATCGCGCAAGGCTGGTAAATGCAGGGCAATGACATGCAAACGGTAATATAAGTCTTCACGAAAGCCGCCGGTTTTTGCGAGAGTTTTTAAGTCGCGGTGGGTGGCTGCAATCAGGCGTACATCGACTTTTTGCGATTGTACGGAACCGACACGACGGATTTCGCCTTCTTGTAAAACACGCAATAAACGCGCTTGGGCTTCTAAGGGCAGCTCACCAATTTCATCTAGAAATAAAGTGCCACCATCGGCTGCCTCGACTAAACCCGTGCGGGCAGAAACAGCGCCGGTAAAGGCACCTTTCTCATGACCAAAGAGTTCCGACTCAATCAGTGTTTCTGGAATGGCTGCACAGTTCACCGAAATCATCGGTGCTTTGGCGCGTTTCGATAAATTGTGCAGAGCACGTGCGACCAGTTCTTTGCCCGTGCCTGATTCACCTTGAATCAATACGTTTGAATCGGTTGGCGCGACTTTGCGGATTTTACTGTAGAGCGCGCGCATTGCTACGCTGCTACCAATAATACCGATGTCAGAATTATCGATCTGTTCATCTAGGTCTGCAGTCGTGGACAGGTCTGCCGACGTTTCGTCTTGTTCTGCATGCAGCTGGTGGTCATGAATAATACGCGCGACGGTTTGCAGCATCTCATCATGATCAAAAGGCTTGGCAATATAGTCGATGGCTCCCAAGCGCATTGAATCAACCGCTGAACGCAAACTGGCGTAACTGGTCATGATCAGCACCGGTTTAGGATCGGCCAACTTAATCATTTCTGTACCTGGCGCACCAGGCAAACGCAAGTCGCTGATGATTAAATCAAAAGAATGAATGTTGTGGCGCTCTTGTGCTTCTTGCACTGATCCTGCTTCGCTGACTTGATACTGATGACGCTCGAGTAAACGGCGCAATGCAGAGCGAATAATCGGTTCATCTTCAACAATCAAAATATGATGCATTAACACTCTCTCTAAACAAACAGAATGAGTTGATAAGCCATAACTATAGGGTTCATAGCTGACCATTCACTATTGGGCTGGAGGTTGGGACATGGCGTGGCAAAACAATACGGAAACGTGTGCCGCGCTGATTCTCGGTGTCGCAGGGGCTCTCCACATGAATCTCCCCGTGGTGTTCTTCAATCATCGAGTACACCAGCGCCAGTCCCAGCCCGGTACCTTGGCCGGGGTCTTTGGTGGTGAAGAAAGGCTCGAATAAGTGTTCTAAATGGGCTTTACTGATACCACTGCCTTGATCTTCAATCGATAACTCTACATGAGAAAGGCTGGCGGTTGTGCGGATATAAATATGTCCGTGCTCAGGGCTGGCATCACGGGCATTGGATAATAAGTTGATCAGTATCTGTGCGAGCCGCTGTGCATCGCCAAGGACTAAATGTTGTGGGTTACATAAGTTAAAGAAGTTTACCGTCTTACTGAGTTTGTTGAGACTGAGCAAGTGCATGGCTTCAGCGCTGCTATCGAATAGGCTGACGGGTTCATGACTTTCCTGTTGTTGTGAACCCGAATGCGAGAAACTCATTAATGATTGGACAATGCGCGATACACGCTTGGTTTGTTCAATGATTTGGTTGCTCATTTCAATGATTTCGTTATCTTCGGCGCGTTCCTCGCGAAGGTTTTGCGCTAAGCAAGCAATCCCTGTGATCGGGTTACCAATTTCATGTGCGACCCCTGCGGCCAAGCGCCCGATCGACGCTAAGCGCTCAGAGTGCACCAGTTTATCTTCGAGTAAGCGGGTTTGCGTGGCATCTTCCACCAGAAGCACTAAGCCGCTGTTACCGGGGGCTAAGGGTTCATCAATCGCCGCTTTATGCAGATTGAGCCAGCGTGATTCATAGACGCCTTGCAACGCATGCTTATGCTGATGAGATGGTGTGCCTTGAGCAAAATCAACCAATAAGTCCCCCCAAGGCGCATCGATACTCTCCAGTCGTGAGCCGACTACGCGTGAAGCGGTAATTCCAGTAAGGTCTTCGAGGGCACGGTTCCACATGAGGATTTCATTGTCTTTTGCGAGCGAGCAAACACCCATGGGCAAGTCTTGCAACGTTTGTCGGTGATAGCGGCGCAGGGCATCCAGCTCAGCTGCCAGCCCGGTTAGGCGCGAACGGTAATCCTCTAGACGGCTTTCGATAAAGTGAATGTCCTCGGTGATATAGGTTTCGCTGCCGGCTTTATAAGGCAGAAAGCTGCTGACTAGATCTTGCGCAACGCTTGGGCCTAACAGGCCGGACAAATTGGCTTCAATGCGGTCACGTAAACGCCGTAAAGCAAAGGGACGACGCTCATCAAAAGGAAACTGTAAGTCTTTCAGCGCTTGTTCAACTTCGCGCTGTGCGGTGACGGCACCTAAAGGCTTTGCCAGTTCAGCGGAAAATTGTTGTGGTGAGCGGGCTAACAGTTCCCGCCGCTCAGGACGACGTACATTATTGACCACACAGGCCTGTGCCGCTCGCTGTTCTTCACTGCTGGTCCGAGTGAACAATGAGACTAAAATGAAAGTAATGCAGTTAATGCCTAAGGCGGCAATCGCAGAAAAGTGCCAGCTGCGATCATCCAAGAGGTAGCTGTAATCGACAAAAGGTAAAGAAAACTCTTGAATATTGCTGAACATCGGCAACAGCATGCCGATACTCCAGGTCAGCATACCCATCAGCGCGCCGCTAATAAAACCATAGCGATTGGCGGTCGGCCAATAAAGAACCGAGAGTAAGCCGGGTAAAAATTGCAAGGTTGCGACAAAGGCGACTAAGCCCAGATTGGATAGATCTTGCTCTGAGCGCAATAACAAATAAAAACCGTAACCGGCCAGAATAATGGCGCAAATCAGTAGGCGTCTTGTCCACTTTAACCAGCGGTAAATATTACCCTCAGCCGGCGGTTGATACAGCGGTAGCACGAGGTGATTGAGCACCATTCCAGACAATGCCAAGGTGAGTACGATAATCACCCCGCTGGCGGCGGATAAACCGCCCATATACGCCAGTAACGTTAAGCGTTCGTTGTTAACGGCTAAGCCTATACCAAGGGTGTAATACTCAGGCGAAGTGGGGGCGCCAAGTTTTAAGCCTGCCCATAAAATGGGTAAGATTGGCAAACTCATTAGCAGTAAAAATAGCGGAACTCCCCAGCTTGCACTGACCATCGAGCGTGGATTGAGGTTTTCAGTGAAAATCATGTGATACATGTGCGGCATCACTACGGCGGAGGCAAAAAACAGTAACAACAAGGTGCGCCATGGGCCTTCTTGTAAGGGAATCTGCAGATCGCTGAGGATGTCTTTATTCTGCGCAAGCCAAATATCTAAGTCACCGGGTCCGTTAAAGACCACAAACAGTGCATAAGCGCCAATCGCTAATAAAGCAATCAGTTTGACCAAGGATTCAAAGGCAATCGCAAAGACCAAACCCTCATGTTTTTCTCGAGTGGCCACATGTCGCGCACCGAATAAAATTGAGAACAAGGTGATTAAAATACAAAAGGCTAAAGCCACGCGGTCTTGAATCGGCTCACGGGTGAGGATACCAATGGTGTCAGCTACCGCTTGAATTTGCAGTGCGAGTAAGGGCAGGGCACCTAATAGCATGCCAATGGTGGTGATTGCACCAACCCAACTGCTGCGAAAGCGAAAAGCAAATAAATCGGCTAAGGACGACAATTGATGGGTGCGAGTGAGGTGTAAAATAGGATAAAGCAGAACCGGCGCCAATAAAAAAGCGCCCGATAAACCTAAATAAATCGCTAGAAAACCATAGCCGTATTGATAGGCCAAGCCCACTGAACCAAAAAATGCCCAAGCGCTGGCGTAGACACCTAATGACAATATATAAGTGAGTGGATGACGCACAATCCAGCGTGGTACCCAGCCTTTCTCTGTCGCCCAGGCTACGCCAAACAGTGTCAATAAATAGGTAGTGCTGATTAAAATCAGCTGGCTCAGGCTAAAGCTCGTCGGCATCTTGTTGGCTCTGCAAAATAAAAGTAACCACGATCAGAATCAGCCACAATAAATACGGGCGATACCAAACACTACCGGCAGCTGTCCACCATTCCATAATGGCAGGCGAAAACAAGTAAATGCCAACAACTAAAATGAGGACTAAACGATAAATGTACATGGTGCCACTCAAAACTCAAGTGTCACCGATAGTAACTAAGAGGGCGGCACTCTGCCACAGTTAAGTGCAGCCGATGTTCTATTTATCGAACAAAATGACCTTGGCGGCGCTCAATGCGAAACTCGACTGTGCTCGCGCGATAACCTGCACGTAAACTTGGCAAGGGCAAGCAAGTATGCCACTCAGCGTTAGGTGCTAAGGGGCTTGAACTGCTGTAACGCGCCTCAGTAAATAACGTTTCTACCAGGTTGATATTTTCACCGGGACGGTAGGCAGCAATACGCCACTGTAAGTCGATCAGTGACTGATCAGTGCTGTTACGTAACTGCACACGCAAGGGGGCGTCTGGCGTGCACTGCTCCGGCGCATAACTGATCTGTATGTCTAAGTGATCAAGCTGCCGTTGATTGCTGCGCTGGTCAAGAATGAGCCAGCCGGCAATGCTCGCTAGCACAACGAGCAAGGGTAATCCGATCGCTAAGGTGCGCTTCGGGTAGCGCAGTAGCAAGACTAGCCATGTGAGCGGAATCAACGCAGGAGGGAACATTGGTTAATCCTCCGCTTGATCGCGCAAAAACACTAAATGATTGGGTTTGGATTGTTCATCGCTGAAGTAATAGCCTTGCTCTGAGAAATGCTTCAAATCTGCAACTGAATCGACTTTATTCTTAATCACGTAACGCGCCATCATTCCGCGCGCTTTTTTCGCATAAAAACTGATGATTTTATACTGGCCGTTTTTTAGGTCTTTAAAGTCAACGTTGATCAATGTTGCGCTCAGCTGTTTAGGTTTGACAGCTTTAAAGTACTCATTAGAAGCAAGGTTGAGCAGTACGTTAGAGTTCTGTTCGGCTAAGCTTTGATTGAGCGACTCAGTAATGCGTTCACCCCAAAACTCATAAAGATTCTGCCCAACAGGGTTCTCCAGTTTAGTGCCCATTTCCAAACGGTAGGGTTGCATTAAATCCAGCGGGCGTAACACACCGTACAATCCTGAAAGTATGCGCAAGTGCTGTTGTGCATACTCAAACTCGTCTGCGCTTAAACTGTCAGCATCTAAACCGGTATAGACGTCGCCACGAAAGGCTAATATTGCTTGTTTGGCATTCTCTACGGTGAAGTCAGGCTGCCATTCGGTAAAGCGCGCCACATTAAGGCCGGCTAATTTGTCGGAGAGCTTCATCAACTCTGCCAGTTTATTGGGCGAGAGTTTGCGTAACACCTCAATCAGTTGGCTGGATTGCTCAAGGTAGCATGGCAAGCTGTATTCTTGAGTTGCTAACGGGCTGGTGTAATCCAGTGTTTTGGCTGGCGAAATAACCATAAGCATAGAATCAGGTCCTCAGAACAATGCAGCTTGAACAGACGCTGCGGGAAAAGGAATATGCCTCGAGTATACAATTTAAAATGCGCCAAGTGCGTTCTGTAAATGGCAATGAGGCAGCAAAATACGGATGAATCTGCGACAATGCACGGCTCTGTATTTAAAGTTTATTAGTAGTTAATGACCAATCCAAACACCTCGCAAGCATTACACGCACAAATCAAGCAGGCCATGAGCGCCGACCAGCATCGCTTGCGTCAGCGACTTTCGGCGTTGCTGAAAAAAGCTGATCAGCAAGAGCCGTTAGCGCAGTGGCAGCAGGATCTGGATAAGTCCTGTACTAAGGTGGTTAATCGCCGTTTAAGTATCCCGCAGATTCATTACGATGACAGCTTGCCGATCGCTGAGCGCCGCGAAGATATCAAGCAGGCTTTAGCCAAGCATCAGGTGCTAATTATTGCCGGTGAAACGGGTTCGGGTAAAACCACGCAGTTACCAAAGTTGTGTTTAGAGCTGGGGCGCGGCACCCACGGCTTGATTGGCCACACTCAGCCACGCCGTTTAGCGGCGCGCAGTGTCGCTGCACGGATTGCTGAAGAAATAGCCACGCCACTGGGCGAACTGGTTGGCTATCAGGTGCGTTATGAAGATCAGAGTCATGAGCGCACCCTGATTAAGTTGATGACTGATGGTATTTTGCTCGCGGAAACTGGGCGTGATCGTTTCTTGCAGCGTTACGATACGATCATTATTGATGAGGCGCATGAACGCAGTCTGAATATCGACTTCTTGCTGGGCTATATCAAACAGCTGTTACCGCGCCGCCCAGATCTTAAAGTGATTATTACCTCAGCCACCATTGATCTGGAGCGTTTCTCTAGGCATTTTGATGGTGCACCGATTATTGAAGTCTCTGGACGCACCTATCCGGTGGACACTTGGTATCGGCCACTGGTGGCCACTCAGGATGAAGACGGTAACGCTGTTGAAGAGGATCTCAGCGTTGATCAGGGCATCCTTAATAGCTTGGTAGAGATCGCTGATCATGAGCGCCACCATAAACGTTTGCCCGGCGATGTCTTGGTGTTCTTGCCCGGTGAGCGCGAGATTCGTGAGTGCGCTGAAGTGTTGCGTAAAGCGCAGCTCAGACATACTGAAATTTTGCCGTTGTATGCGCGTTTATCACCCAGCGAACAGCAGAAGATTTTTCAAAGCAGCCCAGCGCGTAAAGTGATACTGGCCACTAACGTTGCGGAAACCTCGCTGACGGTGCCGGGCATTCGCTATGTGATTGATAGTGGTAGCGCACGGATCAGTCGTTACAGCTATCGAGCGAAAATCCAGCGTTTGCCCATTGAAGCGATTTCCCGGGCCAGCGCTAATCAGCGCCAAGGCCGTTGTGGTCGGGTTGAGGCGGGGATTTGTATCCGCCTGTATAGCGAAGCCGATTACTTAGGTCGTCCAGAATTTACTGATCCTGAGATTTTGCGTACCAATTTGGCCGCAGTGATTTTGCAGATGCTGCATTTGCGTCTGGGGGCCATTGCAGACTTCCCCTTTATTGAGCCGCCAGAAGGCAAAGCCATCAGCGACGGTTTTAACGTATTGCAAGAACTTAGCGCGGTGGATCGCGACAGTAAACTGACGGGTTTAGGTAAACAGCTGGCGCGCTTGCCGATTGATCCGCGGGTTGGGCGGATGCTGCTTGCTGCGGCTGAACATGGCAGTTTGCGTGAAATGCTAATTGTTGCCAGTGCCTTAACCATCCAAGACCCACGTGAGCGTCCTGCCGATAAACAACAAGCGGCTGATCAAGCACATGCGCAGTGGAAAGACCCTGACTCTGACTTTGCTGTGCTGATTAATATTTGGCGTGGTTTTGAAGAGCAGCGCTTGGCGCTGGGCAGTGCCGGTGTGCGCCGTTGGTGTCGTACGCATTTTCTTAACTACTTAAGGATGCGTGAGTGGCGTGATGCACACCGTCAATTGACCTTGATTTGTCGTGAATTGCAGCTGCCATTTAATGAACAACCCTGTGATTATGCACAACTGCATAAAGCTTTGTTGACCGGCTTGCTCAGTCAGATTGGTCAGAAAACTGAAGACAATGATTTCTTAGGTGCGCGCCAGCGACGGTTTTTTATTCATCCGTCCAGTACTTTAGGCCGTAAACGCCCACAGTGGCTGATGGCGGCCGAATTGGTTGAAACCAGTAAGTTGTTTGCCCGTCTCGTAGCAAAAATTGAGCCGGAATGGGTCGAGCAATTGGCGGAGCATCTACTCAAACGTAGCTACCTTGAGCCGCATTGGGAAAAGCGTCGTGGTCAAGTTGTCGCCTTTGAACAGATCAGCTTATATGGTTTGATTATTATTGGTCGTCGCGCGGTGCATTATGGCCCGATTGACTCAGTGTTAAGCCGAGAAACCTTTATTCGTGAAGGTCTGGTGGCCAATGAAATCTTCAGCCGCGCGCATTGTTTGCAAGCCAATCGTGAACTCTTGATCACCCTTGATAAGCTCGAAGCAAAAGCGCGTCGCCGCGATATCTTGGCAGATGAGGAAACGTTGTTCAGTTATTACGCGCAGCATATCCCTGCGGATATTTATCAAACGGCCAGTTTTGACCGTTGGTACAAGCGCAGCAGTGTTAGCGACCCGCAATTGTTGCTGATGACGGAGGCGGATGTGCTCGCGCGCGATGCCAGTGAAGTAACCGCCAATCAGTATCCTGACACGCTAGAGTGGCAAGGTATTGAGTTGCCGCTGAGTTATCACTTTGAGCCTAGGCATGTACGGGATGGGGTCACGGTGACGATTCCCGCGCCTTTATTGGCGCAAGTGCCTGAAGCGCTGCTGCAGTGGTTGGTACCGGGTGTGTTGGCGGCGCGCTGTATTGCTTTGGTGCGTAATTTGCCTAAAGCAGTGCGCAAGAATTTCGTACCAGTACCTGATTTTGTCGGTGCGGCTTTAGAAGGGCTGCCTTTTGCGCAGGGTTCCCTGAGCGAAGCGCTGGGTCAACAGTTGTTGCGTATGACCGGGGTGCGGGTCAGTGAAGCGCTCTGGCAGCAGGCGGCTGAACAATTGGAAGAGCATCTGCAGATGAATATTGAGGTGGTGGATGCGGCCGGTAAATATCTGGGGGAAGGCCGCGATTTAGCCGAGTTGCGCAGTCGTTTCTCTGGTGCCAGTCAGCAAGCGCTGGCCGAACTGAAGCATGTAAAAACTGCCGCACACACAGTTGCCGTTGATACCTTTACCGTGGAGGCGCAAAGCACGCATCAAGTCGCGGGGATGGCGATGACGGTGTATCCAGCTTTGGTGGATAACGCCGGTGAAGTGCAAGAGGGGCGTTTCTCGACTCAGCAGCAAGCCGATCAAGAACACCGTCGCGCACTGCAACGTTTACTCTTGCAGCAGGTGGCGGAGCCGGCCAAGTATCTGCGCGGTCGTTTGCCGGGGCTGACCGAGTTGGCACTGTTGTACCGTGATTTGGGACGGATTGAAGCGCTGACTGAAGATATTCTTTTGGCTAGCATTGATCGTTGTATGTTGCAGGATTTGTCGGTATTGCCACGTGATGCGCAGGCAGTAGCAAGGCTGGCCGAGTCTAAGCGTGGTGAGTTTGTGCCTGTGGCGGAGCACTTAGCCAAGACAGTTGTGCTGATCTTGCAGCACTGGCATGAGATTAAAAAGCGTCTGAAAGGGCGTATTGATTTGTCGATGGCCGTGGCCTTAAATGATATTAAAGCGCAGTTGGCCAGTTTGCTGTATGCGGGATTTGTCCGTGATACGCCAGCGCAGTGGTTGCAAGAATATCCGCGTTATCTTAAGGCGATTGAACAGCGTTTGCAGAAATTACCTAGCCAAGTGCAGCAAGATCGGGTGTGGACGCTTGAGTTGACGGGGTATTTAGATAAGCTCAAAAAACGTCAAACCAAACATACGCAAGAAGGTCAATACGACGAGGCGCTAACCTTGTACCGCTGGATGTTGGAAGAATATCGTGTCTCGCTGTTTGCTCAGCAGTTGGGAACCAAAGTCGCCGTATCGGATAAGCGCTTAAGCAAACAGTGGTCTTTGCTGACAGATTGAGTCTACGGCTCGCCCGCACAGCCTTTATGGGTCTGCCCATATTTGCAAGCCCTGATCGTTGCGAATGTCTTCGCGATACGCTTGTTGCAGGTTTTATATAACGCATGCTGTACTGCGCTGAATTTGCTCTTCCCTAAGCGAGTCATCCAGCGTCGTAGCATTGGTGTTGCCGGCTCACGGTGCAAGTGTCTCTGTGGGGATTGACGTCACATATCTGCGGCGCTGTTAACTTTACATGCGCACTTTTATGTTTGTTTGGGTGCGCAGTGGTTTGCTTGTTATTCTACTTTTCGGCTATATTTTTGGTTTCGATGACTTTATGAGTGGGAATAGAATATGGAAGAAGGATTTTGGCAGACACGCTGGCAGCGTAATCAGATTGGTTTTCACCTCCAAGAAGTGAACCCCGGTTTGAAAGAATACTGGCAGTGCTTGCAGGTGCCAAAAGGCCACTGTGTTTTTGTGCCGCTCTGTGGGAAAAGTCTAGATTTATGTTGGCTGGCTGAGCAAGGCTACTCAGTTTTAGGGGTTGAGCTGATTGAAAAAGCGGTAGTAGATTTTTTTGCCGAGCAACAGCTGTTACCTACAATCACTCAGCAAGGTGTTTTTAAGCGCTATACGGCTGGCGCAATCACTATTTTATGTGGTGATTTTTTTGCTTTAACGGTAGAGGATTTATCTGCTGTTGATGCTTTTTATGATCGTGCCGCATTGATTGCTTTACCGGATGAACTACGTCGTTGCTATGCGGTACATTTAAGTGCGCATTTGCCACAGCGCTGCAAAGGTTTGCTAATGACCCTGGATTACCCGCAAGCTGAAATGAAAGGGCCTCCTTTTGCAGTAGCGCCAGAGCAGGTTGAGCAGTTGTTAAGTGATACTTTTATTATTGAGTGTATGGAGTCGCGCGATATTCTTGAGCAAGAGCAGCGCTTTAAAAATGTTGGGATAACCCGTCTTTTTGATTATGTGTATTGTGTCAGGCAGCGTGCTGCTCTTGTTTAATGTTGTTGTTAATGCCAGTGACTTACGCTCCTTTTATGATGGTCTAGTTTGTGGGCTAGGCTAAACTGAATCGATTTAAATTGGGCGACGTAATAAACCATCTTTTATCTTGAATAAGTAGGTTTGAATAATGAGAGTAAAAGGATTATCTGTAGTTTTCGGACTTTCAATTATATTGTTAGCCGGCTGTGCAACTGAAACTTCACGTACTATTGAAGCGCCAACGGTTAATAGCGCGACCCGTTATTACCAAGGACCTAGAACACCTATTTCTGTTGGTAAGTTTGATAACCGTTCAAGTTATCAACGTGGCATCTTTTCTGATGGGGTTGATCGCTTAGGCAACCAGGCAAAAACTACGTTGCTCACGCATTTACAGCAAAGCAATCGGTTTACGGTATTAGACCGTAGCAATATGGGAGAGCTGCAAGCTGAAGCAAATATTCAAGGTAAGCAGCAAAACCTTAAAGGCGCTAACTATGTGGTGACTGGTGATGTCACTGAGTTTGGTCGTAAGGAGGTGGGTGATCATCAGCTGTTTGGTATTTTAGGGCGAGCTAAGTCGCAAGTGGCTTATGCAAAAGTGAGTCTTAATATTGTCAATGTAAACACCTCTGAGGTGGTCTATTCCGTGCAAGGTGCGGGAGAGTATGCGCTGTCTAATCGTGAAATCATCGGTTTCGGTGGTACGGCAAGTTATGACTCTACTTTGAATGGCAAGGTGTTGGATTTAGCGATTCGTGAGGCGGTGAATCACTTGGTTAATGGTATTGATAGCCGTGCTTGGAGCCCTGCAATTCAATGATTAAACCGCTATTTTCATTGTTAATGGTGAGTTTGGGCGTGCTTGGCTGCGCTCAAAAGCAGCAGCCTCTTTATGAGTGGGACGGTTATCAGTCGTCCATTTATAGCTATTTTGTGCCCAGCAAATATGATGTTCAGGCACAGATTGCTACGCTCGAAAAAACCATTGAAAAGGCTCAAGCTAAAGGTACGCGTGCAGCGCCTGGTATGCATGCACATTTAGCTTTGTTGTATTTCAATGTGGGTCGTGATGAAGAGGGCATTGGTCATTTGCTGACGGAAAAACAATTATTTCCTGAGTCGACGGCCTTTGTAAATTTTCTTATTGAGAAACAAGGACCGTTCTGATGAGACGCATAATCGGTGTGCTTGGCGTGTGCACGCTGCTGCTTTTAGTGGGTTGTGCCACTCAACCAAGAACGGCTTATGATTACACTCAGTTTAAGGCGGAGAATCCATTGTCTATTTTGGTTTTACCGCCACTCAATGACAGCTTGGATGTGAATGCGGGTTATAGTTTTCTTTCGCAAGTTACTTATCCATTGGCTGAGTCGGGTTATTACGTGTTTCCCGTGGCGGTGGTGAATGATTTGTTTAAACACAATGGGGTCACTGAACCGAGTGATATACATGCGATTCCTTTAGAGAAGCTGCGTGAGATTTTTGCGGCGGATGCTGTGGTTTATTTGAAAATCACTGAGTACGGTACCAGCTATAAGATTATTGCCAGTGATACACGGGTAACCGCGCAAGCGCGTTTAGTCTCGTTAAAAACGGGTGAGAAATTGTGGGAGGGAGCAGCGACTGCCTCGACTGCAGAGCAACAAAATACAAATCAGGGCCTGCTGGGTATGCTGGTGGTTGCGGTGATTGAACAAATTGCCAATACGCTGAGTGATAAAGGTCATGAAGTGGCGGGGATCACCAGTGTGCGTTTGCTGCAAGCGGGTGGTGAAAACCGTTTGTTGCATGGTCCTCGTTCGGAAATCAAAGAGCATTAAGTTTATCGGTGCGGCACTTAAGAGTGTCGCGCCTGTGTCTATGCAGGTTAAGTCGTTGCTAGGTTCGTTCTTTTCATAAGCCTGACCTACCGTAGTGCCTCAGCTGTTCCCTAGCGGCAGCTGGAGATATTATATGCAAAGATATTTAATGGCGATTATTCATAGCCTATGTGTGCTAGCGTAAAGGCAAGATGAATCAATGGAGGCCAGTATGTCTGAGCAAATGAATGTTGATGTCGCAATTATTGGTGCAGGTACCGCGGGTTTGTATGCGCTACGCGAAGTGCGTCGAGCTAATAAAAGTTTTGTTTTGATCGATACGGGCCCCTTGGGTACCACCTGTGCGCGTGTGGGTTGTATGCCATCGAAAGTGGCGCTGCACATTGGTGAATCGTGGCATGTGCAGAAAGATTTTCCACGCTACGGCATCAGTGGTGCTGAGCACTTGCAGCTTGATACTCAACAAGCGTGGGCTGAGTTGCGCCGTCAACGCGATAAATTCGCCGGTGCTGCTGCCAAGGGTGCTGAGCGTGCCGCAGGTGAGCAGTTAATCATGGGGCGTGCGCGTTTTTTAGCGCCAACGTTACTTGAAGTTGAGCAAGCGCACGGCAAGCAGCAGATCCAAGCCAAAGCGGTGATTATTGCTACCGGTTCGCGGCCAGTGCTACCAGGTTTCTTGCAGCCTTTTGCTGAACATTGCATGACCACTGATGATTTTTTTGAGATGGATGAGTTGCCTAAATCCATCGGTATTCTCGGTTTAGGCGCGATTGGCTTAGAGATGGGATTAGCGCTGTCACGCTTAGGCGTTGCAGTGCATGGCGCCGATATGGCCAGCAGTGTTGGCGGTATCAGCGATCCCGAAGTGAGCAAATATGCGTTGGCCGAGTTTGCTAAAGAGATAAAGCTGTATCTTGGAGCGCCTGCTGAGCTGGCGCAAGCCGAGCAGGGCGTGTTACTGAAAGCCGGTGAGCAACAGGTGCAAGTGGACAAGGTGTTAGTTGCATTAGGGCGTCGTCCCAACACCGATCAGCTAAATTTGGCTGCAGCAGGCTTTGCATTGGATCAGCGTGGTCAGCCGCTGTTTGACCCGCAGACCATGCAAATGGGCCAGCACCCGGTGTTTATTGTCGGCGATAGTAATGCTCAGCGTGCGTTGATGCATGAAGCTGCGGATGAAGGCGCGATGGCCGGTTATAACGCGGTACAAGACACCCCTGTAGCCTTTAAACGCAAAACGCCGCTTGCTATAGCCTTTACCCATCCCGATGTTGTCAGTATCGGTGCACGTTTCGATCAGCTTAAAGCAGATGATATATTGATTGGTACGGCCAAGACGCAAAGTAATGGGCGCAGCCAAGTGTTATCTGAGCACCAAGGCATATTGCGCCTGTATGCCGATAAAACCACTGGCACGCTGTTGGGTGCCAGTATGCTGGGGATGCGGGCTGAGCATGTGGCACAATTCTTAGCTATGGCGATACAGCGCGAAGAAACGGCGCATAGCCTCTTGCAAATACCCTTTTATCATCCGATGGTGGAGGAAACCGTGCAGAGCGCTTTGCAAGATATCGCCAGACATATCCCTGATCCTGCAGGTTTACCCTTTGGCTTGGTTTTAGCCGACGCATAATCGTCTACACTATGCCCGCTGTTTGTTGAGTCCTTGTTAGGTGACTTGGCGAACCGCGGGCTTTTTTATGACCTCTGTCGCGTATATACACAGCAAAAGGACGCAAGCGCATGCGCATTTTACATACTTCAGATTGGCATCTTGGCCAGCATTTTATGGGTAAAACCCGACAAGCTGAACATCGCGCTTGGTGTGATTGGCTGGTGCAGACTGTAGTTGAGCAGCAAGCAGATGCGTTAATTATTGCGGGCGATATCTTTGATACCGGTACGCCGCCCAGTTATGCGCGAGAGCAATACAACCGCTTTATTGTGCAGATGCAGGCCACTGGCTGTCAGTTGCTGATTCTTGCCGGTAACCATGATTCGGTGGCCATGCTTAATGAAAGCAAGGACTTACTGGCACAACTGAATACTCAGGTGATCTCTAGCGTTGCAGAAAATCTAGGCCAGCAGGTGTTGGTAGTTAAGCAGCGCAATGGTCAAGTCGGCGCCATTGTCTGTGCGATTCCTTTTATTCGCCCACGTGATGTACAGCGCAGCCAGGCTGGGCAAAGTGCTGAAGATAAACAAAGCGATTTACAGCGGGCGATTGCTGAACACTACGCGCAGTTGTTTGCGAAAGCTGAAGCTAAACGTGCGCAGTTGGGTGTCAATGTACCCATTATTGGTACCGGGCATTTAACCACGGTGGGCGTCAGTCTGACTGAATCGGTGCGCGAGATTTATGTCGGCAGCTTAACGGCTTTTCCAACCGATGCGTTTCCTGCCTTTGATTATTTGGCCCTCGGACATATTCATCGTCCGCAAAAAGTCGCAGGTCTTGAACACATTCGGTACAGCGGTTCACCGATTGCCTTGAGTTTTGATGAGTCCAAGCAGCAAAAAGAGCTTCTGCAAGTGGATTTAGATGCTAATGGTTTGCAGCGCGTTGCAGTACTGGAAATCCCCTGTTTTCAGCGCCTGATTTCTTTATCTGGTAATTTGGCGCAGCTGCAAAAGCAATGTGCTGAACTGGCAGGGCAGTTGGATCCTGAGGCGGTGGCTTGGCTCGAGATTCAAGTCAAAGTTGATGATTATTACAACGATCTCGATGAGCGAGTTGCGGCGTTATGTGCCGATTTGCCAGTGGAGGTCTTACGCGTGCGTCGCTTGCGTGGTAATAAAATTGCTGGTTTAACCCGTGATTCCGGTGAAGTACTGGCTGAGCTCTCGCCTGATGAAGTCTTCGCCAAACGTTTGCACGATGAAGAGCTGAGTGATGCCGAGATCGAGGTGCTGAAAGGTTTACATGCGCAAGTGTTGGCGTCACTGCAAGAGGCTGACGCATGAAAATTCTCAGTATTCGTTTAAAAAATATCAACGCACTAAAGGGCGAGTGGAAAATAGATTTCACTAAAGAGCCGTTTAATGGCAGCAGCCTGTTTGCCATTACTGGACCCACGGGGGCGGGTAAGACCACCTTGCTGGATGCGATTTGTTTAGCGCTGTACAGTCGCACGCCGCGCATGAGTAGCATTTCTAAAAACAGCAACGAGCTGATGACGCGACACACCAGCGACTGTTTGGTGGAAGTTGAGTTTGCTGTGAAGGATCAAGGCTATCGCGCCTTTTGGAGTCAGCGCCGTGCCCGTGATAAAGCCGATGGTGCGCTGCAGGATGCAAAAACCGAACTGGCGTTTATCGACGGCCGTATTATTACCGATAAGCTCAGTGAAAAACCGAAAGAAGTAGAGCGTTTAACCGGTTTGGATTTCCAGCGCTTTACCCAATCCATGATGCTGGCGCAGGGTGGTTTTGCCGCCTTTTTAGAAGCCAACGCCAATGATCGCGCCGGTTTATTAGAGCAGCTTACTGGTACTGAGATTTACGGTGAAATCTCTAAGCAAGTGTATGACACGCAAAAAGAGCAGCGTCATCTATTAGACACGTTAAGCAGCCGTGCTGAGGGTTTGCAGCTGCTCAACGCTGAAGAACTGAGCGACACCCAAGCGCAGCTGAGCGCTACCGAGCAGCAAGCCAGTGCCCTAAAGCAGCAGCAAAATGAATTACAGCAACAACAACAATGGCGCAGTAGTTTGGATCAGGCGCAAGCCAATCAGCTTAAAGCACAGCAGCAGCTGGATAGTGCGCAAATCAAGCAGCGCGCCCATCATGCTGACTTGCTGCGCTTAGCTGAGCATGCGCCAGCAGCGTTACTGCAAGCCGACTACAAGGCTTTGCAAGCCTCCATGCTCAATGTGCAGCACAGTCAGCAGAGCTTAACCGCGGCTCAGGAAAAACAATGTGCCAATCTGCAGCAGGTGCAGCAGCTCTCTTGGCAGCGTTATCAATATGCCCAGCACTCGGTTAATAGTATCAATGCTCAATTACAGGCGGCTCAAGAGCAAGAGCTGCAGCTGCTCAGTGCCCGTGAGGAAACGCCGCAGCATGGGCAGTTAGAACAATATCTAAGCCGTTGGGAAAAGCAGTTTGAGGACCTTAGTAAGCAACAGCAGGCTATTGCGCAAGATCAGACTAAGCAGCGCAGTCTTGCCGCTGATATAGAAAAAGTCACGGCTGATTTAACCCGCCAGCAGGGTCTTTATGGCCAGCAAGAAGAAGCGCTGAAGCCTTTGCATAAGGCTCGGCAAGATCAACAGCAAGCGCTGGAGCAAGTGCTGGCGCAGCGTAGCGTCGGCGATTGGCAAGCGCAGCTTAATACCTTGCACGGGCAGAACTCGATCTATCTGGGCTTAGCTCAAGGCTATAAAAATGCGCAGGTCAAACAACTGGCGATTGGCGAACGGGCGAAGCGCTGCGCTGAACTGGTTGAGCACATTACTGGCCAGGAACAACAGCGCGAAACGCTGCGTGCTCAGTATCTAAGTATAAATGAGCAGGTTAAAGATAAAGAACAACTGCTTAAGCAAGAGCAGCACATTGCTGGCTTGGAAAGCTATCGTGCACAATTGCAGGCCGATCAAGCCTGTCCTTTGTGCGGCTCCTTAGAACATCCAGCCATTAGTGCTTATCAAGCGCTGAATGTCTCGCAAACAGAGCAGGCACTGGTAGCCAAACGCTCCGAATTAGAAGCGCTCGTTGAGCAAGGGCAAGCCTGTAAAGAGCGTCTGGCTAAACTGAGTAGTGAGCATGATTTCTTACTCAAGCAGCAAGCCGCTGACGAGCACGAGTTGCAACAGGTTTTGACTGAACAGGCCAGCAATTTGGCGGCTTTAGGTTTGCCTGAAAGCCTCTCAGAAGAGGACTTTAACAAGACGATGATAGCCTTTAAGCAGCAGATGGCCGATTGTCAGCAGCGCATAACGTCGATGACTGCAGCGCAAGAAAGCTTAAATATCAGCGAGCAGCAGTACCGTGATGCCGAACACGCACTGCGTGATATACAGCAGCAGATCAGCGCTTTGCAAAACAATTTAGCGCAGCGCACGCAGCAAGAGGCTGATGTATCCCAGCGGGTCCGCTCACAGTTCACTGATTTGCAGCAACAGCAGCAGCAACTCAGTGAGCAACTGCAAGCGATGGGCTACAACTTGCCAGAGAGCCCGCAGCAATGGCTAGAGGAGCGTGGGCAAGACGCTCAACGCTGGAAACAAAGTAAAGCTCAATTGGATGATTTAAAGCTGCAAGTGCAGGCTTTACACAGTGAGTTGCGTAGCGCAGAACAATTGCAGCAGACAGCACAAGCGCATTGGCAGACATTGGCTGTGAGTACAGGGCAGCCATGTCCAGCGGTCGCTGATCTGGCGCATGTATTAACGGTAAACCAACAACAGCTACAGCACAGTGAAAGTCAGTTGTCACAATTGCAAGGACAGATGCAAAGTTTAACTGAGCGCTTAAACCAAGCGCAGGCCAGTTATCTAACCCTGCACACCGAGTGGCAGGCACGTTTAGCGCAGAGTGCTTTTGCTGATGAGCAAGCGTTTTTACGTGCATGGTTACCGGCCGAACAAGCCCAGCAACTGCACACCCTTAAGCAAGAACTGGACACGCAGTTGCAAACTGCGCAGACCTTATTGACGGCAACCACAGAGCAGATTGAGCAACTCAGTCATCAGCCGAAAACCGAACGCTCCAGTGCCGAACTGGCTGAGCAACGTACGGCAATAGATCAGCAGTTAAGCGAGCTAAACCGCAAAATAGGTACTTTAGAGCATGCTTTAAATACTGATATTAAGAACCGTACCACGCAGCAGACCTTGCTTGTGAGTATTGAGCAGCAGCGTGTTTTGTACGATCAATGGCAGCAGCTCAATAGCTTGATTGGTTCTGCTGATGGCAGCAAATACCGCAAGTTTGTTCAAGGTTTAACGCTGGACCATTTGGTGGGTTTGGCCAACCAGCAATTGTCTGTTTTGCACAACCGTTACCAGCTCAGTCGCCGCGAACAGGGTGAGTTGGAAATTGAGGTTATCGACACCTGGCAAGGGGATATCCAGCGTGATACCCGCACGTTGTCCGGTGGTGAAAGTTTCTTGGTGAGTCTTGCTTTAGCCTTAGCCTTGTCTGAATTGGTCAGTCAAAAAACTCGGATTGATTCATTATTCTTAGATGAAGGCTTCGGTACTTTGGATAATGAAACCTTAGAGATGGCGCTCAATGCTTTAGATCATCTCAATGCCGAAGGTAAAACCATCGGTATTATCAGTCATGTGGACGCTTTGAAAGAACGTATCCCTGTGCAAATCAAAGTGCGTAAAAGTGCCGGTATGGGCTATAGCACGCTGGATGATTGCTATCGAGTCAACTAATTGCTCGTACGTTTTGCGGTTGATCCTTCAGTCAGGCTGTATCGAGACGAATAACAGGCAATTTTGCATAGATGACTGTGCGGGGTTGTCTGTTTTTTTTACCTGATTTTTACTTAAAAGCGCTAATCAATAATCGGTTTATATACCTGCTTTTGCTGGATAAGCCTCTTGTTAGTTGTGTTTTTTGGTCACAATTAGAAATATTTATCTACTTGAAGTTTATTTTTATGGAAGTGTGTTTTTATTTATTTCTTATAAATTCTTTAAAAAAAGGCTAAGTTCTATAAAAAACATAGAAATACTGGCTATTTTCGGATTTGTAAAGGCGTCTACAAACGGCGAATAGACTAAAGCAGGGGGTTATATTGCTTGGGTCTAGCTTGTTAAATTTGCACTGCCACGCTGCACTTCAATTCACAAATAACAACAATGGTGAGCATTATGCAAGATGACAAAACAAATGCTGCTGCCTATTGGTCGGCAAATCTCCGCTTAATCACAGGCTCTATGTTTGTGTGGGCATTGGTTTCATACGGCTTTGGTATTCTGCTAAGACCCCTACTGTCCGGTATTTCGGTTGGTGGAACTGATTTAGGCTTCTGGTTCGCCCAGCAAGGTTCCATTCTTACTTTTATCGCGTTGATCTTCTTCTATGCTTGGAGAATGAACAGACTCGATAAAAAATTTGGTTTAGAGGAGTAAGACAGCATGAGTCAATTTATGATTAATATGCTGTTTGTGGGTGGATCTTTTATCCTCTACATCGGTATTGCGTACTGGGCTCGTGCGGGCTCAACTAAAGAGTTCTACGTTGCTGGTGGTGGTGTTCACCCAATTGCCAATGGTATGGCAACAGCTGCTGACTGGATGTCTGCTGCCTCGTTTATTTCGATGGCCGGTATTATTGCGGCAACCGGTTACGCCAGTTCTGCTTACCTCATGGGTTGGACCGGTGGTTACGTAATCTTGGCAATGTTGCTTGCGCCATACTTGCGTAAATTCGGTAAATTCACGGTACCTGACTTCATCGGTGAGCGTTTCTACAGTCGTGGCGCACGCCTGATGGCGGTACTGTGCTTGATTCTTGCTTCTGTGACGTACGTGATCGGTCAGATGACCGGTGCCGGTGTAGCTTTCTCTCGCTTCTTAGAAGTAAGCAGTGAAGCGGGTATCTGGATCGCTGCAGCCATCGTATTCTTATACGCGGTATTCGGTGGTATGAAAGGCATCACTTACACGCAGGTTGCGCAGTATGTGGTTCTGATTATTGCTTACACCATTCCTGCGGTGTTTATTTCACTGCAATTAACCAATAACCCAATTCCAATGTTTGGTATGTTCGGTACGCACGCTGAATCAGGCGCGCCACTGTTACAGAAACTGACTGAAGTATTGGTTGAGCTCGGTTTCCGTGACTACACTGCTGATGTACCAAGCCACTTAAATATGGTGCTGTTCACCTTATCCTTGATGGTCGGTACGGCGGGTCTGCCTCACGTAATTATTCGCTTCTTCACTGTACCTAAGGTTGCTGATGCACGTTGGTCAGCGGGTTGGGCGCTAGTGTTTATTGCACTTCTTTACTTAACAGCTCCAGCGGTTGCTTCTATGGCGCGCTTGAACTTGCTGACCACGGTTTATCCAGACGCAGCATCAAAAGTGGTTGATAAAGCAGACTACGATCAGATCCTGGGTAACTCAATCCAGTATGCGGATCGTCCTGAGTGGGTTAAAACGTGGGAAGGCACAGGCCTGATCAAGTACGAAGACAAGAACAACGATGGTCAGATTCAATTCTATGATGACACTAATGCTGCATTCGCTGCTGATGCTGAGACGCGTGGTTGGGCAGGTAACGAATTAGTTGTTAACAATGACATCTTAGTATTGGCGAACCCTGAAATTGCTAACTTACCTTCATGGGTGATTGGTTTGATTGCAGCCGGTGGTATTGCGGCGGCGTTATCAACAGCAGCAGGTTTGTTGCTAGCGATCTCTGCAGCGATCAGTCATGACTTGATTAAGAAAACCATTAATCCAAATATTTCAGAAAAAGGTGAGATGTTAGCGGCACGTATCTCTATGGCGGCAGCGATTGTGTTTGCAACTTGGTTAGGACTCAATCCTCCAGGCTTTGCTGCACAGGTTGTGGCTCTGGCGTTCGGTATTGCTGGTGCGTCAATCTTCCCTGCGCTGATGATGGGTATCTTCTCTAAGAAAATGAACGATAAAGGCGCGATTGCCGGCATGATGGCTGGTCTTGGTTGCACCTTGCTGTATATCTTCACCTACTTAGGTTGGTTCTTCGTAGCAAGCACGGCGATGTTGCCTAATACGCCAGAGCATTGGGTCATGGGTGTTTCACCTCTGTCATTCGGTGCGGTTGGTGCGGTAATTAACTTCGTGGTTGCTTATACTGTATGCAGCTTCACTGCTGAAACACCACAACACATTCAAGACTTGGTTGAGAGTGTGCGTTCACCTAAAGGTGCCGGTGCTGCAGTTGATCATTAATGATCAGTAAATACTTCGCTAGCATTAGCTAGTGATGCACGTAACACAGCGGGCTTCTTGATTGAGGCCCGTTTTGTTTCTAACAAGAAGAGATACGTATGATTTGGCATTTAGTCGCAACATTCAGTGCAGGTTTGGGCGCCGCAGGCATCGCTTTTTTACTGCGCTCAATCTCTAGACAAAAACTACCCAAGTGGATTATTCCTGCCTTTGCTGGTTTGGGCATGCTGGGGTATCAGATTTACTTTGAATACAACTGGTTTGATCATCAAGCCTCCCGCCAGCCAGAAGGCGCTGTGGTAACCTCCAGCCATAAGGGCGAAGATTTTTGGCGTCCGTGGACGTATTTTTACCCGATGACCACAGTTTTTACAGTGGTTGATACAAACAGTCTGCAAGAGCGCAAGCTTGATGGCTTAATTTTGGTTGAGTTTATTGAGTACCGTTTCGAGAAGAAGTACATCGATGTGGTAACGCATCAGGGTTATGTTATGAATTGCACCGAGGCGCAGATCGTTGCTGTTTCTGATGAGAATCAAGTGTTATCCAAGCAGCCAAGAAATGTAGAGCGTGACAGTGTGTTGTTTTCAGTGGTGTGTCCTACACCTAAATGAGCATAGCGTTCTCATAGTTTCAACGGCAGGCTAAAGCAATCTTTGATTGGATCACGCCAGGAGTTGCATTCATGCCAGACACGTTTAGCGTTGACCATGTGCCTTTTAGCTTATTGAACGACAGTGAGAAGACGCTGTTGCTTGAGCATGTTGAGCGCAGAGAATATCAACCTTTAGATATATTGATTGCTGCGGGTCAACCACCGCAAGGTGTGTTTGTTCTGTTGCATGGCCGTGTGGCCGAAAGTGAGTGCAGCACACAGCCGCGCGAACAATTGGTGCAGCAGCAAACAGCATTTATGCATTATGAGGCCGGTGAGTACTTTGGTAGCTGGTCGGTTTTTAATGGCCAAGCCATTCATGATTTTATTGCTGTTGAAGCAACGCTTTGCCATTTGATTCCCACCCAAATTTTGCTTGATTTGATTGATAGTAATCCGCTGTTTGCCGATTATTTTCAGCAAAGTTTGACTGCTAAACGTGAGATTTTAGCGCAGCAAGCAGCCAATCAAGATATGGCTGAGTTTATGCTGTCGCGTATTATTGATAGCAATATTCGTAAGCCGCTAATCGTTGAAGAGGGTACGTCGATTGAGCAGGCGACGCGCTTGATGCGTGAGCAGAAGGCGGATTGTTTGTTGGCTAAAAAAGGTACCCGCTACGGTATGGTGACCGGTACCGATTTACTCGATGCGGTGATTCTTGAGCATTTGTCGCTGGATACCGATGTGGCGCAGATTGCCAGTTACCGTTTGATCAGTATTAATGCGGATGATTATTTGTTTAGTGCGCTGATTATCATGACTCAGCAGCGTATTGAGCGAGTAGTGGTGATGGATGGTAAGCGTAATTTACTAGGAGTCATTGAGCTGACTGATGTACTCAGCCATTTCTCCAGTCATTCGCATGTGATTGGTTTGCGCGTGGAGCGTGCACAAAGTATTGCAGAATTGCGTGAGGCGTCATTTGGTTTACCTGATCTGATTAAGGGGTTGATTGCTACAGGGGTGAAAACCCGTTTTGTTATGGAGCTGTTGGCGGCGCTGAATAGCCGTATTTTGAATAAGTTGTTTGATCTGATTGTGCCGTTGGAAGTGCATCCACATGTCTGTTTGATCGTGATGGGTTCTGAAGGTCGTGGCGAACAAATCATGAAAACAGATCAGGATAATGGTTTGATTTATCGTGAGGGTTTGGATTGGCCACAAATGCAAGCGGTGATGAATAAATTTAGTGAGACACTGATTTCTTTTGGCTTTCCGCCGTGCCCTGGCAATATTATGGTATCCAATCCTGAATGGGTGAATTCGACCAAGCAATGGGCGCAAAAGTTGACGCGCTGGAGCCAAAGTTTCGAAGGCGAGGCAACGATGAATTTAGCGATTGCCAGCGATAGCAAGCCAGTGGCGGGTAATAGCGCATTATTTAAAGTGGCGCGGAATAGTTTCTTCCGACGCATTCAGGACAATGAGATTTTCTTTGCCCACTTTGCTAAGGCATCATTGCGTTTCGATACACCTTTGACGTTTTTTGGGCGCTTGAAAGACAGTGTTGGATTGGATATTAAGAAGGCTGGGGTTTTTCCCATTGTGCATGGTGTGCGCAGTATCGCTTTAGAAAACAAAGTGTCAGATACCAATACGTTTAAACGCTTAGAAGCCTTGGTTGAACGCGGTGTTTTGCAGAAAGCGTTAGCGGAAAATTTGGCTGAAGCCTTGAGTTATTTTGTGCAGATACGTTTGCAACAGCAAATTGAGCGCTACAGTGATGATCCTGCTGCAATTGATAAAATGCCCAATGAGATCAATATTAAGACCTTGACGGCCTTAGAGCGTCAGTTGCTGCGTGATGCATTGACAGTGGTGAAAGATTTTAAAAAGTATCTGATCCAGCGTTATCACCTGACCTATTAGAGGCAAGGCTTCTCACTTTATATGAATTGAGTGTTTGCTGCTCTGCTTGATCTTTGCGATAGGGGTTGGCATACGGCGCTGTATCTGTGTGCTTTGCCCGCCGCTCGCGGTGAGGACTGGGTATGGGTTGGAGATTATTCTCCTAACCTATATTTTACTCAGTTGTGTTGTGAGTCGATGAGGTTTGCTTTAGCGAATAGTCGCTCTATCTGCATATATACTATTTTTGTATAATGTTATAATATGCACGCCTTTATAGGTGTTGTTGGTGCTTGATTCTATGAGCGACTGAAACACCTAAGCGTGTCTTTTATGAGAGTGATTAAATGTCAAATAAAGTGTTAACCGCGCAGGCGGCGCAAGAGTTATTGGCGCAAGGTGCTGTCTTGGTTGATATCCGCGCAGCAGATGAGTATGCGCGAGAACATATTGCCCAGGCCAAGCATATTCCTATGGAGCAACTGAGTCGCCAAGGCATTCCTAAGAACAGCGCTAATACGGTGATTTTCCATTGTCGTTCCGGCCACCGTACGGCGATTAATGCGTCAGCATTGGATAACTGTGTTTCTTGTGAAATGTATATTTTAGAAGGCGGTTTAGACGGTTGGAAAAAAGCCGGTTTCCCCGTGGTTTCTAATGCATCACAGCCCTTAGAATTACAGCGTCAGGTACAGATTGGTGCGGGATCCATGATTCTCTTAGGGGTCATTTTAGGCAGTACAGTTGCCTCAGGCTGGTATGCGCTATCGGCTGTTGTCGGTGTGGGTTTGATCATGGCGGGTGTTACAGGTTTTTGCGGTTTAGCCCGTGTGTTAATGAAAATGCCTTGGAATAAAATCAGCGCTCAATAATGCAGGGTAGTGTAAGCACAGGCTTGTGCTGAACTTGTGTGTATTGCATGCACATTTAGCCGCTTATAAGACTAGCGCGGCTAACAGCACAGCCTCTTGGATTTCAACGGCTGCACCCAATGTATCGCCAGTATAACCGCCCAGTCGTTTATTAAGAGCGTGGCGATAACCCACCAATAGCACGGCCCATACGATAAGCAGCAGTAAAGTTTTTTCTTGCAGTATCGGTATTGCTAACAACATCCAAACAATACTCATGACCGCCACTTTGCTTTTCGTAGCCGCATTTTGTGTGTTACTCACCATGCCTTGTTTGCGCACATATGAGGTTGTCGCCATTAAGCCGATAATGCCTGTTCTGGCGAGCATCGGAATCAATAATAAACCACTGAGCAGTAAGCCATTGTTGTTATGGGCTTGTTCTAATAAGGCGCTAATGGCGGCAAATTTAACCAGCAAGACCACCGCCATTGCCGCAACGGCCATCGAACCGACTCGCGGGTCTTTCATGATCTCTAAGGTGCGTTCATGACTGCCTAGACCACCCACCCACGCATCGGCGGTATCGGCGACGCCGTCTAAGTGCATCGCTCCGGTAAAATACACCCAGAGCGCCAAGGTCAGGGCTGCGACTAACAAGACCGGCGCTTGCGGATTGTACTGAAAGCATAAAAATACCAAGGTGATTAAGACCAGTCCTAATATTGCGCCGACAACGGGGTAAAACCACATGGCCGCTTGCTGTACGTCTTTATCGATACGCTTTAAATAAGGTCCTGGAACGCGACTTAAGAAAATAAGTGCATACCAAAATCCCCAGTAATAGGTGCTCATAACTCTGCTCCATCCATGCTGACGAGGCTGAGCCATTGTTGCTGCTCACCTTCATAGTCTGCTTCAAGTACTTTAAAACTCATGACTGCGGCGTACGGTAAACTGAGTTTAGTCATTGCACTGGGGGTTAACTCTAATAAATGTTGTGCGAGCATACGTATTACGCCGCCATGGGTCACCACTAACACACGCTGGCCTGGATAAGCGGCTAATAACTCTTGCCAAGCCTGTACTGTGCGCCGTTGCAAGGTGGCGGTAGGTTCGCCCTGCGGGGCGCAAAAGTTCATTGGGTCTTGCCATAGCTGGCTGATGCTTTCCTTCGCCATGACTTTATCCACACTTTGATTTTCCCATTCACCAAAATGAATTTCAGCAAGTTTAGGTTCGATGTGTATCGGGATGCTTTGCGCTGTGGCGAGTAACTCTGCTGATTGCTTACAGCGCAACAAGGGCGAGCTGACCACCTGCTGCCAGCGATGTCCCAAACGCTTAATGCGTTGCTGAAACTGCTCAATACCCCGTTCCGTCAAGCAGTGATCAGTATGGCCTCGAAACACTCGGCCGCCTTCAGGTTCGCCATGGCGAATGATATCGATGTAGGTGGTGATCATTGGACTTTACTTTCCACGGCAGCTTCAGAAAAAGTGGCCATATTATTGTGCATGGTTAAGGCCTGTTGCACGGTGGCATAGGCGACGGCCGCACCGGAGCCTTCACCTAAGCGCATTCCTAAGTGCAGCAAAGGTTTTGCATCTAATGCTGTTAATAGTGCGCTATGACCTTGCTCGGCAGAGTGGTGAGAGAAAAGTAACCAGGCACGCACCTCAGGATTGAGTTTGATCGCTAATAATGCTGCGGCGGTAGTAATAAAACCGTCGACAAAGCAGGGGATAGCGAGTTGGCTGGCGCGAATATACGCACCAGCGATGGCAGCAATTTCGAGTCCGCCGACTTGTTCTAATGCTTGCAAGGGCGTGCTCACCAATGGAGTGGCACGCGCCACACAGGCGTCTAAAATGGTTTGCTTATGGGTAAAAGCGGCCCCTTCGAGGCCGGTGCCTGAGCCGGTCAGTGTGCTGACCTCATGCTCTAATAACAGCGCGCTTAAGCAGCTCGCCGCTGATGTATTGCCGATACCCATTTCACCCAGCATCAAGAAATCACAACCTTTGGCATGCACGTGCTCCACTTGTTCTTTACCCAAGGTTAGGGCGGCCAAGGCTTGCGCGTTGCTCATCGCGGCGTGTTGAGAGAAGTCATGGGTGCCTGCCATGATGGGTTTGTGAATGATCTGAGCGAGCTGCTCGCAGGCACTTGCAGTGCCGCAATTAATCACGCAGAGCGCAATGCCTTGTTGTTTGCACAGGGTAGCAACTGCGGCGCCACCATTGACAAAGTTTGCCAGCATGGCAATGGTCACCGACTGCGGGAACGCTGATACGCCTTGCGCAACGATGCCGTGATCTGCTGCAAAAATCAGCATATGGGGCATGTGTATTTGCGGTTTCACTGCGTGCTGCATGGCGGCCAAATCAATAGCAAGGCTTTCTAAATGGCCTAAAGAGCCTTGCGGTTTGGTCAGTTGATTTTGATGTGCTTGCGCGTCTTGCCGGGCCTGCTCAGACAGTTTTGCGGTGGCGTCTAACCACCATTTTTTATGAGTCATGGTTTTCGCTTAACTCTCTTGCAACGTATTGAGGATGCTATTTGCCATGCATGGCTGCGCCAGACAAGCTGCTTATCGATACAGGCTAGTGTGCTGTAGATGTTTTGCGCTCTTGTAGTAGTACCCAAGGTGAGACTACCACTGCCCACAGTTCTGGATTGCGCTGGGCATAATCTAGGGCGATGTCATCGTTTAAAATGTGCAAGGCTTTTTGCTGCATTAATGCGCTGACGTGTTTCTTATCGTCATTAATGATGTGTTCAGCCACCGCAACTAAGTCTTGCTCACTGGCGACCCACAGCACATTACCTTTGGCGAACTGCGGCATGATTTCAGCCCAGCTGATTTGTGCTGTTTCTCCAAGAAGTTGTGCATATAAGGTGCTGATTTCGTTTGGCATGTTTTTTCTCTGGGCAAAAGTTGGCATGATAGCCTGAGTTGTACTATCCCCCAAGCATCAATGCGTTAGTGCTCAGCGAATCGGAGAGTTGTATGCAAACATTATTGCCACGTTTAGCCTTTGCCGGCATCGGTTTAATGGGACTGCCGATGTGTCAGCGTTTATTGGCAGCAGGTTTTCCTTTGGTTGTGTGGAATCGCAGTCCTGAGAAGTGTGCGCCGTTGGTAGCGCTTGGTGCTCAGCAGGTAAAAACCCCAGCGGCCTTGTGTGAGCAAGCTGATATTATTTTATTGTGCTTAGCCGATACTCAGGCGGTGCAGGACGTTATGTTTGCTCCTCAGGGTATTGCTAAGACAATCACGGCTAAGCAAGTGTTAGTGGACTTATCCAGCATTGAACCTGCAGCGACCCGCGCCATGGCGCAACAGCTATTAACGGACAGTGGCGCGCATTGGTTGGATGTGCCGGTGTCGGGTGGTGTGGTGGGTGCAGAGTCAGGCAGCCTTGCGATGATGGCTGGTGGTGAGGTAAAGGCTTTGACGCAAGTGACTCCAGTATTGCGACATTTAAGTCAGCGCGTAACGCATATGGGGCCGGTTGGCTCTGGGCAAGTGACTAAAGTTTGTAATCAAATGCTGGTGGCTTGTAATGCGTTAGTGATTGCTGAAGTAGTGGCTTTAGCAGAGCAAGCTGGTGTGGATGCTGCATTGCTAGCGCCGGCACTGGCGGGTGGTTTTGCCGACAGTAAGCCCTTGCAAATTCTTGCCCCACAAATGGCTGCCGGTGAGTTTGAACCGGTGAAGTGGCATGTGCGTACCTTGTTAAAAGATTTAGACATGGCAGTAAAACTCTCACAAAACCATATATCTGCCACGCCAATGAGTGGTTTGGCCGCGCAGTTGATGCGTACGCATGCTGCGCAAGGACATCTGGCATCAGATCCTGCCACTTTAATCAAGCTCTACAGTGGAGATCGCTAATGGAAATTGTGGCCAATCTGTCGATGCTGTTTACCGAGTTGCCATTGCTTGAGCGCATACGTGCGGCGGCGGCGGCGGGGTTTAATGCAGTAGAAATTCAGTTTCCCTATGATGTGCCCGCACTGCAACTTAAAGAAGAACTCGAGCGTTGTGCGATGCCGTTGGTCTTAATCAATCTACCTGCTGGTGATTTAATGCAAGGAGGGGATGGTTTAGCCTGCCATCCAAAACGCCGTCAGCAGTTTGCTAGTGCACTGGATGAAGCAGTGAATTACGCATTAATGGTGCGCCCGCGCATGGTTAATGTGCTGGCCGGGCGCTTACCTGAAGGAGTGTCTCGTGCTTGTGCATTAGCGACGCTCGTGGCTCATTTGCGTGAGACGGCGCAAGCGTTTGCTCAATTACAGATCAAAGTTTTATGCGAAGCCATTAATCCCATTGATATGCCTGGCTTTTTAATTAACACTCCGCAACACTTATATGACCTCTTAACTGACGTGCAGCATAATAACTGTTTTGCGCAATTGGATGTCTACCATATGGCGCGCCAAGGTATCAGCGTGCAGGCAGCATTGGCGGTGTTAGGCAACAAGGTTGTGCATGTGCAATTTGCTGACTGCCCAGGGCGGGCTGAGCCTGGAACAGGTGAACTCGACTTTACGGCTATGTATCAGGCGCTTACACAGGCCGGTTATCAAGGTGCTATTGCGGCTGAGTATCATCCTAGCAGCACAACGCAGGCAAGTTTAGGCTGGATGCAGGCGTTTGCATTGCTACCCGCATAAACTGCATTTTAAGCCGCAGTGACGCGGCTTGCAGCATGCTATTGAACATAGCGCTGGAGAATACTACGCACCTGCGATAAATAATCATAAAAGCAAGGATATCTATGGCGCATTTACCGCATCAATCAAAACAGGCTGATAACGCATGGCGTGTGCTGTTTTTACTTTTTCTAGCCAACTTATTTAACTTTTTTGACCGTGCTGTGCCGAGCATTGTGATGGAGCCCATTCGTCTTGAGTGGAGTTTGAGTGATTTCCAAATTGGTTTGCTGGGGACGGCCTTTACCCTTGTTTATGCGATTGCTGGATTACCCTTAGGGCGTATGGCTGATACCGGCTCTCGTAAAAAAATTATGGGCTGGGGTTTGTTGGTCTGGAGTGGTCTGACCGCCGTGAATGGGGCTGTAAGCAATTTCTGGGGTTTCTTGTTGGTGCGCATGGGGGTTGGGGTGGGTGAGGCCAGCTATGGGCCTGCCGCGAACTCTTTGATTGGCGATTTATTTCCTGCCAATCGACGCGCGCGCGCCATGGGTATTTTTATGCTGGGCTTGCCGCTGGGCTTATTGCTGGCTTTTTTTACCACTGGCGCGATTGTTAGTGCTTTTGATAGCTGGCGGGCACCATTTTTTATTGCTGCCGTACCGGGCATTCTCTTAGCGCTGTTTATGTTTATGATTCGTGAGCCTAAGCGCGGCGATGCCGAGGTCGTTGCGATTCAAACAACCCTTGTTCAGCAGCCCATTCGCAAGATATTAGCGATTCCTACCATGTGGTGGTTGATGCTGGCAGGGCTGTGTTACAACTTTGCGACCTATGCCAATACGTCATTTATGGTGCCGATGCTGCAACGCTATTTCGGTTTAGAACTGACTCAAGCCGCCATGTCAGTTGGGGTGATTGTTGGTGTGACAGGGTTAATTAGTTTGCCATTAGGTGGTTGGATTGCTGATCGCTTGCATGTCCGGATACGTAACGGTCGTTTACTATTCGGCGCGGTCAGCTTATTGCTGACCTGTTTGTTGACTGGGTTTGCTTTAGCAGCGGGAAAAATTGATGCAGCCGTGTTTGTGGGCTTATTTGCTGCGGGTTGGTTGTTTGCTTATAACTTTTATACCTGTGTGTATACTGCCGTTCAAGATGTGATTGAGCCGCGCTTGCGCGCTACAGCGATGGCGTTATTCTTTGCTGGTCTGTATTTGCTGGGTGGTGGTTTAGGTCCGGTGATGGTCGGTGGCTTATCCGATTACTTTGCCGAGCAAGCCATGCTCTTGGCGGGTGCTCGTGAAATGAATGAGGCTTTTCGTGCGATAGGTCTACATGACGCACTGTATTTAGTGCCGCTGGCGATGGGCTTAACCGGTGTATTTTTACTGATTGCGATGCGCACATTTAGAGTTGATGCGCAGAAGATGGCGCAGTCTGCTCAACAATGAGGAAGTGAGTCATGATGTTGCAAAAAATTGAAATTGCATTGGCCGCTTTACAGCCACAAGCGCTGCAAGTGGAAGATGAAAGCTATATGCACAGCCGTGGTAAAGAAACGCATTTTAAAGTTGTGTTGGTCACTGATGCCTTTGAAGGTGCTCGAAAATTGCAGCGTCATCAAAAAGTGTACGCCACCTTGGGTACTCTAATGGAAGAGATTTATGCGTTAACCTTGCACACTTATACCCCCAGTGAGTGGCAAGCAGAGCAAGCGGTTCCAGACTCACCTAAGTGCATGGGGGGAAGTTTACACGATAAGCAGTAGGCCGATTGATCTGCTGTTATTGGAACGGCCCACATAGATCAAACTGATGTGGGCCGTTTGTTTTGTGGTGAATTTTAAACCTTGGCTAAAATATCACGCAGCACAAAAGGTAAAATACCGCCGTGTCGGTAATAATCGACTTCAATCGGTGTATCAATGCGTGACAACACGGGCACTTGTTCGACACTGCCATCTTGGCGAGTGATTTCTAAGGTGAGTTGCTGGCGTGGTTGCATGGCGCTGTCAACACCGAGAATAGTAAAGGTTTCATTACCGATAATATTCAGCGAGCTGTAGGACGCACCATCGATAAATTGCAACGGTAAGACGCCCATGCCCACCAAGTTAGAGCGATGAATCCGCTCATAGGATTGGGCAATCACTGCTTTTACACCAAGCAATAATGTGCCTTTCGCCGCCCAGTCACGGCTGGAGCCGGTACCATATTCTTCACCGGCAAAAATCACTGTGGGGATACCACGCTGCATATAGGCCGTTGCCGCATCGTAAAGGGGAACTTGCTGACCATCCAGCAAGGTAAAACCACCCTCAATACGTGAGCCATCTGCAGTTGGCGGCAACATTAAATTTTTGACTCGCACGTTGGCAAAGGTGCCGCGAATCATTACGTCATGATTACCGCGACGTGAACCATAGGTGTTGAAATCAGATTGTTGCACATCATGATTGATTAAGTATTGTCCCGCTGGTGTATCGCTACGGAATGAGCCAGCAGGTGAGATATGGTCGGTGGTGACTGAGTTGCCCAGTAGCATTAAAGCACGCGCATTGCTGATCGGAGCGACCGCTGCCGGTTGCATGGTGAAGTTATCAAAGAATGGTGGCTTAGCGATATAGGTTGATTTTGGCCAGTCATAGACAAAGCCTTTAGCGCTTTCGATACGGGTCCATAGCGGGTTATCTTTACTGAAATCGCTGTATTTCTCACGAAATACTGCAGGGTTCATGGCTTTGCTCAGGAGTGCTTGAATCTCACTGTTCTGTGGCCAAATATCTTTCAAATACACAGCTTGGCCGTCTTTATCTATACCTAGAGGGTCTTTATCAAGGTTGATATTAACCGTACCGGCTAGGGCAAAAGCTACCACTAAAGGTGGCGAAGCGAGGAAGTTGGCGCGAATATTGGGATGAATACGTGCTTCAAAGTTACGGTTGCCTGATAGCACGGCAGCGGCAACGATATCGTTTTCCACTATCGCTTGATTGTACTCAAGAGCGAGGTCTCCGGAGTTTCCAATGCAGGTGGTGCAACCAAAAGCGGCGACGCCAAAACCTAATGCTTCAAGGCTGCTTAGTAAGCCTGCTGCTTCAAGGTATTCAGGCACAACTCGTGATCCTGGTGCCAATGAGGTCTTAATGCGTGGGTGCACGCTTAGACCGCGTTCAACGGCTTTTTTCGCCAATAAACCTGCGGCTAGCAATACACTTGGGTTCGAGGTATTGGTGCATGAAGTAATTGCTGCAATCAATACATCACCGTGACCTATATCGATAGTGCCATCGGATTGGCAGCTCTCGCTTGGGGTTTCTAAGCGGTTATCAATCATTTCCATTTCATTGCGTGCTAACGGGCGTCGCGGGAGCGGTGAGTCGTGATTGACTACAGCAATCAGAGGGCAGCGAGTGCTATAGCGTTTATCTAAATCTGCAGGGTCTTTATTAAAACCGCCGCTGGCAATATCTTGACTAAATAGCGCGCTAAAGCTGTTATGCATATCAGGTAAGGCAATGCGGTCTTGCGGACGTTTAGGACCTGCTAAAGAGGGCCGCACGCTATCCAAATCCAACTCAATGACTTGGCTGTAATCAATTTCACCTGCTTTCGGGATGCCAAACATTTCTTGCGCACGGAAATAAGCTTCAAAAGCTTCAATGTCGATATCGTTACGCCCAGTGCCGTGCATGTATTCGAGCGTGGTTTCATCCGCTGGGAAAAATCCCATGGTTGCGCCGTATTCGGGAGCCATATTGGCCAATGTGGCTCGATCGGGCACGCTTAAGTGTCGTGCGCCTTCGCCAAAGAACTCAACAAATTTACCGACCACCTTGGCTTTACGCAGCAGTTCAGTGACGGTGAGCACTAAGTCGGTGGCGGTCATCCCTTCGCGCAATTTGCCGCTCAGGTGTACGCCAACCACGTCAGGGGTAAGAATGTACAGCGGCTGTCCAAGCATGGCCGCTTCGGCCTCGATACCGCCAACCCCCCAGCCAACCACGCCAAGCGCATTAATCATGGTGGTGTGTGAGTCGGTACCAACCAGTGTATCGGGATAGCACATGCCGTCTTTTTGCTGGATACCAGGGAACAAGTATTCGAGGTTCACTTGGTGCACGATGCCAAAGCCTGGAGGTACCACTTTAAAGGTGTTAAAAGCTTGCATCCCCCATTTTAGAAACTGATAGCGTTCATTGTTACGCTTAAATTCCAGCTGCATATTTTTTTCTACAGCATCGGGTCTGTTGTAAAAATCCACCATTACTGAGTGGTCAACAACGAGGTCAACAGGTACTAGAGGTTCAATGGCTTTGGCAGGTTTGCCCATGTCATCAGCAACGCTGCGCATCGCGGCAAGGTCGCAGAGTAAAGGCACGCCAGTAAAGTCTTGTAATACCACGCGCGCGACCATAAACGGTATTTCTTCATTACGTGGGGCATTGGGTTGCCAGTTGGCGAGCTGTTGAATATGTTCAAAGGTGATGCGCTGGTTGTCGGCATTGCGCACCAGCGATTCTAGAATGATCCGAATTGTAATCGGTAGACGTGAGATTGAAGCAATGCCCATGTTTTTTAGGGCAGGTAAGGAGCAGTATTTTAACGTTTTGCCGTCACTTAGAGTGAACGCGTGGTGCAGTTTATGTGGCTCGAAAATAGGCGATTGCATGGCATTGTCCTCTTTTTAGCTGTTTCACACAGGCTTACAGCATAGCCCTATACAGAGGGCAATGCACAATTTGGACAAGGGTAGCTGGTTAAAGTTTTTAGGTGTGTTTGCACCGAGTCGTAAAAAAGCCGCAGCTGCAGCCTCTCAGATTAGAAGGGCGGCAGTCATGCGGCTTTTAAGTCGTTTAAGGTTTCAGGCTTAGAACGTCCAAGTTGCTTGTCCCGTCAAACCATGGGCGCTGTTGCGGTATGTAGCACTATACGCTGGACTGGCTGACTGACCCGCTGGGTGATTGATGCCAGCAGGACTTTCTTTGATGTAGGCATAGGCTAAATCGATGGTTAAGTTGTCACTGGCTGCCCAGCCGGTACCAAAGGTGAGGATTTTACGGTTGCCAACAGGAATACGTACGGTACGGTATTCATTGGTGGTGGGTGATTGGTCTATAGAAAAACCAGTGCGCAAAATCCATTGTGGGTTGACTTGATAGCTGGCACCAATCGAATACGACCATGTGTTATGCCAGTTGAGCTCTTCTTTTAGAGAGCTGAATCGTGCATCTGGTACACCTTGGTTTTTTGCTTCAATAGATTGTAAGCGACTCCAGCGCGTCCAGGTCAAACCTCCGTGCAAGGTCCATTGATCATCCAGTTTGTGGGTGATTGAGGTATCCACTGATTCGGGTGTCGTGAAGTCTAAAGTGGTTTTATATTCACCGTTGATTGGGAAGGGCGCGTTATACACTTTGGTGCGGCCTTTTAAGGTGTAGTCCACTTTGGAGTGGTACGTGATACCCCAGGTGGTTTTTTCACTTAAATCAACCATCAAGCCGACGTTATAACCCAGGGCGGTGTCGTCACCTTTGATGCTGATCAGGGTGTCCTGGCCTGAAGCGCTGAGACCACGAGTGACCAGGGTGTTGGTCAGTTTGCCATCAATTTTATTCAACGTTGGGCCAAAGCCAACCGCAATGCGATCAGTGATTTTGTAACTCAAGGTAGGTTGTACCGTCATCACTGCGACTTTGCTGTATTGGCCATGGCTGGCGCCTTGGAAGCTTTTTTCATAGTCACTGATTAAGCCAAAAGGGACATACATGCCTAAGCCGAAGTTCCACTTCTCATCAATGGGCATGGCAAAAAACGCAAAAGGTACGTTGGCTAATGGCACCATATCGCCGTTGCTGGTGCCGGGTACAGCGCTGTCAACATGGTTGATATCAACATTGGCTTTCACTACGGCAAAACCGCCACTGACTTGTTTACCTTGGAGCTTGGATAAACCGGCAGGGTTACCGAAAACAGTACTGGCATCTAACGCTGAAGAGGCGCGGCCAGCAAAGGCTGTGCCGGCACCGCTGGCGCTTTGCTCGTTTAATGATAGGCCGTTTGCCCAAAGCGCGCCGCTGGCTAAAGACAGACTGACGGTTAGCGCACTGCGTAGAAAAGGAAAGCGCATGAAAAAGCTCCGAAATGATAAAAATCGCGTCACCCTAACAAGCTTTTTTATGCACGCCAAGGCTGAGAAGAGTCGAAGTAAATAAGAAAGGTTGTAAATCGACGGTTTTATGGGCGTAAAAAGATTTTTAGTTCTTTTTTATTAGATTGCCAGACAATTTACCCATTTTTAAAGGTGCACTGTCGTGCGCAGGTGACGGTAATCTTGATTGTCAGGATACCGCCACCGCTCAGTGCTACTTAGTCTTGCTGGTGTTTTTCGGTTGGCGGTAGATATCCAATAGTACTTGGTCAAGAATTGCTGAAGCGCCCCAAGGCTTGGCGTGATTGATAATCGCCACGACAGCCCAAGCATCACCATTAATATCACGGCTATAGCCAGCGATGGCGCGGACATTTTTCAATGTGCCGGTTTTGATATGTGCTTGGCCAGCCAGTTGGCTGTTACGCAAGCGGCGACGCATGGTGCCATCCATGGCTACTATAGGCAGTGATGAAATAAATTCTGCAGCGTAAGGTCCTTGCCAAGCGGCTTGCAGCATTAAAGCCAACTGCCGTGCACTGATACGTTCCTTGCGCGATAAGCCAGAGCCGTTTTCGACAACTAAACCATGAGTAAATATTTTCTTTTTGGTAAAAAAATTATTGATCACACGGCTTGCCGCTGCTGCATCATCGTGGTCAGCGGCTGTGCGGAAGCGTGCGCCAATGGTTAGAAACAGTTGCTTGGCCATGGTGTTGTTGCTGTATTTATTGATATCGCGAATGACTTCGACTAAATCTGGTGAGTAGGCGCGGACCAACAAGTGTGCATCACTTGGGGTTTGCCCTAGCATGTCGTTGCCTAAGATTGTACCGCCCATTTCTTGCCAGATGCTGCGCACCACGCCGGCAGCATAACGCGAGTGATCGAGCAGGGCTAAATAGTTTTGCGTACTGCAGCCCGGCGCAATATGACCGCTGACGGTTAAGGTTAAGATGTGACCATCATCTTTCGGTGTGTAGTTAATCACTGGATTGTTGCAGTTTTTAGCGGGTTGGATTTTAACGTTATTGACCAGTTGGATACTGCCAATTGGCGGCTCCATGACTAGGTGTGCAGCACTTTCTTCACCACGCACAATAAAGCGTTGTGATTTGAAATTAATTAGCAGTGAATCAGGTTCCACTAAAAAAGGTTTATTTTGATCATTCTGGTCATCATCAAAAGCGGTGACGACAGGTGGCGCAAAATGACTGCGGTCAAGAATTAAATCGCCTGATATATGACGTACTCCATTAGCGCGTAAATCGCGTAACAACAGCCATAAACGTTCCATATTAAGCTTAGGGTCACCACCGCCTTTGAGGTAGAGGTTGCCGTCTAAGACCCCGTTTTGTACGGTGCCGTCAGTGAAGAATTCGGTTTTCCATTGAAATGCAGGACCCAGTAGCTCCAGTGCAGCATAAGTGGTAACCAGCTTCATAGTGGATGCGGGATTAATTAAAAGGTCGGCATTCATAAAGGCACTTTTGCCTGTGCCGCTGAGCGGGATGGTGACGGCTGAAAGTGCTTCACTATTGATTTTATTGGCTTTTAGCGCTTTATCTATATTAGCTGACGGCAAAGGATTGGCGTTCGCGCTGGTCACTGTCGCACACGCAGCGAGGCACAACGTTGCCAACGAAAGTACCGGTTTACGGCGAGTAACAGTAGATGCTGTGCGGTGAGTGAATACGGCTTTAAAAAATGACGTCAACACAATAGTAATACCCTGCAAAATGTAACCACAAAAAATATGTACTTGAATATTATGCGCTATTCACCTTGGCGAAAGGAGCGTTGCCGGTTATTTCTTTAGCTGCGACGTTTTTACCGGCTTAAAGCTGGTAATATTCGCCGACTATTATTGAGGAGGATGTTTCATGGCTACTAATCGTTCACGTCGTTTGCGTAAAAAATTATGTGTTGATGAGTTTCAAGAGTTGGGTTTTGAGCTGCAGTTAAGCTACCCAGAGGGTACTGATGATGCAGCGGTTGAAGCATTCTTTGCTGATCTAGTGGTGGATGCCATTGAAGGCAATGGTATGGCGCTGATTGGTGGTGAAGAGTTTGCTGTGATTTGCTCAGGTAAACGTGGTTCTGTGACTGAAGAACAACGCGCTATAGTTGATGCTTGGTTAAAAACACGTAAAGAACTGAGCTCATTTGAAATCAGTCCATTGTTAGATGTTTGGTATCCAGACAATGCTATTGCACAAGCTTAAATTTTAAGCAAATAAAAAGGGGGAAGATTTAAATGCTTCCCCCTTTTTATTTGCGCTATGAAGAGCAATGTCTTAGCTGTTAATGCTGTCGACCAGTGCTTTAGCTGGAACCAGCTTGATCACTTTCTTAGCTGCAATTTCGATAGCTGCGCCTGTCTGTGGATTGCGGCCAGTGCGTGCTGGACGCTCGGTAACTTTAAGTTTGCCAACGCCAGGTAAAGTGATTTCACCATCGTTGTCTAATGCATCATTGACAACTTGACTCAGCTGATCAAGTACGTCACGGATATGAGTTTTGGTTGAATCTGTCGCTTCGGCAATTTCATTGATCAGTTGATCTTTGCTAAGGGCCATAAGTAACGCTCCGAGGTGGGTAAAGACAGCAAAGTAGCATGAATTTTTACAGATGCGTAGAGAACCTGCTAACAAAATCATTTAAAACTGCCGTCATTGGTAGTAAAGCAAGCACTAGTATGCTGTTTTGGATCGTGTTCTAAGTTTAATAGACCCATAACTCGACGCGGCGGTTTTTAATGCGACCTTGATCAAGAAGGTTGTTAGCGACTGGCATAGCATCACCAATCCCAAAGATTTCGCGAAAGATTATTTCTTTATTGTGCAGCTGTCGACGTACAGCCATGGCGCGTAGTTTGGACAGTAGAAGGGCGCGCTGGGGATCAGATTTGCTATCGCCAAAACCGACCAGCACTAGTTTGTTTTCCGTTTTATTGTGTTTGCGCAAATACGCTAAGACACGCTCAATATCGCGTTCAGCTTTGTTGTCGAGTTGAGAGCTGCCTTCTTTAAAGCGGAAATTGACCGAAAGTCGCTGTGCTTCTCGAGCCAGTTGCTGATAACGCTGCGGCATACCCTCGGCAACCGACACGGGCATCGCGCTGACAATTTGGCTAATAAAACCATTGCTCTCGACCAGTCTTTGTCCCGCATCGCTGTGGGCGAAAGCCAAGAGGTTTTGCGCGAGCAGATTGTCTTCATGTTCGGAACTGTACAAGTACAGACGTCGTGAGAGCGGATAGTCTTCAGTGGCAATGAGGTCGCTGGAGGGTTGCATGGCAATAGCATTGCCGGCTGAGACTGCAAGGGCTTTGGCTTGGCGTACGTAAGGCAGGCCAATGAAACCTATCCCGTGTGGATCTTTGCTCACTGTATCTGAAAGTTTCTCGCTGGACTCAAAACGTTTAGCGTTATTGCTTAGCGTTTTATCAGAAGGCGATAGAATCAGCTCCTTAAAGGTGTCCCATGTGCCTGAATTGTTATCGCGCGCATAAATATTGATAGGTCCAGGCGGTGCGCCGAGCATTGACCAATCGTTGATTTCGCCAGAAAAGATAGCGGCAATTTGATTTGCGTCGAGAGCATTAACGGGGCTGTTGTTGTGTACGATAATTGCCAGGCCGTCAATGGCTAGAACATGTTCTGCGTGTTTGTTGCGCATATCGCCAAGCGCATTCAGAAGCTTGACTTCTTGGTCTTTAATTGGGCGAGAGGAGGCGGCAATATTGGCTGAGCGCTCATGTAGGGCTGAGAAACCAGTGCTTGATCCTTGCGCATGGATATCAATGCGTACCCTTAGCTGCAATGGATCAGTACCAGCAGTGATGGTGTGTTGGAGTGTTTCAGGGTTACTTTGTACATGAACATAAGCAAAACCTTGGCTTTGTAGAAAGCCCTCAGCCAGTGCGGGTGCCAGTCGTGCTCCAATCGTATTTGAGCCATAAATACTGAGTGTTTGCAGGGTGCTGGCGTAACAAGCTGTGCTTGAAAATAAACTGGCTAAAGCAATAAATATCAGTTGTCTTGGATTTAGAAAGGGCTTGCGTAACAGCATGTGGCTGCACCTAGATCAGAAAAGGTGCGCGGATAATAAGGCAAGAGTATGACAGTTAGATGACATAATTGTGACGTGCCGAACATTTCAGTATGTGACTTTAAATCTTAAAGTACACTGTATTACATGATGTAAAACGTACTATGTTTAGTTTTGAATATCGTTTGCGATCAATGCTAATAACGCATTTTGTTGACGCTGAGCCAGCAGTCTGAAACGTTGCAAGAGTTCGCGCTCATGAGCACTCAGCTCAGGACTGTCCAGGCGCAACGTATCGTCTTGAGTTAAGACGCCATCTTGCTGCAGGCTGCTTTCTAAGCGTGCAATGATTTCTGAGTTCATGCTGCGGTGCTGGTTACGAGCGACTTTGGCAATACGATCGCGCATGCCATCAGGCAGGCGCACAACAAATTTATCTGCTGTTCGGCTTGAGTAGACAGCGTTTTTTTTAAGGTTCATAGGGTTGGTCACCGCGTGTAAATAACAAAGTAATATGAGTAAGATGCCTTTGTAGTGAAGTCGTTCCATTGGGTGGCTAAAGCACGCAATGCCTTGATCGTCAAAAATAAGGCGTCAAATAGCTGACGAATTCTACGTATGTAGAGCAAATATGCCAAGAGAATAACTGCTTTTAGCTGAGATTTAGAGCTGTCTTGGTGTTCTTTTTGTGACTGATTGGTCGATATTTCAATGCTTTATATTAAAGATGAAAACGAGTGGATTGTTATACTGTCACAATATGCAATAAAAGGCTGCAATTGTATTGAATAAATCCAGTACTATAATGGCCTTGGTAGTAAAGTCATGCTGTTATTAGGGTGATGTGACAGATCATACACTGACGTTGTTCAGTGATTTTTATAGGTAAGCTTTGAGTTTGAACGCACTATGAATCATCTATTTATGCGCTGGACTATGGTGCTGGCTTGTTCGGTTGTAGCCGCTTGTTCCTCTACCGCTGAACCTAAGCAGCAGCAAGATACTGCTGAAAGTGTAAAAGCAACCGCCAATTATGATATTGCTGCGTGGTTGCTTGAAAAAGAACCCTTATTACGTGAGTCGATTAAAGGTTCACCTTTTACGCTGCACCAGCAAGGCGCAACCTGGGTCGTGACGGCGCCGGCGCAGAAGACCTTTAATCCTGATCGTCCAGATTTATTGCTGCCTGCTGCACTGGGTCCTATTGCGCGAATTGCCAAGTTGATGGAAGCTGATAAAGATGCTGCTGTGCTAATTTTAGGGCATACCGCAGAGTCTAAAGATCATCGTGGCAATCAACAGTTGAGTACTGCTCGGGCGCGTTCAGTTGCTTCTATTTTTCGCTTGAGTGGCTTAACCGCTGGGCGCATGACGCACTTGGGTATGGGCAGTTCACATTTGCTAGCGCAGGCAAAATATCTTGAGCACAATCATCGTGTTGAAATTATTGTTATGCCCAGTGTTGATGTTCAGGGGGTAATGGCGGTGTATCGTCCCGCTTATATGCGTCAGCTTGCGTTAAGTCAGGCCAAGTAATGTCGCATTGCCGTATGCTCTATTTTTATTTGTGAGGCGCATCGATGAGTACTGAACAATTGGCGAATATGCGCCGTAACTACACCCGTGATGGTTTATTAGAAGATCAAGCGCCAGAGCAGCCTTTGGCGCTTTTTAAGCAATGGTTTGCCGATGCATTAGAGACTGAGCAGCCGCCAGTCGAGCCCAATGCAATGATGTTGGCCACTGTAGGTGAGAGGGGGCAGCCGCATTGCCGTGTGCTGTTGTTGAAAGGTTTAGATGCAGACGGTTTTGTTTTTTATAGTAATTATGAAAGCGCCAAAGGTCAGGAGTTGGCAGGACAGCCGTTGGCTGCAATGACTTTTTTTTGGCCGGCTCTCGAGCGACAAGTGCGAATTGAAGGTGTGATTGAGCAGGTGACAGCGGCAGAGTCAGATGCTTATTTTAATATGCGCCCACTGGGTAGTCGCTATGGTGCTTGGGCTTCAGCACAAAGTCGGCCTTTGTCTGGACGGGTCGAGTTAGAGCAAGCTTTAGCAGCGGTTGAGCAGCGTTTTGCTAATGACCCGCAGCCGCCTCGTCCTGCACATTGGGGCGGATACCGTTTATTACCGCAGCGAATCGAGTTTTGGCAGGGGCGTACTTGTCGTCTACACGACCGCTTAAACTACCAATTACAAACAGACAGTCAGTGGCTGCGTGAGCGGTTGGCACCGTAAAGGTTGACTTGCAAGAACTGCCCTTGCTCGCGCTTAGGAACACTTAAAGGGGTTTAGTGCGGGATTTAACGGGCGGTTGCTGCGTTAGGCGTGTGGCTATTCAGTGTATTGATCTGCCGCCTGTTGTAACCAAGGCTGTAGTTCCGATTTTTTAATTTTTAGGGCTTGTGCTTGGGCGAGCTTATCTAACATATAGGCTTGTTTTTGCGTGTCGTCTGGCGCCATCGATAAGGCTAAGTCACGACTCATCCAGCGTTTAATGCGTGCATAAATCCACCAGTGAAAATACAAGCCGGACAAGGTCGCCATTGCAATAATAAAATAATCCATTGATTCCTCTAGGTTGTGGGTGGCCTTTTAAGTGTTAAGCTGTCTAACAGATACATTGTTTTTATATTAAGGAGTACTCCATATGCGCAAGTCTATTGTTTTAGCAGCGACTTTTACAGCACTGACGATGCTTTTAAGTGGTTGTGCATCCAGTCTGACAGGGGATTCCTATTCGCGTGATGATGCACGTAAAGTGCAAACAATCCGTATGGGTACGATTGAGTCGCTACGCCCTGTACGTATTGAAGGTACTAAGACACCGATTGGTGCGGGTGCCGGTACTATTATCGGCGGTATTGCTGGTAGTACGGTTGGTGGTGGTCGAGGCAGTGCGGTTGCCGCTGTGATTGGTGCGGTTGCAGGCGGGTTTGCTGGTGCTGCAGCTGAAGAAGGCATTACTCGGACGCAGGGTGTGGAAATCACGGTGCGTGAAGATGATGGCGTGCTACGTGCTTATGTGCAGACAGTTGAGCCTAACCAAGTGTTTCGAGTGGGTCAGCGTGTGCGCATTGCCAGTGTGAATGGTCAGAGCCGCGTTGCACCGTAAAAATATTAAGATTAACTGATACGCCCTATGCAAAATTATTATTTGCTAGGGCGTTTTTTAGTGTCCCGTTAAATATCAATTGATACGCTGAGAGCCTTTTAAAGGCTATGGTCTAATTTTGTAATACATTAGATGCAGACATTATTCAGCACGTCATGAATAATGCGACTTTTTCGTATCACGCTGGGTGTCTCCTGTTCGTCCGGCAGAACAACATGGAGGCTGTTATGCTTTTATTGGCATTGGTATTTACACCTTTTCTTGCCGTTGTATTGCCCTTTTTAGCTGCGCAGCGTAGTCGCACAGCCATTGCTTTATGCGCTGCTTTAGCGCCAGCCATCGGTTTGGCGCTGTTACTAAGCCAAGCCCCGCAAGTGCTTGATGGTGTGGTGTTGAGTGTGAGTTACCCCTGGATCGCACAACTGGGTCTTAACCTCAGTTTTCGCCTTGATGGACTCAGCTTTCTATTTGCTTTATTAATCCTCGGTATTGGCCTGCTGGTCATTCTTTACGCGCGTTATTACTTATCTGAACAAGAGCGTGTGGCACGTTTCTTTGCTTGTTTATTGTTGTTTATGGGTTCCATGCTTGGCTTAGTCTTGGCGGGTAACTTGCTGCTGATGTTGATGTTTTGGGAGCTCACCAGTCTTTCTTCATTTTTATTAATTGGTTTTTGGAGTCAGCAAACAGCTGCGCGACAAGGTGCGCGAATGGCGTTGGCGGTCACCGGTGGCGGTGGGCTGGCATTGCTGGCGGGAATTCTAGTGATTGGCCATGTTGTTGGCAGCTATGAGTTGAGCGATGTATTGGCGGCGGGTGATGTGTTGCGTGGGCATGACTTGTATCCGCTGGCTTTAATTTTGGTGTTGCTGGGTGTTTTTACCAAGTCGGCGCAATTTCCGTTTCATTTTTGGTTGCCACATGCAATGTCGGCACCCACCCCAGTTTCCGCCTACTTGCACTCGGCTACTATGGTGAAAGCAGGGGTGTTTCTTTTAGCGCGCTTATACCCTTTACTTTCAGGCACTGATTGGTGGTTTTATTTGGTGACCTTCACCGGTTTAACGACGCTGTTAATCGGTGCGGTGACAGCGTTATTCCAGCATGACTTGAAAGGATTGTTGGCCTATTCGACGATCAGTCATTTAGGTTTGATTACGCTATTGTTTGGCTTGGATTCTGATTTTGCGCCAGTGGCAGCGATCTTTCATATTATTAATCATGCCACTTTTAAAGCGTCTTTGTTTATGGCCGCAGGCATTATTGATCATGAAACCGGTAGCCGTGATATGCGACGGATTAATGGTCTTTGGAAATATATGCCGCATACGGCCGTGTTGGCGATGGTGGCTTCATCGGCTATGGCTGGCGTGCCTTTATTGAACGGTTTTCTGAGCAAAGAGATGTTTTTCTCGGAAACACTGCACCAGCATTTACTTGGCAGTTTTAGTTGGTTATTACCCACGATGGCCACCATTGCCGGGGTGTTTTCCGTAGCGTATTCGTTGCGCTTTATTCATGATGTGTTTTTTAACGGCACACCAATTAATTTGCCTAAATTTCCGCCGCATGAACCGCCGCGTTATATGAAGATCCCCGTGGAAGTGTTGGTTTTTTGCTGTTTATTGGTGGGTATGGTGCCTGCATGGAGTATTGGTTCTTTATTGGCGGTGGCGGCAGAGGCCAGTTTAGGCCATGCCTTGCCTGAGTATAATTTAGCCATCTGGCATGGTTTTAACATGCCTCTATTAATGAGCTGTGTTGCCTTGGTGGGTGGGGTGTTCGTCTATGCACAGCGCGGCCCTTTATTTCGCTGGTATGAGGGTTTGCCTGATATTAATGCGCGGATTATTTTTGAGGGTGCCGTGCGTATTCTTTATGGCTCAGTTTCAAGGACTCTGGCGCGTATCGAGAATGGCTCTTTACAGCGCTATATCAGCTTGTTGTTAGTGGCTGTGATTGTTGTCCTCGCCAGTGGTTTGACGCCTTTGTCACAAGTCACCGGAGAAATCGCCTTAACCCCAGTTGACCCTTTAACTGCTTTAGGCTTGTTGGTGATGTCTGCTGGTGCATTATTGACCATGGGCTTTCATCGTAAGCGTTTGACTGCGTTACTGATGTTAAGTGTGGTGGGTTTAGTGGTGGCCATGCTGTTTGCACGCTTTTCAGCACCAGACTTAGCCTTAACGCAACTGGTCGTTGAGGTGGTGACCATTTTGTTGATGTTGTTGGTGGTGTACTTTTTACCGGTCCAAGCACCGATTGAATCGAGTAGCTTATTGCGCTTGCGTGACTTCTTTATTGCCGCCAGTTGCGCGGTATTGATGGCGGTTTTAACTTTTGCTGTATTGACTCGGCCTTACCAAAGCATTGCTGACTTCTTCTTGGCGAATAGCTTAATTGGTGGCGGTGGTACGAACGTGGTCAACGTGATCTTAGTCGACTTTCGAGGCTTTGATACGTTAGGTGAAATCAGTGTTTTAGCCATTACTGCCATTGCTACTGTGGCCTTGTTGAAAGGTTTACAGCTGCCGCGTGCGCGTGCAGATAATCAAGGGCGTGCTTGGTCAACAGAGGCTTATCCAATGATGCTAGGGATGTTGGCCCGTTTAATCTTGCCATTGGCGCTATTGGTTTCCGTCTTTGTTTTCTTGCGGGGTCATAACGAGCCCGGTGGTGGCTTTATTGCTGGTTTAATTACTGCGGTGGCACTGATTTTACTGCAAGTGGCTAATGGTCAACGTTGGGTACAAACGCGCATGGGTATCCGTTTTCCAAATTTAGCTGCGATAGGTGTCTTGATTGCAACGGCGACAGGTTTGGCGAGTTTATTATTGGGTTATCCGTTCTTAACCTCAGCATTTGGCCATTTTAATCTGCCATTCATTGGCGAAATAGAGTTGGCGTCTGCCATGCTTTTTGATCTGGGCGTGTATTTGACGGTGGTTGGCGCTACGTTATTGATCTTAAGTGGCCTCGGCCGTATTGGGCACAGTGTGAAACTGCCGGAGGAGGTGTAATGGAATTGCTCGTGGCTATCGCAATTGGTGTTCTGACCTTTAGTGGTGTGTACTTAATTTTACGTGCGCGCACTTTTAGTGTGGCGCTGGGTTTGACCTTGTTTTCATATGCAGTGAATTTGTTTTTATTCACTATGGGGCGCTTGCACACTGGCAAGCCTGCGGTGCTCAGTGAGGCAGCCAGCTATACCGATCCTGTGCCTCAGGCGCTGGTGTTGACCGCGATTGTGATCGGCTTTGCGATGACTGCTTTTGTCTTGATTCTGGCCTTGCGTGCGTATACTGAGCTGGGCAGTGATCATGTCGATGGGGCAGAAAAAACTAAGCCAGTGAAAAAACAGCGTTTATTGCGCAGCAAACCAGCGTTGTCGAAAAGAAAAGGTGTGGGAGCTACACGATGAATCATTGGTTATTAGTTCCTGTTTTACTACCGCTTATCTGTGGCGCTTTGTTGATGACGGCATCGCGCAGTTCATTAACCTTGGTGCGATCGATCAGTACGTTAAGTGTCTTATTGGTACTGCTTTGTACTGTGTATTTACTATCGATTGCTGATACGGGATACATTCAGGTTTATACCTTGGGCAATTGGTCCGCGCCTTTTGGTATCGTTTTAGTGCTGGATCGACTCAGTGCTTTAATGTTGCTGGTAACCTCAGTTTTAGCGGTGTTCGTGACTTTTTATGCGCTGCGTGGTGACGATCTACGCGGCAGTTATTTTCATGCGTTACTGCAGTTTCAATTGGCTGGGATTAATGGTGCGTTTTTAACCGGTGATTTATTTAACCTTTTTGTATTTTTTGAAATTTTATTGATTGCCTCCTATGCCTTGCTGTTGCATGGGCTGGGTGCTGCGCGTATTCGTGCTGCTTTGCATTATGTGATTCTGAATTTGATTGGCTCCGGCTTGTTTTTAATTGCGGCAGGGTTGTTTTATGGCGTGGCAGGCACATTAAATATGGCTGACTTGGCGCGTGTTGTTGGGCAAGCCAAAGGTGATCAACTGTTTCTACTTGAAGTGGCTGGCACACTATTGCTGCTGGTGTTTGGCTTAAAAGCTGCGTTTTTGCCGCTGCATTTTTGGCTGCCACGTGCCTATGCTAGCGCTACTGCGCCGGTCGCAGCATTATTTGCGATTATGACTAAGGTTGGCTTATATGCCATTTTGCGCTTAAGCACTTTAGTGTTTGGTGAGCAGGCGGGGCTGGCCAGTGGTTTAGGTAGTGGCGTGCTCTGGATCCTCGCTTTATTGACCCTGCTGCTGGCTGCTTTAGGGGCTTTTGCAGCGAGCAGTTTGAGCAGTTTGCTGGCTTATTTGGTCTTGGTTTCGGTGGGTACTTTGCTGGCAGGTATTGCTGTCGGCTCGGAAGCTGCGATAAGTGCGACTTTGTATTATCTAATACACAGCACCTGGGTGATTGCAGGTTTGTTTTTATTGGCGGATATCATTGCTAAACAGCGCGGAGACCTAGGCAGTCGCTTTAAAGTAGGGCCTTGCTTATTAAATCCACATTTGCTGGGTGGTTGCTTTTTTCTAGCGGCGATTGCAGTCGCCGGTTTGCCTCCATTTTCCGGCTTTTTCGGTAAGGTTCTGCTCTTGCAAGCCGTCTCTGGTGATACCGCTTGGCAGTTATGGTCTGTGGTATTAATCTCAGGTTTGATTGGGGTGATTGGCTTGAGTCGTGCTGGCAGTCTATTGTTTTGGCGTCATCATACAACGCCGAGTGGTGCGACTTCTTTGGATAGAACGGCTTTTACTATTGCAGCGTTATTGCTGCTCAGTAGCCCATTGCTAGCGGTCTTTGCTCAGCCGGTGATTTCTTATACGCAAGCGACGGCAGCGCAAGTGCTGGATGTATCCAGTTACTTGCAGGCTATGCAGTTGGAGGAGGCGCTATGAGTCGCACAACATGGTTGACTCATCCGCTCGGTAGCTTGGGTCTGTTAATGGTGTGGATGCTGCTGGTGGATGATTTTACCTCTGTAGGGCATTGGCTGTTAGGCAGCTGTTTAGCGTTGTTGATTCCTCGTTTAACCCGTACCTGGTGGCCACGTTTACCGCGTATTCGTAGCTGGAAACATCTATTTATCTTCGCTCAACATATGTTGTTCGATATTACCGTAGCGAATTTTCACGTAGCGCGCTTAGCCATTGGTAAAGTGGATCAGCTGCAGCCTCGCTGGGTACAAATACCTTGTGAGCTGGAGGATGATATTGCTATTTTCTTATTGGCCAGTGCTATTTCTTTAGCGCCAGGTACCGTGGTGGCTAGTGTTGATCGAGAGCGATCCCTATTAACTGTGCACGCGTTACATTGTGACGATGAACAAATGCTTATTGCTGAAATTAAGCAGCGTTATGAACAGCCGCTAAGAGAGGTGTTTGCATGCTCAGCACTGTAATTTATTTAAGCATGCTGATGTTTGGCATCAGCTTAGTACTTAACTTTTTTCGCTTGCTGCGTGGGCCTGATACGGTGGATCGTATTTTAGCTTTAGATACGCTGTATATTAATGGTTTAGCACTGCTGGTAATTTTTGGTGTGCTACTTAACAGTCGAATGTTTTTTGAAGCGGCATTGTTGATTGCCTTATTTGGTTTTTTCAGCACGGTGGTTTTATGTAAGTATCTATTGCGTGGCGATATTATTGAGTAAGTAAAGGTGAATACATGGCTGTTTGGGTTGACTATATCGTAGCGTTTTTTTTATTGGTGGGCAGTGCTTTTGCGCTGGTGGGTTCAATAGGCTTACACCGTTTTCCTGATTTTTATACGCGCTTGCATGGGCCCGCTAAAGCCACCACCTTAGGCGTGGGGTGCGTGTTGATTGCTTCGATGTTGTATTTTAGCAATATGCACGGTGGCATTCATGTACATGAGTTACTGATTACTTTATTTTTAATGTTAAGTGCTCCTGTGTCGGCGTATATGCTGGCTAAAGCTGCCGTTCAACAACAAGTCAAAACCTTTCATCGCAAAGATTAAAGCGCGCGCATTAGGCTGCTTTTCTATGCTGGCAGGCTTATCACAAACTGAGGCACCTGCATTAGTGATATTTGATAGCCTAGGTGTGTTGCTGAAGCAATCTCGACGTTTAAACTGAAGTACAATGACGAACAGGCAGCCTTACGGATGATGTAAAGGGTGTTATTTATTATGATTAATGATTTTGAGGTATACCGTGTTTTCTGAACTTGGCCTGCATGAGCGTCTATTGAAAGCGCTGGTTGAATTGAATTTTACTGAGCCAACGCCTGTTCAGGTGGCGGCTATTCCGGCGGCACTTGAAGGCCGTGACTTGCGCGTGATTGCACGCACCGGTAGCGGTAAAACAGCAGCTTTTGTCTTGCCGTTGCTAAACCGTTTTATTGCTGGGGCAAAACCTCGGGTTGCCATTCGTTCATTAATATTGTTGCCTACGCGTGAGTTAGCACGACAAACACTGGCTGAGGTCGAACGTTTTTCGCAGTTTACTTTTATTAAGTCCGGCATCATTACCGGCGGCGAAGACTTTAAAGAGCAGGGCGCATTGCTGCGCAAAGATCCGGATATCTTGATTGCTACACCTGGTCGTTTGATTGAACACCTGAATGCGGGCCATTTGAAACTCGATCAAGTTGAAGTGCTGATCCTTGATGAAGCAGATCGTATGCTGGACATGGGGTTCGCTGAAGATATGGAACGCCTTGTGCAAGAGTGTTCGGCGCGTCAACAAACGTTGCTGTTTTCCGCCACCACCGGCGGCAATGCCTTGCGTGAAATGGTCAATACCGTCTTGCAAGACCCGTTACATTTGATGGTCAACCAAGTCGCAGAACTGAATGAGAGCACACGTCAGCAAATCATTACTGCTGATGATGTACCCCATAAAGAACGTTTGGTTCACTGGCTGTTGACCAATGAACCGTTTCGTAAAGCCATTGTATTTACTAATACGCGTATTCAAGCAGACCGTTTATATGGTCGCTTAATTGCCCAAGATGTAAATGCCTATGTGCTGCATGGTGATAAAGATCAAAAAGACCGAAAACGCGCTTTAGAACGTTTTAGTCAAGGCACTTCACGGGTTTTAGTTGCCACTGATGTTGCCGCGCGTGGTCTGGATATTGATGGCTTAGATCTGGTGATTAACTTTGATATGCCGCGCTCCGGTGATGAGTACTTACACCGTATTGGACGCACCGGTCGTGCCGGTGAAGCAGGCCTAGCAATCAGTTTGATTTGCCACAATGATTGGAATTTGATGTCCAGCGTTGAGCGATACCTTAAGCAAACTTTTGAGCGTCGTGTGATTAAAGAACTGAAAGGCGTTTATCAAGGCCCGAAAAACGTTAAAGCTTCAGGTAAAGCCGCAGGTACAAAAAAGAAAAAATCTGCCAGTAAAAAAGTGGCTGCGAAGGTCGTTAAGAAAACACCTAAGCGTCGTCCGAATGCAGGTCCTTCTTTGGTCAGCAGTGATGGTCATGCACCTTTACGTAAAAAGGTGATTAGCCCAGAGTAAATAGGTCTGGAGGAGTGTAATGTCTCAGGCTGTATTGCATTATTTTGACTCACAGCAAAGGTGCAACAAAGCACTTGCTAAGACCTTGCTTGACTGTGTTGAGCAGAGGTTAGCAGCGTTCGATTCTGCCAGCGTACTCCTACCTGGCGGCTCAACGCCTGCGGGTCTACTGCACTGCTTGAAGCAATTGCCAGTGCCTTGGTCGCAGTTACAGATCAGCGCCACCGATGAGCGTTGGGTCGCCTTGGATTCAGCCCAAAGTAATACGCAAATGTTGCGCTTGGCGTTGCCGAGCGTGCAGCTACTTGAGCCACGCCTTGCTGACACAGCTCAAGGTGCTAGCGAGGCATGGGGGCAGGCATTACAAGCCCATAAGCCGTTTGCTGCGAGCCTGCTGGGCATGGGCGATGATGGCCATATCGCGTCCTTGTTTCCTGGTATGCCAGGTTTGGCTGCAGGGTTAGATCTCTCTGCTAATGCTGATGCGTTGGTTGGACTGGCCGCAAATGAGCCAAGGGTGCGTTTATCGCTTAATCTATCGATGTTATGCGCCAGCCAATGGCTTGGTGTCTTGCTGTTTGGTGAGGCTAAGCGACGGATGCTTGATCGCGTATTGGTCAATGATCCAACCACACAGGCGTTGCCGATATATCATTTACTTTGGCAGGCACCATTGCCTGTGCACATTTATTGGGCACCCTAAACTGTACGCGATGCAATGAGTGGTGCTTGAACGAGGGAGATAGCATGCTTCATCCCATTGTAGAACAGATTACTCAACAGATAGAAGAACGCTCACGCGCTCGACGTGAAGCATATTTGCAAAACGTCCAAGTCGCGCTTGAACAAGGACGAAATACCGCGCACGGCTGTTCTAATCTTGCGCATGTGATGGCTGCGCAGCCGACTGATCAGCGCCTAATTATGCGTCAAGGTGGGGCGGCGCATGTGGCGATTATTTCCAGTTACAACGATATGTTGTCAGCCCATGCGCCGCTGAAGAGCTATCCTGATCAGCTCAAACAAGCACTTTACCGTTGTGGTGCCAGTGCGCAGTTTGCTGCGGGCGTGCCAGCTATGTGTGATGGTGTTACCCAAGGCACGCCAGGTATGCAGTTGTCGTTATTTTCTCGGGATTTAATCGCTCAAGCCACTGCCATCGGTCTGACTCATGCTGTGTTTGATGGTGCATTGTATTTAGGTGTGTGCGATAAAATTGTTCCAGGTTTATTGATTGGTGCGCTGCACTTCGGCCATCTGCCGGCAGTGTTTGTCCCCGCCGGACCGATGAGTTCTGGATTGCCCAACTCAGAAAAAGCAGCGGTGCGTGAGCGCTATGCGGCAGGTTTGGCCAGTCGTGAGGAGCTGCTTGAAGCAGAACTGGCGGCTTATCATGAGCCGGGCACTTGCACCTTTTACGGTACCGCCAATAGTAATCAGATGCTGATGGAGGCGATGGGGCTGCATGTGCCCGGTAGTGCTTTTGTTCCACCGAATAGTCCATTGCGGCATGCGTTGACCGATGAAGCCGCGCGTTTGCTTGTTAATAATACTCAGCAGGGCGGTCGTCATTTGCCGTTGGCGATGCAGATCGATGCTAAGGCCTTGGTTAATGGTGCGGTTGCTTTGTTAGCCAGTGGTGGTTCGACCAATCATACCTTGCACTTACCGGCTATTGCCAAAGCGGCAGGCTATGAATTGAGCTGGGATGATTTAGCAGCGCTGTCGCGTGTGGTGCCTTTACTGGCACAGGTCTACCCCAATGGCCGTGCTGATGTGAATCAATTTCATGCGGCGGGTGGCGTGGCTTGGCTGTTGCGCGAACTGCTGGCTGCCGGTTTGTTACATGCCGATGTCTATACCGTCGCGGGCCAAGGCTTACAGGCTTACACCTTAGAGCCGTATTTACAGGAACAACAACTCAGTTGGCGTGCATTGCCAGAGCAAGAGTTACCTGCGCATATTTTACGTGGGTGCCAAGCGCCGTTTGCGGCGCACAGTGGCATGCATCTATTGGTTGGGAATCTTGGTCGTGCGGTGCTGAAAACCTCGGCAGTCGCTGCTCAGTTTTGGAAAATTAAAGCCCCTGCGCGGGTGTTTGATTGTGAGATGGATGCATTAGCTGCTTATAGTGAAGGTCAGCTGCAAGGGGATTTGGTCTTGGTCTTGCGCTTTCAAGGTCCGGCTGCCAATGGAATGCCTGAATTGCATAAGTTAATCCCCCTTTTGGTCAATTTGCAGAGCAATGGGCAAAAAGTTGCACTAGTTACTGATGGCCGATTGTCCGGTGCATCAGGTAAGGTGTTAGCTGCTTTACATGTCACGCCAGAGGCTGCAAAAGGGGGCTTGTTGTGCCGCTTGCAGGATGGCGACTTGATTGAGATTGATACCAATAATGGCGTTTTTCATGTACATATAAGTGAAGCGCAATTGGCTCTACGCAGTGTGGTGCAAGCGCCGAAAAACACTGCGCAAGGTTACGGACTGCAGCTGTTTGCTGCGCAACGTCGTTGGGTTGGGCCTGCTGATCAGGGTGCCAGCTTTTTGCTTGAGGACTGAATGATGCTAACCATGGAACATATTTTACGCCGAGCTTACCCTGTGTTGCCGGTGCTGGTGATTGATGATGTCGAGCGTGCGGTCTTTTTAGCACAAGCATTGTGTGCCGGAGGAATTAATGTCATTGAGGTGACTTTGCGCACCCCACAAGCGCTTGAAGCGTTGAAAGTCATCCGTCAGGAGGTGCCTGATTTAATTGTCGGTGCGGGGACTGTGATTCATGCCGAGCAATTTGCCCAAGTGATTGATGCGGGTGCACAGTTTGCAGTGAGTCCAGGTTTTACCGAGCGTTTAGCCGTGGCTGCGCAAGAGACAAAACTGCCTTATTTACCTGCTGTGATGACGCCCTCCGAGGTGCTGGCAGCTTTAGAGCATGGTTACCGTTCTTTAAAACTATTCCCTGCTAACGGTGGCGCTAGCGTGCGTATGCTCAATAGTTTTAAAGGGCCGTTCAGTGGGATCAGTTTCTGTCCAACAGGAGGGGTCACTCGCGATAACTTATTGAGCTATTTGAGTTTGCCGAATGTGGCCTGCTGTGGTGGTACTTGGATTGCTCCAGCGAGCTTGGTGCAGGCGCAGGCGTGGGATCAGATTACTCGGCTGGCCCGCGAAGCCTGTGCGATGGCAGGGCATTTGGAATCCTTAACGTGAGCTGGGATCGCCCTTTACCTTATATCTTTCCACTGAACGTGCAGTCGACTGATATTGATGAGTTTGAACATGTCAATAATGCGGTGTACGTGCAGTGGATGGAACAGTGTGCGTGGGAGCATTCTAAGCACTTGGGTTTAGGTTTTGCTGAATATCAAAAATTGAATCGTGGTATGGCGGTGTTACGCCACGAAATTGATTATCTGGCCAGCGCCTATGTCGGCGAGGCGCTAGAGATGGCGACTTGGATTGTCGGTTCTGAGCAACGCTTGAAGATGGATCGCTGCTTTCAGCTGGTACGGGTTGCTGATGGTGTGACTTTGCTACGTGCAATCACTACTTTTGTGTGTATAGAGCTGTCCAGCGGTCGCCCTAAACGTATGCCACCAGCGTTTATTGAGGGCTATGGCTCAGTGATGCAGGCTGAGTAAGCATTATCATGACCATGATTCGCCTTGGGCAGAGTCAATGCGTGCTAGACCATTTCGGTTTAAATTCAATACCGTTATGTTTGACTGGCGTTTACACTAAGCGCCTGTTTACTTGTGAGTGATATCTTGTGCAAATTGCTTTAGCACCGATGCAGGGTTTGGTCGATCATATCTTGCGTGATGTACTGACCGAGCAGGGTGGCATTGATTGGTGTGTCACTGAGTTTGTTCGTGTCACCGACCATTTACTGCCAACCCGTAACTACCTGCGTCTTGCGCCAGAGCTTGATCACGGCGCTAAGACTCCAGCAGGTACGCCGATGCGAGTACAGTTATTGGGTTCTGATCCGCAGGCTTTAGCTGAGAATGCCGCAAAAGCTTGTGAGTTGGGTGCGCCAGTGATTGATTTAAATTTTGGTTGTCCAGCCAAGACCGTGAACAACTCCAATGGTGGTGCGATCTTACTGCGTGATCCTGACGTGTTATTTAAGATTGTTGAAGCCGTACGGGCTGGAATGCCTGCGCATATCCCGTTGACCACCAAGATGCGTCTAGGCTATGACAGTCCAGATGGTGCAATGGATTGTGCGCGGGCCTTAGCCGACGGTGGCTCCGCGCAAATTGTCGTGCACGCACGAACCAAAACTGATGGCTATAAGCCGCCTGCACACTGGGAGTGGGTGGCTAAAGTTCAGGATGTTGTCAGTGTGCCAGTGTTTGCTAATGGTGATATCTGGACGTTAGACGACTGGTATCGCTGCCGAGCCGTCAGCGGTGTTAACCATGTCATGCTCGGCCGTGGTTTAGTCTCAAGGCCTGACCTCGCCAAGCAAATTGCTTCAGCGCGGGACGGTGTTGAGTATCAATTGAAAACTTGGCAACAGTTGCAGCCAATGTTGCGTGAGTTTTGGCGACAAGTGCGTTTATCTTTAACCTCGCGCAGTGCGCCGGGGCGACTTAAACAATGGTTGGTGATGTTGACCCGTAATTATCCGCAAGCACAGCAACTGTTTAATCAGTTACGCAAAGTCACTGAATGTGAAGAGATTGATCGGTTTTTTGGTTTTGCGCCAGGTGAGTTTAGTCCTGTAGATGAGTCGATCGAGCTGCACGCTTAATTACTCTTGAATCGGCGTATAACGCTGACTGAGCATTTGCATAAAGGCTTGTGCCGCATTAGATAGGGTGCGTTCCGTATGGACGATATAGCCCAGATCGCGGCTGAGATTGGCATCATTGATCGATAAACGCACGACGCTGTCATCGAGCATGCTGTGTGGTAACACACTCCAAGCCAAGCCAATTGAGACCATCATTTTAATCGTTTCCATATAGTTGGTGCTCATGCTGATATTAGGCGTGAGCCCCGCCTGATCAAACAGCTGCAAAGCAATCTTGCGAGTAAACGTATGGCTGCCGGGAAATACTGCAGGATACGCACATAAATCCGCCAAACTAATGTGCTCGCGGTGTGCGAGCGGGTGATCAGGGGCGACCACAAAATCCAAGTCATCCTGCCAGACTTTAATGGCTTTTAACGGCGCTTCGCAGTGTGGTGATAGGGTGATAATTGCCAGCTCGCAACGCCCATGCAGCACATCAGCATAGGCTACTTCAGAGTCAAGAAAACGAATATCCAACATCACCTCTGGGTAATGCTTGGTGAAGGCGCGCAGGATCGGTGGCAGGCGGCGCAGACCTATATGATGGCTGGTCGCAATACTTAAACGCCCACTGACTGTCGCATTGAGGTTATTTAGCGCGCGTCGTGCGTCATCCAGTTCATTAACAATACGGTAGGCGCGCGGCAATAGTGCTTGTCCGGCTTCAGTTAGGGTGATTTCGCGGCCGACACGATCAAATAAACGTACACCCAGTTGATCTTCTAAGCTTGCCACGCGCTTGCTGATGGCGGGCTGGGTGACATGCAGGCGCTCACCGGCCAAAGAGAAGCTGCGTTGTTCGGCGATAGCAATAAAGGTCTGTAAGCTGGCGAGATCCATGAGTATCACTCAAGTTATTTAAAAAGAATGCTTTGACTATACTGGTATTCCTAAATGGAATCTAATGGATAAGAAATATCAATTTGAGTTATTGAATTAAAGTTCATAGGATAGATCGATAAGCAGCAGGCGAACCGTACCGCTGCGCATAACACTGATGAGGACGGTCTAATGTCTGGAAAAACACTTTACGACAAATTGTGGGAGATGCACGAAGTTAAACGCCGCGATGACGGCTCTTCGTTGATTTACATCGACCGTCATATTTTACATGAAGTAACCTCGCCACAGGCTTTTGCCGGTTTGCGCCTCGCTGGACGTAAGCCTTGGCGTATTGATGCCAATATCGCCACCCCTGACCATAACGTGCCAACCACTAAGAAAGAGCGTGACGGTGGTATTGCTGCGATCGCCGATAGTGTTTCGCGCATTCAAGTACAGACCTTGGATGATAACTGCGATGAGTATGGCATTTTAGAATTTAAAATGAATGACGTGCGCCAAGGTATCGTGCACGTGATTGGCCCAGAGCAGGGCGCAACTTTGCCGGGTATGACGGTGGTGTGTGGTGATTCACATACTTCAACTCATGGTGCTTTTGCTGCGTTAGCCCACGGTATCGGTACGTCTGAAGTTGAGCATGTGTTGGCAACCCAGTGCTTAGTTGCCAAAAAAATGAAAAACATGCAAGTGCGTGTTGAAGGCAAAATTCCTGCCGGCGTCACTGCGAAAGATATCGTTCTGGCCATCATCGGAAAAATCGGTACCGCCGGTGGTAACGGTCACGCTCTTGAGTTTGCTGGCAGCGCAATTCGCGAGTTGTCGATGGAAGGCCGCATGACCGTGTGCAATATGTCGATCGAAGCCGGTGCGCGCGTGGGCATGGTAGCTGTTGACCAGAAAACCATTGACTATGTTGAAGGCCGTCCATATGCACCAAAAGGCGCCGATTGGGATGCGGCTGTTGTTGCGTGGAAAAATTTAGTGTCTGATGCGGATGCTCATTTTGACACCATTGTTGAAATGCGTGCTGAAGATATTATCCCGCAAGTCAGCTGGGGAACCTCGCCTGAGATGGTTTTGCCGGTTGATGCCAATGTGCCGGATCCTGCCAAAGAAACCGACCCAACCAAGCGTGACTCGATTACTCGTGCTTTAAAATATATGGGATTACAAGCTAATCAAGCGATTACTGATATCAAAGTCGATCGTGTATTTATTGGCTCGTGTACCAACTCACGTATTGAAGACTTGCGTGCTGCCGCTGAAGTGGCGAAAGGCCGTAAAGTGGCCGGCAGTGTGATTCAAGCGATGGTTGTACCCGGTTCTGGTTTAGTGAAACAGCAAGCAGAAGAAGAGGGCTTGGATAAGGTTTTCTTGGACGCTGGTTTTGAGTGGCGTGAGCCAGGCTGTTCGATGTGCTTAGCGATGAACCCCGATAAACTGGGTAGCGGCGAACATTGCGCATCCACATCCAACCGTAACTTTGAAGGCCGTCAAGGCAATGGCGGGCGTACGCATTTAGTCAGCCCAGCGATGGCCGCCGCCGCCGCGGTGAAAGGTCACTTTGTGGATGTGCGTGAATTAATGAACGAGGGAGCATAAGCATGAAAGCCTTTACTCAGCATCAGGGTTTAGTTGCTCCGTTGGATCGTGCCAACGTTGATACTGACCAAATTATTCCAAAGCAGTTTTTGAAATCTATTAAGCGTACGGGTTTTGGTCCGAATTTATTTGATGAGTGGCGCTACCTTGATGAAGGTCAGCCAGATCAAGACTGCAGTAAGCGTCCTCTCAATACTGAGTTCGTCCTCAATCAATCGCGCTACCAAGGTGCCAGTGTATTACTGGCACAAGAGAACTTTGGCTGCGGATCGAGCCGTGAGCACGCACCTTGGGCGCTAGAAGAGTATGGTTTTCGAGCGATTATCGCCCCCGGTTTTGCCGATATTTTTTACAATAATAGTTTTAAAAATGGTTTGTTACCGATTGTTTTAACTGCTGCGCAAGTCAATGAATTGTTTGCTCAGGCTGAGACGATTGAAGGTTATGAACTGACTATTGATCTGGCAGAGCAGACGGTTACTCGACCCGATGGTGTGCAATATTCGTTTGAAGTAGATGCTTTTCGTAAGCATTGCTTGCTCAATGGTTTGGACGATATTGGCCTGACCTTGCAAGATGCTGAGCTCATTCGTGAGTTTGAAGTAGGCTATCAAAAAACTAATCCTTGGTTATTTGGTGCCCTTTAATTTAACTAATTGCGCTGCAGTGTGAAGTCGCTGCGGCGTTGAGTATTTGACATGTCTAAAAAAATTCTTGTTTTACCCGGTGATGGCATCGGTCCGGAAATTATGCGTGAAGCGGTTAAAGTTCTAGAGCTGGCTAACGAGAAATTCAGCTTAGGCTTTGAGATGATTGAAGGCGAACTGGGTGGTGCAGCGATTGATAAGCATGGCGTCCCTTTAGCCGATTCAACGTTGGCGCTGGCCCGTGAAGTGGATGCAGTGCTGTTAGGTGCTGTTGGCGGACCTAAGTGGGATGCTTTAGATCGTGCTATTCGCCCTGAGCGCGGCCTGCTGAAAATTCGTTCTGAACTGGGGCTTTTTGGTAATTTACGTCCTGCTATTTTGTACCCGCAATTAGCTGAAGCTTCAACGCTGAAACCTGAAGTGGTCTCCGGTCTAGATATTCTGATCGTGCGTGAATTAACCGGTGGTATTTACTTTGGTTCACCACGCGATACGGTGACGTTGGAAAATGGCGAGCGTATGGCGTTTGATACACTGCCCTACAGCGAAAGTGAAATTCGTCGGATTGCCAAGGTCGGTTTTGATATGGCGCGTTTGCGCAGTAAAAAACTGTGTTCAGTGGATAAAGCCAACGTGCTGGAGTCCAGCCGCTTGTGGCGCGAAGTTGTGATTGAAGTAAGTAAAGCGTATCCAGATGTGGAGCTCAGTCACCTCTATGTTGATAATGCTGCCATGCAATTGGTGCGTGCGCCGAAGCAGTTTGACGTGATTGTTACGGATAACTTGTTTGGTGATATTTTGTCGGATCAGGCGTCAATGTTGACTGGGTCTATTGGTATGTTGCCGTCAGCGTCTTTAGATTCTAATAACAAAGGTATGTATGAGCCATGTCATGGCTCGGCACCCGATATTGCTGGACAAGGTATTGCAAACCCACTGGCAACGATTTTGTCAGTATCCATGATGTTGCGTTATACCTTTAATCAAATAGCCGCCGCTGCTGCTATTGAGCAAGCTGTGAGTGATGTGCTTGATCAGGGTTTGCGTACGGGTGATATTTTTTCAGTAGGTATGCGTAAAGTTGGGACAACAGAAATGGGTGATGCAGTAGTCGCAGCGCTTGCAAAGCTGTAAGCTGGTGGGCTAAATATATTCGCCATAATTTTCGGGCTGAACAGTTATGGCGAATAGTTAATTAACAATAGGTGTAGTCGTGATGAAACGTGTAGGTCTAATAGGTTGGCGTGGCATGGTGGGCTCAGTGCTTATGCAACGTATGCTCGAAGAACGGGATTTCGACTTAATTGAGCCTGTGTTCTTTACTACCTCGAATGTAGGTGGACAAGGGCCAGCGATTGGTAAAGATATTGCGCCGCTAAAAGATGCTTATGATATTGGTGAATTAAGCTCTTTGGACGTGATTTTGACCTGTCAAGGTGGCGACTACACCAGTGAAGTGTTTCCTAAGTTGCGTGAAGCAGGCTGGAATGGTTATTGGATTGATGCCGCTTCTGCTTTGCGCATGAAAGATGACTCAGTGATTGTTCTTGACCCGGTTAATCGTAAAGTCATTGACCAAGCATTGGATGCGGGTACTAAAGATTATATCGGCGGCAACTGCACTGTTAGCTTAATGCTGATGGGGTTGGGAGGCCTGTTTGAAGCCGGTTTGATCGAGTGGATGAGTGTCATGACATACCAAGCGGCCAGCGGCTCGGGTGCGCAAAATATGCGTGAACTGATTCGTCAAATGGGCAGTATTCATGGCGCAGTGGCCGATGAGTTACAAGATCCAGCCAGTGCTATTTTAGATATTGACCGTAAAGTTGCGCAAATGCAGCGCAGTGATGACTTTCCAACGGATCATTTTGGCGTGCCGCTTGCGGGTAGCTTAATTCCATGGATTGATAGCGCTTTACCCAATGGTCAAAGCCGTGAAGAATGGAAAGCACAAGCGGAAACCAACAAGATTCTAGGGCGTTTCAAAAACCCTATTCCTGTTGATGGTTTGTGTGTACGTGTAGGTGCAATGCGTTGCCACAGTCAAGCATTGACTATTAAGCTCAATAAAGATGTGCCATTGGCTGATATTGAGGGTTTGATCAGCCAACACAATCCATGGGTACGTTTAGTTCCTAATGAGCGTGACGTCACTATGAAAGAGTTAACCCCAGCCGCTGTTACAGGTACTTTAAGTGTTCCGGTTGGTCGTCTACGTAAGTTAAATATGGGCTCACACTATTTAGGGGCCTTTACAGTCGGTGACCAATTGCTGTGGGGCGCCGCCGAACCCTTGCGTAGAATGTTGCGTATTTTGTTAGAGCGCTAAAGGCATGAATAGGCGAACAGAATAATTTTTTAAGTTTTTTGTTCGTCGATTGATTCATGATGTTGTCTGAGTGTCTGAAAGTGTGCAGTATGTCTGATAATAATAGTAAAACAGGCTTGATATGGCTTGAGTAAGTCGATTGAATGTTGATAAAACTCTATCCGTAAAAGATACTTAGCGTCTAGACTGAATAATGTTTCTAGTTGCAAGAGCGGAACCAGGTTGAATGCAGCTGACGGGGGCCGTCAAATGTTGACGATTGTGAGCAGTACATTCAAAACCCTCCGGGTATCCGGAATGAATAAAAAGGGATAACTCTATATGCTTCAAGTCCGCAAATTGGTGTTGGCAGTTGCTGCTGCCACAGCGTTTTCATCCAATCTGACCTATGCTTTAGGTTTAGGTGATTTGTCGGTTAAATCATCTTTAAATCAGCCTCTTGAAGCTGAGATTTCTCTATTAGAGGTGCGTGACTTGACCTCTGTTGAAATAAAAAGTCAGTTAGCCTCTCCTGAGGATTTTGGTAGGGCCGGTGTAGGTCGTGAGTTTTTTTTAACCGGCTTAAAGTTTACTCCAGTCCTCAATGCTAAAGGCAAAAGTGTCATTCGTGTTACCAGTGCTAACCCTGTTAAAGAGCCTTATCTGAACTTTTTAGTAGAGGTTTTATGGCCTAATGGTCGCTTGCTGCGCGAGTACACAATTCTGCTTGATCCGCCGCTGTATAGCCCACAAAAAATTATTTATGCCCCTCAGCCGGCAAGTATTGCCAGTAACCGCCCTGCGCCATCGATGCAACAGCCTGTACGTAAACCGCAAGCTATAGCACCTGTGCAAGCTGCGTCCAATGAGACCGCTGCGCGCTCTACTAGTGCCTTGCCGGGCGCTGATTATAAAGTTCAGAAAAATGACACCTTGTGGGATATCGCTGCCCGCGTAGGTGGTAGTTCAGCTGTGCATCAGACCATGCTGGCTATTCAGGATTTAAATCCTAACGCCTTTATAGATGGCAATATTAATCGCATGAAAAGCGGTCAAGTATTGCGCTTGCCAACTGAGCAAGACATCAGCAGTCGCAGCCTGGTAGACGCTATTGCACAAGTTGCCCAACAAAATAGTAGTTGGAAGGCAGGTCGTGAAACGAAAGCCGATACTGCGCGGCAACTTGATGCAACTCACCGCAGTGAAGCGGGTGCAGCGCCGGCACAGGTTGAAAAAACAGACAATCTAAGATTGGTTGCTGATGCGCCAGGTCAAGCACAACAAGCGGCGGATCAAGGTAGTGCAGACAATACTCAGAGCTTGCAGGATCAATTGGCGCTCACCAAAGAGCGTTTAGATTCCAGTTTATTAGAAAATCAAGATCTGAAAAGTAATGTTGAAGACCTTAGCAGTCAGCTTGAAAAATTAGAGCGCTTAATTGCATTAAAAGATAATCAGTTGGCGCAATTACAAAATGCTGTAGCGGAGGATGCTCCAGTTGATGCATCTGCCGCAGCAGTAGAGTCAATGAGTGGTTCAGAACAGAGTATTACTACAGAAGTAGGCACTGTTTTGGCTGATGCAGAACCGGTTAACGAAACTGTCGTAGAGTTAGAACAGGTAGAAGCTGACGTCACTGCAATTGAGCCACAAGCTATTGTTGAGCCCGTGCCTGCTGTTGATCAGACTACGGCGGAGGCTCCAGCTGAAGCAGTAAGCACTCCAGTCGCGGCGCAACCGCTACAAGAAGAGCAAAGCTTGCTGGATAAAGTTATGGCTGATCCCATGTTACTCGCTGCTGCAGGTGGTGGTACTTTATTAGCATTGCTAGTGTTATTAATGGCTGTCTCACGTCGTAACGCTCGTAAAGAAGCAGAATTATACGATGAGCAAATGGATCCGTCTGCGCCAAGTGGCGACGCACAGCAAACTGATCTTGGGCATCAAGATGCTATTAATACAGATTTCTTATCTGACAGTAATTTAAGCAAAACACAAGAAATAAACGATGCATCGTTTGCTGATGATTTTGATTTTGAAACAGCGCCAACCGAGAGTTCATTTAAAGAACAAGCCGTAGATCCAATTGCAGAGGCTAATAGTTATATAAGTTTCGGTCGTTTTAACCAAGCGGCTGAAGTGTTAAGCAAGGCGGTTGATCAAGAGCCTCAACGTGTTGATTTGCGCTTGAAGTTGGCCGAAGTATTTGCTGATTTAGAAGATCGTGATGGTTTCTCTCGCCAAATACAAGACATCACGGAAATTGGTGGTGCGACTTCGGCAATTGCACAAATTAAAGCACGTTACCCACAGATGTTTGATGCGGAGCAGGTGGCGAATGTCGCTGATAGCCAGGATTTCGATGATTTTAATTTAGATGATTTGACGCTTGATCTGCCGGCTGAGGTTGCTGAAAAAGGGTCAAGTATTACCACTGAACTGGATGATTTATCCGCGTTGTTAGCAGAAACCGAGTCTGATATCAAAACCGCTGATAGCGAATTTAACTTAGACGTAGATCTTGATCTACAGACTGATAGTCATGCAGCGCTTAGTGCTGAAGCTGATGGTCTAGAAAGTGCAGATTTAGATGATTTCAATTTTGAGCTCGACAGCGTTTTAACTGATGAAAAGCCAGCAACGACGGAAAGCACTGGATTTGCTGATTTATCTCTCACTGAGCTTGATTTGCCAACGACGCAAAGTTTGGATGCAGCTGATTTTGAGCTTGATGATGATTTTAGTCTTGCAGAAACAGAATCGGACAGTCAGCTCGATAGTGATTTCGGTGCACAGCTGGATGAAGTCAATGCAGAGCTGGATAATTTGACGCTAAGCCTCAGTGATGATGCTTTGGCGTTAAACATTGCTGCTCAAACACCTCAGGCCGATACGTTGTTAGCTAGCACTGATGAGCAGACAAGTACTGTAGATGAGCCAATGACGGATCTTGATAACTTGCAAGATTTAGACGGGTTAGATGATGATTTTGGTATTTTAGCCGGTACTGATGAGACCGCGACTAAGTTAGACTTGGCGCGCGCTTATGTCGATATGGGTGATGCTGAAGGTGCGCGAGATATTCTTGATGAAGTGATTGCCGAAGGTAATCCAACACAGCAAGAGCAAGCACGCGAATTGATTGCTGAATTAGGATAGTACATGTCAACTGAAACAACGCCAGCGGCAGCCCAAAAGGCTGCCGCTGGCGTTTCTAGAATTGTATTAGGTGTTGAATATAAAGGCTCAAACTACTGTGGCTTTCAGTTGCAGCAGATGGGTACGCCAAGTGTTCAAGGTTATCTTGAAGAGGCTTTACAACATATCAATGCTGACTTGCCGGTACGTATCAGTTGCGCAGGGCGTACTGATGCGATGGTGCATGCATGTAATCAAGTTATTCATTTTGATACACCTGTGCAGCGTTCGATGCGCTCTTGGATGATGGGTGCTAACCGTTATTTACCGAAAGATATCAGTGTTGTTTGGGCGCAAGCGATGCCAATGGATTTTCACTCGCGCTTTAGTGCAATGGCACGGCGTTATCGCTATGTTATTTACAGTGATGAGGTACGCCCTGCGCATTTGGCGGAAGAAGTCACTTGGACCCATCAAACGCTAGATGTTGAGAAAATGCGTGAAGCGGCGCGCTGTTTTTTGGGTACCCATAATTTTAATGCCTTGCGTGCCAGTGGCTGCCAAGCCCGTTCGCCGGTACGTACTATTCATCACTTGCAGCTGCTTGAGTTTGGTAAGCTGATTATTATTGATGTGCGCGCCAATGCCTTCCTCCATCATATGGTGCGTAATTTAGCCGGTGTGTTGATGATGATTGGTGCTGGTGAGCGGCCGATTGAGTGGGCACAAAGTGTCTTAGAGAGTTGCGATCGTAAAGCAGGGGGGGTAACTGCGCCGCCGCATGGTTTGTATCTGGTGCAGGTTGAATATCCTGAGCAATTTAAGTTGCCTGAACGCTATCTTGGACCGCATTTTTTATCTGGATTACCGGATACCTTTGCGCATAAATAAAGAGAACTGCGGTGCGAGTACGAACTAAAATTTGTGGTATTACCCGTGTAGAGGACGCATTAGTTGCTGCGCAAGCAGGTGTTGATGCAATTGGTTTGGTGTTTTATGCAAAAAGCCCTCGCGCGGTAAGCATTGCGCAAGCGCAGCAAATTATTGCTGCCTTACCACCTTTTGTAAGTACGGTAGGTTTGTTTGTTAATGCCTCGCGTGCAGAAATAGACACAATATTAAGCGTGTTACCGCTGGATGTTTTGCAGTTTCATGGCGACGAAATGCCAGATGAATGCGAAAGATTTTCTAGACCTTATTACCGTGCGTTACGTATGCAGCCTGGTGTCAAGATTGCTGAGCGCGCTGCTCAATATGTCAGCGCGCAAGGTATCTTGCTGGATGCTTGGGTGCCGGGTTTACATGGAGGTACTGGGGAGCGTTTTGATTGGGCCATGATTCCTAGTGATGTAGCTAAACCGCTAATTCTCGCCGGTGGCCTAAATGCTGATAATGTTACCCAAGCAATTGAGCAGGTGCAGCCTTGGGCTGTTGATGTCAGTGGCGGTGTTGAAGTCAGTCCCGGGATTAAAGACGCAGATAAAGTACGTAAATTCTTATATGCTGTGCAAATGAAAAATGCTCAGCTATGTGACGGCGCTGATTAACACGCCGTCAATACCTTAATCATTTTAAACAAATTAAAAAGGCACAGTGCATCGTCACTTGCCTCTAGGCGGAGTAGACAGCTGATGAGTAACTGGTTAGTCGATAAATTGATTCCCTCGATTATGCGTTCTGAGGTTAAAAAAAGTTCGGTACCTGAAGGTTTGTGGCATAAATGTCCATCCTGTGAGGCTGTTTTATACAAGCCGGAACTCGAGAAAACCTTAGATGTGTGTCCAAAATGTCAGCATCATATGCGTATTAATGCACGCACCCGCTTAGACATATTTTTAGATAAAGAAGGCCGTGAAGAAATTGCTGCTGATCTTGAGCCGGTTGACCGAATCAAATTTCGTGACAGTAAAAAATATAAAGATCGTCTGGTGGCCGCGCAAAAACAAACTGGTGAAAAAGATGCTCTGATTGCCCTAAGCGGCACTTTAGAAAGCATGCCCGTTGTAGCGGCAGCTTTTGAGTTTGCTTTTATGGGCGGCTCGATGGGGGCTGTTGTTGGCGAGCGCTTTGTCCAGGCGGCGAATGTGGCACTTGAGCAACGTTGTCCCTTCATATGCTTTTCCGCTTCGGGTGGTGCGCGGATGCAGGAGGCTTTGATCTCTTTAATGCAAATGGCTAAGACCTCGGCGGTCCTCGCACGCTTGCGTGAAGAAGGTATCCCGTTTGTTTCAGTGCTGACCGATCCTGTTTACGGTGGTGTATCTGCCAGCTTGGCGATGCTCGGTGATGTGATTATTGCTGAACCAAAAGCTTTAATCGGTTTTGCTGGCCCGCGTGTGATTGAGCAAACTGTGCGTGAAAAACTTCCTGAAGGCTTCCAGCGCAGTGAGTTTCTTCTTGATCATGGTGCAATTGATATGATCATTCCTCGTTCTGAGCTGCGTTCACGTGTGGCGAGTGTATTGCGTCAGTTTATGAACGTGCCTGCCATACCTGTCATTGATATGCAGGCTGTTGATGCTAATGAAGAGGCTGCAGCCTCTGTTGCTCAGGCTTAGTCGAAAATTAAATGAGCACACGTACTCTCAAACAATGGCTCAGCTACTTAGAGCAATTACACCCGAATGAAATTGATATGGGGTTGGCGCGGGTCGCAGAAGTCGCGCAGCGTTTGAGATTACCGCGCATTGCGCAAAAGATTGTGACGGTGACTGGCACTAATGGCAAAGGCTCAACCTGTGCGTTGCTAGCCAGCTTAGTCGCTGGGCAGGGACTTACCGTTGGTGTATACAGTTCGCCGCATTTGTTACGTTACAACGAGCGTGTGCGCATTAATGGTCAAGAGGTTTGCGATACACAGTTGTGTGCTGCTTTTACTGCAATAGAAGCGGTGCGAGATGAAGTCAGTTTGACTTATTTTGAAATGGGCACTTTGGCTGCCTTTTGGCTATTTACCCAAAGCCCTCTTGATATCGTCATTCTTGAAGTGGGCTTGGGCGGTCGCCTTGATGCAGTTAACATTGTTGATGCAGATATAGCTGTAGTGACCAGTATTGGTATTGATCATAAAGATTGGCTTGGTGATACTCGCGACTCAGTTGCTTATGAGAAAGCTGGAATTTTCCGCAGTGAACGGCCTGCAGTCTGTGGTGATCTTGATCCTCCTGAGTCATTGCTTACACAAGCCGCTTTACTCAAAACCCCTTTATTGCTGCGCGGTCGTGATTTTGATTTGGCTGTTAGCAAGCAGTGTTGGCATTGGCGTGGCTTAGATGGACAGGGGCATGCTATTCAAATGCAAGATATTGCACCATTGAGTTTGCCGATTGAAAATGCGGCGGTTGCGCTACAAGCCTATGCGTTACTCGATTTGCCTTGGCAGCCGGAAGTAATGATTCGCTCGTTGTGTCAGGCGAGTATGCAAGGTCGTCTACAAAAGGTGACTCTGCAATGGCAAGGGCGCTCGCTAGATATCATGCTGGATGTTGCACATAATCCGCATGCGGCGCAGTATTTGTCCAGTTGTTTGGCTGCACAGCCGGTCAAGGGCCGCCGCTTGGCGGTGCTAGGTGTGCTCGATGATAAAGACTTATCAGGCTTGTTAGATTGCATGCAAACGCACATTGCTGATTGGGCGGTTGCTCCATTACCGACAGTGCGTTCATGTCGTGTTGAATATTTACATGACACTTTAGATGCGCGTCAGGCTGTAGTGACCAGTTATGCAACTATTGCGCAAGCGATTGAGGCTCAGTGTGCGCAAGCCAGTGAGCAGGATCAGATTATTGTTTTTGGTTCTTTTTACACGGTTGCTGAAGCACTGCTCTGGCTTGAGCGTCATCAATAAATACTGCTGAGCAGTGCTTACCTTGCTGATTGTTAAAAGATAACAACTGTGCTTAAGTATGTTTTTTATACACAGGCTGCTTTATGCGGCGCAAGATAGGGTGAGGAAAATATGGCGGCAGCAGAAAGTAAGCTCAAGCAACGCATAGTTGGTGCATTGGTATTGATTGCGCTGGCAGTGATTTTTTTGCCGATGCTGTTTAAGCAAGAAGACAGCGTGCGTGAGGTTGTTGTGCAAGCGCCACCTATGCCTATTGCGCCTGAAACACCGCAGTATCCTGTGGCTGACGTTGCAGTACCAGAGCCTGTTGTGGATGATGAGTGGGATCAGCCGATTATTACTGAGCCATCGACTTCTATTGCAAACGCATCGACTGAGCCTGTTACACCTGTGGCGCCAGTTGCACCACTTCAGCCTGCTAAGCCTGTTGCTGATCAGCAGGCTAACCAACCTGTCACGAAGCAGCCTGCACAGCAAGCCGTTGCACCTGGCATCGATAAGAATAACTTACCGGTGACTTGGTCTGTACAATTAGCCAATCTGACCAACAAAGCCAATGCCGAGGCATTACGTGATGCTTTCCGTAAGAAACAATATAATGCTTATGTGCGCAGCACTGACGGCACCCACCGTGTCTTGATTGGTCCTTTAGTCAAGCAAGCAGATGCGCAATCGATGTGCAAAAGTTTAAAAGCACGCGAAAACCAAGAATGTTTTGTGGTGCGTTATCAGCCTTAAAGTCATAATCATCATTAAAACAGTAACAAGCGCTTATCAGTATTGAGTAGCTCTGTTAAAATACTGACTTTATAGCGCAGGTGGTTATTAGTGTCTTTCAATTGGGTTGATATACTCATTCTTGGCATCGTCTTGATTTCATCCTTGATCAGCCTGAGTCGTGGTTTCGTCAAAGAAGCGCTGTCGTTGGTTATTTGGATTTTTGCTGGAGTTATCGCATGGATGTTCGGCGGCAGCTTAGCGCATCACTTGCAGCCTTATATTGATGTGCCTTCAGTACGTACCATTGTTGCTTGTGCGTTGCTGTTTGTTGTGACCTTACTGGTTGGCGGCTTAATCAACTATTTGTTAGCACAATTGATTCGTGTCACAGGTTTGACCGGCACAGATCGCCTGCTGGGTATGGTTTTTGGTGCTGCGCGCGGATTGTTTCTGGTGGTGATTTTGGTTGGTTTGTTAAGTTTGGCACCCGTTGAGCAAGATGCTTGGTGGCAACAATCCACATTAGTTCCACATTTTCTATTGATTGCTGACTGGTCAAAAAATCTAATCTTAGGTTTTTCTGGGCAGTGGGTTTCTACCGCTCTGAATGCACAGCATTAAGAGCCAACTGGGCAGTTATTAGTCCTATAACTGCCTACATTTAGAATGATATAGCAGGGGTCGCGTTTCATGTGTGGCATTGTCGGTATTGTAGGCAAATCAAACATTAATCAAGCGCTGTATGATGCGCTTACCGTACTTCAACACCGTGGCCAGGATGCCGCTGGAATGGTGACAACTCAAAATGGGCGTTTGTTTCTGCGCAAAGACAATGGGCTGGTGCGTGATGTGTTTCGCACTCGGCATATGAAAGAGTTGATCGGTAATGTTGGAATTGGTCATATTCGTTACCCAACGGCTGGCAGCTCCAGTAGTGCTGAAGCACAACCCTTTTATGTCAATTCGCCATACGGTATCACCTTGGCGCACAATGGTAATTTGACCAATGTAAAACAATTGGCTAAAGAAATTTATCAATCTGATTTGCGCCATGTGAATACTAACTCCGACTCTGAAGTTCTGCTTAACGTCTTTGCTCATGAGTTGAGCAAACGTGGCAAATTACAGCCGACTGAAGAAGATGTGTTTGCTGCAGTCAGTCGTGTGCATCAGCGTTGCCGTGGTGGGTATGCGGTAGTCGCGATGATTACCGGTTACGGCGTGTTAGGTTTTCGCGATCCAAATGGTATTCGCCCGATTGTGTTTGGTCAGCGCCACACGGATAAAGGTGTTGAGTACATGATTGCCTCAGAAAGTGTTGCACTTGACGTGCTAGGCTTTACGTTGATTCGTGATTTAGCGCCAGGCGAAGCCGTCTACATCACTGAAGGCGGTCAATTACATACGCGTCAATGCGCCGCGAATCCTGTACTAACGCCGTGTATTTTTGAACATGTCTATTTGGCTCGCCCAGACTCCATTATTGATGGTATTTCGGTGTACAAAGCCCGTTTGCGTATGGGTGAAAAACTTGCCGATAAAATTCTGCGTGAACGTCCAGAACACAATATTGATGTTGTCATTCCTATTCCTGATACCAGTCGTACCTCTGCTCTAGAGCTGGCGAATCGCTTAGGTGTTAAATACCGTGAAGGTTTTGTAAAAAATCGCTATATCGGTCGCACCTTTATTATGCCGGGTCAAGCTGAGCGTAAAAAATCAGTACGTCAAAAACTCAACGCAATTGAGTTGGAGTTCCGCGGTAAAAATGTGATGTTAGTGGATGACTCCATCGTTCGTGGCACCACCTGTAAGCAGATTATTCAGATGGCACGTGAAGCCGGCGCAAAAAATGTATATTTTTGTTCTGCCGCACCTGCCGTGCGTTACCCCAATGTGTATGGCATTGATATGCCCAGCGTTCACGAGTTGATTGCACATAATCGCACCACTGAAGAAGTCGCTGATTTAATTGGTGCAGACTGGCTGGTTTACCAAGATTTAGCTGATTTAGTTGATTCTGTTGGTGGCGGTAACATTAAAATTGACCAATTTGACTGCGCAGTCTTTGATGGGGTGTATGTGACTGGCGATATTGATGAGCAGTATCTACAACGCATTGAGCGCGAGCGTAATGACTTTGAACTGAACGATGATCATATTAACCACGCGACCATTGGTTTGCATAATAGCTGATTCGATCATTTTATAAGCGCGATGCCGATTGGCATCAGCGCTGCAAGTCAGAGCAGGCTTGATAGGTTGTGCTCTGTTGATTATCTAAGAATATAAGGTGTAGGTCATGACAACGGACTGGCAAGCAGGTCGACTCGATAGCGAGCTTAACGCTGCAGGTTTTGATACGTTGGCTGTGCGAGCAGGGCAGCATCGCAGTTTTGAAGCTGAGCACGGTGAAGCCATATTTACTACATCCAGTTATGTGTTTCGCAGCGCAGCTGATGCGGCTGCCACCTTTGCTGGAGAGCGTGATGGTAATGTCTATTCACGTTATACCAACCCGACTGTACGTACTTTTGAAGAGCGCCTTGCAGCCTTAGAGGGTGCAGAAAAATGCGTTGCCACAGCATCCGGCATGTCAGCTATTTTAGCGACAGTGATGAGTCTGTGCGGCATGGGTGATCAGATCTTAGTATCACGCAGTATTTTTGGTGCATCGGTCAGTTTATTTGACAAGTATTGCGCACGTTTTGGCATTCAGATTACTTACGTACCGATTGATGATTTAGGTGCTTGGCAAGCGGCCTGCACTGAGAAAACAAAATTACTCTTTGTTGAGTCGCCATCCAATCCCTTGGCAGAACTGGCTGATATTCGTGCATTAAGCGCGATTGCTCATGCTGCGAGTGCTTTATTAGTTGTAGATAATTGCTTTTGCACACCGGTTCTGCAAAAGCCTTTAGCGTTGGGTGCTGATATTGTCATTCACTCAGCCACTAAATACATTGATGGGCAGGGTCGTTGCTTGGGCGGAGCTGTTTTAGGTAACGCTGAGCTGATGAAAGAAGTGGTGGGTTTCTTACGAACAGCGGGTCCAACCATGAGTCCCTTTAATGCGTGGGTGTTTTTAAAAGGTCTCGAAACGTTACGTCTACGGATGAATGCCCATTGCCAAAGTGCTCAGCAGTTGGCTGAATGGCTTGAGCAGCACCCTAAAATTAACCGGGTCTATTACTCGGGATTGCCCAGTCATCCGCAGCATAAGCTGGCGAAACAACAGCAAAGTGGTTTTGGTGCGGTGGTTAGTTTTGAAGTGCAGGGCGGCAAAGAGGCTGCATGGCGTTTTATTGATGCGACCAAAATGATCTCGATCACGGCTAACTTGGGTGATACCAAAACGACTATTACCCATCCAAGCACTACTACGCATGGCCGTTTACCGGCTGCCGAACGTGAAAAAGCGGGCATTCATGATGGTTTGATTCGTATTGCTGTGGGGCTTGAAGATCTGCTTGATATTCAGGCAGATGTGCAGTGTGGCTTAGATGCGTTGTAATGGGCCTGAGCTGTTTTAAATAAAAAGTCCACAAGTGATCGACTCTTGTGGGCGATGCGGTATGACGGGTCTTTATTGCCTGTTGCTATGCGAGTTAATGGGCTAAAGGTGCGTATGTTTAGGCCTGTTGAATATGATGTAAGCCTTGTTTATACAACTGCCAAGCTAATAAACCTGCGGCAGCGTTGCCTAGCAACACGCCCATATATAAGCCGCTCATTTCTGCGAGACTTGCTCCGATCCATAGCGCGGGTAAGTAACAAGCAAACAGGCGTAATGTGGATATCCAAACAGCGCGCATCGGCATGCCCATCGCATTACAGACTGAGACCATCAGCATGCAAACGCCGAGTGCTGCGTAGCTGATAGGCACCCATAGCATATAGCTCATCAGATACATTTCAGTGTCTTGATCTGGAGCTAGAGCCGGAGCGATCAGCCAGCGACTGGCCATCCAAAATAAAGCAATGGTCACTTGTAAGGCGATTACAAAACGTACGGCAATCAGCACTAAGCTGTGTACGCGCGCCAGTTGTCTGGAGCCAAACAAGCGCCCCACCATAGGGGGTAAGGCCATGGTTAGGGCTAGGATAATTACAATTGAGAACAGTTCTAGGCGGCTGCCTAAGGTCCATGCAGCAATGGCTGAGCCACCAAAGCCAGCAACTATACGGGTGGCTATTAATGCGGCCGAACCTGGCATCAGCTGACTTAACATTGCGGGTGCGCTGGTTTTAAAAATATCACGTAAGGCTTGAGCAATCGGTAACTTATTTGGATCAAACGCCAGCCAGTGGCGTTTTAAAATCCGCCAGTACATAATTGTTGCACCGACTAAACACGCGACAATGGTGGCATACGCAGCGCCTGCTAAGCCCCACTCAAAAGTAAAAATAAACAGCGGGTCAAGCAGCATATTGGTGACGCTGGTTACCACCATCATTAAACCTGGTAAGCGTGTGTCGCCGTTGGCGCGGGAAATGCTATTGGCAAAGTATAAAAAAGCCCCCAACCATGCGCTGACCAGCCATGGCAGCCAATAACTTTCGGTATAGGGTAAGAATTCTACGCCAGCGCCTAGTGCGTTGAGCAAGGGCATACGCAGCAGCCAAATCAGCATACATAGAATGAACGAGACGCAGCAACCCGTGATCACCACTAGACCACCCATATGCTTGGCGCGTTCTGGGTTGCCAGCGCCAATCGCGCGAGAAATTAGTGCGGTTGAGGCAATACCCACCCCTATTTGTACGCCGATCAATAATTGCTGCAGGGGCAGAGTGAAGCCCAGTGCCGCTAACGGTTGCATACCGAGCATACTGATAAAAATACTGTCGACCAACTGGAAACTCATCAGTGCGACCACGCCAAATAACATTGGCCAAGTCATCGTAAATAAAGCGCGCGGCAGTGATTGATCGGCTAGATATTTTTCTTGCATAGCGCTGCTAAAGACTTACAGTGGACGATTAGGCGGCTATGGTATCACTCCTCTAGTCTTTGTGTGAGGCTGATTGCCGAGCGGTTTAGTGATGAAAACTAGAGGAGCAGGGGCATGCGTAATCAGCAAAAATTAGCTTTTTCAGTATTGGATTTGGCTTCACGCAAAGACATTGATCAGGGGCCTGCACCTGCTTTGCAGCGTTCTTTAGCTTTAGCACAGCATGTTGACTCTTTAGGCTTTACCCGTTTTTGGGTGGCCGAGCATCATAATATGGATGCCATTGTCAGTTCAGCAACTGCAGTGTTGATTGGGTACCTCGCTGCTGGTACGCAGCGTATTCGTATCGGTGCAGGTGGTGTGATGTTGCCGAATCATTCGCCTTTAGTCATTGCTGAACAATTTGGTACCTTAGAAGCGCTGTATCCTGGACGCATTGATTTGGGGCTCGGTCGTGCGCCAGGTACAGATCCAGTCACTGCGCGTGCCTTGCGTAAAGAGCGCAGTGGCAGCGCTGATGATTTTCCTGCAGATGTGACTGAGTTGCAAAAACTTTTAGGGCCGCGTGCTGTAGGCCAGCAGGTGATTGCTATGCCTGGTGTCGATAGTCATGTACCAATTTGGTTATTGGGCTCTAGTTTATTCAGTGCACAATTAGCGGCAGAGAAAGGTTTGCCGTATTCTTTTGCTTCACACTTTGCCCCACGCATGATGATGCAGGCAATCGAACTCTATCGGCGCTACTTTAAACCGTCATCTGTATTGGATAAGCCTTATGTGATGCTTGGCATACCATTTGTAGCGGCGGATACTGACGCGCAAGCTGAGTTTTTGGCCACAACGACCTATCAACGCATCCTAGCCTTGATTCGTGGACAAAGTATGCTAATGCACCCACCTGTTGAGAGTATGCACGGATTGTGGCAGCCGCACGAAGCACAGACTGTTAATGAGTTTTTAAGCATGGCCATGATTGGTAGTGCAGCAACCATTGCGCAGAAAATGCAGATGTTGTTGCAATATACGCAAGCTGATGAACTGATTTTTACCTGTGATCTATATGAGCATGCCGATCGCTTGCGCTCATTTGATATTTTGGCCGGACTGCAGCCTTAAATGATAAGAGTCCGCGAGAGGTAATCAACGATGCGTTTGATTTGCTCAGCAATCTGTATTTTTGTTGGTTAAACACTCACAGTAGAAAAAGGCTTAGACATAAATAGGTGATTTAGAGCCGCTTAGATACGCGGTCAGCTTATGCTAAAGTGTCCGACGAAATTAATAGTACTTGAGTACGACGCATCTCATTTGTATGCAGTTATGGATGCTCGCCAAGGTCCTTTGGTTCTACAAACGCAGCGTATTGATTATATGGAGGACTGTTAATGAACGTTCAACAGCACGCACAGTCACGTGATAAAGCGATGCGTAATACCAGTATCGTGGCTGCTATTGTTAATTTGACGTTGACCGTGGGAAAGGTTTTTTTTGGAGTTATCGGTCAGTCACATGCTTTGATCGCTGACGGCGTGCACTCTTTAGCCGATTTAAGCACGGACTTAATGGTCTGGTTGGCCGCCAAGTACAGCAATCAGCCTGCCGATAAAGAGCATCCCTATGGGCATGCACGTATTGAAACTGCCTTTACGGTTGGCCTGGGTATCGTGTTAATCGCGACAGCGATTGGCATTGTGGTTGACTCTGCGCAGCGCCTACTAAACCCAGAAACTTTATTGCAGCCAACACCGATTGTGTTACTGATTGCCGCTATTTCTATTTTCGCCAATGAAGCGTTGTATCAATACACCATTCGTGTTGCTCGGCAGTTCAATTCCGGTCTGTTAAAAGCCAATGCTTGGCATCATCGCTCAGATGCAATCTCTTCCATTGTCGTGTTGCTTGGTGTGGCCGGCAGTTTAATGGGGCTGCCCTATTTGGATGCTTTTGCAGCCCTTGGGGTGGCCTTGATGATCGGCCATATTGGCTGGACTCAGGCTTGGGCGTCGATACGAGAACTGGTCGATACCGGCATGGAGCCAAAAACTGCGTCTGCCCTGCAACGCATTATTGAAAGCATTGAGGGTGTACAGGGCGTACATATGCTGCGCAGTCGGCGTATGGGTGGTGCTTATCTAATTGATGTGCATATTGTCGTGGATGAGCGTTTAAGTGTTTCGGAAGGTCATAAAATTGCTGAGTATGTGCGTTTAAAATTGATTGATTCGCATGAGAATATTAGCAATGCCCTTGTGCACATTGATCCAGAGGATGATTCGATTGCTATGCCGTGTCACCACTTGCCGCTAAGGCGCGAAGTGCTGGCGGATTTACGACGTGTATGGCGTGATGAGATTGATTCTGCTGAGCTCGATCAAGTGACTTTGCACTATTTAAACGGCAAAGTGCATGTGGATTTGGTGCGTGATATACAGGCTATTCATTTATCGACTGAGCAGTTAACTGCTCACTTGCAAGAGAGCGCTGCAGCCCTTGATTTTATAGGTGAGGTGCGGGTCTTTTACACGCATTTATAGTACATAAGGTGTGTACTGTATTAAGGGCTATAACTGTTTGTCATTACAGGTAGAATAGAGCGCTTTAAACGTCTGCAGCACTATTCATATGTCCGTCAATCAGCAGAGCTCTAAACCAACCCGCTTCGGCGGTGCGATGATTATTGCTGGTACCGCAATAGGTGCTGGCATGCTGGCTAATCCGACGGCCACCTCTGGGGTCTGGTTTATTGGCTCAGTCATACTGCTATTGTATGTGTGGTTTTGCATGTACATCTCGGGTTTGATGCTATTAGAGGCCACCTTACATTTCCCGCAAGGTGCGAGCTTTCATACCGTTGTCAGCAGTTTGCTTGGCTCTCGCTGGAATTTAGTGACGGGCATTGCCGTCATGTTTGTTTTGTATTCATTGACCTATGCGTATATTTTTGTCGGTGGCGGCTTAACTCAAAACACGCTGGTAGCGGCGAGTGGTTGGCTGCTTGAGCAGCCGTTGCAACCCTCGCGGCAGTTATCCTCTGTGCTGTTTCTGCTGATTCTTGCCGTCTCAGTGTGGCATTCAACCAAAGTAGTCGACCGCTTTGCCACGATACTGATTGGCGGCATGTTGATCAGTTTCTTTTTGTCGACAGGCTCGCTGCTACACAGTGTGACGCCAAGCGTTTTACTCGATGTCCACGCGCACGAGCAGCAAAGTTACTGGCCGTATATTTGGGCTGCATTACCGGTCTGCTTGGCCTCTTTTGGTTATCACGGCAATGTGCCAAGTTTGCTCAGCTATTACAACAAACAGGCGCAGCCGGTAGCGCGTAGCATTCTGTGGGGCTCATTGCTGGCTTTGGGTATTTATCTGCTGTGGCAACTGGCTGTGCAGGGTAACTTGCCGCGCGCAAAGTTTACGCCGGTGATTGCGGTTGATGGTGATGTTGCTGCGCTGCTAAAGGCACTGTCTGCTTATGCGGCAACTGAACATATTGCAGGCGTATTAAATGCTTTTGCTTATATGGCCATTGCGAGTTCTTTTTTAGGCGTGACGCTAGGCTTATTTGATTACATTCGCGATCTGTGTGGTTTTAGCGATACAGCTAAAGGGCGTTTTAAAGCTGCATTCCTGACCTTTTTTCCACCGTTACTGGCGTGTTTATTATTTCCAACAGGTTTTGTGAACGTGATGGGTTATGTTGGCTTAATGGCGGCGATTTGGGCCGCTTTAGTGCCCGCTTTATTGGTAAGGGCCAGTCGTCAGCGTTTTCCTAAAGGCGGCTATCAAGTGTTCGGTGGTTCGGCGATGATTGGCTTTCTTGTCGTGTTTGCCGCGGCTGCCTTTTTTGCTCAAGTGCTGCTGCTGATACAGATGCTTCCTGTTTTTAAGGGAGTAAGCCTGATTTAACTGTATGATTACTCCTTGCCTTATTCATGGGTATGACGGTAATTTCACTTATATATTTAATCTTTACTTAGCTTAAGGCATCAATAATGCGCGCTTTTTGGAATCGGTTGTCTTTACGTTTGCGTTTGTTTCTATCTTTTGGTGTGCTTTTTTCAGTGATGACTGCATTAACATTGATTTTACAATCTAGTTTTTATGCAAAAAGTCAGGTGGAAAACTTATTAGAGCATGAGCTGCCATCGCAGTTAGAGCATCTTGGGGCACAAGTGGCCTTAAAGTTGGCGCCGAGCCTACAAGTTTCACGCAGTCTTGCGGGTAACTCTTTTATTCAGCGCTGGATACAGCGCGGCATGCCAGAGGCTGATTTGCCTCTGTTGGCTGCTGAAATGGCGGTGGTTGACCAGCAGCTGAATGCTGCCGCGGTTTTTTTGGCCGCCAATGATGGCCAGACTATTTATTATCAGCATTATAAAAATGGTGATTTTAATCGTCGGCAAATGCAGCGCTCAGATGAGCAAGATGCTTGGTACTTCAATTATTTAGCCAGCAATTTACCGTATGAATTAAATCTTGACTCCAATACGTTCAGCGGCGACAAGTTGCAAATGTTTGTTAACTATACCGGCAATACTTTAAATGCGAATGGCGAGCCGGTTAGTGTCGCCGGTGTAGCGCTTGACATGCTGCAGTTGGCTGAAATTATCAGTGGTTATCGTTTAGGTGAGCATGGTCGCGCTTCTTTGGCGAATAAAGCCGGTCGCGTTGAAGTCAGTGCTGATGATGCTTTAATTGCAGATCTTGGCGCCTCTGCTGAATTACAGACCTTGTTAAACCATGAAAAAGTGCAAGTGCGAGAAATCACTTATGAAAATCAGCAGCTGTTTGTTGGCGTGGTGTGGTTGGCTGATTTGCAGCGCTACTTGGTGGTTGAGGTGCCGCGTAGCGATTTTATGGCACCCATTGAGCAGCAGTTGTATCAGTCATTGTTGATTGGTGCACTGTTGTTATTGATCAGTCTTGTTCTACTTTATCCTTTGGCCGTGTCATTGAGTCGTCCGTTACAGAGGTTTCAACAACAGCTAGTGGATATCACGCGTACGTTGAATTTATCGCAACGATTAGAAACGGATGATAAGGCTGAGTTGGGCGAGCTTGCGGCGCAAACCAATAGCTTGCTTGAGCGTTTAGCTTTTGCCATCAGCGGGGTGCAGCGTAGTTCCAGCCGCCTTACCACTACCGCGAGTAATTTGGCATGTACGGCAGGCTTAGTCAGTCGCAATACCGATCGACAACAAGAAGTCAGTCAATCCATGGCCGCAGCAGTGGAAGAAATGTCCTCTTCGGTGGCGGAAATCACTTCAACCATGGAAGAGTTATCGGCCTCATCTACACAGATTGCCGATCACTCACAATCGGTGGTGGATGTTGCCAATCTAACCTTAGAAAGCAGCAAAAAAGGTGCTACTGCTATGCAGCTTCTGCAGTTGCGTATGGCTGATATTCATCAGGACAGTGAAAATAGCTTACAAGAAATTGTACAGCTAGGCCGTAAATCAAAAGAAATCAGTAAAGTGATGGATCTCATCAATAATCTTGCAGACCAAACCAAGTTGATTGCCTTTAATGCGGCATTGGAAGCCTCCAGTGCGGGTGAGTCAGGTAAGCGTTTTTCAGTGGTGGCCAGTGAAATTCGCCGTTTAGCCGATAGCGTAACGGACTCGACCAATGAGATTGAAGACCGTATTCAAGAAATTCAAGACTCAATTAACCGCCTAGTAATCACTTCAGAAAAAGGCGCCAGTTCCATTCAACTCGGTATGCAGGTGAGTTTGGAGACGGCTGAAGATCTTAATTCACTGGTCCAAGCCGCGAGCAAAACCAGCAGCGCCGCACAACAAATTTCACTGTCGACACGTCAGCAAAAAACGGCCAGTAGCCAAGTAGTGATTGCTTTACGTGATATTGCCAATGCCAGCATGCATAACGCTCAGTCGGTACGTCATATCACTGAAATCAGTGAGGAAATGATTAACATGTCAGCAGACTTGAGTTATTTGGTACGTGAGTTTCATCTCGATGAGCCAGAAAAGATTGAAGCATTGAGCACTTTAGCGAACAAACAGGAGGTATAACATGCAAGGGATAACTCACTGGTGGCGTAAGCAGGCGTTACAGAAAAAGTTTTTACTGTCATTTATTGGCTTGATGTTGATGGCGCTGTTGGTGCTCAGTGTGCTGTCCAGTCGCTTATTAGAACAAGAATCTACCCGTGCCGTAGAAAGTGAGATGCAAGGAGGCTTAGAGCAGACGCATTTGCTCGCTGAGCAGTGGCTTGAAAGTAAAAAGCAGCAACTACGTGCTATGGCGCATTATTTGCCTGCACAGCCTGATGACTTGGGTAAATGGCAAAATTTGCTTACTGTAGGTCGTGAGGCATCAGGTTATAGCTTGCTTTATCTTGGCACCAGCCAAGGACAGTTTATTCAGTCAATTCCGTCTATTGAGGTCCCTGCGGGTTTTGATCCGCGTCAGCGGCCTTGGTTTATCCAAGCACAAGAACAGCAAGGTCTGATTTTAACGCCGACTTATACCGATGCCTTGACTGGTAGCTTGACTGCTACTCTAGCGATGCCATTACAGCAAGACCCTCAGCAAACGGTTGGGGGCGATATTTATATTTCGATGATTGTGGATGAGTTGTTAAAGCTGAAAATGCGCTGGAGCAGTCAGTTGCTGATGTTTGATGACCAACAGCGAATCCTTGCGCACAGTGATCAAGTTTTGCATGAAAAAAACCTCACTGAGGTCTTACCTGATTATAAAGTGGCTGATGCTAATCTGCAGCAGGTGCACTTTGATGGTCGCGAGTGGCTTGCAGCCTCCACTCAAGTGGCTGGGACTGACTGGCATTTCTTATTATTAGTGGATGCCGAGGAAGTGCAGGCCGCACAGGCTGAGCTACTTAAGCAGCTGGTGCTTCTTGCGGTGGGTGTGCTACTCGTTGGTGGTTTACTGGTATTGTGGTTGACGCGTGCGTTAACTTCACCGCTTGAGCACTTCCAAGAGCAGTTAAAGTATATTTCACACACGCTAGACTTATCACAGCGAGTGGAAACCACAGATAAAGCAGAGCTGGGCGAGTTAGCGGCACAAACCAATAGCCTGCTGGAACGTTTAGCTGTTGCGATCAGTGGGGTGTTACGTAGTTCTAGTCATCTGTCAGAGACGGCTAACGATTTAGCGCATACTGCCGGCTTGGTCAGTCAAAACACCGATCGACAACAAGAAGTCAGTCAGTCAATGGCCGCGGCGGTGGAGCAAATGTCCTCTTCGGTGGCAGAGATCACTTCGACTATGGAAGAGCTGTCTGCTTCTTCTACACAAATCGCTGATCACTCACAATCGGTGGTGGATGTCGCCAATTTAACCTTAGAAAGCAGTAAAAAAGGTGCTGATGCCATGCAACATTTGCAGTTGCGTATGGCAGACATTCATCAGGACAGTGAAAACAGCTTGCAGGAAATTGTGCAATTAGGCCGTAAGTCGAAAGAAATTAGTAAAGTGATGGACCTCATCAATAACCTTGCTGATCAGACCAAATTGATTGCGTTTAACGCGGCATTAGAAGCCTCCAGTGCTGGCGAATCAGGCAAACGTTTTTCAGTGGTCGCCAGTGAAATTCGCCGTTTAGCCGATAGCGTGACTGATTCCACCCAGGAAATTGAAAACCGCATCGAAGAAATCCAAGATTCTATTAATCGACTGGTGATTACCTCAGAAAAAGGTGCCAGTTCGATTCAGTTGGGCATGCAAGTGAGTTTGGAAACGGCTGAAGACTTGGCCTCACTGGTGCATGCGGCGAGCAAAACCAGCAGCGCCGCGCAACAAATTTCACTGTCGACACGTCAGCAAAAAACGGCCAGTAGTCAGGTGGTGATTGCTTTGCGTGATATTGCTAATGCCAGTGCACATAATGCTCATTCGGTACGTAATATCACTGAAATCAGTGAGAAAATGATTGTGATGTCAGCTGATCTTAGCCTATTGGTGGGTGAGTTTACCGTAGAGAAAAAAGACTAAGATGAACGTAGATACGCGACAGTTTCAAATAGAGTGGCTAAGACAATGATGACGCCTAAAACGATCAGGGTTTTAATTGTTGATGACAGTGATGTTGCGCGTAGCATCTTGCGTACTTTATTAGAAGATCAAGCGGATATTGAGGTTGTTGCTGAAGCGCGAAGTGGTCGAGAAGCGATTGATTTACTGCAACAGTTGCGTCCTGATTTGGTGACGATGGATCTTAATATGCCAGGCATGAGTGGCATTGCAGCCATTGAGCATATTATGCATCACAAAGCGGTGCCAATTTTAGTGGTGAGCAATGAGTCTGATGCTGAATTAGCCTACGAAGCATTGCGTTGCGGTGCGCTTGAAGTGATGGCTAAGCCAACTTGTGAGCCTGAAGAGGCTAAACGCTTTCAGGCTCAAGTACGTTTGTTGGCTGGTGTGCCGGTGATTACTCGTCTGCGTCGACGCATCACGATGCCGCCTGTTGTTGAGCATGCTTTGCGACCGGTTCCGGTAGCCTCAGTGGCAAGTTACCAACAGGTTTTTGTGTTGGCTTTATCAACGGGTGGCCCGCAAGCACTGGCCTGTCTGCTGCCGCAATTTGAGGCTGATTTTCCTGCACCTATTTTGATTGCGCAGCACATCAGCGATGGTTTTATTGAAGGTATGGCTCAGTGGTTATCGGGCTTATGCAAACTATCGGTTAAAGTTGCTGAGGACGGTGAATATTTGCAGGCAGGCTGCGTTTATCTTTCGCCATCAGAACAACATTTGACCTTAGGTCGCGATCGTCGAGTGAAATTAAAAGCACGTGCTGAGGGTGATATTTATCATCCAAGTTGTGATGAGTTATTGAGCTCGGTAGCGACGGTTTTTGGCAGCAATGCAATTGCTATCATTATGACGGGTATGGGGCGTGATGGTACGCGCGGGATGACGGCGATTCATCGTCACGGTGGCATCACCTTAGCGCAAGATGAAGCAAGCTCGGTTATTCAGCGTGAGTTGCCGCTCGGGTGTTTAGCTAAAGAGATGTTGCGTATTGTTAATCTACAATCAGCAGGGTACCGGTCAGCGTTGCAGCGAGACGCGTTATGAGCACGCAAGCGACCTTATTATCCTTTAAAAAGTTGGTACATGCCCATTGTGGCTTAGTGCTTGAAGGTATTGCTGAAGATCGTTTGCATAAGGTGTTGCTCAAAAGTGCAGAACAGTCAGGCTGCAAGAGCTTGCAAGACTATGAGCGCTTAATTCGACGGGATCAACAGCGGTTTGAACAGCTCATCAGCGAGCTGACGGTCAATGAAACCTATTTTTTTCGTGAGCCTGAACAAATACAGTTGCTCACTGACGTTTTAATACCACAGGTTTTGGCGCGCAAAAATGGCAGCGCTCCCGTACGTATTCTTAGTGCCGGCTGTTCATCGGGTGAAGAGCCTTATAGTTTACTCATGGCTTTACAGCAGATCTATGGCGAAAGAACAACGCAGTTATTTCAGGTGGATGCAGGTGATTTAGATTTACGCATTTTAGAAAAAGCGCGCCAAGGAATTTATTCCAATTTCTCTTTTCGTGGAGTGGAACCGCACTGGCGTGAGCGTTATTTCCAAGCACGTACCAACGGTTTTCATCTCAAGCCGATTATTCGCGACCACGTGCATTTCTATCCACTTAATTTGCTGGCACCGACCTTACTTGCTCACCTTAAAAACTACGATATTATATTTTTTCGTAACGTCTCGATTTACTTTGATACCGATACGCGACGCATTATTCAGCGTAAGTTTTATGATTTGATGCAAGAGCAATCAATATTATTCTTAGGCAGCTCTGAAATTCTCGGTAATGATTTAGGCGTATTTGAACTGGTTGAGCAAGAAGGGCAGTATTTTTTTATTAAGGGTGATGCGTATCGACCTGCGAGCAGTCAAGCATGCAGTTGGTCGCAGAGCATCTCAACGGTATTAGCAGCGCCGGCTAAGTTTGATTTTAAAGATTTAGAGCGCTCGTTGCGGGTGAACCTGAGCGAGCAGGTGCGCGCTGCAAGTTTGTGCTCGCCGTTACTTGCAGAGCCGTCGCACTCAACGGCCAATGCTACGCCAGCGAGCATGCCTGATTTAACGAGCATCCAGCAGTTGATGCGTTTTGGTGAGCCACAGCGTGCATTACGTTTACTTGATCATTTGCTAGCCAGTGGCTATCAACATTACGCGGCTTATTTATTAAAAAGTTGGATATTACTGAACAATCAAAACTTTTCAGAAGCCGATACGTGTTTAGACGAGGCTTTAGCTGCAGAGCCTTGGTCCGTGGATGGCATGTTACTTAAAGGTTTGAGTTGTAAATGGCAGAATGACCTGAAAAGTGCTCAGCAGTGGTTTAAAAAAGTTATTTATACTGCCCCGGAGTGTTGGCCTGCACATTACTATTTAGCTGATATTAATCGTCAGCAAGGGCTTGATGAGAGTGCACTTAAAGCCTATCAGACAGTGATGCGTGTTCTGACGGCGAACCCCACTGCAGGGGATTGTATGCTCTGGGTTCCTTTACCATTACCGATCGGTGATGTTGTGTTTCTTAGTAAGCGCCATATTCAACAGTTGAGTGGTGACATGCAGACGACAAGGATGGAACGCTAACTATGGCGCTGGATATTAGAAAGTTCATTGGGCGCTTTGTCGAAGAAGCTAAAGAACATTTGGGACGCTTAGCCAGTGGACTTTCACAGCTGGAGCAAGGCGCTGCTGATACCGAACAAATCAATAGTCTATTTCGTTCGGCACATACGCTTAAAGGCTCATCAAAAATGCTTAAACTCGAGTCTATTACTCAGGTTGCGCATAGTTTAGAAGACCTTTTAAGTGCCTTGCGTGATGAGCGCATAGCGGTTAATCCATACTGTATCGCCTTGCTGTATCAAGGTGTAGATGCTTTATCTGATCAGGTTGAGCAACTGACTCAGCAAGGTCAGGTCAATGAGCTGAGTCCAAGCAATAGATTACTGTGCGAGCAGTTAACCGCTGCTGCTGAAAGTCAGGCTATCGCTGCTGAGGTTTTGTCGGTGCCGCTTGAGTCTGCCGCCGTTGTAGCAGACCACACGGCCAGTAGTTCGCAGCCTGAACTGACTGCCAGTGATACGGTTCGGGTTAAACTTGATAAATTAGAAGAACTGATCAAATTGATGGGCGAGTTGGTTTCTAGTCATGCAGGTATGCGTGAATTAGCCATTACTGCGCGGCGACTTGATCAACAATTACAACAGCAATTACAGGGCGACTTGCCGCTCGCGATGCAAAAATTTTCTCGTGATATGCGCGATATCGTTTTATCACAAGAAAATTTGATGCAGGAATTACACGATAAAACCCTGCATATGCGTATGTTACCGTTGGCGATCGTACTTGATCCAGCTGCACGACTGGTTAGAGATATGGCGCGTTCCTTAGGTAAGCAGGTTGAATGCCGTATTTATGGCAGCGAAATCGAGCTGGATCGACAAATGATTGATCAGCTGGCTGATCCGATTATTCATTTGCTACGTAATGCTTTAGATCACGGTATTGAAACTCCAGAGGTACGCCAACAAAAAGGTAAATCTGCGCAAGGTCATTTACACATAAGTGCGCGCCAAGATGCGGGTTGGGTCGTGCTAGAGGTGCGTGATGATGGTGCGGGGCTCTCTTTAGAGGCCATAGGTGACAAAGCGCTTAAAAAAGGTCTGATCAGTAGCGAGCAGTTAGCCGAAATGAGTGAGCAGCAGATCGCTGACTTGATCTTTGAGCCCGGCTTCTCAACCAGTAACATGATTACTGAGTTCTCTGGTCGAGGCGTTGGTATGGATGTGGTTAAACGATCGATCGTTGATGATCTGCAAGGTATGATCAGTTTGCAGACCCGTCCCGACGAAGGCACCTGTATTACCATGCGATTACCGCTTTCTTTGGCGATGATGCGGGTCTTACTGATTCGTGCAGGTCAGCAAATATTAGGTTTCACAGCACAGTACGTGACTGAATTACTCAGTATTGCACCCAGTGCCATGATCAGCGTGGCAGAGCGCAATGCGGTGATTATACGTAATGAGTTTGTGCCAGTGATTCAGCTGGTCGAGCTTTTGAATCTACCGCAAGAAAGTGTTTCGAATAAATCTTTAAGTCGTACACGCAACGATGTGTTGTTGTTAGTGATTAGCGTACACAACGAAAAGTTGGCCTTGGTGGTCGATGAGTTGCTGGATGAGCGTGATTTGGTGATTAAACAATTACCGGAGCACTTGCGTACGCATCCGTTGATTTCAGGAATGGTCACTACCGGCCACAATGAGCTGGTGAGTCTGATTCATGTGCCTTATGTCTTGGATATTGCACGTAAAGCACGTCAGCCTGCGACGAGTCGCACTCAGGTGGCTCAAGATAAGCCGAAAAAGCGTATCTTGGTGGTTGATGATTCACTTAATACCCGTGAAATTGAGCGAGATGTGCTTGAGGCTTGGGGGTACCACGTCACTTTGGCAGAGCATGGCCAAGAAGGTTTAGATAAAGCGCTGGCAGAAGAGTTTGACGCGGTGTTGACCGATGTGGAAATGCCCGTGATGGATGGTTTTACCCTGACTGCTCGGTTGCGTGAACATGAGCGCTACCGTGAGTGTCCTATTATCATTATCACCTCGAGAGAAAAAGAAAGTGATCGCCGCCGTGGTATGGAAGTTGGCGCTGATGCATATATAGTTAAAGGTAATTTTGATCAAAACAGTTTAGTTGATACTTTGAAAGTATTGCTCGATTAAAACGCAAACGAATTAAGAGGCTTTACATGCAAATTCTGGTAGTGGATGACGATCAACTGGCCGGTGAAATGGTGACAGCCATATTAGAAGAATTGGGTCACGAGGTGTTTCAAACTGAAAATGCACTGCAGGCGATGGAGTTGCTTAATCAACAAACAGCTATCGAGCTGATTGTGAGTGATCTCAATATGCCCTTAATGAGTGGTATAGAATTGTTTCGTGAATTGAATACGCAAGGATTAAACGTGCCTTTTGTTTTGCTCAGTGGCGATGACCCTGAAATATTGCATGCTCAAGAGCCGAACCTAGATGCGTGCGTGATGAAAGATTTCAGCATGGTTGAAAAACTTCCATCAATTATTGCTGCAGTCATCGCTGCTCACCACTCCAAAATATGCAACTAGACGAGAGTCAGGCATTTATGAATGTGAATACACCAACGTTACAGAGCAAGATCGCACGCTTGCGGATTAATTTTATTAATCAATTGCCTGTACGTTTTGAGAATGCACAGCAGCAGATGGCGTTGTTACTCGCCGAGCCTGTGATCAACCGTGCGGCCTCACTTGAATTACATAGAGCGTTTCATAGTTTAAATGGCACCGGTAAGTCTTTTGGCTTTATTGCCTTGGCAGATGTTGCTGAGCGTGCCGAGCATTATATGCAGGAGCTGGTTGATTTGCCTGATGAGCGTATGCCCGCGGATTGGCTGGACACGCTCAGTGATTTTCTGCAGGCGTTACAGGCTCAAGTGCAAGTCTTAATTGACTCTGATCTTAGCCGAAGCCACCTGCAGGATGCGCCTTACTTTGAGTTAGGACAGCGCGATACGGCAATCTTCCATGCACAAAGTCCGCTGGTGTATATTTGTGATGATGAGCCAGAGCAAGTGCATTATCTTGTTCATCAGTTGCGTTTTTTAGGCTATCAAGTTGAACACTTTACTCAAACGGATACTTTTCGAGAGGCTGTTCTTAAAAAACGTCCAGATGCAGTGATTATGGATGTGTTCTTCCCACATGGACGTACTGCAGGAACCGATGAGTTAGTCAGTATTAAAGATGTCACGGGACATAAATTACCGGCTATTGTTTTGTCCGGACGTAATATTTTTGAGGCGCGTCTCAGTGCGGTACGTGCTGGCTGTGCAGCATATTTTGTTAAACCGGCTAATCCGATGGATCTGGCCACAGCGCTGGATGAGCTCGTTGGGGATAAGCAACAAGAACCACACCGTATTTTGATTGTTGATGATGAGCCAGAAGTGGCTGAGTACCATAGCTTGATCTTGGAAGAAGCCGGTATGTTGGTGCATCAAATCCATCATCCAGAGCAGATTTTTAAGGCGTTAAATGAATTTACCCCAGATTTAATGCTGGTTGATATGTATATGCCAGTGTGTAATGGCGCCGAGCTTGCTGCGATTGTTCGACAGATACCTGAATATGTCGGTTTGCCCATAGTATTTCTATCGACAGAGACGAATGCGCAGAAGCAGTTCAGTGCTATGGAAGTCGGGGTGGAAGGCTTTATTACTAAGCCGGTGGTACCCGAAGAACTGGTTTCCTCGGTGGCTTTGCGCGCGGAGCGTATGCGTACCTTGCGTGGGCTTATGGCGAGGGACAGCCTAACGGGTCTATATAATCATACGACTACCACGGAAATGTTGGTTTCGTCATTGGCCTATGCGGTGCGGCAAAAAGAAAAACTGGTGATGGTGATGCTTGATCTTGACGCGTTTAAAAGTGTCAATGATAGTCATGGTCATATGGCTGGAGATCAAGTGATTGTAGCTTTATCGCGCCTGCTTAAACATCGGCTTAGAAATACTGATGTTATTGGTCGTTATGGCGGAGAGGAATTTGCTTTACTGCTTAAAGATATCAGTAGTGATACTGCAGAGAAATTGGTCAATGAATTGCGCGAAGATTTCTCGAAAATTATTTTCAGTGCGGGCAAGCAACAGTTTACCTGTACCTTGAGTGCCGGTATCAGTATGTACCCAAGTTGCAGTCGTGCTGAAGATTTACGTATGGCAGCCGATGCTGCGTTGTATCAAGCTAAATCACAGGGCCGCAATCAAGTTGTAGTGAGTAGAGCGATCGATGAGTAACAGCCAGCTAGAGCAGATATTAAGTCAGCGCCAGATGCATCAGCAGGCGATTATTGATGTTGATGAGCCCGTTATTAAACTGGTGATTTTTAGTCTGGATGAACAGCATTTTGCCTTTGCTGGTGATGCAGTTAAAGAGGTGTTGCCTGGAACAGAAGCCGTTTTTTTTGTGCCGGGTATGCCTGACTCGGTTGAAGGGGTGATGAATGTACGCGGTGATATCGAATCGTTAATCCAGCTGCATACGTTATTACAGTTGCCCAATATACGAGAAAAAAGCGCTTTACATTTAACCTCTATTTTATTGGCGAGAGGCAAACAGATGCGCAGTGGTTTGCGTGTCGATCGATTGCTGGATGTGGTTGATATCCCACAAAGCCAAGTGCAGCCACCACCTGACGCTTTGCCGGAGTATTTACAGACTTATGTGACGGGCTTGCTGCAGTTTTCTGGGCTGGCTGTTGCTGTGTTAGATATTGATGCTCTTTTCAGTGCTTGGCAAAAAGGACAAGGATGAGTGACCCGATAATCAGCTGCTTGCCAGTGGTGATGTTTCAGCATCAAGGGCACAGTTTTGCTTTAGAGGCGCAATATGTCAGTAGGCAAGGGCAGGTCGATGGTTTAGATCATGGCACATTGATCAGCTTTGCTGATCTGCTTAGATCAGGCTCTTCTACTGCTGTAGTGCAGTGGCTTGAGCTGCGAGGTCGGTCAGCACAACCTTGGCGACTTGGCTTACAAGTGCCTGCTGAATTGGTTGAACTGCAGATAGACTGTATCCACCCATTACCGTTGTTATTAGAGGCGCGTTGTCAGTTTTCCGCAGTACAGGCATTGGCTTGGTATCAGGGCAGGTTAGTGACTTTACTGAATATTGAGCAATTACATAAGATCGCTGAGCAGGTCGCTCTAGATTGTTCTATTTGATCTAAATAGCTGATAAAAATGAATATTTGCCATCGGCTAGTTGTTCGGCTATATTAGCGCGCCTCGCTGCAGTGATTGACTGTTAGCGAATTTGCGGTGAAGTGTCCGAGTGGCTGAAGGAGCTCGCCTGGAAAGCGTGTATACGAGAAATCGTATCGTGGGTTCGAATCCCACCTTCACCGCCAGCTTTTCAAATTAAACCTCTGATTTATCAGGGGTTTTTTTATACCGGTTATTCTATCTAATCATCCATTAGGCTAACTCTGTTTTGTCAGCGAGTTTACACAAGGCGATTGTATGCGCGTGACTTGGGATATTTTTTGTCGAGTGGTTGATAACTTCGGTGATATTGGGGTGAGCTGGCGTCTAGCGAGGCAGCTCAGCCAAGAACACGGCTTTGTTGTACGTTTGTGGGTGGACAATCTGCAAGCCTTTCAACGTATTTGCCCAGCGGTTGTAACTCAAACTGACTGGCAAACCATCGATGGCGTGCAGATTGCTTATTGGCATGATGACTTTGCTATGTCTACTGATTTGCTTTGCGCTGATGTGGTGATTGAAGCGTTTGCTTGCCAGCTCCCCGAGCATTACATTGCCTTAATGCGCAGTAAGCAGAAAGTATTGTGGCTGAACTTGGAGTATTTAACGGCTGAACCTTGGGCTGCTGAGTGCCATACTTTGCCGTCGTTGCAAGCTGGAGGCTTACAGAAATATTTCTTTTTTCCAGGTTTTACTGAGCAGACTGGCGGTTTGTTGCGTGAGGCCACATTACTGAGTCAGCGCGATGCGTTGGTTACTACAGAAAAGCGTGCTGAATTTTTAGCGCGGATGGGTGTGCAAGTCCAAGCAACTGAACGTTTAATCAGTTTGTTTACCTATGCTAATGCGAGTGTGCAAAGTTGGCTGGAGGCGCTCAGTACAGATACGCGGGTCAATCATTTACTGGTATTGCAAGGTCCATCCTTAGTTCTGTTAGCGGATTACTTTAGATTGCCAGATTTACAGGTGGGGCAGATTTATCAGTGTGGTAACGTAAAAGTGCAGGTTTTACCTTATATACAACAAGAAGATTTTGATCGTTTGTTATGGAGTTGTGATTTTAACTGTGTGCGTGGTGAGGACTCTTTTGTCCGTGCACAGTGGGCCGCAAAACCCTTTATCTGGCATATTTATCCGCAGCACGATGAGGCGCATCTAGATAAGCTATCAGCATTTATATCTTTATATAACAATGACTTAGATGATTATATTAAAACGAATATAGAAGATTCGTGGCATGCATGGAACACTTCGGGTGATATGCGCCGCGTTTGGCAAGAACTGATTAAACATGAAGAAATACTGAAAAAGCATGCTGTAGACTGGTGCGAACAGCAAAGAAAATTGGCAGATCTTGCAACAAAGCTGGCGTGTTTCTATCAAGATTGGCTATGATGCGTACCTAAAATTTTTATTCACACTCCTAATGGATTTTCAGTATGAAAACTGCACAAGAGTTTCGCGCCGGCCAAGTCGCTAATATTGATGGCTCACCTTGGGTGATCCAAAAAGCCGAATTCAATAAATCTGGTCGCAATGCTGCGGTTGTAAAGATGAAATTGAAGAACCTGCTCAATGGTATGGCGACTGAAACGGTGTTCCGTGCGGACGATAAATTTGAGCCGATCATTCTCGATCGTAAAGATGTAACTTACTCTTACTTTGCTGATCCTTTGTATGTATTTATGGATGCAGAGTTTAATCAATATGAAGTTGAAAAGTCTGATCTTGAAGCCGTTTTACCGTTCATTGAAGACGGTATGATTGATGAGTGTGCAGCAGTTTTCTACGACGATAAAGTGATCTCGATTGAACTGCCGAATACGATTGTCCGTGAAATTATCTACACTGAGCCATCCGTGCGGGGTGATACATCAGGTAAAGTAATGAAAACTGCACGTTTGAGCACCGGTCATGAATTACAAGTGTCTTCATTCTGTGAAATTGGCGATTCAATTGAAATTGATACACGTACAGGCGAGTACAAGTCACGCGTTAAAGCCTAATCGCTGAGAGTCATCGTTGCTTAAAAAGCCCAGCTTCTGCTGGGCTTTTTGTTTGCGTTCTAGGGCTGTTGACAGATTAATGTTCTTAAGGAGTCTGCGCTATGATAGTTGCTTGGTGTGGGACTGGCTTACTGATGGTCGGGCTGATGTATGGCCTGTATGTGTGGCTGTCAAAGCGCAAGGCGCCGACAGTGGCCATTGAACAATCATCTAGACAGCTTATCGCTGAGGAATATGATGAGTTCGGCGTGATTCGCGTGGTTGAAGAGGCCGGATTTCGATATTTAGAGTTTGGTAATCAAGTTGAGCAAAGTTGTGTCTTGGTTGAAAACCCATTATGGCTCAAATATGACTATACCCGTGCCATGCTTCTAGCCAGTCTGTGTCATGAGCACCCAGAGACTGCGTTATTTTTAGGGTTGGGTGCAGGCAGCTTAACTGAGGTTTGTTTAGCCACCCTGCCATTCAACGATGTAGAGGTGTTGGAGTTGCGCGAGCCACTGCCGCGCATGGCTATGGACTACTTGGGGATGACGGATGACCCGCGTTTAACCATTCGCATTGGTGACGCGCTAGAATTGATTGATAGCGCGGAAACCGCTGATCTGATCTATCTAGATATGTACACTGATACTGGTCCATCAGCGGGACATTTAGGCTGGAAATTTCTAGAGAAATGTCAGGATAAACTCAATCCCAATGGTTGGTTAATTATCAATCAATGGGCGACTTTAGATGGCCGACCGCTGGGCGCTGCTTTGTTTCGCGGTTTGTTTTATCGTCATTATTGGGAGATTCCGGTCAAAGAAGGCAATGTGATTTTAATGGTGCCTTATAGCTTTGAACAATATCCATCGTTGGAATTGCTGCAGCGCCAAGCTGAGCATGTTGCCGAGATTCTTGGTTATGACATCAGCTACTTGATTGAAAATATCCGTTCAGCCAGCGATTAAAAATTCCTGCACGCTATCACGTGTGCAGGAATGGCTTGCCTTTACATAAGTTGGGTTTTATCCACTTCAATTGCTGCATCAAGCGCTTCTAACAAGTCTTTGCGTGCTTTTAACTTAGTGTTGCGATGCGCGGTCATATTGATTTTCTTCATTAAGGTGGCGACACCCATTGCGGTTTGCATCAGCTGTTCAGCCGATACTACGCGGTCTAAAAAGCCAGCATTAACAGCATCAGCTGGATTAAACAGCTCGCCATTGATCACTGCCCGCTGAAAAGCCGGCTTGCTCAAGCGGTCTTTGGCCAGTTCAATGCCCGCGTGGTGCATGGTCATACCGATTAAAACTTCGTTTAAACCAATATTAAATGGGCCTTCGCTACCAATCCGGTAATCTGCCGACAATAATAAAAACGCACCTTTGGCAATCGCGTGGCCTGAGCAAGCGACAATGATCGGGTAGGGGTGTGCTAACATACGGCGAGCTAAAGTAGATCCTGATGCGACTAAATTGATCGCATTTTCAGGGTTTGAAGTCATTACTTTTAAATCATAGCCTCCGGATAAAATGCCCGGTTGGCCGGTGATAATAACGATGGCGCGATCTTGTTCAGCCTGATCCAGACGGCTGTTAAAGGCTGCAATCATATCGGGTGAAATGGCATTAACTTTGCCATTGTTTAGGGTTAAGGTAGCAATACCTTCGTTGCAGCTGTAGTGAATCAGTTCGCTCATAGCATAGAGTCCAAGGTGTTGTTTGTGAGACGCACACTACCCAGCTCTGAATAAGAGGTAAAGCATAAAGACTGACCGAGCAGTCAAGTTGCTGTTGCTGCCTTAGAGTGCACGGTGAACGTGAGGATTAACTAAGGCACATTAGCGTGCCTGAAAATCATAAGTAAAGGTGAATTTAACGTGACCAAGACGCTCTTACAAGCCGATGCTGAACTGGATGCCTGTGGCCTTTTTTGTCCAGAGCCTGTGATGATGTTACACACTAAAGTGCGTGAGTTAGCGGCCGGTGATGTGCTAAAAGTTACCGCTACTGATCCGTCAACACAGCGTGATATACCTAAGTTTTGTATGTTTTTAGAGCATCAGTTGCTTGAAAGCAGTGAGCAGAATGGTGCTTATATTTACTGGATACGTAAAAAACAATAAGCGCATCACTGTGCTTTAAAAATTTATAAATGCAGGCGCATAGCGGTTAAGTGGGGATGTATGGAGCAGTTTCGCAATATTGGTATTATCGGACGCATGGGCAGTGCACGTGTTCTGGACACCATTCGACGTTTAAAACGGTATTTGATTGGACGGCACTTACACGTCATCTTAGAAGATAGGATTGCGGAAATGCTGCCGGGTCATAATTTGCAAACCAGCTCACGCAAGCTGCTGGGTGAAGTGTGTGACTTAGTGATTGTCGTCGGTGGTGATGGCTCAATGCTCGGTGCTGCTCGTGCATTGGCGCAGCACAATGTGCCGGTGCTTGGCATTAACCGAGGCAGCTTAGGCTTTTTAACCGATATTCTACCGGAACAATTAGAGTCGCAAATTTCTGAGGTGTTGGCAGGTAACTATACAATTGAGCAGCGCTTCTTATTGGAAACTGAAGTGCGCCGGAATGGTGTGCCCATCGGTCAAGGCGATGCGCTCAATGACGTGGTGCTGCATCCAGGTAAATCAACACGAATGATTGAGTTTGAGTTGTTTATTGATGGGCAATTTGTCTACAGTCTAAAAGCAGATGGCCTCATTATTGCGACTCCGACCGGCTCAACCGCTTATGCTTTGTCCGCTGGCGGGCCGATTATGCACCCGCGCTTGGATGCTATTGTGATTGTGCCAATGTATCCACATACCTTATCCAGTCGCCCAATTGTGGTGGATGCGGACAGTGAACTTAAAGTGGTTATCTCGGAAGATATGACGATTTATCCACTGGTCTCCTGCGACGGTCAAAACCATGTGACCTGTGCGCCAGGCGATACTTTACATATCCAACGCAAGCCACAAAAATTGCGTTTGATTCATCCGCTAGAACATAATTTTTACGCCGTATGCCGCGATAAACTCGGCTGGGGGAGCCGTCTCGGACAGGATAACAAATAATGTGGATTGACCCGACGCGCAGTTATGACCTTATCGGTGATATTCATGGCTGCGCGCAGCCCCTTGAGCGTTTGCTCTCAATATTAGGCTATAAAAAGCTTTCAGGCGTTTGGCAACATGCGCAGCGTCAAGCCCTGTTTCTCGGCGACTTAATTGATCGCGGCCCACAGATACGTGAGACCTTGCACTTAGTTCACGCGATGGTTGACGCAGGCCATGCACATTGCATTATGGGTAACCATGAATATTATGCTTTAGCGTGGAATACGCCCGTATCTGTTGATAGTCCCCATAGTTATGTACGGCCACACAGTAAGCGCCATGCACGCTTGCAGCGTGAAACGTTTGAGCAATTTGCTCTGCATCCGTATGACTGGGCGGATTTTAATCAGTGGTTTTTAACCTTGCCACTGTTTATTGATGCGCAACGTTTTCGTGCTGTGCACGCGTGCTGGGATGATCGCTTAATTAACACGTTGCGCACGCGCTTTGCTGATGGCCGTATCAATCAAACGTTTATTCAGCAGTCGGCAGTCAGCGGAAGTTTTGCTGATCAAACGTTTAATCGTTTGTTACGTGGAGTGAATTTACCGTTGCCGGATGGCATGTCACAAACTGGGCAAGATGGTTTTACTCGCTCATCATTTAGAACCAAATTTTGGCATGATGATGAATCTTCGCTTACTTACGGTGATGTGGTTTTTCAGCCGGATGCTTTACCCGGTGAGTTGGCTCAAGAACCATTGCCAACCGAATATCTACAGCATGTCACCGGTTATGATGCCCTGCAGCCGTTATTATTTGTTGGGCACTATTGGCGACAGGGCCAGCCTAGCTTGATTCGACCTAACTTAGCTTGTCTGGATTACAGTGCGGTGAATGGCGGCAAGTTGGTTGCCTACCGTTTAGGTCAAGAAGCGCATTTGCTGCCAGATAATTTTGTTTGGGTCGATGCACAAGATAAAGGATATTGATGATGGAGTGGAGTCGCGCCTTACGTGTGCCACTGGACAGCAATCTTGCTGAATTTTTACAGTTATTGAAACAGCAGGGTATGGCTTGTCGGGTTACTGAGCAGAGTGGTGAGCAGGTTTTGTGGGTGAGTCGTGCTGCGCAGGCTGAGCGAGTTCGTGAATTGTATCAGCAGTTTCAAGCGGGCCAGTTGCAAGCGGATCCCTTAGCCGAGCAAGCATTACAAAAAAATATCCGCTATCAGTCGCCCCGTTTTGTTGAGCAATTGCGGCGCAGTCCAGTCACTGCTGTGGTTTTATTGGCCTGTTTGCTGGTCGCCTTGCTCACCCAGTTAGGCGATAATTTAGATACTGTACGCTGGTTTACTTTTAATGACTTTCGTATCCACGGCGAGCATGTCTATTTTGCGTCTTTAGAACAGAGCTTGGAGCAAGGTCAGTGGTGGCGTTTAGTGTCGCCCATGTTACTGCATTTCGGTTTTTTACACTTAGCAATGAATATGCTGTGGTATTGGGAGTTGGGGCGGCGGATTGAATACCAGCAAGGGGGGCTATTTCTTGGATGCCTCACTTTAGTGTCTGCTTTAGTCTCGAATGTCAGCCAATTTGTATTGGCTGATGCGGCTTTGTTTGGCGGGTTATCGGGTGTTTTGTATGCCGTACTGGGCCATTGCTGGATTTACCAACGCATTAACCCTCAAGCCAGTTATGCCTTACCGAACGGCGTAGTCGCTATGATGCTGATTTGGCTGCTGTTATGCTTGTTTGGTGTTGTCAGCGCTTTAGGTTTTGGGCAGATTGCCAATGCGGCACATGTCAGTGGTTTGCTGATCGGTTGTTTGAGTGGTGGTGTATTTGCGTTCATTGCACGCCAGCGTGCGGCGTAAGGCCTTAAGTTTATTTTGTGTAGGAATCTATGATGAAAAGTTTTGCTGATTTAATTCAACGCATCACACCTGAAACATACAAAACGCTAAAGCTCGCGATGGAAATTGGCAAGTGGGGTGATGGTTCGAAAATGACCCAAGAGCAGAAAGAGCTGACCATGCAAGCAATGATTGTTTGGGAGCAAACCCACTTGCCCGAAGAAGAGCGTACGGGTTACTTAGGCGGTCAAGAGTGTGGGTCTAAGGCTAAGAAAAAACTGTCAGATGAGCAAGCGGCTATGTTTGCTCCGGCAGCAGGGACGCTACACTGATGTTAGAGCTCGGCCGAGGCGCTGTTAGTAAAATGCAGATTGTGCTTGATGCGCCTGCCCAGTACAGTTTTCGTTTAGATGATGAGCAATACGCGTTCAATTCGTTAATCGGGCAAACCGTACGCTTGGAGTTTCTCGGTACAATCAATTGCACGCACTGTCATCGCTTGACCAAAAAAAGTTTTGGCCAAGGTTATTGCTGGCCATGTTTTGCCAAACTGGCGCAGTGCGACAGTTGCATGATGAGTCCAGAAAAGTGCCATTATGATGCTGGCACCTGCCGCGAACCAGCGTGGGCGCAAAAATTTTGCATGACCGATCATTTTGTTTATCTGGCCAACTCAACTGGGGTTAAGGTCGGTATTACTCGCGCAACGCAGCTGCCAACGCGCTGGCTCGATCAAGGCGCGATTCAAGCGCTACCGATTTTTCGCGTGGCGACCCGTCAACAATCAGGTTTTGTCGAGGATGTATTGCGCAGCCAAGTGGCTGATCGCACCAATTGGCGAACCCTGCTGAAAGGTGATGTTGAACCGATTAACTTAATTGAGATTCGCGAGCAGTTGATGGACAGTTGCGCTGAGCCTTTACACGCATTACAGCAGCGTTTTGGTTTACAGGCCATTCAGCCGATTAGCGATGTGGATGTACTGGACATTGCCTATCCAGTCGAAGCCTATCCGGCAAAAATTAGTAGCTTTAATTTGGATAAGAACCCTCTTGCAGAAGGCACCTTAACGGGTATCAAGGGGCAGTATTTATTGTTTGATACAGGCGTGATTAATATCCGCAAATATACGTCGTACCAGTTATCTGTCAGCGTCAGCAACAACAGCGCACTTTAGGTTTTTATTCTTAAAGGTTAGTGAGTTTTTAATTGAGGTTTTTAATGATGCGTACCGAACAACCGAAAATGATCGCCTTGAGTGATTACCGCCTACCTGATTACCTGATAGATGAAACCCATTTGACCTTTGAGCTGCATGAAAGCTATGCGCTGGTGCATGCGCGTTTGCTTATGCAGCGCAATCCTGGCTTGGATAATAGCTTGCCACCGCTGCTACTGGATGGTCAGCAGTTAGAGTTGATTGATATTGCGCTGGATGGTCAGCAACTCTCCGCTGTTGAATATGAGTTTAGCGAAAATCATCTTAAGGTGCAGCCCGCACAAAGTGCGTTTGAGTTAACTACGACAGTACGCATTGAGCCGCAAAAGAATACCGCTCTAGAAGGGTTGTATAAATCTTCGGGTATGTTTTGCACCCAGTGTGAGGCGCAAGGTTTCCGTAAAATCACCTATTACCTCGATCGTCCTGATGTGATGAGCCGCTTTACCACCACAATCCATGCGGAAAAACACAGTTATCCGGTGTTATTGTCTAATGGTAACCCTATTGCTGAAGGCGAAGATGAGCAGGGCCGTCACTGGGTGACTTGGGAAGATCCATTTAAAAAACCTGCGTACTTATTTGCCGTCGTGGCGGGTGACTTGTTAAATGTGGAAGACAGTTTTACCACTATGAGTGGCCGTGACGTGGCGCTACGCATTTATGTTGAGCCAGAAAATATTGATAAATGCCAGCATGCAATGAACAGCTTGAAAAAAGCGATGCGCTGGGATGAAGCGGTTTATGGTCGTGAATACGATTTAGACATTTTCATGATCGTTGCAGTCAATGATTTCAATATGGGCGCTATGGAAAATAAAGGCCTAAACATCTTTAACTCCAGTTGTGTTTTGGCAAAAGCGGTGACGGCTACCGATGCCGCGCACCAGCGAGTTGAAGCGGTAGTGGCGCATGAATACTTTCATAACTGGTCGGGTAACCGCGTGACGTGTCGCGACTGGTTTCAGTTATCGCTGAAAGAGGGCTTTACCGTCTTCCGAGACAGTGAATTCTCGGCCGATATGAATTCACGGGTGGTTAAACGCATTGAAGATGTGGCGTACTTACGTACTCACCAGTTTGCTGAAGATGCTGGCCCCATGGCACACCCCGTGCGTCCTGCACAGTACATGGAAATCTCTAATTTCTACACTTTAACCATTTATGAGAAAGGCGCAGAAGTTGTGCGTATGCTGCACACCTTGCTTGGCGCGGCAACTTTCCGCAAAGGTTCAGATTTGTATTTTGAGCGCCATGATGGCCAAGCCGTCACCTGCGATGATTTTATTGCGGCGATGCAAGATGTCAGTGGTATTGATTTAACTCAGTTTAAACGCTGGTACAGCCAAGCGGGAACACCCGAGTTACAGGTCAGCGATAACTATGATGCTGCAACGCAAACCTACCAGTTGCAGGTCAAACAAAGCTGTCCAGATACCCCAGGGCAAACCAATAAATTGCCGTTTGTGATTCCATTGAGCATCGCTCTGCTCAATAAACAGGGCGAGGCGATACCCTTACAATTGCAGGGTGAAAGCGCTGCAGTACAGGATGAACGCGTGCTCTCAGTGATTGCAGCTGAACAAACGTTTACCTTTATCAATGTTGCAGAGCAACCGTTGCCCTCATTACTGCGTGGGTTTTCTGCGCCAGTTGAATTACGTTATGACTACAGTCGTGATGACCTGTTGTTTTTATTGCAACATGACACTGACGGCTTTAATCGCTGGGAAGCAGGCCAGCAATTGTCGTTGCAAGTAATCGAGGAGGTGGTGGGGCAGGTCTATGAAGCTGCCGAGCCAATGCTGGATACCCGTTTAGTTGAGGTGTTTGCGGCGCTGTTAGAGCAGGATGATTTAGATCCTGCGATGCTTGCTGAGTTTTTAGCCTTACCGAGCACTGGCTACATTATTGAACAATATGTACAGGCTGATCCCTTGGCGATTCATCAAGCTCGCGAGCATGTGAGTAATCAGTTGGCGTTTGCCTTAAAAGAGCCAATGCTGGCTCGATATAAGGTGCTGCGTAAAGCGTCTTTAGAGACGCCTTATGTTGCTCAGGCTGGTGACTTTGCACGCCGTCGCTTACAAAACATGCTACTGGCCTACTTGATGCGTACTGAAAATCTAGAGGTTATGGATGCCTGTGTCGACCAGTTTGGCGTCTCGGATAATATGACCGAGCGTTTAGCGGCTTTGGCCTGCTTAGTAAACTCTCCGTTTAGTGATGAAGCAGAGAAAGCTTTAGAAAGTTTTGCGGAGCGCTTTGAAGATGATCCTCTCGTCATGGATCAGTGGTTTAGTGTACAGGCGGCAGCTGTTTTACCCAATGGCTTGGAGCGTGTTCAATACTTGCTCAGTCATCCTGCCTTTAGCATTAAGAACCCGAATAAAGTCCGCGCGGTGGTGGGGGCATTTAGTACGCAAAATACACCGAACTTCCATGCTGAAGATGGTTCAGGGTATGCCTTCTTGGCGGATAAGGTCATTGAACTTGATGCTTTAAACCCGCAAATGGCGGCACGGATGTTATCGCCATTGACCCGCTGGCAGCGTTTTGATCTGCACCATCAGGAACAGATGCAGATGCAGCTGAAAAGAATCAAGAACAGCGGCGATTTATCAGCTGACTTATTTGAGGTGCTGGAGAAAAGCCTCGCTATTTAGTCGTGATAGTGGTGTTACCTCACTGCCCCAATAAGCTGTATGTTACTTTTCCTCACACAGTATTGTGCAATGCAGTGCTGTGTGAGGTTATTACACTGTTGATATGGCTTGCTGGAAAAATATGACAGTGTGAAGAAAGGCGAGTCAGGCAAAATATTCTTATTGAAAAGCACTTTTTATTGATAAATTGGCATTTAAAAAACAGTGACCAATTGGTCTGAATAAGACTAAGTGATTATTGCGTAAAAATGTTTTTTTATTAATTTTTATAGCCATCTTGGCATCATGGTTGCTGTGTATTCTCTTAATGGTGTGAGTGAGTGGGGGTATGGTGAGTGCGAATACGCCTTACTATGCGTGGTTGATGGCCACATTGCTTGCTTCACTGGTCTTTGCAGACATCTGTCTCTGACACATAAAGGGAAAAATAAAATGCTTAAAAAGCCAGGTCTATTCAGTTTTGCTCTTGCGTTAACGCTTTATGCAAACAGTGGTTTAGCTGCTGTTTCTGAAAGTGATGCAGCGCAGTTAGGCCGTACGCTGACTCCTTTGGGGGGAGAGCTTGCGGGTAACCAAGCGGGAACTATTCCAGCGTGGACAGGTGGGTTAACCAAGGCTCCGGCAGGTTACGCTCCAGGCAAGCATCATATTGATCCTTTTCCAAATGATAAGCCTTTATTTACGATTACCAAGAGCAATTTGAACCAGTATAAAGCGAATTTATCTGACGGACAGATTGCACTATTTAATACCTACCAGATACCTGTTTATCAAACACGTCGTACTGCGGCGGCACCCCAATGGGTATACGACAATACCAAATATAATGCTGTAAATACGCGTTTAGAAAGTAACGGCAATAGCTTTTCTAATGCTAGGGGGGGCACGCCTTTCCCGATCGCCACGAACGCGGTAGAAATGCTTTGGAATCATATTGCTCGCTACCGTGGAGTGTATGGCATACGTAATGCGTCTGAAGCTGTTGTACAGCGTAACGGTAATTACTCTTTGGTTGCTGCTCAGCAAGAAGTGTTATTTAAATTTTATGAAAACCAAGGACGCTCCAAACAAAAAGACAATATTCTTTTTTATTACTTGTCGTTTGTGAAAAGCCCTGCACGTCTCGCTGGCGGCGCGGTATTGGTACATGAAACAATCGATCAGACAGAAAACATGCGTCAAGCATGGGCCTATAACGCGGGGCAGCGCCGTGTACGTAGGGCACCTAATTTGTCATATGATGCACCAATTGCTGCTTCTGAGGGTATCCGTACTGCAGACAGTACTGATATGTATAACGGTAGCCCTGATCGTTATGAGTGGACATTGATTGGTAAGAAAGAAATCTATATTCCTTACAATAATTATAAAATGACTGATCCAAGCGTGAGTTATAAAGAGTTACTGCAACCTGGTCATGTTAATCCCTCAGTGACCCGTAGTGAGTTACATCGTGTTTGGGTGATTGAAGGGACCCTGCATAAAGGTGCGCGACACATCTACTCTAAGCGTCGCTTCTATTTAGATGAGGACAGCTGGCAAATTGTTCTGGCTGATGAGTTCGACAGTCGTGGAGAGCTTTGGAAAGTCTCAATCGCTTACCTGAAGAGTTTCTATGAGGTGCCTACCACCTGGACTGCGTTGGATACCTTTCATGATTTGCAGTCACGTCGCTATCATGTGCAAAACTTAGATAATGAAGAAAGCGATACCATTGACTTCAGTATGAAATCGCCTGATGACCGGTACTTTAAGCCGGCCGCTTTGCGTCGTCGTGGTATTCGTTAAGTTGTTTAACCTAAAAAGCCGCTATGCTTAGCGGCTTTTTTTTTTATAAAGCGAAAGCTTTACAATACTTAACAAAACATACGCTGAAAATGATTGCGAGTGAATGCGCTATTTCATAGGATAAAAGTGTATAACTGGTTGAAGTTAAACTAGACAAACTATAAAAATAATGGGGAATATCAATGCGTGAACCCTTTTCGCAATCTGTAGTAAAAAATCATCCTGCAGGACGAGTATTTGATCCAATTCAAGGCTGCAGTCGTTTTCTCAGCACTCTGGCACTGTCTGCCGCGGTGTTGTTTTCGAGTGCTTATTCAATGCAGGTCAGTGCGAAAGCGGAAGGGGTTGCTGCACCGGCTTATTCTATTGAATCTGCTGCCGCTAGTGCTGGCTTGTTATTGGATGTAACCCGGGCGGGTAAGCGCTTGGTGGCGGTGGGGGATCGCGGACATATACTCTACTCTGATGATGAAGGGACACAGTGGCTGCAGGCGCGAGTGCCGACTCAACAGCTACTGACCGCCGTATATTTTATTGATGATCGCTATGGCTGGGCGGTCGGGCATGATGCTTTGATTTTGGCGACGCGTGATGGCGGTGCCACGTGGACGCGCCAGTTTGATGATATTGAGCGTGAGTCACCGTTACTGGATATTTGGTTTAAAGATCGCAACACAGGGTATGCGGTTGGCGCTTACGGGGCTTTTTTGGAAACCACCAATGGTGGCCAAGACTGGCAGGACATCGGCGATCGCTTGGATAACGAAGAGGGATACCATTTAAACGCTATCAGTGCAGTAACCGGTGCGGGTTTGTTTATTGTTGGTGAGATGGGCTCAATGTTTCGCTCTACTGATGGGGGCGCGTCTTGGGAAACTGTTGATAGCCCTTATGAGGGGTCACTGTTTGGGATTGTCTCAGGGCGCAAGGCTGATCACTTAATCGTTTACGGTTTGCGTGGGCATATTTTCCGTTCTACAAACCTTGGTGAGACGTGGTCAGCAACAGAAGTTCACACTGACAGTGGCAATCTGCAGTTTGGTCTTGCCGATGGTAGCTTGTTAGATAATGGTGATCTGCTGGTTGTTGGGCATGGCGGCACAATTTTGCGTAGCGTGAATGATGGACAGAGTTTCACCGTGTTTAATCGTGCTGATCGTACGTCTTTAGCGGGTGTGACATCGGGTGCTAATGGCGGGTTGATTTTGGTGGGACAAAATGGCATTCATCGAACCGATGCAAACGGCAATGATTTGCTTGCTCAATAATAAGACTGGAGAGCGTCAGAATGACATCTAAAGCAAGAAACAATCCAGCCGCAGTGCTCGAACGTTTAATTTTCAATAATCGCCCTGCGGTGATTATTTTATGCTTAGTGATTAGTATTTTCTTATTTTGGCAGGCCGCGCAAGTGCGTCCTGAAACCAGTTTTGAGAAAATGATTCCACTGAAGCATCCTTATATTGAGAAGATGCTTGAGCACCGTAATGATCTGGCCAATCTCGGTAATAGCGTACGTATTTCCGTTGAAAGTGTGAATGGCGATATCTTCGATAAAGACTATATGGAAACACTGCGTCAAATCAGTGATGAAGCGTTCTATATTCCAGGCGTTGAACGTTCTGGTCTGCGTTCATTATGGAGCCCCAACGTACGCTGGACAGAAGTGACTGAAGAAGGTTTTGCGGGTGGTGAAGTAATTCCGCAAACCTACGATGGTTCTGCAGAAAGCCTTGAAGAGTTGCGCAATAATATTCTCAAGTCTGGGCAAGTTGGACGTTTGGTAGGCAATAATTTTAAATCCAGTATTGTCGAAATACCATTACTTGAGGCGTTTCCTGATCCAGATGATCAAAGTAAAATGCTCAAGCTTGATTATCAGGACTTTTCACACAGTCTAGAAGAGAAAATTCGTGATAAATACCAACTAAAAAACCCCAATGTAAAAATCCATATTATTGGTTTTGCGAAAAAAGTGGGTGATTTAATTGATGGTTTGGTTGGTGTTGCGATATTTTTTGCTGTAGCCATTGGTATCACCTTTGTACTGTTGTTTTGGTTTACCAAGTGTATGAAAAGCACTTTAGCTGTGCTTTTTTCTACCTTGGTTGCGGTGGGTTGGCAGTTGGGTTTGTTGCACCTGATGGGCTTTGGGCTTGATCCCTACTCGATGCTGGTACCATTTTTGGTGTTTGCTATCGGTATCTCGCATGGCGTACAAAAGATCAATGGTATTGCCATGGCTTCAGGCACAGCATTGGATGCGCCAACTGCTGCGCGGATGGCATTTCGTCAGTTGTTTGTCCCTGGTTTGGTTGCGTTGTCTTCGGACGCGGTTGGCTTTATCACCTTATTGCTCATTGATATTGGGGTGATTCGTGAACTGGCCATCGGTGCTTCGGTTGGCGTGGCAGTCATTATTCTGACTAACTTGATTTTTCTGCCGGTACTGATTTCTTATATTGGCATCAGTAAAAAAGCCGTACAGGTCAGTCGTGATAATGCTGCACATGACAGCCGCCTGTGGCGCTTGATTTCTAATTTTGCTAATCCTGTTGTTGCTCCTATCTCCGTACTGATTGCCGTCTGCGCATTGGTGTTTGGCGTGTGGTACGGGCAGAACCTTAAAATCGGCGATTTGGATCAAGGGGCACCTGAGTTGCATGCCGACTCACGCTATAATCTTGACAATGATTTTGTTATTCGAAATTACTCGACCAGTTCCGATGTTCTGGTGGTGATGGTGAAGACCCCCGTTGAAGGTTGCTCCAGTTACGATGCTTTGAAAGCCATGGACGACTTAAGTTGGCGGATGGAAAACACCCCTGGGGTGCAGTCGGTTATCTCTATGGTCACCGTATCCAAGCAAGTGATTAAGGGTATGAATGAAGGTAACTTGAAGTGGGAAACCCTCTCGCGTAACCAGTATGTTCTAAACAACTCAATCTCACGTGCGGATACTTTATATAACTCTGATTGTTCACTGGCTCCGCTGTTAGTGTTTCTTGAAGATCACAAAGCGGAGACTCTTACAACAGTGGTGGCTGCGGTTGAAGACTTTGCTGCAAAAAACAACACGGACCAACATCAGTTTTTACTAGCCGCAGGTAATGCTGGAATTGAAGCGGCAACCAATGATGTGATTGCCGCTTCAGAAACGATGATGCTGATCGCAGTGTACAGTGCAGTGATCATTATGTGCTTGATCACTTTCCGCTCGTTTGCCGCGACGGCTTGTGTGATCTTGCCTTTAGTGCTCACATCCGTATTGGGTAATGCGCTGATGGCATGGATGGGAATTGGCGTAAAAGTGGCAACCTTGCCAGTGATCGCTTTGGGTGTAGGTATTGGGGTTGACTATGGTATCTATATTTATAGCCGTCTAGAGACGTTTTTACGTATGGGTATGCCATTACAAGAAGCATACTACCAAACCTTGAAATCAACGGGTAAAGCCGTGCTCTTTACGGGTGTGTGTTTAGCGATTGGTGTGGCAACGTGGATTTTCTCGGCGATTAAGTTCCAAGCGGATATGGGCTTGATGCTGACCTTTATGTTCTTGTGGAATATGTTTGGTGCGATTTGGCTATTGCCTGCACTGGCTCGTTTCTTAATTAAACCGAAGAATCTACGCCAATAAGTTTAACGACTTGCTGCTTGAGATCAATCAGTAAGTCGTTATTTTGTAATAGTGTAACGTATAAAAAAGCCCAGCGTATGCTGGGCTTTTTTATGAGGTGTTATTTTATACCTCTATAACACCTGCACAATCGCGTCAGTGACAACATCAATATTATTCATATTCAACGCAGCAACACAGATACGTCCTGTGCCTACTGCGTAAATGGCAAACTCATTGCGCAAACGGTCTACTTGCTCTGAGCTGAGTCCTGAGTATGAAAACATCCCGCGCTGTTCTGTAACAAAGCTAAAGTCACGCTTGGCGCCTTTTGTGGCCAGCTGTTCAACCATGAGTTTACGCATTGATAAAATACGCTCACGCATCTCGCTCAGCTCTGCTTGCCACAGTGCATTGAGTTCTGGATTGTTAAGGACCTGACCAACAATCGTTGCGCCATGAGTGGGCGGGTTGGAGTAGTTGGTGCGAATCACGCGCTTTAATTGTGAGAGTACACGGCTCGCTTGCGCTGTTGATTCAGTCACAATCGATAGTGCACCCACACGCTCACCGTACAGGGAAAATGATTTAGAGAACGAGCTGGACACCAAGAAAGGCATGCCTGACTCAGCAAACAAACGCACTGCGGCCGCATCTTGGTAAATACCTTCGGCAAAGCCTTGGTAAGCAATATCCAAAAAAGGGATGTGCTGGCATTCGCGCAATACGTCTAAGACTGTCGCCCACTGCTCAGGGTTTAAATCAACCCCCGTAGGATTGTGGCAACAGGCATGCAATATAATAATGGATTGCGCTGGCAGTTGGCGTAAGTCATCCAACATGCCTTCAAGATTAATGCCTTGCTGATTGGCATCGTAGTAACGGTAATTTTGAACCGGGAAACCTGCGGATTCAAAAATTGCGCGATGATTTTCCCAGCTAGGGTTGCTGATCGCGACAACCGCATCAGGCAATAAGCGTTTAAGGTAGTCAGCACCAATTTTTAACGCACCGGTACCGCCCACAGCCTGGCTGGTAATAATACGTCCAGACTGGACAATTTCAGAATCAGCACCAAAGAGCAGCTTCTGCACGGCGCTGTCGTATGTGGCAAGGCCTTCAATTGGCAGATAACCGCGAGGCGCATGTGCTTCCGCGCGCGCTTTTTCAGCTAACTCAACTGCTTTTAAAAGAGGAATACGTCCCGCTTCATTGTAATAAACACCAACACCGAGGTTGACTTTATGCGGACGGGGATCGGCGTTAAAAGCTTCGTTCAGACCTAAAATAGGGTCACGTGGCGCCATTTCGACGGCAGAGAACAGGCTCATGTTTAGTGAACTCGATTAAAATGGAATGGAGGCGTTAGCTTAACAGACACTGCGCCGAGACGCAGCGCGATTCGATAGGTATTATAGCGATCCATATCAGATTATTACGCGATAATTGTTTGCTGTTACTTTTTGCGGTGTTTTACCGCGCTTGTTATTAGAGGTTTGCATGTCGCGCTTTGAGCTCGTCACACAATTTCAACCTGCCGGTGATCAACCCGAAGCCATTCGCAAAATGGTTGCAGGTATCGAGTCAGGGCTATCCCATCAAACCTTGCATGGAGTAACAGGCTCAGGAAAAACTTTTAGTATCGCTAATGTGATTCAACAGGTGCAGCGCCCTGCGATTATTCTAGCGCCAAATAAAACTTTGGCCGCGCAGCTGTATGGTGAATTTAAGCAGTTTTTTCCGCATAACGCGGTCGAGTATTTTGTTTCTTATTACGACTACTATCAGCCCGAAGCCTATGTTGCGGCATCGGATACCTTTATTGAAAAAGATGCTTCGATCAACGATCACATTGAGCAAATGCGTCTGTCAGCAACCAAAGCGTTGCTTGAACGCCCTGATGTTATTATTGTGGCGACAGTCTCATCCATCTATGGTTTAGGTAGCCCAGAAAGCTACTTGAAAATGGTGGTGCATTTAGATCGGGGTGATCGGATCAATCAACGTGATTTATTAGCCCGCCTTGCCGCTTTGCAGTACACCCGTAATGAAGTAGATTTTTCTCGATCAACCTTTCGCGTGCGTGGCGATGTAATTGATGTGTATCCGGCAGAGTCCGATTTTGAGGCGATTCGCATCGAGTTGTTTGATGATGAAGTGGAAAGCATCAGTGCCTTTGATCCGTTAACAGGTAAAATTATCGGCAAGCTGCCGCGTTTTACTTTTTACCCAAAATCACACTATGTGACGCCGCGCGAAACATTACTTGAAGCCATTGAGCATATTAAAGTTGAGTTGACGCAGCGCTTAGAATACTTACGTAATAACGACCAATTAGTGGAAGCGCAGCGTTTAGAGCAACGCACCCGTTTTGATTTGGAAATGATTTTAGAGTTAGGTTATTGCAACGGTATTGAGAACTACTCACGTTATTTGTCGGGTCGTGAAGCGGGCGCACCACCGCCAACGTTATATGATTATTTACCGGATAATGCCTTACTTATTGTTGATGAGTCTCACGTGTCGGTGCCGCAAATTGGTGCGATGTATAAAGGTGACCGTTCGCGTAAAGAAAATTTAGTCAACTATGGCTTTCGCCTGCCATCGGCATTAGATAATCGCCCGATGCGTTTTGATGAGTGGGAAGCGGTCAGTCCGCAAACTATTTTTGTTTCAGCTACACCGGGTAACTATGAGGCCGAGCATGCCGGACAGGTAGTGGAGCAGGTGGTACGTCCGACGGGTCTAGTCGATCCGGAAATTGAAGTGCGTCCTGCATTAAGTCAAGTGGATGATTTACTCTCACAAATCAGTGCACGGATTGCTGTGGATGAGCGAATTCTGGTCACTACTTTGACCAAACGTATGTCGGAAGATTTGACCGACTACTTAACCGATCATGGTGTGCGTGCGCGCTATTTGCATTCGGACATTGATACGGTTGAACGGGTAGAGATTATTCGTGATTTGCGTATGGGCGTTTTTGATGTGCTCGTGGGGATTAACTTGTTGCGTGAAGGCTTGGATATGCCTGAAGTCGCATTAGTGGCTATTTTAGATGCTGATAAAGAAGGCTTTTTACGCTCGGAACGCTCGCTGATTCAAACCATTGGCCGTGCCGCCCGGAATCTCAATGGTAAGGCCATTTTGTATGCTGACCGCATGACCGGATCAATGGAGCGGGCGATTGAGGAAACCAATCGTCGTCGCGAAAAGCAAATTGCCTTTAACACTGAACACAATATCACCCCGATTGGCGTGAAAAAAAGCGTGCAAGATATTATGGAAGGCGCTGTTGTACCGGGCGCGCGTAGCAATAAGCGTAAAGCGCAGGCGCGTGCAGCTGAGCAGGCTGCCGAATATGATCAACTGCTGCGCACGCCGGGTGAAATTGGTAAGCGCATTAAGCAGCTGGAAGAGAAAATGTATCAGCTGGCACGTGATCTTGAGTTTGAAGCTGCTGCACAAATGCGTGATGAAGTACAACGTTTACGTTTGCGTCTACTCGAGGTGTAACACGCGTAATGACCTCGAACTGATTATGCCTGCGTGAGCATACTCTTCAGCCTAACTAGAGCGGGCCGCTTAGAATTTGCTAAGATGCATGCTGTAATTTTTATTTTAAAGTTTTGAGTATTCATAATGACCCCTGTTCGTACCCGTATTGCACCTTCACCCACTGGCGATCCACACGTTGGTACTGCTTATATTGCGTTGTTTAATATGTGTTTTGCCCGTCAGCACGGTGGTCAGTTTATTCTGCGCATTGAAGACACTGACCAAATCCGTTCGAGCCGAGAATCAGAACAGCAAATTTATGATGCACTGCGCTGGTTAGGCATTGAATGGGATGAGGGCCCAGATGTGGGTGGTCCGCACGGACCTTACCGTCAAAGTGAGCGTGCAGACATTTATCAAGCACACGCCAAACAACTGGTTGAACACGGTCATGCGTTTCCTTGTTTTTGCAGTGCTGAGCGCCTTAATGAGGTGCGGACCCAGCAAATGGCGGATAAGCAAACCCCCGCGTATGATGGTCATTGTGCGCATTTAGACCCTGCGCAAGCACAGCAACGTATTGCTGCCGGTGAATCACATGTGATCCGTATGAAAGTGCCCAGCGAAGGCGTTTGCGTGGTGAATGATATGTTGCGCGGTTCGGTTGAGATCGGCTGGGATCGTATGGATATGCAAGTACTGATGAAAGCCGATGGTTTGCCAACCTACTTTTTAGCCAACGTCGTTGATGATCACCTCATGGGCATTACTCACGTATTACGCGGCGAAGAGTGGCTGCCATCAGCACCTAAGCTCATTAAACTGTATGAGTACTTTGGTTGGGAGCAGCCTGTTTTATGCTATATGCCGTTGTTGCGTAACCCTGATAAAAGCAAACTCTCGAAGCGTAAAAACCCAACCTCGATTACTTTTTATGAGCGTATGGGGTATTTGCCACAAGCCATGCTCAACTATTTAGGGCGTATGGGCTGGTCAATGCCAGATGAAAGCGAGAAGTTCTCGCTGGATCAAATGATTGAGCATTTTGATATCAATCGAGTGTCCTTGGGTGGCCCGATCTTTGATGTAGAAAAACTATCTTGGCTCAATGGCCAGTGGCTACGTGACTTGAGTGTTGGGCAGTTTGCAGATGCCGCGCGCAAGTGGGCATTTAACAGTGACTACGTCATGCAGATTGCACCGCTCGTACAAGGCCGAGTTGAAACGCTTAGCCAAATTGCCCCTTTGGCCGGATTCTTCTTTTCTGGTGGTGTGCCTTTAACTGCAGAGTTATTTGTGCATAAAAAACTCAACGTCGATCAAGTCCGACAAGCCTTGCAAATCACCTTATGGAAGCTTGAAGCGCTGCGCCAGTGGGATAAAGAGACTATCACGGGCTGCATCAATGCAACCGGTGAATTGTTGGAATTGAAATTGCGCGATATTATGCCGCTGATGTTTGCCGCCATTACCGGGCAGGCCAGCTCAGTCTCAGTATTGGATGCGATGGAGATTCTAGGTCCTGACTTGACGCGTTTTCGTTTGCGTCAAGCATTAGAGTTGCTGGGTGCTGCTTCGAAAAAAGAAAGCAAAGAGTGGGAGAAGCTGTTAGCGAAGTAATTACAAAGGTTATAAAAAAGCCGCGTAACTTTTTAAGGGCTGCGCGGCAAGCGATCTGTTAAGGAGCAATCAGATCGTGTAGGGTTGCCGAATATTTAAACTGTGTGCCATACCGACGCGAGCCGCGTTAACCAGTCGAGCTTGCGCGGCACGGGGTAAAGGGTTGAACCAGCTGATTACCGTGTGACTGCAGCCTAAGCGTAATGCTTCGCAGGCCAGCTCTTGGCTGCTTTGCAAGCCGCTCGGACGCAATACTAAAATTCGCTCACGGTTTAGCCCCGCACCGCGTAACCACTGTGCAGTAATTTGTTGTGGCGGTGATATCAACGTGAGCCAACGATCTTTTTGATCATCACTCAACTGGCGAAGAATGGGTGCAATCAATTGCAAACATTGCTGGGCACTTCCAGACAATGCGATTTCGCTGAATGCGTCAGTGTCAAGTAAAGGGTTAACACGTGCCGTGTGGGTAGACTCTACAAAAATGGGCGCAACAGCTGCGCTTTGCAGAGTCAATAGAGGCTCAAAGAGTGATATTTGTTGAGATTCAAATGATAGATGGCGATTCATAAAACCTCTTAGCGACGTATAACGCCGACACTTAAGCCTTCGATAGTGAGATTTTGTGTTTTTAAATCAACTTTTATAGGCTCAAAATCACTGTTTTCAGGCAATAGCCAAACCGTGCTGCCTTCACGCTTGTAGCGCTTGACTGTGACATCATCATCAATACGCGCCACGATAACTTGGCCATTACGTGCTTCATTAGTGATATGAACAGCGAGTAAATCACCATCCAAAATGCCGATGTCTTTCATGCTCATGCCGCGTACTTGCAATAAGTAATCAGCGCGTGGACGGAATAAGTCAGGGCTCACAGCGCAAGAACTTTCAATATGTTGCTGCGCGAGAATAGGTTCACCTGCCGCAACTCGGCCAATAATTGGCAATTCGTTATCGTTGGCAGCAAGCTCTGCGTCATCCATGCTCTCGATAATTTTTAAGCCACGTGATGCGCCAGGAATCATTTCAATCACACCTTTGCGTGACAATGCTTTTAGATGGTCTTCAGCGGCGTTAGGTGATTTAAAACCGAGCTCTTTGGCGATTTCTGCACGCGTTGGCGGGTAGCCGTTGTCTTCTATCCAACTTTTAAGAAAGCTCAAAATTTCTGACTGACGTTTGGTTAGCTTAAGCATGATAAGACTCTGTTGTTATATACAGTGGCTGTTATTATATACAGTCTTTTTGTATATGCAATGCTTTATCGCAAGGCTTAGATTGTTGGTTTTTCTAGGCTGTACAGTTCATCGCGCATCTTAAGTTGCGAAAGAAGTCGTGTGGATTGTGCGGGGTCGGCTGGGTTTGATTGATTAAAGGTGGTTTAGTATTGAGCCAGTTGCATCAATGCTTCGGTTGCATCATAGGCTCCGGCCAATTTCAGACCTTTGCCTAAATTGTCAGATAGCTTTTTGCGCCGAGGTAAAAGGAGTACTTCGTTTTGCACGGGATATTTTGTCAGCGTCAGGCGGGCGTACGGGATGCTTGAATCAACTAACATGGCCATAAACTGCCGATCATTCCATGCTTGTTCAGGCATGAAAAGTACATGGTAATGCTTGTGTAGCGTCTTCAGTGCCTCAATGTTTAATGCATAGCGACTGATATAGCTGCGTTTGGGTAAATCTAGACCTCGGCGTTTTGCGTAGACTATCGCGCAAGCGAGCTCACAGCTGTATTGCTCGCCGGCCCAAAATAAATGATCGCCTAGCCAATTGGCTTGACGCAAGTTAATTGGCTGGTCACTTAGAAAGTGCGGAATGGCTTGCGTGATGGTCTTTTCAAAATCGCGGTAACTAATAAGGCGGATATGTCGGCATTGTTCGCTTGCCGCAAAACTCTCTAAGTCTTGCGGGTGGTCTAGGCTGCAGACTGACTCTGAAAGGCCATAGATCTGACGTAAATCGATAATGCAGTCAGTATCAATGGTCTTAGTGACAATATTGGCTAAGAAACTATGTGCTTCAGCCTTGTCTTCTTGCACTGGCCCAGATAAAGCACCGCGCGGCAAATCATACAGATGTTGAAAGTAGAGATTATTTTTCCAGCAAATATTAACTGGGGGCGCAACGAGATTAATAAAAGGCAGAGAAATACGCTGTGCAACTTGCTCAGGAAGTAATGTGCTTAAATCAACATAGGAGCGCTTAAAAAGTGCGCTGAAACGCGATAATAATGAAGAAGAGGATTGACTCATATTTCACATTATACCTTATTAGTAAGGATGCTCATCGAGAACGTCATCACACCACATGTTACACTGCAAAATTAAGAGCTGTGCATGTTTTAGAGAGCTTACCATGCCTCGTTTATTGTTAGATATTTCTTTGCCTGCGCATGAGTATTTGCGTGTTTATCAAGGCACTGCTAATCGTGTGATTTTACGTAGTCGAGATGGGCGTACGATAAGTTTGCCCGCTCGCCATTTACAACCCTTTTTGACACACAAAGGTGTGTATGGCAGTTTTATTGTTGAGTTTAACCAACAAGGGCAATTATTAGCTCTGCGTCGACTCGCTTAAGCAGCTATAATCAATACATTACAACTACTTTAACTTGATGCTTATTTATGTACAATTTATCTCGCCGTTTGTTATTTAAATTATCACCTGAAACCGCGCATGAAGTGACCATTGACCTATTGGGTGCGAGCGGTCGACTTGGCTTAACGCGCTTGCTCATTAAAAAGCCAAGTGCCTTGCCCGTTTCGGTGATGGGATTAGAGTTTCCGAACCCTGTAGGGCTCGCGGCTGGGCTTGATAAAAACGGTGATGCTATTCAAGGTTTGGCGGGTTTAGGCTTTGGTTTTATTGAGATTGGTACGGTGACGCCGCGTCCACAGCCCGGTAATCCTAAGCCGCGCCTGTTTCGCTTACCTGCAGCGGAAGGCGTGATCAATCGCATGGGCTTTAATAACCGAGGCGTTGACCATTTACTTGCCCGTGTACAAAGTGCCAATTATGCGGGCGTACTCGGTATTAATATCGGCAAAAACTTTGATACACCGGTTGAAAATGCGGCGGCTGATTACTTGTATTGTCTTGATAAAGTTTACGGTTCTGCCAGTTATATTACTGTCAATGTCAGCTCGCCAAATACACCAGGCTTGCGCTCCTTGCAGTTTGGCGACTCATTAAAAAATCTGTTGGACGCTTTGCGTCAACGCCAAGAAGATTTAACTGTATTGCACGGTAAGCGCGTACCTTTAGCGATCAAAATTGCACCCGACATGACTGATGAAGAAATTACCAGTGTCGCGCATGTTTTATTAGAAACAGGAATGGATGCGGTGATTGCAACCAATACGACGGTATCGCGTAAAGGTGTCGAGGGTATGTTGCACGCAGATGAGGCCGGAGGACTATCTGGCGCGCCAGTACGCGAGAAAAGTACGCATGTAGTGCGGGTACTGGCTGAAACACTTGCAGGGCGTTTGCCAATTATTGCGGCGGGTGGGATTACTGAAGGTCAGCATGCTGCGGAAAAAATTCAAGCCGGCGCGAGTTTGGTGCAGATTTATTCAGGCTTTATCTATAAAGGCCCGCAGTTGATTAGAGAATCAGTGGATGCAATCGCGGCCATGCGTAAATAGTCATTGTTTAATAGGTTGCTGAGCCTTTGGAGAGAAGGGCGAGAGTCCATTCAAGAGCCTCGCCATTCATCAGCAATGCCGAATTAACCTACGGCATTGAGTTGATTAAGTCGATGAATGCCGGCCGTGCCACGAAAGCCGTCCCAGTTATCGCCACGACCTTCACGCCAGCCGTTTAACCAAGCTTGGCGGGCAGTTATTAAGTTAAAAGGACAGAGTTCTCGCGACTTACCAGTGACACCATGTTGGTAGCCACGTAAAAAAGCACGTTCTAACGGATCACGCTTGAGTCTTCTCATTGGGTATAGCCCTCAGTTTTTGACTAGAATGTTGCCGTAGGCTTTTAAGTAAAGCCTTATACTGTACAGTTTTAAAATCACTTGCTTTACGATAATTATCGAGTGCGCAAAGTAGGAAAGCACATAGGAGTTCTAACCAATCAGTGCGCCGGTTGGAATGATTGTTTGGCTATATGTGGTTGGTGTTTTTGGAGTGTTGAGTATAAGTGACAAATTGTTTCCAATAAAAATGCTGCAAAGCGTGTGTTTTCAATGCTTTCCATTTTTATGAGTTTTTTAGATTGCAAGTAGACACGCTTATTGAGCGCGGCGCAGGACCTGATAAAACCGATGAAAGGTCATGGGCGTACTGCAAATAGCTGACTGCATATTTTATTTGTACCGTAGGTACACACACTGAGAATTTTATGCCTGAGCAAAAAGAAGTTGAATTGTATTTAACATGCCCAAAGAGCCTTGAGGGGCTGCTGCTTGATGAGGCGCAGTCGCTTGGCCTTACTGATGCCCGTGAGCAGCTGTCAGGTGTGTCCGGTCGCGGAACCCTACAGGATGCTTATCGCATGTGTTTGTGGTCGCGACTGGCTAACCGTGTGCTGTTAGTGCTGAAGCGTTTCAGTGTGAAAACTGTTGAAGATTTGTATCACGGTATCAATGATTTGGATTGGTCTGAGCATTTGCAGGCGAATGGTACGTTGTCGGTTGAGTTTACTGGGCGCGGATCAGGCATTGATAACACCCACTTTGGTGCACTAAAGGTCAAAGATGCAATTGTTGATGCGTTACGTGATAAAGAAGGTAATCGTCCTTCGGTTGATAAAATCAGTCCTGATGTGCGCATCCATTTGCACCTTAACCGTGGTGAAGCAACGTTATCACTGGACTTATCCGGTACCAGCTTGCACCAGCGTGGTTACCGTTTGCAACAGGGCGCTGCACCCTTAAAAGAAAACCTCGCTGCAGCGATTTTATTGCGTGCAGGCTGGCCCGCATTGGCCAAACAGGGCGCAGCGTTGACTGATCCGATGTGTGGTGTCGGAACCTTTCTGGTCGAAGGCGCAATGATGGCTGCGGATATCGCACCAAACTTACGCCGTGAGCGTTGGGGGTTTAGCAACTGGCTTGGGCATCAGCCACAGCTTTGGCAGCCGCTGTATGAAGAGGCGCAGCAGCGTGCTGAAATTGGCTTATCCAAGCCACCGTTATGGATTCGTGGCTATGAAGGTGATCCACGCTTAATCCAGCCTGCACGCAATAATATCGAACGTGCGGGTCTTGCCAGCTGGATTAATATTTATCAAGGCGAATTGGCTACTTTTGAGCCAAAGCCCGATCAAGGCCAAACAGGTTTGGTGGTGACCAACCCGCCGTACGGTGAGCGTTTAGGCGATGAAGCCAGTTTGCTCTATCTCTATCAATACTTAGGTGAGCGTTTACGCACTGCTTGTTTAGGTTGGGAGGCAGCGGTTTTTACCGGTGCGCCACAGCTGGGTAAGCGTATGGGTTTGCGCAGCCATAAACAGTACTCACTGTTTAATGGCGCGATACCGTGTCGTTTACTGTTATTCCAAGTGCAGCCTGAGCGTTTTGTTCTAGCCGATCGGGTCACTACTCATAGCAAGGCTGGTGCGTCAGTCGATTATGATGAGGCGCCACGCTTAACCGGTGAACCTGAGCGCGAATCAGCCGTGCCGATTGAATCGGCTCGCTTAACTGAAGGCGGGCAGATGTTCGCCAATCGCTTGCAGAAAAATCTTAAGCTATTGGGCAAGTGGGCGCGTAAACAGACGGTTGAATGCTATCGTCTGTATGATGCGGATATGCCTGAATATGCTTTAGCCGTCGATATCTATGGCGACTGGGTGCACGTACAAGAATATGCCGCTCCAAAAACAATTGATCCTGAAAAAGCCAAAGGTCGTTTTCTGGATGCTTTAGCAGCCATTCCTACAGTGCTGAATGTACCGCCCGAGCGCATTGTTATTAAACGCCGTGAACGCCAAGCAGGCACCCGTCAGTATGAGCGCCAAGCCGAGCGTGGCCAGTTTATGCATATCTCTGAAGGTGACGTGAAGTTGCTGGTCAACTTGACTGACTATTTGGACACCGGTGTGTTTCTTGATCACCGTCCGATGCGTATGCGCATTCAAAAAGAAGCGGCAGGTAAGCGCTTCTTAAACCTGTTTTGTTACACTGCAGCAGCTACTGTACATGCGGCGAAAGGTGGGGCACGTACGACCACCAGCGTAGATCTCTCAAAAACCTATTTGGACTGGGCGAAGCGTAATTTGGCGCTTAATGGCTTCTCCGATAAGCACAGTTTAGTGCATGCGGATGTGATGGTCTGGCTGGAAAATGACCGTGAAAGTTATGATCTGATTTTCCTTGATCCGCCAACCTTCTCTAATTCAAAGCGTATGGAAGATGTGTTTGATATTCAGCGTGACCATGTGTTACTGCTTGACCGTGCCATGGCGCGTTTAGCGCCAGGGGGCAGCCTGTATTTCTCAAATAACTTCCGTCGCTTTATCATGGATGAAAGTATTGAAGCACGTTATCAGGTGACCAATATCACTGCGCAAAGCTTTGATCCTGACTTTGCTCGTAATAAAAAGATTCACCAAGCATGGCATTTAACCCAGCGCACGGACTGATTTATATCGTCTATTGGCTGAGCTACGCGTATGATGCGCACTTGCAATTTTTGCAATTTAATAATTGAAAAGCGACCCACCGGGAGGTGCTTAGAATGAACGATAAAACCAAAAAGACTGCTGCACCAGCAGGCGCAAAACCACAGAATGATAAAGCCAAAAAAACAGCGGTTGCTCCAGCTGGAGAGAAACTGCAAAAAGTATTAGCGCGTATGGCTTTTGGCTCACGTCGCGATATTGAACAGTGGATTAGTGATGGCCGTGTACTGGTCAACTCACGCGTGGCTAAATTAGGCGCACGCGTTGATGCCTTGGATGCGATTACTGTGGATGGTCGTCCGCTGAAAAAAGATGCAGAAAATTATCTGCAGCGCCGCGTATTAATTTATAACAAGCCTGAAGGCGAAGTGTGCACGCGGAAAGATCCAGAAGGGCGTCCAACCGTATTTGACCGTTTACCGCGTCCGCACACCGGTCGCTGGATCAATATCGGCCGTTTAGATATCAACACCACAGGTTTGCTGATGTTCACCACTGACGGTGAGTTGGCCAACCGCTTAATGCATCCTTCCTATCAAATGGATCGTGAGTATGCGGTACGTGTGCGCGGTGAAGTCACCGATGAGATGATTGAAAACCTTAAGCGTGGCGTGATGCTGGAAGATGGCCCTGCTAAGTTTACTGACGTACAAGCGGCTCCAGGCGGCGAAGGCTATAACCGTTGGTTCCATTGCGTAGTGATGGAAGGCCGTAACCGTGAAGTGCGTCGTCTTTGGGAGTCACAGGATGTTGTGGTGAGCCGCCTGAAACGTGTGCGTTTTGGGCCGGTATTCATGACGTCAGAGTTGAGCATGGGACGTTGGCGCGAAATGGGTCAGGCTGAGTTGGATATTCTGAGTAAAGAAGTAGGTCTTGAGCCGATTGCTTTACCTGAAATGAGCGAGAAGGCGAAAGATAAACTGGATCGTCAGCAGCGTAAAATAGCTAAACCTGTCGCAGCTGTACGCAATGTTCGACGAGGTGCTGATAAAACAATTTACACCACCAATAAAGAACAGCCTGCTGAGTTTGCTAAAGACTCAAGGAAGCCACGGACAAGTGGGTCGAGCAGTCATAAAAAAGCACCTGCGCGTCGTTTGCGTCCAGAGTAAATGAGCCATTAAGTCGCCTCATAAACTAGCGCTCTTCGCTTAGAGTGCTAGTTGTACTTGATTACGACCGCTGTGTTTCGCCGCATACAACGCTACATCCGAGCGCTGCAGTAGCGTTTGTTGAGAGTCCTCATTACGCAGTGTCGCGCAACCAATGCTCGCGGTGACCGTAATCGCATGCTCTTGATAGTTGATCACTAATGATTCTAAGCTCTCGCGCAGACGTTCAGCGGCTAGGGCGGCATGTTGACTGCAGGTGTTCGGCAGTACGGCTAAGAACTCCTCGCCTCCAAAACGAAACAACGCATCAGTGGTACGCAGTTGCTGTTGAATGTGTTGAGCGACTTGCACTAAAACTGAATCGCCAGCGCTGTGGCCATAGGTGTCATTGATACGTTTAAAATAGTCGATATCAATCATCAAAACTGACAGCGCTTGCTCGTGACGTTGCGCCGTATCAATATCGCGTTGTAGTGTTTGCTGCATAGAAAAGCGGTTACCAATACCTGTTAGGGGATCTTTTAATGCGCTTTTTAGTGCCGCGGCATACAGTAAGCTATTGCGTAGAGGGAAAACCAAACTGGAAATAATAGATTCAAAATCCCCCATCTCTTGCTCACTGAACGGGCTGTCGCGAGTGAAAGCTAAATCTCCTAAAAAATCACCTTGATAGTTTAACGTGTAGTTAACGCTGTGTTCTTGGCTGTTACCTAAATCAACCACAATCTCATGAGCAACATGCTTATAGTTCAGTGAGGCGTACTCAATCAGTCGCTGCGAACTCTTAAAGAATAAAGCTAGAATCACGTTTATATCCAGCGAGGTTTGCAGCTGAGTGGCCAATAACTGACGTAACTCCTCATGCGATAAAGCAATCAGTGGCAGCATCTCGACTTTATCGGCTAGGCGCGTACTGGCTGTTTTTTCTAAGCTAATGACGTTGGATATAAGTTGGGTATTCATGAGTTTGCTTCACCTTAAGCGATCTTGCTTATAGTTAAGCTATTATCGTGCCAACTTTTAAAATCCTTTGTATTCAACGGCTTGGGGGTTGTTTTTTGAGAGGTGTCAAAAAACATTGCATAATGCCATCACTTTTCTTGCGCTGGCGGGCGGGCTTGACGAAATTATGGCGGATCATTAAAGAATTGCAGGGTAGCGCTAAGCAGTCATGCAATAGCGCTACCGATGAGCAGAGTCGAGAGCGGTGCGGATCTTGAGTTACTGTGCATCAAACGCTTGCCCCGTGACTTTCTGGCTGTCAGGGCCCATTAAGTACAAATACACTGGCATGATTTGCGCAGGGGTTGGGTTGCTTAGAGGGTTCTCGCCAGGGTACGCGTGCGCACGCATATCGGTGCGAGTCGCACCTGGATTAACGCTGTTGGCACGAATCGCAGTGTCGTCCAGCTCATCGGCCATCACTTGCATTAGGCCTTCAGTGGCGAATTTCGATACGGCATACGCCCCCCAGTAAGCACGGCCTTTACGGCCAACGCTGCTTGAGGTAAAGATCACTGAAGCATCATTCGATAAACGCAGCAACGGTAGCATCGCGCTATTGAGCATAAACATGGCATTGACATTGATCTGCATGACCTTGGCGAAATTTTCGCCAGAGAGTTGCTCAAGTGGTGTACGCGGACCTAAAATAGAGGCGTTATGCAGTAGGCCATCTAAACGGCCAAACTCGGTTTCGACCATCGCAGCCAGCTCTTGATAAGCTTCTTGCGTGGCTTTTTCTAGATCTAAAGGAATCACCGCAGGCTCTGGGTGTCCAGCAGCGATAATTTCATCGTAGAGAGCATTCAAGTGCTTTTCTGTTTTACCTAATAATAAGACTGTTGCGCCATGCGCTGCATAGGTACGCGCTGCTTCTGCACCAATGCCTCGGCCAGCACCGCTTATAAGAATGACACGGTCTTTTAATAACTGAGCAGGTGCGCTGTAATCAAACATAACTCATCTCTTTAAAATCAATAAGGTAAGCTAATTTAGCTTATGTTAAGTCTAGGCTGATAAGTCTTTGTTTTAACGCCGACTAACAGCCGCATTGTGCTTCTAAGAGTATTTCTAATTCAGCGATATTATCAATCACGGCATCGGCACCCCAATTGGATGGGTTATCGCCAGGTGCAATATAGCCATAACGAACTGCTACCGTACGCATATTGGCGGCACGACCTGCGTCAATGTCACGCTGATCATCACCAACATAGATGACTTCGCGTGGATCAAGTTGCAATTGCTGACACGCCGCCAGCAGCATGTCAGGTGCAGGCTTGCTGTGTTCAACATGCTCAGGGCAGAGCAAGACAGCGCTGCGTGAAGATAGGTTTAGCGTGTCCATAATTGGCTGGGCAAAGCGCAAGGGTTTGTTGGTTGCCACGCCCCAGCGGATCTCCGCGCTATCTAGGCGCGTGAGCAGCTCTAACACACCAGGAAAGGGCTCGGTAAACAGCGCATGCTGTAGGTCGTAGCGCGCGAGAAACTCAGTGCGCAAGAGCTCTAGATCAGGATGATCTAATGCACAAGTGAAGGCGTAAGCCACCATTGCTTGTGCGCCGCGCGACACGTATTGGCGGAACATCGCCTCGTCGGTTAGTAACGGTAAATTGCGTTCAGTACGCATGCTCTGCACAATGGCATAAAAATCATTTGCCGTATCAAGCAACGTACCATCCATATCAAATAACACTGCCTGAATGCGCATCAGGCATCCTTAATCGTATGCAACATGTAATTTACATCTACATCGGCTTCAAGCTTGTAACGCTTGTTTAGCGGGTTATAGGTTAAGCCAATGATGTCTTGTACCTGCAATCCAGCTGCTCGGCTCCAGGCACCCAATTCTGACGGGCGAATAAATTTTTTGAAATCGTGCGTGCCGCGCGGCAGTAAGCGCATGATGTATTCAGCGCCAATAATGGCAAAGAGGTAGGCTTTTGGATTGCGGTTGATGGTCGAGAAAAATACATGACCACCGGGTTTAACTAAGGTGTAACAGGCGCGAATAATTGAAGCAGGATCGGGCACGTGTTCAAGCATTTCTAAACAGGTCACTACGTCAAACTGGCCTGGCATTTCCTCGGCTAAAGCTTCAGCAGTCATTTTCCGATAATTGACTTCAATGCCGCTTTCCATTTGATGTAGGCGGGCGACAGCTAAAGGTGCTTCGCCCATATCAATGGCGGTCACTTGCGCGCCGCGCTGGGCCATTGCTTCGCTTAAAATGCCCCCACCACAGCCAATGTCTAAGACGGCTTTACCGGCAAGGGGCGCGCGTTCATCAATCCAGTTGATGCGCAGTGGATTAATATCATGCAGGGGTTTAAATTCGCTTTCGCGATCCCACCAGCGGTGAGCTAAGGCTTCAAACTTCGCAATTTCAGCATGGTCTACATTGGTCATAACCCAGTCCTATACGATATGTGCCGCGATTTAAGCTGCACATCATGCCAGTTTTTAGCGGGTTTTGCTTTAGTGTTCGTGCTGAGCGCGACGCTTGATTTAGATATTGGTTTAATAAAGTTATTTAAGAGTTTGATTTGTCAGCTATTTTTCTAGCCCATTGTTGGCTTTTTGCGATAATTTTTTGTTCGTCCATGCGCAGCAACTGACGATCTTTAAGTAACTGTTTACCACCGACCCAAACATGCTCAACACAGTTACGTGCAGCAGCATAAATCAGTTGTGAAACAGGGTCATAAACGGGCTGTACTGAAAGATCATTAAAGTTAAAAGCAGTGATGTCAGCTAGCTTACCGACTTCTAGTGTTCCGGTTTGTGCTTCAATACCCATTGCTCTCGCACCATTTAAAGTTGCCATGCGTAGGGCGCGATGTGCATCGATAGCACTGGCTGATTGTGCGACTGCTTTGGCTAATAATGCCGCAGTGCGGGTTTCTCCAAGTAAATCGAGATTGTTGTTGCTGGCAGCGCCATCGGTGCCAATGGCTACGTTTACACCCGCGTTCCATAGGCGCTCAATTGGACAAAAACCGCTGGCCAATTTGAGGTTGGATTCAGGGCAGTGAATGACGCTGCTGTTGCTCTGCACCAACAAGGCGATGTCTTCATCGTTGACTTGGGTCATATGTACCGCTTGGAAGCGCGGTCCGAGCAAGCCGAGTCGTGCCAAGCGGGCAAGCGGGCGCTCACCGTATTTCTCAATACTTTGTTGTACTTCAGCGGAGGTTTCATGCACATGCATTTGTACCGGTGCATCGAGTTGCGCTGCCAGCATGACGATATTATCTAAGCTTTGATCGCCAACCGTATAGGGTGCGTGCGGGCCAAAGCCAATGGCCAGACGCGGGTGTTGTTTAAAATCATCGAACAGTTGCAAGCCTTGTCGTAAGGCTTGCGCATTATTGCGTGCGCCCGGCACGGGGAAGTCCAGCATTGGCACAGTGATTTGTGCGCGGATGCCGCTGCTGTGAACCTGCTGACAAGCGATCTCGGGGAAGAAATACATATCAGAAAAACAGCTAATGCCATTTTTGAGTTGCTCGGCAATCGCCAGTTCGGTGCCGTCGCGGATAAAATCTTCGTTGACCCATTGTGCTTCGGCGGGCCAGATGTGTTCATTGAGCCAAGTGTGCAAGGGTAAGTCATCAGCCATGCCACGAAACAGGCTCATTGCGGCATGGCCGTGCGCATTGATCAAGCCGGGAGTTAGTACGGTATTGGGCAGTTCACGAATATCAGCACATGGTATTTTAAGTGCTTGCTCGCGAGGTGCGATCAGGGCAATACGCTCGCCGCGAATGCCAATTGCATAGTTTTTTAATACTACGCCAGCAGGCTCAACGGGCACTAGCCACTCGGGTAACAACAAGCAATCTAAAGGCGAGTGCGGCATGCGTGGTTTCCTGTGCTAATAAAATACGACCGACTATTAAGTAAATACTTTGAATGGCTACTGACGTAGTAACGATAGGTTGAGGCACAGCTGTTTGTACGATTTTAAGCTCAGACTCGGCTATAATTGCTTATTTTTCAAGGGGCCATGTTGATGATACGTGAACAAATGCTTGCAGCTGAGAAGGTGAAGGCCTTGGATTGGCGTGATGGTGGCTTATATTTACTTGATCAACGCCTGTTGCCGCAGCAAACGTCTTGGCAGCGCTATGAGTCCGCAGCAAGCGTTGCGCAAGCGATTCGCGAGATGCGTGTGCGTGGTGCTCCTGCCATTGGTATTGCTGCGGCATTTGCTGTGGTCTTGGCCGCCAAGCAACACATTGCCAATCAAATTGTGGACTGGCAAGCGGCATTGGAAACTGATTTTGCTGTGTTGATAGCGTCACGCCCAACGGCGGTAAATCTGTTTTGGGCGTTGCAGAAAATGCGTGATTGTTTATCTGTTGCAGTACAGCATCAGCAACCTCTGCAAGTGCTTGAGCAACAGGCTGTTGATATTTTAAAAGCTGACCGTGAAGCGAACTTATGCATGGCGCAGTTAGGTTTAGAGGTGATTCAGCGTTCCTCTGCAAGTAGGCAGCATGTGATGACGCATTGCAATGCGGGCGCGTTAGCAACGGGGGGGTTCGGTACTGCGCTAGGCGTTATACGGGCGGCACACTTGGCGCAACTATTGACGTGTGTGCATGTCAATGAAACGCGGCCTTGGTTGCAAGGCTCACGCTTAACTGCTTGGGAGTTGGTGGGCGAGGCAATACCCAGTCTGCTTAATGTTGACTCGGCAGCGGCACATCTGATGCAGCAGGGTGATATCACCTGGGTGGTTGTAGGTGCTGATCGGATTACGGCTAATGGTGATGTAGCGAATAAAATTGGCACGTATCAATTAGCTGTACTTGCGCGTTATCACCAGGTTAAGTTTATGGTAGTGGCGCCCAGCTCTACTATTGATATGCAGCTAAGTAGCGGTATTCAGATTCCGATCGAGCAGCGTGAAGGAAAAGAAATTCTTGCGCTTGCCGGTCAGCGTGTTGCGGCGCACATCGATGCTTTTAACCCTGTCTTTGATGTCACGCCGGCGCAGTTGATCGATGTTATCGTCACTGAGCGCGGTATCGTTGAGCAACCTAACCTAGAAAAGATGCAGGCACTTATGCAATAACGATGTGCGCTTTAGCGCTTGCCAAGGGCTGTGAGAGACGTATAAATACAATCTGATCAGTACCGTATAACAAAACCAAGAAAAAGCCTCAGCGTTGCTTGAGCGCGCTAGCGCGGCATGTGTTACTATTGACCGCTTGAATTGGGCATGATGAATTAATAAGGAACCGCGCTTCCATGGGTGATTTGGCCAAAGAAATCCTTCCGATCAGTATCGAAGATGAAATGCGACAGTCGTACCTTGATTATGCGATGAGTGTAATTGTAGGGCGAGCGTTGCCAGATGCACGTGACGGCTTAAAACCCGTACACCGGCGTGTGCTGTTCGCGATGCGTGAATTGGGTAATGACTGGAATAAGCCTTATAAGAAATCGGCGCGTGTCGTCGGTGACGTAATTGGTAAGTATCACCCGCACGGTGATACTGCGGTTTACGACACGATTGTGCGCATGGCGCAACCTTTCTCGTTGCGCTACTTATTGGTGGATGGCCAAGGTAACTTCGGTTCTGTCGACGGCGATAACGCAGCGGCTATGCGTTATACCGAAGTACGTATGACCAAGTTGGCCCATGAATTATTGGCTGACTTAGAAAAAGAAACAGTGGACTGGGTGCCCAATTACGACGGCACCGAAATGATCCCTGCCGTTCTGCCAACTAAAGTGCCTAACTTATTGGTGAACGGATCCTCTGGTATTGCCGTCGGTATGGCGACCAATATTCCGCCACACAACCTGACCGAAGTGATCAATGGTTGCTTGGCTTTGATCGACAATCCCGAGATCAGTATTGATGATCTGATGCAGTTCATTCCAGGACCTGATTTTCCAACTGCAGGAATTATCAATGGTCGTGCCGGTATTATTGAAGCCTACCGTACAGGCCGTGGTCGCATTTATATGCGTGCCCGTACATTTATTGAAGACATTGATAAGGTGGGCGGTCGCCAACAAATTATTATCAGTGAATTGCCGTACCAACTGAATAAAGCGCGTTTGATTGAGAAAATCGCCGAGTTGGTTAAAGAGAAAAAGCTTGAAGGTATCAGTGAGCTGCGCGACGAGTCTGATAAAGACGGCATGCGCGTAGTGATCGAGCTGCGTCGCGGTGAAGTGCCTGAAGTGGTGCTAAACAACCTCTATTCGCAAACACAGATGCAAAGCGTGTTTGGTATTAATGTGGTGGCCTTGGTTGATGGTCGTCCGCGTTTGCTCAACCTTAAAGACATGCTTGAAGTCTTTGTCCGTCACCGCCGTGAGGTGGTCACCCGTCGTACGGTATTTGAATTACGTAAAGCGCGTGAGCGCGGTCATATTCTTGAAGGTCAAGCAGTCGCACTGTCGAATATTGATCCTGTCATTGCGATGATTAAAGCCTCACCCACGCCTGCTGAGGCAAAAGAACGTTTAATCGCGACTGCTTGGGAATCCAGTGCTGTCTCTGCAATGGTGGATCGTGCGGGTGCTGAATCGTGCCGCCCGGAAGATTTGCCTGAACAGTACGGTATGCATGAAGGTTTTTATCATTTATCACCCGAGCAAGCGCAAGCCATTCTTGATTTGCGTCTGCACCGTTTGACCGGTCTTGAGCATGAAAAACTGCTGGCCGAGTATCAAGAGATCCTCTTGCAGATTGGCGAGTTGCTGAAAATTCTCGGCAGTTCTGAGCGCTTGCTAGAAGTCATTCGTGAAGAATTAGAAAAAATCAAAGCCGACTACGGTGATGAGCGACGTACGGAAATTACTGCCTCACGCGTTGATTTGACGATCGCTGACTTAATCACTGAAGAAGAGCGCGTTGTTACAATTTCTTATTCAGGTTATGCAAAAAGCCAGCCGTTAGACGCTTATCATGCGCAACGGCGTGGCGGTCGTGGTAAAGCTGCAACCGGCGTTAAAGATGAAGACTATGTGGAGCACTTGTTGGTTGCTAACAGTCACACCACGTTACTGTTGTTTTCCAGTAAAGGTAAAGTGTATTGGAAGCGCACCTTTGAAATTCCTGAAGCTTCTCGCACTTCACGCGGTCGGCCAATTATTAACTTACTGCCGCTGGATGAAGGTGAGAAGATCACCGCCATGCTGCCGGTCGATGAGTACAGTGAAGGTCACTTTATCTTTATGGCAACCGCTAACGGTACCGTGAAGAAAACGCCGCTGGAGCAATTTAGTCGTCAAAGAACATCAGGCTTGATTGCGCTGGCTCTGGATGAAGATGACACGTTGATTTCTGCTGCGGTCACCGATGGCTCTCGTGAAGTTATGCTGTTCTCTGACGCTGGTAAGGTGACACGTTTTGCTGAAACCGATGTGCGCGCAATGGGTCGTACAGCGCGTGGTGTACGTGGTATGCGTTTAGCCGATGAGCAAAAACTTATTTCGATGATTATTCCAGAGGAAAACAGCGAAATTCTGACGGCCTCTGCGCGCGGTTACGGTAAGCGTACTGCGATTGGTGAGTTCCCTAATTACCGTCGTGGTGGGCAAGGCGTCATCGCCATGGTCAGTAATGAACGCAATGGTAAATTAGTTGGCGCTATTCAAGTGCTAGATGGCGAAGAGATTATGCTGATTTCTGATCAGGGCACTTTAGTTCGTACCCGTGTTGATGAAGTCTCGTCACTGTCACGCAACACTCAAGGTGTGACCTTGATTCGTTTAGCTAAAGACGAAACCTTGGTCGGTCTAGAACGCGTTCAGGAGCCGGCTGAGATGGATGAAGAAGATGGACTAGAAGACGCCGTGGTCGATGCCTCCAATGACCCAGCACAAGACGTTAACCAAGATGCCGTCAGTGAAGATGAACAGGTCAATGCTGATGAGCCAGGCAACCCAGAAGAGTGAGAGCCCAGTGAGTAATCGAGTCTATAATTTTTGCGCAGGTCCTGCTGCGCTACCTGAAGCGGTCTTGCAACAGGCGCAAAGTGAGTTATTAGATTGGCATGGCAAAGGTTTGTCGGTCATGGAGATGAGTCATCGTGGCGACGAGTTCACCTCGATTGCTACTGAGGCGGAACAAGATCTGCGTGACTTGCTCAACATTCCGAGCAACTACAAAGTGTTGTTTTTGCAGGGAGGTGCCAGCCAGCAATTTGCACAAATTCCATTGAACTTATTGGGTGAAGGCGCTACAGCTGACTATATCGATACGGGGATTTGGTCGCGTAAAAGCATTGAAGAAGCGCAGCGTTACGGCAATGTTAATGTTGCTGCAAGCGCTAAAGCGTATGACTACTTTGCCATTCCAGGACAAAATGAATGGAATCTCAGCAAAGACGCCGCGTATGTGCATTATGCAAGTAATGAAACGATTGGCGGTCTACAGTTTGATTGGACACCACGTACAGGCGATACGCCGCTGGTGGTCGATATGTCATCTGACATCCTCTCTAAACCATTGCAAGTCTGTCGCTACGGTATGATCTATGCTGGCGCCCAGAAGAACATTGGCCCAAGTGGCTTAGTGGTCGCTATTATTCGCGAAGACTTATTGGGACATGCGCGTGCAAGCTGCCCAACCATGCTCAATTATAAAATTGCTGCTGATAACGGCTCGATGTACAACACACCGCCCACTTTTTCTTGGTACTTATCAGGCTTAGTATTTAAGTGGTTAAAGCAACAGGGCGGCTTAGACGCTATGGCTAAACTCAATCACGCCAAGCAGGCGCTGCTGTATAAGGCCATTGATGATAGCCCTTTTTATAGCAATCCGATTGCGGTCAATGCGCGCTCTTGGATGAACGTGCCATTTCGTCTGGCTGATGAAAAGCTTGATAAAGCATTCTTGCAAGGTGCCGATGAGCGTGGTTTGCTCAATCTAAAAGGCCATCGCTCAGTCGGTGGTATGCGCGCCTCTATTTACAATGCTGTATCGCTTGAAGCCGTTGAGGCTTTGGTTGCTTATATGCAGACCTTTGAGAAGGAGCATGCCTAAATGAGCGAGCAGGAGCTGCAAGCTTTGCGCGTGCGTATTGATACGTTGGATGAGAAAATTCTTGAATTGATCAGTCAGCGTGCCCGCTGTGCCCAAGAAGTAGGGCGCATCAAAATGGCAGCTTTAGTTGAAGGCGAACAGGCCATTTTTTATCGCCCTGAGCGTGAGGCGCAGGTCCTTAAGCGCATTATGGAACTGAATAAAGGCCCACTTGATAATGAAGAGATGGCGCGCTTATTTCGTGAAATAATGTCCACTTGTTTGGCGCTTGAACAGCCATTGAAAGTGGCGTATTTAGGCCCAGAAGGAACATTTTCGCACGCGGCAGTATTAAAACACTTTGGTCAAGCGGTAGTCAGTAAGCCGATGGCTGCGATTGATGAGGTGTTTCGAGAAGTGGCTGCTGGCGCCGTCAGTTTTGGTGTGGTGCCGGTAGAGAACTCTACCGAAGGGGCCATTAACCACACGCTTGATAGCTTTCTTGAGCATGATTTAGTGATCTGTGGTGAAGTGGAATTACGTATTCACCATCATCTACTAGTGGCTGAAAGTACTAAGACAGAGCATATTACGCGGATTTATTCGCATGCGCAGTCATTGGCACAATGTCGTAAATGGCTGGATGCGCATTATCCGAATGTTGAGCGGATTGCCGTGTCCAGTAATGCTGAAGCGGCTAAACGAGTGAAAAGCGAGTGGAGCAGTGCGGCAATTGCTGGTGATATGGCGGCGCATTTATATGGCTTAACCATTCTGGCCGATAAAATTGAAGACCGTCCTGACAATTCAACACGCTTTTTAATTATTGGTAATCAAACTGTGCCTGCCACGGGTGATGATAAAACATCAGTGATTATTTCGATGAGTAATAAGCCTGGAGCATTGCACGAATTGTTGGTGCCTTTCCATAATAGTGGTATTGACCTGACTCGCATCGAGACCCGTCCGTCACGCAGTGGCAAGTGGTCTTATGTGTTTTTTATCGATTTCTTTGGTCATAAAGATGATCCGTTGGTCAAGAGTGCGCTGGAGCAAATTGCTCAAGAATCGGTTGGCTTGAAAGTTCTAGGATCGTATCCAAACGCTGTTCTTTAACTTTGTGCAAGGCTGTTGCGCGCAAGCCGGCAGTCTATTATGTAAGGAAAGTAAATGAGTTCTGATTTTCTAGCCTTGGCGCTACCTCATGTGCAAGGGCTTTCACCTTATGTGCCAGGCAAACCCATTGATGAGTTGGCGCGTGAGTTAGCACTTGACCCTGCCAATATTGTCAAATTAGCCAGCAATGAAAACCCGCTTGGGCCGAGCGCTAAAGTCTGTGCAGCGATCACTGCAGAACTGCCAGAGTTGACTCGTTATCCTGATGGCAGCGGTTTTGCCCTTAAACAAAAACTGGCTGAGCGCTATGCTGTTGACCCCGCGCAAGTAACTTTAGGTAATGGTTCTAATGATGTGCTTGAGTTAGTCGCTCGTGCTTGGCTCGCCCCTGGCTTTAATGCAGTGTTTAGTCAGCATGCGTTTGCTGTATATCCAATCGCAACGATTGCTGCGGGCGCTGAATGCCGCCAAGTGCCAGCTAAAGATTATGCTCATGATCTTGATGCGATGGCCGCTGCAATCGACAGTAATACGCGGGTCGTGTTTATTGCGAATCCCAATAACCCAACTGGGACGTGGTTTAATCAAGCCGCTTTAAATGCATTTCTAAGCAAGGTGCCGGGTCATGTATTGGTCGTGCTGGATGAGGCCTATATTGAATACGCAGCCGATAGCGATCTGCCTGATGGTATGGCGTATCTAAGCCGTTATCCTAACCTACTGGTGTCGCGCACCTTTTCTAAAGCGTATGGTTTAGCTGCTTTGCGCGTGGGTTATGCAATTTCTTCAGTCGTTATTGCCGACGTTCTGAATCGTGTACGCCAACCGTTTAATGTGAATAGTTTGGCTCTGGTTGCTGCTTGTGCAGCTTTGGATGATATTGAGTATCTAGAGCGTAGCCGATTGACCAACAGTCAAGGTATGCAGCAATTAGAAGATGGTTTTAAGCGTTTATGCTTATCTTGGATTCCTTCACGCGGTAACTTTATTGCTGTTGATTTTAAACGTGATGCCGCTACGATTAACCAAGCCTTATTAGCGCAGGGGATTATTGTGCGTCCGATTGCTGGTTACGGAATGCCAACCTTTTTGCGCATCTCGATTGGTACTGCAGAAGAAAATCAGCGTTTTTTGGATGCATTAACTCTCGTCTTGCAGCAGGCTTAATATGCACGTAGCCTCTCAACAACCGCTGATTAACCGCTTAGTAGTGGTCGGTTTAGGCCTGATTGGTTCATCATTTGCCAAAGGTGTTCGCGAGGCCGGTTTAGCTCAAGAAGTGATTGGTGTCGATCTCAATCAGCAATCATGTGACAAGGCAGTTGAGTTAGGTATTGTTGATCGCTGTTCTACACAATTGCTTGAAGCCTGTCGTGATGTTGATGTGATTGTGTTGGCTGTCCCAGTGTTGGCACTCAGTAAACTGCTGGTCCGTTTGAAATCACTGGATCTTAGTCACACAATTATTACTGATACAGGCAGTGTCAAAGGTCATTTGCTTGCTGCTGCGCAAGAGGTTTATGGCTATCTGCCAAAGTTGTTAGTCCCAGGTCATCCGATCGCCGGTTCTGAGCGCAGCGGAGTTGAGGCGGCGAATGCGAGTTTATTTAAGCACCATAAAGTGATCTTGACGCCACATGTAGACACAGATCCTGCTGCGTTAGCGTGCATTAAAACATTATGGCAAAGCCTTGGCGCTGATGTTGAAAGCATGAGTGTTGAACAGCATGACTTAGTCTTGGCGGCTACCAGTCACTTGCCGCATTTACTCGCATTTGGTTTAGTCGACTCGTTGGCGAAAAGAAATGAAAATTTAGAAATATTTCGTTATGCCGCAGGCGGCTTTCGTGATTTCACGCGCATTGCTGGCAGTGATCCACTGATGTGGCACGATATTTTTCTAGCCAATCGTGAAGCTGTTTTACAGCAATTGGATCAGTTTCGAGGTGATCTTGATGCATTACGTAATGCGATCGCCGAAGGAGATGGGCAGCACTTACTTGGTGTATTTACCCGAGCGCGTGCCGCCCGCGAACATTTTAGTACAATTTTAGCCCAACGGGCCTATGTGGAAAGCATGCTTGATAATGATTTGATTTTCCTGGCCAAGCCAGGTGGGCAAGTGAATGGCCATGTTCGTGTGCCAGGTGATAAATCGATTTCTCACCGCACCATCATGCTGGGTTCTTTAGCTGAAGGCGTGACTGAGGTGGATGGCTTTTTAGAGGGCGAAGATGCTTTAGCTACCATTCAGGCCTTTCGTGATATGGGCGTGGTAATTGAAGGCCCAGATAAAGGTCGCGTAGTGGTGCATGGTGTCGGTCTGCATGGTTTGCAGGCACCACCAGGTCCTATTTATGTGGGTAACTCGGGCACCACCATGCGCTTATTGTCAGGTATTTTAGCCGCTCAAACGTTTGATAGTACTTTGACCGGCGACGCCTCATTATCTAAACGTCCCATGAATCGTGTGGCTAAACCATTGCGTAAAATGGGTGCCGTTATTGAAACCGCTCCAGAAGGGCGTCCGCCCATGACCATTCGTGGCGGCCAGCGTCTTACTGGCATGCATTACGAAATGCCTATGGCCAGCGCTCAGGTTAAGTCGTGTTTATTACTGGCTGGACTGTATGCGGCAGGCGAAACTTCGGTGACTGAGCCCGCACCAACGCGTGATCACACTGAGCGGATGCTGCGTGGTTTTGGCTATCCGGTTAAAGTGCATGGCTCCACAGCTACAGTTGAAAGTAACCACAAGCTGACCGGTACACACATCGAAGTCCCTGCCGACATCTCCTCTGCCGCCTTTTTTATGGTGGCCGCCAGTATTGCACCTGATTCAGAATTATTATTAGAGCATGTAGGTATTAACCCGACGCGTACCGGCATTATCAATATCTTGAAGCTCATGGGCGCCGACTTAAGCCTTGAGCGTGTGCGTGAAGTGGGCGGAGAGTTAGTTGCGGATATTCGTGTGCGCAGTGCCCATCTCAAAGGTATTGAGATTCCCTTGGAGTTGGTACCCTTGGCCATTGATGAGTTTCCTGTGTTGTTTATTGCCGCGGCCTGCGCAGAAGGTCGAACCATCTTGCGCGGCGCTGAAGAGTTGCGTGTTAAAGAGTCTGATCGTATTCAAGTCATGGTCGATGGTTTAACCACTTTAGGCATCAATGCGCAAGGTACGCCTGACGGCATCATTATTGAGGGGGGACAAATCGGCGGCGGTGAAGTCTGGGCGCACGGTGACCACCGCATTGCGATGTCTTTTAGTATTGCTTCTTTACGTGCTAATGCTCCGATTCGCATCCATGACAGCGTGCATGTAGCAACCTCTTTTCCTAACTTCCTAGCCCTGTGTAAACAAGTCGGCATGCATGTCGAATCCGAGGTGCAAGTATGAATTTGCCTGTCGTAATTACCATTGATGGTCCAAGTGGCTCAGGGAAAGGTACTGTCGCTAGTTTATTAGCAACAAAATTGCAATGGCAGCTGCTGGATTCAGGCGCGTTATATCGTGTGCTTGCAGTTGCTGCAGAAAAACACCATGTACCGCTTGATCATGAAGAAGCGCTTGAGGTGTTAGCTGTGAGTTTGGATGTGCAGTTTATTGTTGATAGTGAAAACAATACTCAGCGCATTATCTTAGAAAATAATGATGTGACGGACACTATCCGTAATGAAACAGTCGGAGCCAGTGCCTCGCAGATCGCTGTATTACCCTTGGTGCGTGCCGGCTTATTACGACGTCAGCAAGAGTTTCGTCAGGCACCCGGTTTAATTGCAGATGGTCGAGATATGGGCACAGTGGTCTTTGCGGATGCGCCGTTAAAAGTCTTTTTAACCGCGAGTGCAGAGGAGCGTGCGCGTCGCCGTTATTTACAGTTGAAGGATAAAGGCGAAACTGTTACCCTTACGAGCTTGCTAGAGGAGATTCGTGCGCGTGATGAGCGTGACACCAATCGCAGCATTGCCCCGTTGAAACCTGCAGATGATGCAATCATCTTAGATTCCACGACAATGACCATCGAGCAAGTGTTAGAAAGAATTCTCAGCGAAGTTGCAGTACGCAGTTTAGCTGGATAAAAAGTATGAAGTGCACATGAGTGTGCTTCAGCTTTAATTTGAATCATGTGCAGCTCCCAGATAATAGCTGTCATGTTTTCTACTTATTAATAAGACCACATTATTCTGGAATGTGGATTTGGGCAGATTCTTGCCCTCGATCAGCAGGATTAAACATGAGCGAAAGCTTTGCAGACCTTTTTGAAGAAAGCCTAAAAACCCTAGACATGCAACCCGGTGCAATTATCACTGGTTTGATTGTTGATATTGATGGTGATTGGGTAACAGTACACGCTGGTTTGAAATCAGAAGGCGTTATCCCAGTTGAGCAGTTCTACAACGAACAAGGCGAACTGACCATCAAGATTGGTGACGAAGTTCACGTAGCACTTGACGCGGTAGAAGATGGCTTTGGTGAAACCAAACTGTCCCGTGAAAAAGCTAAGCGTGCTGAGTCTTGGCTGGTTCTTGAAGCGTCATTCAACGCTGAAGAAGTGGTCATGGGTGTTATCAACGGTAAAGTTAAAGGTGGCTTTACAGTTGATGTGAACGGTATTCGCGCGTTCTTGCCAGGTTCTTTGGTAGACGTACGTCCAGTTCGCGACACTGCGCACTTAGAAGGCAAAGAGCTTGAGTTCAAAGTTATCAAGCTTGATCAAAAACGTAACAACGTTGTTGTATCACGTCGTAGCGTTCTGGAAGCGGAAAACAGCGCTGAGCGCGAGCAACTGCTTGAGAACCTGCAAGAAGGTCAACAAGTTAAAGGTATCGTTAAGAACCTTACAGATTACGGCGCATTCGTTGATTTGGGCGGTGTTGATGGTCTGCTGCACATTACTGATATGGCTTGGAAACGCATTAAGCACCCAGGCGAAATTGTTAATGTTGGCGACGAGATCGACGTAAAAGTATTGAAATTCGACCGCGAGCGTAACCGTGTATCTTTAGGCCTGAAGCAGTTGGGCGAAGATCCATGGGTAGCTATCAAAGCCCGTTACCCAGAAGGTACTCGTGTTAATGCACGCGTAACTAACCTGACGGATTACGGTTGCTTCGCTGAGCTGGAAGAAGGTGTTGAAGGTTTGGTTCACGTTTCAGAAATGGACTGGACTAACAAAAACATCCACCCATCAAAAGTTGTACAGGTTGGTGACGAAGTTGAAGTTCAGGTTCTGGATATCGACGAAGAGCGCCGCCGTATTTCTCTGGGTATCAAACAGTGCAAATCTAACCCATGGGAAGATTTCTCTAGCCAGTTCAACAAGAACGATAAAATCTCCGGTACCATCAAATCAATCACTGATTTCGGTATCTTTATCGGCCTAGATGGCGGCATTGACGGTTTAGTACACTTATCAGACATCAGCTGGCATGAAGTAGGCGAAGAAGCTGTTCGTCGCTACAAGAAAGGCGATGAGCTGGAAACTGTTATTCTGTCTGTTGATCCAGAGCGTGAGCGTATCTCACTGGGTATCAAGCAGTTAGAAGATGATCCATTCTCAAGCTACGCTTCAGAGCATGAGAAAGGCACCATCGTTACTGGTACTGTTAAAGAAGTTGATGCTAAGGGTGCAATTATCCTATTAGCTGACGACATCGAAGCTGTTCTGAAAGCATCTGAAATCAGCCGTGACCGTGTAGAAGATGCACGTAACGTTCTGAAAGAAGGCGATGAAGTTGAAGCGAAAATCATCAACATCGATCGCAAATCTCGTGTTATTAACTTGTCTATCAAGTCTAAAGACGTTGAAGACGAAAAAGACGCGATCAAAGAAATGCGTAAGCAAGAAACAGAAGTTGCTGGTCCGACCACTTTAGGTGATCTGATCCGAGCCGCTCAAGAGAACAAAAACTAAGTTTTTGTGATCTAAAAAAGGGGTGACTTCGGTCACCCCTTTTTTTTACTTAAAATTAATTACGTTTGTAAATCAGTAAGCGACCTTTGTACTTCTCGTCAGTTGTTTCTAGCTCAGTTAAAGACGCTTCTGAACTGAGTTGAAAGCCTAAGTTGCTCATATTTTTATTAAATTTCGTACGGTAACCACGATTGGGGTCAACAATCCATACTTCAGCATTAGGATTGGCGCATTCATCGACAAAGCGTGCCAAAGCTTTAGGCATATCAGGTTCGTACAACAGATCACTACCGATCACTAAGTCATATTTTTTAGTGAGTAGCGCTGCACCTGTGTCTTTAATCGAAGGGGTGGGGTGCTCGCCCCACTGAGCGTGACGAAAGGGTAGTCTGGATAAGTTATTTAAACGTAGGTTTTCTATAAGAAACAACTTGGCCTTAGGGTGACGATCACAAGCGGTAATGTTAGCGCCCATTCGGTGCCCGACTAAACTGGCTAAGGCCAGCCCGCAGCCAATCTCTAAAATCTTTTCTTTGGGGTTGATAGCACGTTTTGCGAGGGCACTGGCTAAATGGATACTTGATGGCCAGAGCATGCCAAATAATGACCAAGACGCTGAACAAATGCCCAGTCGTGAAGCGGCACCGGTCGGGTCATAATATTGCTGGCGATCTAACAGTGATCGAATAAGTAGGTCTTTGACCCCATTAATTTTGATGCTATTGGTTTGTGTTTGATAGGTTAGGGCGTTCATGAATGGCGCATATGCAAAAGCCTCAAAAACTAAGATGGCTCAGTGTCGCATATTTCAATAATTATTGTTGGAGGTTGCTCCGCTGCTCTTTTACGTATAGTTGACCAACAAAAGATTAGCTGTTCTCTGATTTAGCCTTTTTTTTGCATATAATAAGGGCGTATTGAATTTAGCAAATAGAGGCTTTATGTCAGCAGATTGCGAGTTGTTCGGCACCTTAGGTTGTCATCTGTGTGAAGAGGCTGAGCAGGTTTTACAGCCTCTTGTGGCGCGGGGTTTGATCGTTGAACTGTTGGATATTATTGACTCGCCTGAGTGGCTGGAGCGTTATGCGTTGACTATTCCAGTTTTACGCCGAGTTGATAATGGCCAAGAGTTGCGCTGGCCATTTGATCAGCAAGCGGTGTTGCAGCTGCTTACATAATAATTTTATCACGCAAGCGCTCTGCTGCTTCTTTGAGTGCACCAATCACGCGCTCTTTGTCGTAGTTTTGAATGTTATTGGTGTCCAAATACATTGAAAAACCTGGCAGCTCATGTTCAACGTAACTGCTGGTTGCACCAAGGTCTCGGCGGAAATCGACAACCTGGAAAATCTGGATAGGCCGTGAAAAACCTTTCACATTAATCTGTCCTTTGTCACGCGCCATGATCACATCTTTAGTCAGCGAGTACGTCTCATTAGACATTAGAATCTCACCTGACTCTGCTGCGCTTTCTAGACGACTGGCAAGGTTTACTTCACGACCAATGATGGTGTAATCCATGCGTGTATCCGCACCAAAGTTACCCACGGTGCAGTAACCGGTATTAATGCCCATGCGGATTTCTAAAGGTTTATCAATGCCCTGTGCACGCCATTGTTGACGTAATACTTTCATATGCTTGCGCATGGCGATCGCCATCGCTACGGCAGCTACCGCGTCTTTCTTGGCACCTTGCGTATTAGGATCACCAAAGAATACCATTACGCTATCACCAATAAACTTATCAATTGTTCCGCCATACTTTAAGGCGATTTTTGACATTTCATTCAGATAGTTATTAAGTAAGTCGGTTAATGCTTCGGCTTCTAGTTCTTCGGATAACTCTGTAAATCCTTTAATATCAGAAAAGAATACGGTTAACTTCTTACGCTGAGTTTCAAGCTTAACAGTGCGCTTGCCACTAAAGATCATCTGCCAGACTTGTGGGGAAAGATATTTAGCTAAGTTATGGGCTAAACGAGCTGCTTTTTCTTGTTCGCGTTTAATATCTTGCCGTACTTTTGCTAAGTGAATACTTTGTAAGTGTACAAAATAAGCAGTAATGCAAAGATATAAAGCAGCAAAGAGCACGCTGACCACTGATACGAGTAGCGGGGCTTCAAAGTTAATGTTCGGTTGTATTAATAAGCCGGCTACCGCCGCTGTGCACAGTGAGCCAATCAATACAGGCAGCATTATGCGTAAGCCGCCGACGATAAGTGTGCTTACAATGATGATCAGCAAACCCATCAGTGCTGGAATGATTGCAAAGCCAATCACCGCAATCATGGTGCCAGTATGTAATGAGTCTAGAAGTAATTGGCTTATATAAGTGGTTTTTGGGTAATGATGCTTGAATCGTGATGTGAAAAAATAAGCTAAATGCGGGTATAACAAAGAATATGGTACAGCCCACAAAAGACTGTATGAGAAAAACCCATTGTAAGTGCCAGCAGCAATAACTGCAGCAATAAACATATAGGCTAAAATACGTGAGTAAAACTCTTGCAGTGGTGCGTTAGGCTTTATGCCAGCTGGCTTTCTTGAAGTAATGGCCTTCATTTACCAATGATATCCCTAATGATCTAATTGTTATAACGTGATTGACACAATAATACGGATGCATGCTCTGCGGGTAAAGTGACAGACTGACGCGCGCAGCTAACGATCGTATACAGTACTTGTGTGAAGAAAATACAATAAAAAAATATGCGATTAATAGTACCTTGTTTTTTTAAGTGGCGCTAAAATATTGCTGCACCGGCCTTGGCCGGTATCATTTGGTTTATACCTATCATGTCTGACAGCAATCCTTGCTTAACCTGCGGCGCATGCTGCGCTTTCTTTCGAGTGTCTTTTTTTTGGGGTGAATGTGAGTCGGCAGGTGGCTCAGTGCCAGATAGTATGGTCATACCGATCAATTCAACCTTTGTTGCGATGATCGGTACAGATCGCAAGCCCGCGCGCTGTAGTGCATTGATAGGTGATGTCGGCCAAGGTGTTCGCTGTACGATGTATGACAAGCGTTCATCAAGCTGTCAGGATTTTCAGGCATCTTGGGAAAATGGCGTACATAACCCGCACTGTGATGCTGCGCGCGCGGTACATGGCTTACCGCCTTTAGATCCTCCTATAGAACCCATACTTAGCCCCGATCGCGTCGCTTAAATGTGATCTGAAACGAACAGCAGCGATGCAACCTGTCGTCAATAAAACCTAGTGTATTCGTTGGTTATTGACAGCGATTTGATTAGTATGCGTTATAGCAGCATGCTGTATAGGGTATGCATCTCTCAACGCAATAGGAGTTTCATTATGGATGCGCTTGAGCTTTTATTGAAACGTGTATCAGTACCACGCTTGCAAGAACCTGCGCCCACAACTGAACAACTTGATGTGATGTTACGTGCAGCACTGCGTGCGCCCGATCATGGTCAAATTCGGCCATGGCGTTTTTTAAGGGTACAAGGCGATGGTCGTAAGGCGCTTGGTGACTTATTCGTAGAAGGCTTGCTGAGTACCGAGCCTGATGCAGCGATCGAGAAAATTGATAAAGTTCGCGGCTTGCCGATGCGTGCACCGCTCATCTTAATCGTAGTAGGGGTGTTGCATGAGCATCTTACCGTACCTTGTCATGAGCAGTTGTTGGCGACAGGTTGCGCAGCTCACGGCATTTTATTAGCTGCTCATGCACAAGGGGTTGGTGCGGTATGGCGCACGGGTGCAATGTCTGAAATTGCCCTGATCAAGCAAGGGCTAGGCTTGCAAGCGCATGAACAAATTGTTGCTTATATTTATCTGGGGACGCCAATCAATAGCTTGCGCAATCCTCCAGTCGTTGATCCGGCGCCATTACTGCGTGCTTGGCCGGTATAACCGCTGCTTTTAATCGACTATAGGTAATTGTAAGGTGGCAATAAAACCACCTTGAGGATGGTTGCTAAAGCGTAACTGTCCACCGTGTTGTTGCACGGCTCGTTTTGCAATCGTCAGCCCTAAACCATAACCCGGCTGGGCTTGATTGGGCACGCGGAAAAAAGTCTCGCCTAACTTGTCGAGCCATTGCTGACTGACGCCTGGACCATGATCACGAATGCTGATGGTCAATATCTGCGCATGCTGCTGGATGTCTATGTGAATCGGTTGTGTGGCAGGGTTAAAACGTAATGCATTGCGCAGTAGGTTGTCTATCGCTCTCTGGAAACTCTCTGGCCAGCCGCTATAGAAGCAGTTGTTTGCCCCATTTATTGTGATACTTTGTTTTGGGTGTAGTAGTAGCGCATCATCACGCAGCTTATTGAGTAAGCTCTCAATATCAATTGGCTGCTTAGCGGCTTGCTGTTGGTCTAAACGTGCCAAAGTCAATATTTCATTAATCAGCCCATCCAAGCGCTGACATTCTAATTGTAAGCGCGGCCAGAGTGCTTTTTGCTCTTCTTTGCTGCCGCGTTCGGCCAGCGCTAGGGCTATTTGCAAGCGGGCTAGAGGTGAACGCAACTCATGCGAGACATCGCGCAGCAGTTGCCGCTGACTGCTTATTAAGCCTTGCAGACGCTGGCCCATGTGGTTGAAATCAGCGGCTAAAGCACCCAGCTCATCGCGCCGTGTTGCCAGTTTAGCTAATTGATGGTGCTGATAACTGGTTTGCCCTAGATCATGTACGGCATGGCGTAAGCGATTGATTGGTCGCGTAATAGAAATAGTCAGCAGCAAGCTCATCAGGGTTAAAACACTGAGCGCAATAGCCAAGGCGCTGATAGGACGTAAGCCATCGCTACGCTGCCAAGCGCCCAGCTCACCATTTGGAATACGGTAAATAAACAGGTAGCTCAATCCATTGCTGTCAGTGAGTTCTTGAGTGATTCGCCGCCAAGGCAAGCGATGCATACCACGCTTAGCTTCCAGTTCAGCTGAGCGCGGTGAGATATCTCGACCCAGTGATAGACCCGTCTCATCTAGGATTTGTGTTTCAATGCGGTAATGCTGTTTCTGTTGCTGTAAGTAGCGCTGCGCCTGTTGCTGATCGCCCGACTCGTGCAGCTGCATCCACGTGCTAGCAAAGTTTTTTAAGCTTGGATGATGATTTAAAATCCAATCATCTTGATTGAACATACGAACTAATAAATAGGTTAAGGCGCCAGTCACGATCAGTGCCAGCCAAAATGCGCCAAGAACTCGCCAAAATAATGAGCGCATCATCCTAATCCTAAACAAAGCAGCGGCTCAGCTTACGCATGAACCGCTGTCAGAGAGTTGATGTGCTTATTATAAAGCACGTTGCTCCGTTATTTATCTTTGCAATCTGCGCGTGATGATTTGCCTTGGCGGTGCATCTTCTGTTTTTTATGCATGTTTTTTTGCATCATCTCGATTTTTTTATCGAAATGAGCCTGTTGCTTAGGCGTTAGTAGTTCGCGCAGTTTGTCGTGGTGCGCTTTACGATCAGCGCGCTGTTTTTCATGATGCCGCTGCATTTCTTTCTTAAACGCTTCACGCTGCTTCACATTGAGTTCGAGGCTCTCAAACAAAGCCGACTGACGTTCTTGCATCCGTTGTTCTTGTTGAACTTGTTTGTTAGAGGTGTCTGGTGCGGCGAACACACTTAAAGGCAGTAAGGCGCTGAAGACGAGGGCGATTGTTTTGGTTCGCATGGTGTTTCTCCTTAATGGTTAACCCGATGTCTACGGGATGAAACAAGTATGCCTAAGTTAACGTCAACTGCAGTCAGGGTACTGTAAAGAATCAGTAAACTTTATGCACTATAGAAGTAGCCGCGTCCACGCAGGGCAACAATGCGTGGGCGTGAGTCTGCATGCGCGCCTAATTTACGACGTAAGTTACTGATATGCATATCCAAACTACGGTCATATAAAGTCAGCTTACGATCAAGCGCCAATTGCGCCAGTTGTTGCTTGTCGATGGGTTCACCTGGCTTGGCCAGTAAGGCTTCCAGAATACGCCCTTCGGAGACGGTTAAAACGATATCCGCTTGATCATTGATATTAACCACTCCGCGCGCAGGACTGTATTGTAAATCACCGAAGACGATATTACTGGGCATGCTGGGTAGATTAACGCTACGGCGCAATACCGCGCGTAAGCGAGCGGTTAATTCGCGCGGATCACAAGGCTTGGCTAGATAATCATCGGCGCCCAGCTCTAAACCAATAATGCGATCGGTGGGCTCTCCTCGAGCGGAGAGCATCAGGACTGGTAGTTCTGCAAACTCCTGACGCAATTTGCGCAGCAGCTCTAAACCATTGCCGTCGGGTAACATTACATCAAGAATCACCGCATCAACCTGATGTCTAGCAGCTAAGTAGGCCTGTGCACTAGCCGTATCAAAGCAGGCGTGCACGATAAAGCCTTCTTGACTGAGCCAATGGCTTAATAGTTCGCATAATTCTTGGTCGTCATCAATGAGTAAAATATTGCTCATGGCGCTGTAATAACTCCAGTTTGCCTATCGAGCACTGTTTACTGAGGAAACACTTGCTTAAAGGGTTTCACTTGCACATCGGCGTAAACACCCATTGCACAATACGGGTCCGTTGCGGCCCAATCTTGCGCTGCTTGCAAAGAAACAAACTCAGCAACAATCAAACTGCCACTAAAACCGGCAGCGCCTGGATCACTGCTATCTATTGCTGGATGAGGGCCAGCAAGGATTAAACGCGCGCTATCTTGTAGCGCTTGTAAACGTGCTAAGTGAGCGGGGCGTGCAGCCAAACGCAGGTCTAAACTATTGGGGTTGTCGGTAGCAATAATTGCATAAAGCATCAGTTATTCCTTATTTGGGTTGGCGGGTATGTCTTGCATGTGACGTGACAAAAATACACCTTGGCCGATTAAAAACAGTACCGTCATACCTAAACTACCAAATACTTTAAAATCAACCCAAATTGATGGGAAGGTAAAAGCGACAAATAAATTCGATGAGCCTAAAAAGATAAAGAAGATGATCCAAGCAATATTGAGCTTGATCCAAATACGATCAGGCAAGCTGACAGCATGACCCATCACGCGTTTGATTAAGGGCTGTGTGCCGATAAAGTGGCTACCCGCAAAACCTAAAGCAAATAACCAGTTCACTACCGGTGCTTTCCACTTTAAAAAAGTTTCGCTATGGAAGGCTAAGGTTAGACCGCCAAAGAATAAACAACCAATTAAGGTAATCCATTGCCCTTTTTCTAAACGACGATGTGTTAAGAACAAACTGCCGTAAACAAGTATTGAGCTGATTACCAGTACCGCAGTTGCGCTAAAGATGCCGCCAAATGAAATGACATGCCCAGCCACTTCAAAATCACGCGGTTCGAGCTTAAAGACGATAAAAAACAGCAGAAGAGGGATAAAATCGATGAATTGTTTCACAGTGCGCGCCATAACAGTAAGGAAACGGCATAATAGCAAACACAGCGGCTAGCGTAAGCATTGAAAATGGATATAGATCTACATTGTCACAGTACAGCGTCTGATGGGGTTCTTGCTCCACGCGAAGTCGTGCTGCGTGCGCATCAGCAAGGGGTGCACGTTTTGGCTCTGACGGACCATGACACCACTGAAGGTCTTGTCGAAGCACATCAAGCAGCGCAAGACGTCGGTATCCAGTTAATTCACGGGATTGAGATGTCATGCTTATGGGGTGGCGCCACCATTCATATTTTAGGCTATAGCTTTGCCTTAGATGATCCAACACTGTTAGCCGCCATTAAAAACCTACATGAGGGACGCTGGCTGAGGGCTGAGGAAATTTCAAAACGGCTCGCTGCGAAAGGTATGCCAGATGCTTTAGCCGGCGCGCAAGCCATACAGGCTGCTTTAGGCGACAGCTTAAATGCACCTGCGCGCCCACATTTTGCTCAATTTTTGGTGAGCGCAGGTCATGTCCGTGATCACGCTGAAGCTTTTCGAAAATGGCTTGGCGCAGGAAAAATTGGTGATGTGAAACAACATTGGCCGTCCTTTGAGGACACCATGGAGGTACTTACTCAAGCCAAAGCATCAATCAGCTTGGCGCATTTGTACCATTATAATTTTACTCGGAGTAAACGTCGGCGTTTAGTCCAAGACTTTGTGACTGCCGGTGGGCACGCACTCGAAGTGGTCAATGGCATGCAACCCGCAGAGCAGGTTGGCACATTGTCAATTTTAGCCCGTGAGTTTAATTTGAAAGTGACTGCAGGCAGTGACTTTCACCTGCCTCGACAATGGTCAGAGTTAGGTAAGTATCGAGCCGTACCGGACGATCTCACGCCCTTATTTGCTTACCAGCCTGCAGTAAATAACGCATTATAAGGAAGTATTATGAAGTTTTTTCAGATTCATGCGGAAAACCCGCAAGACCGTTTAATCAAACAAGCCGTTGAAGTCATTCGTAAGGGCGGCGTGATCATTTATCCAACAGACTCTTCTTATGCGTTGGGTTGCCGTTTGGGCGATAAAAGTGCGTTGGATCGCATCCGGCGTATTCGTCGTTTAGACGATAAGCATAACTTCACTTTGATGTGCCGTGATTTATCTGAACTGGGTGTGTTTGCCAAAGTCGACACCACTGCGTTTCGGCTACTAAAAGCTTATACACCAGGGCCTTATACGTATATTCTTAATGCAACACGTGAGGTTCCACGGATGCTGATGCACCCCAAGCGTCGTACCATTGGTTTGCGTGTACCGGGCCATCCGATTGCTCAAGCACTGCTAGCAGAGCTGGGTGAGCCATTGATGAGTGTCACTTTAATTTTGCCTGAGGCTACAGAGCCTCTCAGCGATCCTTATGACATACGTGATTTACTAGAAAGCCAAGTTGATTTAATTATTGACGGTGGGTATGGCGGTATTGAAGCCTCTACCGTGGTGAGTTTTGTTGATGAAGAACCCGAGGTGTTGCGTATTGGGTGTGGCGACCCTGAACCTTTTCAATCACTTTGATTGCTGTGATGTCTAGCCATTCAACGCAAGACAATTCCAGTACAGAGCAGTGCAGTGATGCTATGCAGCTGCCATTAGCGCTGGTGTATGGCGAAGCGATGACTGCTTTGCCAATGGATTTGTATATCCCTCCTGATGCTCTAGAAGTTATTCTTGAAGCCTTTGAGGGGCCGCTCGATTTACTTTTGTACCTGATCCGTAAAGAGAATATTGATATTCTCGATATCCAAGTTGCACAAATCACTCACCAGTACATGGGTTATGTCGAACTGATGAAAGCTGTGCGCTTAGAATTAGCGGCAGAGTACTTGGTCATGGCGGCAATGCTGGCAGAGATTAAATCACGCATGCTGTTACCGCGCAGCCGACACAGCGCGGCCGATGAAGAGGATGATCCGCGTGCAGAGTTGATTCGTCGACTGCAAGAGTATGAGCGAATTAAAACGGCGGCTGAAGACTTGGATGAGATTCCACGCTTAGGCCGAGATGTCTTTATCGCTCATGCTACTGCACCGGATGCTCGCAGTAGACGCTTAGTTCCTGATGTGGCTTTTGAAGAGGTTTTATTGGCTATGGCAGAAGTATTGCGCCGTGCCAACATGTTTGAAAGCCATCAAATCAGTCGTGAAACCTTATCCACCCGTGAGCGTATGAGCATGGTATTAGAGGCTTTGCGTGACGGTAACTTTTTGCCTTTTGCGCGATTATTTACCATAGAAGAAGGGCGTTTAGGTGTGGTTGTGACCTTTATGGCAATTTTAGAGTTGGTGAAAGAATCGCTGATTGAATTGGTTCAGAATGAGCCTTTTAGCGAGATCCATGTACGGGCTAAACAGCATGAATAAGCTGGACTTTAACAGTGTGCAACAGTTTTCCAAGGTGCTTGAAGCGCTTTTATTGGCGGCCGCTAAGCCGTTAAGCCTTGAGCGTTTAACTGAGTTATTTGATGAAGATGAGCGTCCTAACAACCGCCAGCTAAAGGCAGGCTTAGACTATTTGTCAGAGAGCATTGCCGCACGCAGTTATCAGCTGACGGAGGTGGCATCGGGTTATCGTTTGCAAGTGCGTCCTGAATACAGTGTTTGGGTTGGGCGTTTATGGGAAGAGCGTCCGCAGCGTTATTCTCGTGCGATGCTCGAAACGTTAGCACTGATTGCGTATCGTCAGCCAATCACACGTGGCGAGATTGAAGATGTGCGCGGCGTGGCAGTTAACACGCAAATCATTAAAACCCTATTAGAGCGCGAATGGATACGGGTCGTCGGCCATAAGGATGTACCTGGAAAACCTGCGATGTTGGCTACCACTAAAGTGTTTCTTGATTATTTTAATCTACGTGGTCTCGATGAGTTACCTAATCTGGCAGAGTTAAAAAGTTTGCAGCCAGCAGATGATTTACAACACACCACACAAGCACAGATGGCTAGTACAACAGAAGTTCAAGCCAGCATTGAACAAGACGATACACATATCAGTTTTAGTTCATTATTGGCTGAATTGGACGGTATGGAGCAAGGGTTGAAAACTGAGTTTACTGATCAGCCGTTAGAAACCAGTCAAAATTCACTTGGCAATAGCGCACAAGGCATTGATAAAACAGCAAATCCTGCGGTTAAAAAGTGATTCTGATAATAAAATTAAATATGCCATAATCAATATTATGTTAAATTGATTATATTGTTGATTATGCTTCTAAATCTTGCGCTACAAATAAACACCTTCTCTTGATGCTTTACTGTATGCATTTTATGCGGGCTGTTACATAAACTGCTGCGCAATGCCGCATACCCGAATAATCATCGGCATGCTAAATTAGCCAATCTAGACAAATATCAATATTCGTTCATTTTCATTACAGGAGGCTTTATGCGCTTTACCGCCCTTACCGCAAGCTTGCTCGCATTAACGCTTGGCGTGGCTGTTCCCGCTTATGCAGCACAACATGAGCACGATCATCAGCAGGCAATAAGCCAAACCAAACAAGCTGCACTCGTGGTTGAGTCGGCTTGGTCGCGTGAGCTTCCACCTACCGCGCCGGTGGGTGCTGCCTTTTTAACCGTACGTAATCACAGTGATCAAACTGATCGCTTGCTTCGCGCAGAAAGCGCAATCGCTGAAATCACTGAGTTGCATGCACACTTGCATGAAGGCGATGTGATGCGCATGGTTAAAGTCGATGCGATTGATATTCCTGCACACAGTGACCTGACGCTAGAACCAGGCGGTTATCACATCATGTTGATTAATTTACATAAGCCGTTAGTGGCGGGTCAGCAACTACCTTTGAGTCTGTATTTTGAGCAGGCAGGCCAAGTTGATGTCACTGTACAGATTAAAAATAGCGACGCGGGTACATCTGTAGCACAGCCAGAGATGGATCACTCTGAGCACCGCCATCATTGATTTGAGTGCGCGGGGTTAACACTAAAAAGCAAAATGGCGCAGAATATGCGCCATTTTGCTTTTTAGCATACAGATTTGCTTGGTTAGACGCTGGGTGTACGCATGGTCACAAACTCTTCCGCGGCGGTTGGATGAATACCAATAGTGTCATCAAATACCTGTTTGGTTGCACCTGCTTTTAAAGCGATGGCAATCCCCTGCATTAATTCACCTGCATCTGGACCAACCATATGGCAACCGAGCACACGGTCAGTGGTTTCATCAACAACAAGCTTCATAAAGATGCGTTCTTGCTGATCCGACAGGCTGAGCTTCATCGGTCTAAAGCTACTTTTAAACACCTGTACAACAAAGCCCTCTGCCTTTGCCTGTTCTTCGCTTAAGCCTACCGTAGCAATGTTAGGCAGACTAAACACCGCCGTCGGGATCAAATTATAATCGACGGGACGGTATTCCTCTTTACGGAATAAGCGGCGTGCCAGCGCCATACCTTCAGCTAAAGCAACGGGGGTCAGTTGTACTCGGCCAGTCACATCGCCAATCGCTAAAATGCTGCTTTCTGAGGTTTGATACAAGTCATCAACGGCAATAAAACCTGTTTTATCAAGCTTGATATCAACATTTTCTAAGCCTAGGTTATCCAGCATTGGACGACGTCCAGTCGCATAGAAAATACAGTCCACCACAGTGGTTTGATCATCTTTAAAGGTAATTAGTAGACTGCCATCTTCTTGTTTATCAATATGTTGTACGTCACAGTTAAAGCGCAATGTCATATTTTTTTTCAGCAGTTCTTGATGTAAATGCTCACGCACTTCTTGATCGAAGCCGCGCAAAAATAAATCACCACGATAAGCCAGTTGTGTTTCTGAGCCCAAACCATGAAATACAGAAGCAAACTCAACGGCAATATAGCCGCCGCCAATGACCAGCACGCGCTTAGGTTGCTCTGCTAAAAAGAATACTTGATTGGAGTCGGTGACGTGCTCACGCCCAGGAATATCCGGCACTTGTGGCCAGCCACCGACGGCAATAAGAATATGCTCTGCCGTGTGCTGCTGCCCGTTAACTTCAACTGTATGCGCATCGATGATTTTGGCATGACCATTGAATAGGTTGACGCCGCTGTTGATTAATAGCTTTTCATAAATACCATTTAAACGCTTAATCTCGGTGTTTTTATTGTTTATCAGTGTAGACCAATCAAAGTTTTTAGCCTCAACGTCCCAGCCAAAGCTACGACTCAGCTGAAAATCATCATGGAAATGCGCGGCGTAGACCATCAGTTTTTTCGGGACACAGCCGACATTGACACAGGTGCCACCTAAATAACGGCTTTCCGCAACGGCGACTCGTGCGCCAAACGAAGCAGCAAAACGAGCGGCACGCACACCACCTGAGCCCGCACCAATGACAAACAAATCAAAATCATAGGACATATAAATCTCTCCAAATCAGGTGGTTAATACATGTTATCCGCAATGTTTACTGGCCTTCCTTGTAAAGGTTTTCATAACAGAAATTGGTCGCATCAATGTAACCTTCAACGCTACCGCAATCAAAACGTTGACCTTTAAACTTATAGGCTATCACGCATCCGTCTTGCGCCTGCTTCATTAAAGCGTCAGTGATTTGAATCTCGCCGCCTTTGCCAGGTTCTGTTTGTTTGAGAATATCAAAAATATCAGGGGTTAAAATATAACGGCCAATAATCGCCAGGTTAGAGGGTGCCTCTTCAGGTTGGGGTTTCTCGACCATCGAGTGCACGCGATAAATATCCTCTCGAATCATTTCACCAGCAATTACACCGTATTTGGCGGTATCTGCCATAGGCACCTCTTGGATTGCGACAATTGAACAACGAAACTGATTGTACAGTTTGATCATTTGTTGCAATACGCCGTCGCCATCGGGGTTAATACAGAGGTCATCAGCCAATACCACGGCAAAAGCTTCATCGCCAATTAAGGTGTGGCCCGTCAGAATGGCATGCCCTAACCCCTTCATTTCAATCTGGCGTGTATAGGAGAAGGTACATTCACTGATTAAACTTCTAACCCCCGTCAGATATTTTTCTTTATCAGTACCTAGAATTTGCTGCTCCATTTCAAAACTGATATCAAAATGGTCTTCAATTGCACGTTTGTTCCGACCCGTAACAATTGCGATTTCACTCAGGCCTGCTTCGAGCGCTTCTTCAACACCATATTGAATTAAGGGCTTATTGACGATGGGCAGCATTTCTTTAGGCATTGCCTTAGTCGCCGGTAAAAAGCGCGTGCCGTAGCCTGCTGCAGGAAATAAACACTTCTTAATCATTACCGATCCTTCTCTCATAAGTATGCATGAACAGGCAGTGAGTGTTTACTGATCAGCATATGAATAAAACCATAGGTATAAAAAAGGCCCTATTGTAAACCAATAGGGCCTTTAGTTGCTGCGCATGTAACGATTATGCTTAATCGTTATTGGTTACGCCAAGGATATGCAGCAAGCTTAAAAACAGATTGTAGATAGACACATACAAGGTAATGGTCGCCATGATGTAGTTGCGCTCACCACCATTAATAATTGAGCTGGTTTGCACAAGAATCATCGCCGATGAGAACAGCACAAAGCCTGCGCTAATCGCCAACTGTAAGCCAGAGATGTCGAAAATAAAGCCAGCAATGATCGCTGCGAGCAAGACAAAAAAGCCTACAGTAATGAAACCGTTTAAGAAACTCATGTCTTTACGGGTAATTAACACATAAGCGGATAAGCCGGTAAACACAAAGGCGGTCATCGCGAAAGCTGAACTGATGACGCTAGCACCATTGGGCATGCTCATATACATGTTCAAAATTGGACCTAGGGTGTAACCCATAAAGCCTGTTAGCGCAAATGTAGTCAGCAAGCCCCAGCCTGAGTTACGTAGTTTCATAGTCAGAAAAAACAAACCATAAAAACCGACTAAGGTCAGCATAATACCTGGATGAGGCATATTCATTTGTTGAGAAATGTAGGCAACCAAACCACTGAACGCTAAGGTTAGTGCGAGTAAGCCATAAGTGTTACGTAAAACAGCACTGCTTTCTGATCCTGCAGCAGTGGTTTGCTCTAACGAGTAATTCTGTTGTTCACGCATTGTTTAACTCCTAAATAAGTGTGCTGCGAGCCATCATAGCAACAAATTCAATAAATTAACTGAAATAGTTTGACAGCAAAAAATAATGCGCTATTATGAGCGCCGTTGTAAGGGAGGAGTGGCCGAGTGGTTGAAGGCAACGGTCTTGAAAACCGTCGATGGGCGACTATCCGTGAGTTCGAATCTCACCTCCTCCGCCAAACATTTAATTAAACCCTTGAATTTCAAGGGTTTTTTTTCGCCTGCTGTTTTTGCTGGCCGCTTACCTAGGCCACATTCTTTTTGTAACATCTGCTATCAATTATTCGCTACAGATGCCATCTAAAAAAGTCGTGCATACCGCTTTGCCTAGCCTTTTTATTAAAGTGCACGTTTGTTTTGCAGTATAAGCGCTACTGTTTAGTCGGCTGTATGTACTCAAGTGGTGGCGCGCGCCGCGGCGCCTCATGCAACCTCAGGCCAACCCTATTCTTGCTGGCTGCTCAGCATGAGCAACTGAGTGATGATCGCAATGATCCATGCTTGCATGGTATAGATGTCTTTAATAAAAAGACTTGGACTGGAAAACAAACTCTTAATTGGCCAAAAAGGTTTGTTTTGAGTCGCTCTACAATACGCCTGGCAAGTAATAATGTCTGGGGTAAGGTCGGTGACACTCAAGCAGGCCAATACAGACATCAATAGATTTCTCAGGTTGCAATAACGGCCCCAATCGCCTTCGTTATCTAAGGACTCACTATGCATCCCACATTAGCGCTTCTGGACGTGTCCGACTTTCCTTCTCTTCAACGTCGTCGCTTGACCACGCTGCAGGTTAACCTGGGTTACAAGTGCAATCAGACGTGCGTGCATTGTCATGTTAATGCTGGACCGACTCGCACAGAGATGATGGAGCAAGATAATCTCGCACTGATCCCCCGCGTATTAACAGCTCGACACATTCAGACACTTGACCTCACAGGCGGCGCACCTGAATTACATCAAGGTTTTCGTGATCTGGTACGTGCGGCTCACGCCTTGGGAGTAAAGGTGATTGATCGCTGCAATTTGACGATTTTATTTGAGCCTGGGCAGGATGGACTGGCTGAGTTTCTGGCCGCCCATCAAGTAGAAATTATAGCCTCGCTGCCTTGTTACTCACTTGAAAATGTTGATAAACAACGTGGTAAGGGTACCTTTGATAAAAGCGTTGCCGCCCTACAAAAACTAAACAGTTTAGGTTATGGCAAACCTGGCACTGGCTTGATTTTGAATTTGGTATTCAATCCCCAAGGCGCATCATTGCCGCCACATCAGGAAAATCTGCAAGCTGATTACAAACGTGAATTAAAAAGCCATTTTGATATCGAGTTTAATCAACTCTTTGCGCTTGTTAATATGCCCATTCAACGCTTTGGCTCTACGTTGGTCTCCAAAGGCACCTTCACCGGCTACATGCAGCTATTAAAAGAGCATTACTCAGAGGCTCATTTGGATAACGTCATGTGCCGTGACTTAATCAGTGTTGATTGGCAAGGTAATCTTTCCGATTGCGATTTTAATCAGCAGCTCGGCTTATCGATACCGGCGAATGTATTTGTATCAGCACAACCGCATTTACGCGATTTATTACATATTGACCCTGAAGGTGGGTCTATTCGAGTCGCCGATCACTGCTTTGGTTGCACTGCAGGTAGTGGCTCGAGTTGTGGTGGCGCGTTAGAACGTGATGCTTAATAAAAAAGTGCAGCTATCCATCATAGTACCCATGCTCAATGAGGCAAAAATTCTGCCTGATTTAATAGAACACGTTCTGCTATTCAAAGATCAAGGCTGTGAAATTATTCTAGTGGATGGCGGCAGTGATGATGGTTCTGTCGCTATGGCAGAAGCCAAGGGGCTCACTGTTATTCACAGTCGTTCTGGCCGTGCACAGCAAATGAACACAGGTGCAGAGTTTTCGAGCGCAAATCTATTGCTGTTTCTACACGTGGATACCCGCTTGCCGGCTAATGCACTGCAATTAATCGAGCGCTGCACGGGCCATGGACAACACCAATGGGGGCGTTTTGATGTAATGATTAACGGAAAGTCATCGGTGCTAAAACTCGTTGCTTTGCTGATGAATTGGCGCTCTGCCTTAAGCTCAATTGCAACGGGTGACCAAGCCATTTTTATTCAGCGTGCCACTTTCTTACGCATTGGTGGTTTCCCTGAGCAACCGCTTATGGAAGATATTGAATTGTCTAAGCGACTGAAAGTGCAAGGCAAGCCTGGGCGAGTGACTGTACCGGTTATGACTTCAGGGCGTCGCTGGGATGAGTACGGTGTATGGACAACTATTTTTTTAATGTGGCGCTTGCGCTGGAATTATTGGCGAGGGGTTTGCGTTGAAAAAATCGCGGCGGCTTATCGTCAATAAAGGCAAGCAATCATGAAAGCGCTAAAAATCATTGTTATGAGCAAAGCGCCGGTTGCCGGATTTGCTAAAACGCGTTTAATTCCTGCGTTGGGTGCTGAGGGTGCCGCGCAATTAGCGCAGCACCTCTTGCTGCACACACTTAACAATGTACAGACTGCAAACATAGGTGAAACTGAGCTTTGTGTTACACCAGGCTTAGACCAGCCTGAATGGGACTGTTTGCGCTCAAGAATTGATGTGCCGTGGGTGCAGCAAGGTGATGGTGATTTAGGGCAGCGTCTTGCGCGCGCCTGCAAACGCGCCATTTCACAGGGTTACAACGTATTACTTATGGGGACTGATTGCCCTGCGTTAGCCCCAGTTATTATTCAGCAAGCAGCGCGAGCCTTACAGCATTGCCATGCCGTTATCATCCCTGCGACTGATGGTGGTTACACCTTGCTGGGCTTGAGTGAGTTTAATGCCTCATTATTTGCAAGTATTCATTGGAGTACAGACACAGTTTTAGCTGAAACACTGCAGCGTTTTCGTCTGCTTGACTGGCGCGTTGAAGTACTCGCGCCACTTAACGACATCGATGAGCCTGACGATTTACGTTGGTTGCCAGAGCATTGGAAAACTGCACGGTAATTATTCTAAATGTCTAAATGAATGCTTTAACTCGTGAGTCGAGGCATATAAATGAGTGCAACATCCTTACAAAAATAGCGCATAAAAAACCATCCAGCTGTATCGATGTATTCAGATGAGACGAGCCCTGCTAGAGAAAGTACAGATCCCGTGGCGGCCGATGCAAATGGATATAATGACCTTTATTGAACGATCACTCAATTTAAGTTAGTGTAGCTTGTATTGAGCCTTAAGGCCGATTAACCACCCAGTAACTCAGGCGTCGGTGCCCTGCTGCCGATGCCTGACATTTGGAGAGCCGCTATGGAAAAACCCAACAAGCCATTACGTATAGATATTGTCTCGGACATCATGTGTCCTTGGTGCCTCATCGGTTATAGGCAGTTGGCCGAGGCCTTAAAAACCACCAATACTGCGTATGAGATCCATTGGCACCCCTTTGAGCTCAATCCCAATATGCCGCCGGAAGGGCAAAATTTGCGCGAGCATATTGCTGAAAAATATGGTTCCACGGAACAAGAATCAGAGCAGAATCGTCTTAACATGACCCAAATCGGCGCAGACTTAGGTTTCGAGTTTCGCTTTAATGACAATACGCGCATGCACAACACCTTTAATGCGCACCAACTGCTGCATTGGGCAGAGCAATATGGGCGTACTCACGACCTGAAGCAGGCCCTTTTTAGCGCACACTTCACCAACCATCGGGACCTCTCTGACAACACAATACTCGCCGATATAGCCGCAGAAGTTGGCTTGGATCACGCCGAGGCGCTTGCTGTTCTGCAGGAACAACGCTTTGCTAAAGAGGTTCGTGCTGCCGAACGCGTTTGGCTCGAGCAAGGCATTCAAAGTGTGCCTGCGGTTATTTTCAATCGTCGCCACTTGGTAAGCGGAGCACAAGGTGTTGAGCGTTACAGTAATATTCTGGGGCAACTCGCGCAGATGCAAGATTAAACACAGCGGGCCTGTAGGCAACTCAAAAGCTTAATGGAGATTGGACCATGTCGAACAGTAATCAATATCAACCACCGCGCGTTTGGACTTGGGATGCTGAGAGCGGCGGCAAATGGGCCAGTATTAACCGCCCTATCGCCGGCTCTACGCACGAGGCTATTCTTCCGCGTGGTAAACACCCTTTACAGATTTATTCGCTGGCTACACCCAATGGCCAGAAAGTTACCATTATGGCTGAAGAGCTGCTGGCTCTTGGCGTAACCGGCGCTGAATACGATGCTCACCTGATCCACATTGACCAAGGCGAGCAGTTTTCATCGGGCTTTGTTGAAGTCAATCCAAACTCGAAAATTCCAGCATTATTTGATGCCTATACCGGCAGTCGAGTGTTTGAAAGCGGCGCAATACTGCTTTATCTTGCGGAGAAGTTTGGGCATTTCTTACCCAAAGATACCGCTGCACGCACTGAAGTATTGAATTGGTTATTCTGGCTGCAAGGTTCCGCACCTTATTTGGGGGGTGGTTTTGGCCATTTCTACGCTTACGCGCCGGAAAAGTTTGAATATCCGATTAATCGCTTCACTATGGAAGTAAAACGTCAACTTGACGTGCTGGATCGAGCGTTAGCTGAGCATCGCTATCTCGGTGGTGATGCGTACTCGATTGCCGATATTGCCACCTGGCCGTGGTATGGCAATCTAGTGTTGGGAGATGCCTATGCTGCGGGTGAGTTTTTGCAGGTGGAGAACTATACCAACCTCCGGCGCTGGGCCAACGAAATCCTTGCGCGCCCTGCTGTCCAGCGTGGTCGCATGGTCAACCGCACTTGGGGAGCCCCTTCAGAGCAGCTACATGAGCGTCATGACGCTGCAGATTTTGATCTGAAAACTCAAGATAAACTAACGCCGGCAACGCACAACTGAGCGCGTTTTCCGGTGCGCGAGCTGCTCTCGACGCCATACTGAAACCGGAGCAGGCTCATGCTTACCTTACTTAGCGTGACGTTACAACGTCGCTGGTGCGCAGTGCCTCTAAGGATAGAGCCATATCTTCAGCCAAGGCATGCACCGCCGCGCTATCGACGTCACGCTGAGCAAAGGCACGCAAACCCATGATTTCAGCCTGCATTCGTTGCGCCAACCGAACAGGGTCGCGCGTACGGTCGAGCTCTCCTGCGTTTTGAGCTGCAATAAAATGATTGCTAAAGTGCGCTTCCATGCCAGCCAGTAAATCTTCAGCCTTGCGCCAAGCGGCGTGCTCACGCTCACCCAGTTCCAGCAAACTCTTGACCAGCATGCAGGCACGGCTTGGTAGCGGCTGATCACATAAGCCTCCGAGCCCGCGCAAGTATGCTGCCAGCCCTGCCAAGGGTGAGTCATACGCGTGCAAAGTACGCTCTAGCTCAGTTAAACCCAGGCGCGCATAGCGCTCCAAAGCTTCCTGGAAAAGCCCATCTTTACTGCCAAACGCTGCATAGATACTGCCTGGACGCATATCGAGTGCTTGTTCTAAGTCTTTCAGTGAGGTGGCATGAAAGCCTTTTTTCCAAAACAGCTGCAAAGCCCGTTCCAGAGAGTCTTGCCGATTGTGAAGTGTTGCGCGAGCCATAAGTCATTTCCAATATTTTCAGGAGCGTAATGCTGCAGACTGATTTATCTGAACGATTGCTCAATTTTATCTTGAGCAATCGTTCAATAACAACTACAATCGGTTTTATCGAACATAAAAAGTTATTTTGCGCTCAATTTTGAGTATTCGCTCAAAATAAAACCTGATTTTTTACCTCTATGCTTGTTACAGAGCCACGGTAGGCCTCGGAACTGATTTCACTCGAGAGCTCGTTGATCGAGCGCTTCAAACATCTAAACAAGGACATCCTATGCCCAAATACCTACCCCTCTCATTGCTATTGCTGCGACTTGGCATCTTTGTGGTTTTCTTAGTCTGGACCCTCGATAAGTTGATTAACCCTGAGCATGCAGCAGGTGTGTTTTCAGGTTTCTACGGGCTTGAAAACCTTGGAAATATCGTCTTTTATATGATCGGTAGCGTGCAATTGGTGCTGATTTTATTATTTGTTGCCGGACTCTTTAAAACCTGGACTTACGCCATTCTTTTGGCACTGCATGCACTCTCAACTTTCTCGACCTTCGCCTTATACCTCAAGCCTTTTGATAACCTGTTATTTTTCGCAGCATGGCCCATGCTGGCAGCCTGCATCGCCCTTTTCCTGCTGAGGGACTGCGATACATTAACCTTAACTAAACAAACTGCAGCCGTCTAAAGGCCGACAAAATCTATTAAGCCACTACACTGTGCAGTGGTAACCATAAGGGGGTTTAATCATGCCAAACATCCTCCTGATTTTTATCTCTGTTGCATTATTTAGCCGAGCATTTCATGATTAAAAGACTCTTTTTATTACTACTGATATTGGTGTTGGCAGGAAGTTTTTTTTACTTTGATCTACACCACTTACTTACTTTTAATGGTTTAAAACAAGGCTTAGGCGAGTTTACTCAGTGGCGTGATAACGCACCTTGGTTAGTCGCTGGCGGATTCTTTCTTCTTTATGTCATCGTGACCGCATTGTCATTACCCGGTGCTGCGGTTTTAACCGTGGCCGCGGGTGCACTTTTTGGTTTAATTGAAGGTGTACTGCTTGCCTCATTTGCCTCAAGCATTGGTGCCACCCTAGCCTTTTTAGTCTCACGCTACTTACTGCGTAACTCAGTCAAACAACGCTTCCCTGAGCGTCTCGCCGCCATCGATGCCGGCGTTGAAAAAGAAGGCGGCTTTTACTTGTTTACCTTGCGTTTAGTGCCGGTATTCCCGTTCTTTTTGATCAATCTATTAATGGGTGTTACTGCTATTAAGGCGCGGACATTTTACTGGGTCAGCCAAGTGGGTATGTTCGCAGGCACGTTTGTATTTGTTAACGCGGGTACCCAACTGGCACAAATTGAGAGTTTATCTAACATTTTGTCGCTCAATTTGATTTTATCCTTCGCGCTATTAGGTTTTTTCCCGCTGATTGCTAAAGCTATTTTAAATGTTTTTAAAAAACGTCGCGTATACAAAAACTACACTCAACCCAAAAAGTTCGATCGCAATATGATTGTTATTGGTGCTGGAGCCGGTGGCTTGGTCACCAGTTATATTGCCGCTGCAGTTAAAGCTAAAGTAACCCTAATTGAAGCCGGAGAAATGGTTGGTGACTGCTTAAATTATGGCTGTGTACCCAGTAAAGCCATTATTAAAAGTGCAAAGATGGCTGAGTGCATTCGTAACGGAGAAGATTACGGCCTTGAACAGGCCACAGCGCAGTTTTCCTTTAAAAAAGTAATGGAGCGTGTTCATAAAGTTATTGCGCAGATTGCCCCGCACGATAGCGTCGAGCGTTACACTCATTTAGGTGTCGAAGTACTCAAAGGTTACGGCAAGCTAATTGATCCATGGACAGTCGACATCACACTGAACGATGGCAACGTGCAAACACTGACTGCGCGAACAATTGTGATTGCCACCGGCGCACGTCCATTTGTACCGCCGCTGCCGGGTATTGAAGAAACCGGCTATGTCACCAGCGATACCTTATGGGATAAATTTGCAGAGTTTTCTGACGCACCTAAAAAACTGGTGGTCCTTGGTGGAGGCCCCATTGGTTGTGAATTAGCGCAGAGTTTTGCCCGTTTAGGTTCTAGCGTGACACAAATTGAAATGAGCGAGCGCATCATGAGTAAAGAAGACCTTGACGTGTCGACTTTTGCTCACCAAGCACTGACAGACAGCGGCGTTAATATTTTAACCTCGCACCAAGCGCTGCGCTGTGAAACCCGTGCAGGTAAGAAATATATTGTGGTTAAGCACCAAAAGGAAGAAACAGCCATTGAGTACGATGAGCTGCTTTGCGCCGTAGGCCGTAGTGCACGTCTCAGTGGTTACGGTTTGGAAGCGTTGGGAATTGAAACCAATCGAACTTTGCTCACCAATGAATACCTCGAAACGCTTTACCCTAATATTTATGCTGCAGGCGATATTGTGGGTCCGTACCAATTTACCCATGTAGCCGCTCATCAGGGTTGGTACGCTGCGGTTAACGGTTTATTTGGTCAGTTTAAGAAATTTAAAGTCGATTATCGGGTTATTCCCTGGACCACCTTTATTGATCCAGAAGTTGCTCGCGTGGGTATTAACGAGCAAGACGCTCAAGATAAAGGTATCGATTACGAAATAACGCGCTTTGAATTTGCTGAACTTGATCGCGCCATTACCGACAGTGCCACTAAAGGCTTTATTAAAGTTATTACCCCGAAAGGCAAAGACACCATACTCGGCGTAACCGTGGTATCTGAGCATGCCGGCGATTTAATTGCTGAATTTGTATTGGCAATGAAACACGGCTTAGGGCTTAACAAAATACTTGGCACCATACACAGTTACCCAACGTGGGCTGAAGGTAACAAGTACGTTGCTGGGGAGTGGAAGCGTAACCATGCGCCGCAAACCGCATTAAAGCTGCTGGAAAAATACCACACGTGGCGTAGAGGTTAATGTGTTGAAAGCCCCTTTAAAACCACAGCTTAAACAGTTATTTATAGGTGTGGCATTGCTGGCCGTATCGCTTGCCAGCAATGCTCAAGATAACACTGAAAATATACATGACGTGTGGCATACCTTAGTCAGCGAAAATGTCTTGGCAATCAAGCATGGCCACAGTACTGAAGTTGATTACGCTGCCATGCAAGCGCAGCGTGGCAGGCTAAAAACTTATTTAGACGCGTTAACATCGGTCACCCAAAACGAGTTTGATACTTGGGAAAAACCAAAGCAATTGGCTTTTTTAATTAACGCTTATAACGCTTGGACAGTTGAGCTCATTCTAACCAAGTACCCTCATCTTAAATCGATTAAAGACTTGGGCCATTTCCTTAACTCGCCTTGGAGTAAAGCCTTTATACCGTTGCTGGGTAAAACACGCAGCCTCGATGATATAGAGCATGATTTAATTCGTGGTAGTGGTAAATACAATGATCCGCGCATTCACTTTGCGGTGAACTGCGCCAGTATAGGTTGCCCTGCGCTGCGTGCTGAAGCTTATACAGCGGCTGATTTGGATGCACAATTACAGGCACAAACCATTCGGTTTTTATCAGACAATACCCGTAACAAGGTGCAAGGCAATACTTTGAGCATTTCGTCTATATTTAAGTGGTATGGCGATGATTTTGCCCTGGGCTTTAGAGGTTCAAACAGTGTGGGTGAGTTCATCCTGCAATACCCTGATGCACTTAAATTGCTACCCGCGCAACAAACAGCGCTTAAAAACGAAACGATGAGAATCAAGTTCTTAGACTACAACTGGGACTTAAATGCACGTCATTAAGGATTGGCAAATGCTAACGCGCCAGCGCTTTTGCTGTGCTGTACTTTGTCTGTGTATGGGCTTTTTCTCAAGTATGCTATCCGCTAACACAGCAACAGCGGCTGAGCACCAAGCGTATTGGCAACACATTGAAACACTGGGCAAAAATCAAGATGTCTACTTTTATGCCTGGGGTGGAGATGCAAAGATAAACGCCTATCTACAGTGGGCCGCAAGCCAAATTAAAGCGCAGTATAAAATCAACTTAGTTCATGTGAAAATCAGTGATACCAGCGAGGCGGTCAGCCGTGTTTTAGCCGAAAAATCAGCACACAATAATAGCCAAGGCAGCGTTGATTTAATCTGGATCAATGGGGCTAATTTTGCCACCATGCGTGAACATTCGCTGTTATTGGAAAAATGGGCTAACAAACTTCCCAATTTTATTCTCACTGATCCCACTCATAATCCTGCGGTAACCTTTGATTTTGGCCTGCCAACCAATGGTATGGAGGTGCCTTGGGGGCAAGCGTCGCTGACCTTCTATTACGACAGCCTAGCCACTAGCACACCACCCAAGACGCTAAAACAACTTCTAAATTGGAGTGCCAAAAATCGCGGACGCTTTAGTTACCCTAAGCCGCCTGATTTCCTAGGGATGAGCTTTTTAAAATACGTTTTAGTGATACTGCATCAAAACAGTGATGAAAACATAAAAGCACAACTGCAGCAGCCTGCTACACAACAAAATACAGCGCAGGTGCTCAACCCTTTATGGGATTTTTTAAATACACTGCACCCAAGCTTATGGCGCGAAGGTACGCATTTTATGCAAAATGGTGCGCACATGCACCGTTTGCTTGACGATACTGAGCTTAGTTTGGCCTTTACCTTCTCCGCAGCTGAAGTGCCTGCCGCAGTACAGCGTTTTGATTTACCTCAAAGTATTCGCAGTTACGCGATGGCGGATGGCAGTTTAAGCAACACCCATTTTCTAGCCATTCCTTACAACGCAAGCCACCCACACAGCGCACAGCAAGTCGCCAACTTTCTACTCAGCCCGCACGCCCAAGCACATAAGCAAAAAGCTCAGGTATGGGGCGATACAACCGTACTGATTCAGTCAATGCTAAGCGCTGAGCAGCAAGCATTATTTCAAACCGCTCAGCCGCACCCCAGCGCTCTGCCTGTTGATAGCATTCAACAAACTTTGAGTGAACCACATCCAAGCTGGGTTAACGCGATTACACAAGGCTGGAACACACGTTACGGGGTCAGCCCGTGAGTGCTGAAATTAAGAAAGGGCTCATTAACCCTGAGTCGCGCATCCATGACAATACTGATCTATTTACCCATATTGTAAAATTTAGCCCACACCTTTTGCTTGCGCTACTGATTGCACCGGTGCTGGGCGGTTTAATCAGTGTGTTATTGCCCTCCTTTGGCTGGGCACCGGTGCTTGAAAAAACCACATTGGGTCTACACGGCTTTCAAACCCTTTGGCAAACACCGGGCCTTAGGCAAATGATCACCTTGAGCGTAGCAACAGGCTTGCTCAGCACCTTACTTGCTTTTATTCTGACCTTAATGATTCTGGAGGTATTTTTTAACAGCCTTTGGCTTAATCGTATTGAGCGTTTACTCAGCCCTATTTTAGTGATTCCGCATGCAGCGGCAGCCATTGCCATGGGGTTTTTAATTGCGCCTTCAGGCATGCTCTCTAGATTAATATCACCTTGGTTAAGTGGCTGGGAGCTTGCGCCCAATGGCCTCTTCCCGCACGACGCCTATGGCATCAGTATTATTTTAGGTTTGACTCTCAAAGAGCTGCCTTTTTTATTATTAATGGCACTGGGTGTTTTGGCGCAACCTGAGTTTGGCAAGACCTTACGCCAGCAACACCAAGTCGCGCTTAATTTGGGCTATTGTCCCATAACTGCTTTTTTTAAAGTGATATTGCCCCGCCTCTATCCCTTACTGCGTCTGCCTATTTTAGCGGTGCTCGCCTATGCCAGTGCCAGTGTAGAAATGCCACTTATATTAGGCCCCAATACACCGCCAACCCTAGCGGTGACGATTATCCAGTGGTTCAACGATGTTGATTTAAATCTGCGTATCAAAGCGAGTGCCGCTGCGTTACTGCAGTTGGCAGTGACGGGGGCTTTACTGGCTGTATGGTTTGGCGCTGAAAAGATCACAAAAGCGCTATTTTGTGATGTTCTGACCAATGGCAAGCGCGACTATGGCGGGGCTGTTTGGCAAAAAATCACCATCGTGCTAACCCTTTTAGTGGTGGCTGCTATCCTATTGGCGTTAATCGGCTTAGTGATGTGGTCGGTTGCTGGGTTTTGGCGCTTTCCGGCAGTGCTACCTGAGCAATTAACCTTAGCGCATTTTCAAAGCGCATTTATACAAATGGGCAACCCATTATTTAACACTCTAACAATTGGTTTAGTCAGCACTGCATGTGCAGTGGTACTGACTTTACTCTGTTTAGAGTCAGAGCAATTACGCGCACGGGCTCTTTCGCGCTTTACCCTCTTTATTATTTATTTGCAGCTGTTGGTGCCTAGCATTGCCTTTTTGTTTGGTTTGGTTTGGCTGCAACAATTGTTTCATCATCAGGCAGCCTTTTTTAGTGTGGTATTGACGCACGTACTGTTTGTTTTACCTTATGTGTTTTTATCGCTGGCAAGCAGCTATAGACTTTTAGACCCGCGCTTTACATGTGTTGCGGCCAGCCTTGGAGCCACACCCTGTAAAGTTTTTTTACAAGTGAAATTGCCGCAATTATTTGCACCTATTTTAATTGCCTGCGCACTCGGACTGGCTATTAGTTTTGCTCAATATTTGCCAACACTCTTAACCGGCGGAGGGCGTATCGACACGATAACAACCGAAGCTGTGACGCTGGCCAATGGCGCCAGCAGACGCACCAGTGCGGTGTATGCCATGATGCAAGTGGCCTTGCCTCTGATGGGTTTTATATTGGCTTGGGCCTTGCCTAAGTTCTTTTTTAAGAGCGCACATCCCTAAAGGTTTTTCATGCAGTCATCTTTACAGATAAAAAACTTACAATTGTTTCGATACAATGAGCGGCTACTCAGTTTAAACGAAGTGGTGAATGGCGGTGAAATACTGACAATTATGGGGCCGTCAGGCAGCGGTAAATCGAGCGTATTAAATTGGCTGACGGGCACCTTAGCTGCGAGTTTTAAGGCCAGCGGTGAAGTATGGCTTAACGGTACCAATGTCAGTCACTTGCCGACTCACTTGCGCCATATAGGTGTGTTATATCAAGACGCCCTACTCTTTTCGCACTTAAGCGTAGGCGGCAATATTGCCTTTGCGATGCCGCCCGGTAATAAAAAACAACGCCTAGAAAAAGTAGAGCAAGCCCTGGCAAGCGTGGGTTTGTCAGGCATGGACAAACGCCATCCCGACAACCTGTCTGGTGGGCAGCAAGCGCGTGTGGCTTTATTGCGTATGTTGCTCAGCGAACCTAAAGCAATTTTGCTCGATGAGCCGTTTAGCAAGCTCGATACTCAGCTGCGCGTTGATACACGCCAACGGGTGTTTGAACAAATTCGTAATCATAAACTGCCTGCCATTATGGTCACGCACGACTATAGCGATGCCGAAGCAGCCAATGGCAAAGTTATTATTTTAGATCAGCACGTTTCCCCCATAGGCTAGCCAGCATGTTAGACAGATTTATTACCCCAGTTATCAAGCCGATGTTAACCCCAGTGGTTATATGCCTGCATAAGCGCGCTATCACCGCTGATCAGCTTACTGTCATGGGGTTTTTAATCGGTTTATTAGCTGTGCCATTTTTAGCCTTTGGACTTTGGTATGCGGCACTTGCCGTTATCATTTTAAACCGTATTTTAGATGGTCTCGATGGCACACTTGCGCGCTTCGCCAAGCAAAGCTCAAGCGCAGGCGGTTATTTAGACATTACTTTGGATTTTCTATTTTATGCAGCTATTCCGCTTGGGTTTATTCTTGAAAATCCTGAGCAAAATGCAATTGCTGGTGCATTACTACTGGCTGCCTTTATTGGTACTGGCTCAAGTTTTCTAGCCTTTGCGATTGCGGCTGAAAAATTCAATCTTGAGAAACCGCAATTTAAATACAAAAGTTTTTACTATTTAAACGGTTTAACCGAAGGCAGCGAAACTATCGCGCTGTTTATCGCACTCTGTCTCTGGCCGCAGCACTTTGTTGTCTTGGCCTATTTATTTGCGGCGGCCTGCTTGATTACTATTTTTACCCGTATCTCTGGTGGTTACTACACGCTTAAACAGCTCGAAGCCGATGAGGTCGCGGCGGCTGAGCGAACCGCAAATAAGGTGAATAATGACTAACGAAGTATGCTGGCGACTGGGCTGCTTTTTAAGCATTTTAGCGGTGATGATGCTGCTTGAGTGGCAACACCCAGCCCGTCAATCGCCGATTAAAAACAGTCAGCGCTGGCGGGCTAATTTTGCTCTGGTGTTGGCTTCATCAGTTATTGCCCGCTTAACTGTGCCTATTGGTCTAACCGTGGTTGCGCTGTATAACCAGCAACAGGCTATCGGCTTATTCAACCAGATGGCCTTGCCAAGCATAGTGGTCATTGTACTGAGCCTGTTATTGCTCGATATGTTAATTTACTGGCAACATAGGTTATTCCATCAACTTCCAATCCTTTGGCGAGTGCATAAAGTGCATCATGCAGATGCGCATGTTGACGCCAGCACAGGTTTGAGATTTCATCCGATTGAAATTGTACTCAGCATCCTTATTAAGCTGATTGCTGTTACGGCACTGGGTGTACCTGCCATAGCCGTACTGATATTTGAAATCGCCCTCAATGGTTTAGCGCTATTTAATCATGCCAATATTCGCCTACCTCACGTGATAGAAAAACCACTGCGCTTAGTGCTAGTGACACAGATTTTGCACCGCATTCACCACAGCCAAGACGTCAGCGAAACCAACTCAAATTATGGTTTTAGCGTTATTTGGTGGGATAAACTTTTTGGCAGCTACAAAAGTGTCGCCAAAAAAACCGATAGCCAATTGGATATAGGTTTGCTTGACTACCCTAATGCTCAGCAAAATGCTTCACTATGGGGCTTATTGAACATGCCATTTAAGCGTAAGTGACTGACGGGGTTATCAATTATCCCTCGCCACGCAGAACGCCAGAAAAACCTACCAACAGGTCTGTATGCCTGCGCGGCCTTGACCTGCCCTCAGGAGGAGCCGGCCCCACCCTGTTGTCCCGAATAAACAACGCAGGATGTTAAGCTGTCAATCGGCTGCTTCAATGCTTTTATTGGGGTGGATAGCGATCCGCTACTGGCCCATCAGCATGCTGCCAGCACTGCTGATGGCTTAATGACTTCAATTAACGTTGTAAGACCACAGGCTGATGCCGGTCTGGATAGGTGCGATTTGCACAAAAGCTACGTACTTCACCACCCGCAAAGTGCGCCTCAACATTATAACCTTTATGTAACGGGTGATTGAGCGCCACTAAGCGTTGCTCTCCAGGTTTGATTTGTAGCAGCAATATGTTTGATTGAGTCAATCCAAAACCAAACTCAAAGCGCACCGACTCAAGCATGACGCTGTCCGTGTTGTGCACTGTCACATAAAGAATATCTTCGTCTTGATGGTCAGCAAACAGCAGCCACCCTAACGCCAAGCCCACAATGAAAAATAATGTTCTGAGCGAACGCAGTGCGTCTATAACACGATCAATCCACATAGTAGCTGCCCACCTGCCCTGTATAGGATAAGTACATCATACACTTATGTTTTTGATAAAGTATCTTGTATGTTATGCAGAGCCGTCCATAGCAAACTCAGCCTGTCGTTAATGAAAGATCCTCTGCTGGCTCGACATTGGCGATACCAAATGGAATATGCACGGAAGGCAGTCGTGCGGAGGCAGATTCTAGATGCAACTTTTGGTCATCGAAAAAGATATGTGGCCGCATAATATCGAGCACTTTGGTTTTATCAACGCCACCCATAAAAAAGGCTTCATTCACATCAATCCCCCAATAGCGCATGGTGTTGATCACGCGCTTGTGTGCAGGGGCATTGCGAGCGGTCACAATAGAGACGCGCAGGATGGGCTCATAGCGAGGATCGTGCAGTTTTTTCTGTATTTCCATGGCTTGAATGACCGCAATACGTTTTAAAAATGCTTTTAGTGGGCCTGGCGTATGCGGAATATCTTCACGCGAAATTTCATGCTGATGGAATTTACCCAGACTTTGCGTTGTTTTATACACGGTTTCCGCTTCATCATCCGCAAGGACACCATCAAAGTCGAAAGCGATCCTGAGCTGTAAATCACTGCTATCGTCTTCAATTTCACCTTTTAGAATTTGTCCTGCGGGATAGCCCGCCGCTACGGCTCGTTTTACATCCTTGGCATTAGCAGATAAAAACAGTTCAATATCAAAAGCAGGGATATAGGCGTGCGGTGACTTGCCCTGCATAAAGACTGCACGGGTAATCGGTAAGCCATAATGCTCAATTGAATTCATCACGCGCAAGCCAGTATCCGGATCGTTGCGTGATAATAAAATCACCTCAACAGGCGGATTATCAGGATTGAGTTGATTGAGGGATAACAAGCGACGGATAAACGGAAAAGCCACCCCACGCGCGAGGGGTTGGTCTTGGTTGTCACGTTGATAGTCGCGGTAGACTTGCTCGCCCGCTTCTCTAAATACTTCATCTGAAGCCGTTAAATCAAATAAGGCGCTGGAAGCCAAGCCAATGACTAAGCGGCTACTGAGATCAAACGCCATACTGGACTCCCTATGCCGAAAATCGGCTGATCGTATAGAGCTAACAGTATAGCGTTTAAACTGAGTTGTAGAGCAATGTGGACGGGCTAGCGGCTCGCCTATGTGGCGTCGGCGTTATTGATTAGCAGACTGCAGGGGCTGCACAACCATTTTGCTCAACTTGTGTGTTCCAAGCGTCCACGATAAGTCGGCTTTCCAATCCCATAGGCACATGGCTATGACGATCTAGAGCGTTCTGGCCATGGCTGATTGCATTAATTTGCGCTGTAATAAAGCGCCCCATTTTTTTGAATACTTTTAGGTTATCCATACCCTTACCTCTTTTTATAATATGAGCACAGCTTGCGCTGTAAAGTCTCCCGAAAACGAGACCAAGCAAAATAGACTTATCTTAAAAGTAGGTGGTTTGCAGAAATACAGCAGCACTGAATAACAGTGATTGGTATTGACCGAGAATTTTCTTTGTGAAAACGGCGGTGTCGCACTTAGATGTTGTAAACGTAAAAACGCTACAGTGTATCGATGGTGTTTTCTCTGTACCACGCCACTCAAATTGTCGTTTGAGTCGGGATAGGCGTATGAATATACAGTAGATGAATTTATTTAGCAAGTAACATGCCAGAAGATAAATTAAGCCCTGTGTTTAAGTCCCCTGTTTTGCAACCACACAGATGCTAAGCGGCGACTACAACGGCTGCATCGCTGACAAAACAGCCTGCTGTAAGCCGCTGGTGCGCTCAACCTTACGACGCACACTGGCCGTAAAAATACCGGGCTGGCTTTCAATCAAGGTAAATTTATTTCTTGCACGAGTGATGCCCGTATAAAGCAGTTCTTTACTCAAAACGGGATTCAAGCGATCCGGTAAAATCAACGCTGTGTGGGTAAATTCAGAGCCTTGTGATTTATGCACCGTCATCGCGAAAACGGTTTCCACCGCGGTCAAACGACTTGGCAAGACAAAGCGAACCCCTCCTTGACCATCGTTACGCGGAAAAGCTACGCGCAGAACCTGTTCTGGCGACGCCTTATCTGTGTCTGCCGCATCACTGGGTAGGCGCAAAGCAATACCGATATCACCATTCATTAAGCCTAAACCATAATCGTTTTGCGTCACCAATACGGGACGGCCTTCATACCAGCCCTGTGTATCACTGATCAGTTGTTTTGCGCAGAGTAAATGAGCAACATGTTCATTTAAGCCTTCCACACCAAAGGTTCCTTTGCGCAAAGCGCTGAGCAGACGAAACTGATCAAAGGCTTGCAAAACGTTGTAGGCCCACGCTTGCCAGCATGCCTCATCCTGCACCTGAGGTGCGGCTGGGCGTGTCGCGTGTAAAACACCCAGGTAATACGCGTAACCTACAGCATCACTAGCGCTATCAGTTTCTATTGAGCCAGTCAGGAGTAGTCGATCAAACGCGGCGGTTGAGCCGTGTTGTAAGGGTAAATAGCAGAGATCGCTGCTTGGCGTTTGTAGTCGTTGCTGAGCCTGCTGCGGATCACCCTGATTGACGGCGCGGGCCAACTGGCCAATCCCTGACTCACGACCAAAACGATGCGAGTAACGCAGCATCACTGTGCGTTGTGCTAAAGGCTGTTGTGTGGCACTGCCAACACACCAAGGCTCTGTATGCAGTTTTTCTTGGCACAGCTGTTCAAGTTGCCGCTGTGTGTCAGGGCTGTAATAACCGAGCTGTGCATCGGCACATAAATCCCCGAGTACAGAGCCCGCTTCAACCGAAGCCAGCTGATCTTTATCGCCAAGCAGAATTAAACGTGCATGCGCTGGCAAGGCTTGCAGCACGTTATACATCATTTCTAAATCGATCATTGATGCTTCATCGATCACCAGCACATCCAACATTAAAGGATTGTTACTGTTGTACCGAAAATGCCGTGTATTGGGCAAACTGCCCAGCAAACGGTGCAAGGTGGAAACGTCACTGGGAATGCATTTCTTAACGCACTCACCGACCGATAGCCGTTCGATTTGCTGGCCAATCGATTCGGTCAAGCGTGTGGCTGCTTTACCGGTTGGGGCGGCTAACTGGATACGTAAAGTCTGATCATTGTTTAAGGCGGCTTGCTGCAATAGTGCTAATACGCGCACCACTGTGGTGGTTTTTCCTGTTCCAGGACCACCAGTAATAAGAGTTAATTGCCCTTGCGCCGCCATAGCGCAGGCAACTTTTTGCCAGTTGGTCTGACGTTCGCCTGCAACGTCCAATGGCGTGCTGAATAGGTTGACTAAACGGTCTGAAAAATCCTCAGGCAACGGCAGAGAGGCATTGATTCGGTGCGCCAAATGTTCCGCAACACAGTGCTCATAGTGCCAATAACGCTGTAAATACAAACGTTCATTAACTATCACAAGTGGTGAAACAGCTGCAGCTGTTTCACGGCGCAGCAAGCGACTGCGTGCGAGGCTGTCCAACCAATCAGATAAACGGATGCCTGCCAGTTGCTGTGAAGGTAAATCTTCAGCATTCTCAGCAATTCGCCCTTCGGGAGGCAGTAACAGGGTTAAATCAGGCGCGTTGAGCAGACTCTGAAGATCGAGACAAATATGTCCATGGCCAAGCTGGTGACTGGTTAAAGCGGCGGCGAACAAGACCAGCGGTTCGGCTTCAGGATCCAATTGCGCGAGTAATTGAACCAGCGCAACATCTAGCGCACGTATCCAACCGGCTTCTTGCCAGCGACCTAACAGGGCTAAGACTCCCGCTCGGTTGGCTAAACAAGGCGTATGCCTCTGTGCTGGAGAGGCTGTCAGCGGGTTAGGCGTGAGGCTTTCAGGGTCATCGCCGAACAGTTGTCCTTGCTCAATCATTTACTGCCCCTCTACAGATTTAGACTGAAATAACGCGTCCAGTGTTTCGATTAATTCACGTGGCGGTCGTATGTTGTGCAAACCTTGGCTGTCATTATGCGCACCGCGTAAGAACATATACACCACCCCGCCTATATGCATATCATAGTCGTAATCCGGTATACGTAATCTGAGTAATCGATGCAACGCCAGCACGTACAAGACATATTGCAAGTCATAACGATGACTCAAGACACAGGCATTTATCGCTTCCTCGCTATAATCGGCGCTCTCACTGCCCAGCCAGTTGGACTTATAGTCAATCACGTAATAGCAACCGGCATGTTCGACCACCAAGTCAATAAAACCTTTAAACATACCGTTTAAACGCTCACGCTCTAAATAAGGTCTGTCACTACCGGGCAAAATAAATTGCCTAATCTGCCGATCAAGTTGCTGGGTATCAACATTGTGCGTCGCAAACCAAAATTCCATTTCTGCTTGGTAATGGTTTAGCTTGGAAAAGCGCAATGGCTGCTTGCCGCCTACATGAAAAGCACGCTGCAGATAATCACTTAACCATGGCCAGAGCAATGAGCTATAGGCTTCAAAACCATAAGACGCACAACGCACCTGAATCATTTGCAGGGCTTTTTCTGGTTGTTCAAGTACTGCGGCAAAACCTTGCTCGGCGGCCCATTCGAGGAGACCATGCAAAAATGTACCGGGTTTGGCGCCACGTGGAAAACTGTGCAGACAGGCTTGTTCATTCTCAGTGGCCTGACTCAACGGGGCCATATTACTGGCTTCATAATGTTCATCATCACTGATGTTTTGTGCAAAAGGGCTTTGAGGTGCTAAGTCTTCTACGCGCTCAGTCACCGCGTGTTCACTTTCAGGTTGCTTTGCGCTTAAGCGCAACGCACTGTATGAGGCAATCCACCAATGCTCTCGAGTGCGCCGCTGGGCGATTCGCCAACGTGCGCTAAACGGTGCATCCAAGCTGCTCGCACAGTCTGCATTAGCCGATGGTGCGGTGCAGATATGGCTGATAGGTGTAGCAATCCCTACGGTCTTTGATTCTTGTATTGCTGTGTTATATTCCGCAAACCAACTGCTCAACGCTGAACTACTGGTCAGTGGCTGGGCGTTATTGAGTAAATACCCCATCGCACTCTGATGAAGAATAGAAGTTTTGCCCTGCCCTTTTTTTAAGTCGGCCAAACCAATCCAACATGCGTGACGAGCCCGTGTCAGAGCAACATACAATAGACGTAAATCTTCACCCAAACGCTCATTTTCTGCTTGTTCCAAATGCTCTGGATTCGCATGCAAAATCAGTTCACGTAGGTGTTCTTGCTGAAGAATAAAAGGCTTTTTGCCGTCTTGCGCGCGAAAGCTACAGATAAAAGGCAAGAACACTAAAGGGTACTCTAAACCCTTAGACTTATGAATGGTGACCACTCGCACCAATGACTCATCACTCTCTAACCGTAAGACCTGCTCTTGAGCGCTGTCCGCTTGACCTGCGCAAGCGCTTTGCAAGTAGCGAATCAGGGCAAACTCGCCATCCACTTCGCGCGCTGCATGTTGTAACAATTCAGCCAAATGCAACAGATTGGTCAGTGCTCTTTCACCGTCCGGACGATGTACTAAACGCTGCGGCAACGCAAAGTCATGCATGATTTGTCGCAGCATCGGCAGTACACCTTGCTTATGCCAACGTTGCAAATACGCTTTAAATTGCAAAACATAACGTTCCCAGAGCAGTTCATCTTGGTTGATACGCTCAAGCTCGTTAAGTGGTAAAGCAAACGTACTGCTGGCTAAAGCGGCTTTTAATATGCGGGCATTATCTGCAGATAAACAGGCCAGCAACCAGCTCAACACATCACGCGCTTCTTGGCTGTCAAAGATTGAGTCTTTATCGGATAAATAAACGCTACGCACATTGCGTTGAGCGAGGTGTTTGCGAATGGCTTGCGCCTCTGTGAAATCACGCACCAATACGGCGATATCATTGGGCTGCAGTGCTTGCAATTCCCCTTGTGCACCTTTAAAACCGGCTTTTTGCTGCTGCCCAAGATTGAGCAGACGCACAATTTCTGTTGCACTGCTGTCAGCCATTGTCTCGATGTATTGCTGACGGGAAATCGGTTCATCGGACGCGACTAACCAAGCATTAAGTGCGGCCGGCGCTTGATTTTCCACCCACCACTGTTCTTTACGGCCTTGCGCATGCACAGGCAAAAAGGGTAAGTCATTGTTTGCTTGCTGCTTAAATAAAAAGGCGCCACGGCTGTGCGGGCGTTTTTCAGCTAAGTTAAACAACTGATTGACCGCTTCGACCATGGCCGTACTGGAGCGAAAGTTGGTGCCAAGATTGTAGTGTCGCCCCGCTGTGGCGTGACGGGCATACAAATAGGTATGAATATCTGCACCACGAAAGCTGTAGATGGCTTGTTTGGGATCGCCAATTAAGAACAGTCCGCAGTCATTACGGTTCTTGTGAATCGTATAAATACTGTCAAAAATACGGTATTGCAAAGGGTCGGTATCTTGAAACTCATCAATCATCGCCACCGGAAACTGTAAGCGAATAATTTCTGCCAAACGCTGACCACTGGGCCCTTGCAGCGCTTGATCAAGACGCGTAAGCATGTCATCGAAGCCCATTTCGGCACGCTGCTGCTTTTCTAAACTAAAGCGGTGTTTAATCCATTGCGCAGCATGCCATAAGGCGGCCTCGTCTAGCGCATAGGTCAGCGTATCCAGCTGTTTAGGTAGGTTTTGCATGGCCGTCAGTGCCGGGTGCTCAGGTGCAGCGCTGCTATCTTTCCATACTTCATACAAGCCATCAGGCGTCAGACGCGTAAAGCCTGTGCCTATGTCCAGCTTCAGTTGTGTCTCGACAGCCGCCCATAGATTAATTTTTTCCAGCCAAGAATTATAATAACGCGCTTGAATCTTGCTGCCGTTAACGGCTTTTTCCGCCACCGCCTGATCAAGCATATCGCGCAGTTCTTGCGTCCAAATCGGCCAAGGTGCTTTCAATGCATCTAGCGTTTGTTGTTGGGCGGCCTGGCCACTGTCTAGCAGCTGTGCGAGTGTTTGCTTTGGATCAATATGACTGGGTGCTGTGCTTTGCGCATGCAGCAAGGGTTGGATTTTGCTTTGCAAGGTCGCGGGCTGTTGCCAATGCTGCAAGGTCCACAGAACATTATCGCCGTGCAAGGGATAGCAGTGCTGACGCCAGTAATCTTTCACCACTAAGGCTAATAAGTCACTGTGGTCGGTTTCTAACGTTTGCGTAAACAAACTGCCACTATCAAAAGCATGCTCACGTAACATGCGCTGACACCACGCATGAATGGTGGAAACAGCCGCTTCATCCATCCACTGCGCCGCTTGATCCAAACGTTGCGCACAAGATGCCCATTGCTCTGGCGGGTACTCATCACGCAGTGTGCGCAGCAACGAGTCAGGCTCGGCGATTTCATTACGAAACACCTGTGCACTTTCAACCAGCTTAGCGCGAATTCGATCACGCAGTTCTTGTGTTGCTGCATCCGTAAAGGTCACTACTAAAATTTCTGGCGGTAACAATGGGCGATTAAACGCTAAACCCTTGTGTTCGCCATGCTGCAAAATCAAACGCACATATAAGGCGGCAATCGTATAGGTTTTTCCGGTGCCGGCGCTGGCTTCAATTAAACGGCTGCCATGTAAGGGAAAGGTTAAAGCCAGCGGCGGATTGTCCACAAAAGAACTCATGACTGCTCCTCTCCTTGGCGCGTTAAACTGGTAATTTTTGCATTAAATAATGAACCGTAGAGTGCTTCAGCCCAATGACTAAAAGCGCCGTCGGCTTGTAAGTCGGCATAGGTTGGAAATTGCCGAGCTAAAGCAGCGTTGTTTTGCACCTCGCCGCTGCTGTTGTAAGCCCCCTCGTAAATGGCTTTAGCTTTATCATCCGACTGATTCTTCAAAAAACCCATGGCGGTTTTTAACCCCACCGGTAGCGGCGCATTTAACCCCTGTTGCCATGCGTCAAGCCACGTCTGACTGATTTGTATGGCATCTACAGCCGATAGACTGGCAAACGCAATACTGCTTTCCTGTGCAATCACTAACGTCTGGGTTTGTGTACCCATTGCATTGATCAGGACATGCTGAACCCAGGGTTCTAATAAACGATGCCAGCGTCGATCTTTACCGCTGTGTATTTTGCCGGGAAGCAACTCAATTCTTGCGTATTCGTTGGTTTGCCTATCATGTTCAGCAGGTCGACGCAGTCCGCTCAACCAACCCTCTAAGTGCACCAGCCCAGTACTAATATCCACCACACGTGGTTTCTCTTCTTGCGGCCATGCTTGGCAATGCGCACGGTAATCCTCTAATTGTGCCTGTAATGGCTCAATCAGCTCAGCACGTACCTGCTCACCAAATGCACACATGGGCAGCGCACCAGTGCGCTGCAATTTTTCGCTGTGCTGCTGGAGTAGCTCAGCGAAATCAGTCTGACTACCGGCCTGCTGACCGGCTATTAATAGCTCTTTCTGCAAATTAAATCGTTGCAGGCCATCAAGAGCAAAGGGTTCGTCTTCAAACACTTCAAGCGCTACTTGATCAAAATACACATTGAGTCGCTGGTTAAAAAAGTACTGCACAGGTTGAGCTAAAAAGCGCTTGAGCATTTCGGGCGTAATGCTGCTAGTGGGAATAAAGGCCGTTAGATCCGTCTGCGGATCTACCAGCGCAGGTTGGTGCAATGCCGCCCACTCATGCGCGTAAGTAAAAAGATTAGAAACGTGCCCTTGGTCAGTCGAAAAATAATGCTGACTAAAAGGCTGCAGCGGGTGCACGGTGGTCAACGCATCTAACAAAGAGCGCTCATTAGGCATTCGCCAACCGCTATTGAGATGGTCGCGAAGTTGGGCAATCAATACGGACGGTGGACGCTCGCTATTATCGCGCACACTGCGTCCCACCCAACTGACGTAAAGTTTTTCCCGTGCAGACAATAACGCCTCTAATAATAAGTAGCGATCGTCTTCACGACGTGAGCGATCGCCCGGACGATAATCATTGCCCATTAAATCAAAGTCTAAAGGCGCTTGTACCCGAGGATAATCACCATCATTCATGCCCAATAAACAGACCATGCGAAACGGAATGGCCCGCATCGGCATCAGCGTACACACATTGACTGAGCCCGCTAAAAAACGTTGGCTGAGATGATCCTCTTCGATATAACTGAGCCAGGCCTCACGCGCCACAGTTAACGGCAATTGCTGCGTGAGTTCTGCTTGCTCACAGAGCGTATACCATTGTTCGCAGCCATCACGTAGCCGCTGTATGAGCAGGTATTGTGCATCGTCTTCAATTAAGAAAAATTGCTCAAGTAAGCCAAAGAACACCTCACGCCAACCGACATAGCTATGCGGTGTCGACAACTGTTGATGCAACGCTTGCAGAGCATCGAGAAACTGCATAAAGGGGCCGATTAAGGCCGCATCCATCCCGCCCACTTCATCGTAAGGTTGAATACCCGCAAAGGCATCGCTATCGCCCATTGCGTAACCGAGCAACATACGTTGTAGGCCAAAATTCCAAGTGTTTTGCGACAATCCTCGAGGCACAGAGAAATTCTCACGATGCTCAGCACTCAAGCCCCAGCGCACCCCCGCCCCAGTTAACCATCGCTGCAACACAGGTAAATGAGTCGCCTCAATAGCAAAGCGTGCGCGCAGCGCCGGCACATCCAAAAGGCTCATAATGTCGGTGACAGCCAATCGCGACTCAGGGAGCTTAAGTAGATGCTCAAGTGCTATCAGTAGAGGTTCGCTACTGCGCTGAGCTTGGTCGGCTAAGGTAAAAGGAATATAACGCAAATCATCCCGCGCATATTGACCAAAAACGGCCTGAATAGAGGCCGTGTAGCTATCAATATTGGGTACCATGACAATGATGTCACGCGGTTTTAAACTGGGGTCGGCATTAAAATGCGCGAGCAATTGATCATGCAGGATTTCAACTTCACGCTGGGCACTGTGGGCAATATGAAAACGTAATGACTGATCATGCGGATCAAGCTCGGGCCATGTTGCTTGCGTTTCCGAGAGCGCGCGCAAATGTAAAATATCATTGTGCAGCTGCTGTAAAAGGGTTTCTGTTTGCCCCTCTTCAAAAATATCAACACGCTGCCCTTGACTCTTAAACTGAGCTTGGTAGCTATCCAGCTCATCGTACTGATCCAGTAAGCTGATGTAATCACGTCCCTGTTTGCCCCATGCGGCTAACAAGGGGTGCGCAAACTGATGTAATTGCTCAATGGATAAAACTTCTGGAAAGCCAGCCTTGCGACTTTGCCGTCGGTATTCATGACGTAACAATTGTTTGTCTTCAACAATATCCGCCCAATGATACTGGCAAGGATTGTGTACGCAGAGCAACACTTGGCTAAAACGACTGATCGCCGCTAAGGCTTCTACCATTTGTGCAGGCAGTGACGAAATACCAAAGACAATAATGCGTGATGGCAAACCGGCCGGTGCTTGTTGTAAGTCTTTCAGTGCCGCAATAAAGCGTGGATGCACTGCCGCACGACTGCTATGCACGACCTCTTCGCCAATATCGGTAATCAAGAGGCGCCATAACGCTGCTTGCCAAGCAATGGTTTGAGTACGGCCTTCGGCTTTTTCTGCACTGATCGCCGGCTGCCCATCCAGTTGACGCAATTGATCAACACCGGTCGCCCAATCGGCCAGCCAATCTGAACGATAGACTTGATATTGATCGAATAAATCGGCCAGCCTTTCTGCGAGTTGGTAGCTTTTGCGCAAGTCAGCATCATCACTTAGAAAGCGTTGCAAAGGTGCGAAGACAGGCTGCTCAATAACACGCGGGAGCAAACGCATTAGCCTCCAAGTCAATGGATCTTTATCAAAAGGCGAGCTTTGCGCAATGCTTTCAGAACCCAGCACCTTACGGTAGGTTTGCCATAAAAAACGTGCCGGCAAGCTCACCTCTAAACCGGCAGCAATACCACAACCATCATCTGCTGCTAATGCCAGCTTAAGCCACTGAGCAATCCCATTACTTTGAACCAGAATATTTTCATTTTCTAATGCGTGCAAAGGATTGGCTTTTGTCCATTGCACGATTAAATCGCGTAACTGCTCTAAATGATTACTGTGCGCAATAATAAAACCAGGCTGCAACTTATGTGATCCCCGCATGCTAAGTTCCTAAGCAAATTTGGCATAGTGTGCCATTACTGTGCGACAAATGATGCCGTTTAGTTTGTTATGAAAGTGTTATAGCCTTGTTATGCAAGATACTTTAATGATTGGTGTTTTATCGACCAATGTCTAAATGACCCTGCAGTCATATACATGGTCTAGTTCGCCTGTCACAACACTAATAATTTAGATCGATCTCGTCCGCATCTCGGAGAACTACAATAATGAAATTTAATCCGTTAGCACGCTCCATCAGCTTAGGCACTTTAGCCATGGCTATGAGCCTTCCCCTTGTAGCTCAAGCAGCTTTTATTGAAGACAGCAAAGCCAGCTTAGAGCTGCGCAACTTCTACATGAATCGCGATTTTCGTGATGCGCCAAGCACCTCGCAATCAAAAGCAGAAGAGTGGGCGCAAGGTTTCTTACTTAAGTATGAGTCAGGCTTTACTGAAGGCACTGTTGGCGTAGGTGTGGACGCTTATGGTTTTACCGGCTTTAAACTTGACTCGGGTGGTGGCACTTCGGGTACAGGTTTGTTATTGCCAAAAGATAACAAAGGTGATGTGCCAAGCAGCTATGGCGAGCTCGGTGCTGCAGCCAAATTCCGCATCTCTGAAACCACACTGCGTGCGGGTACATTGATGCCAAAATTGCCAGTGGTTTCTTCTGGTGATGCACGCTTACTGCCACAAACATTCCAAGGTGTGCAGTTAACCAGTCTTGATGTAAACAATTTAACCCTTAATGCGGGTCAGTTGGAGCGTGATAATCAACGCAACTCAACTAACAATGAAGCCATGGCGATCAGCCTGCACAACGGTAAACGTGATACATCTGAATATACAAAAAGCAACCCAAACGTCAGCAATAAATTCAACTTCTTCAGTGGTTCTTATAACTGGAATGATCAACTGACCACCGGTTACCACTACGGTCAGCTTGCAGATGTCTACAAGCAGCATATTGTAAACGGTGTGTATACCTTGCCAATCGCTGAAGGTCAGTCGCTACGTGCTGATTTACGCTATGCAAAAACTTCAGAAGATGGCAATAGCGGCATTGATAACAACGCTATTTCTGGCATGTTGACTTATAAACTTGGCTATAACAGTTTTGGTCTAGGCTATCAGAAGATGTCCGGCGACACGGGCTATGCTTACTTGTTGTTAAGCGATCCACACTTAGTGAACTATGTGCAAATTCGTGACTTCGCTGCTACTGATGAGAAATCATGGCAAGCGCGTTACGACTATAACTTTGCAGGCCTTGGCATCCCAGGTTTAAACCTGATGACCCGCTATGTTAATGGTAGCAATATCTATATGGGTGCAAATAAATCACGTGGCAATGAGTGGGAACGTGACACCGATATTAGTTATGTCTTCCAAGACGGCGCCCTGAAAAATCTAGGTGTTAAATGGCGTAACTCGACAGTACGTTCAGATCTTTCTGGACAAATGGATGAAAACCGTCTAATTGTCAGCTATACCATTCCATTGCTGTAATTTGAATACGCTGTATTAAATAAACCCGCTCACAAGGCGGGTTTATTTTTTATAAAATAGCGTATGCTGGGGTTGAACCACTTGCCGTTACATGAACTCTAAATAAGGCAATTATTTCGTTTATCTATGGAGAATATCAGTCATGGCTAAAAAACCAACATCAGCAGGCAATGAACAACTACTGGCAGAATTTAAAGCGTTAGTGTCTGATACTGAACAATTACTGCAGCACTCTGTTGAGCTAACGGGCGATAAAGCAGAAGAGTTGCGCGGGCAGATCAACACGAGCCTGCAACGCGCCCGTCAAGCATTAGGCACAACCGAGCAAGCATTACTTGAACGCGGCAAAGAAGCTCTCAGTGATGGTGAAGAGTATGTGCGCGAGCACCCTCTGCAATCTTTGGCAATTGGTGCCGGGGTTGGTTTTTTACTGGGCTTGTTAGTGTCTAGGCGTTAAATATGACAGATCAAAGCCTCTCAGACACCTCGCGGCGCTTAGGCGCTGCGACACTGGGTTTAATCAGCGATCATGCCGAGCTATTTGCTCTTGAGTTGCAAGAACAAAAACATCACAGCACCCAGCAATTGATTTGGTTGGGAGTGACTGCTGCCTGTGGTTTTATGTTGTTTTTGTTGCTCAATGGCTTATTAATTGTATTGCTCTGGCAAAACTATGAACACCGGTTATTGATTGCGATGGCCGCTTTTTATGCGATGGCTGGCGTGTTATGTATTTGGCGGATGAAGTCTGTACAGCGCACAGCACAGGCGCCCTTTAGCGCTACTCTGCAAGAGCTTAAGAACACTAAAGAGCGACTCTTACCATGAGCATACAACAGCATAAAGATGATCCTGTTGCCTTACGTAAACAGCTGATCCGAATGCGTCTTGAATTAAATCGACAAAAAATTTGTCATGAAAGTTTAGTCTTGCTTGAGCCGGTGCAAAAGCTTCGTGATTACAAGCAACGTCTAACTCAAGGCTCAACTCCGTTGTTAATCGTTGCTGGCGTCACACTCGCCAGCTTCTTTATCACCCGTAATCGCCGCTCAGTCAGTCGCTTACTGCCTATAGTGCGTATTGCTGCCAGCCTGCTACCTTTGTTTATGGTCACGCCAATGGCAGAAGCAGATACAAGCCCCTCACAAGCTGATAATCTAAAATAAATACACTGGCTTTTTCTTAGTGTGTCTTTTGAACTAACAGGTTGAGGGTGTTCAGTGGATTGGCATCAGTTATTAAATCGTGAACGATTAGGTAAAACTTCACATAGCACTGAAGAGCTTGGGCGAAGTCCTTTTCATAAAGACCACGATCGTATTATTTTTTCAGGTGCATTTCGCCGTTTAGGCCGTAAAACTCAAGTACACCCGGTGTCGAGCAACGATCATATTCATACTCGTCTGACCCATTCATTAGAAGTCAGCTGCGTGGGTCGTTCTCTAGGTATGCGCGTGGCGGAAATGCTTCGCCCTGCTCTACCGCAATGGTGTGAACCGAGTGATCTCGGCATGATTGTGCAGTCAGCTTGTTTAGCCCATGATATTGGCAATCCGCCTTTTGGCCATTCGGGTGAAGATGCTATTCGTCACTGGTTTCAGCAAGCCGCTGCTAATGGCTGGCTGGATGAGATGAGCGCAGCGCAGCGCGCTGACTTCTTGAATTTTGAGGGTAATGCACAAGGTTTTCGCATACTGACACAGCTTGAATATCATCAATTTGATGGCGGTATGCGCCTGACCTATGCCACGCTTGGTGCGTTTTCTAAATACCCGTGGAGCTCCAAGCACGCCAATGCTCAAGGCTATAAAAAACATAAGTTTGGTAGTTATCAAAATGAATTACCACTGCTAGAGCAAATTGCTGAAAAACTAGGGGTGCCAAAACTCGATGATGAGCATTGGGCACGCCACCCATTGGTCTACTTAGTCGAAGCAGCTGATGACATTTGCTATGGCTTAATTGATTTAGAAGATGGCGTGGAAATGGATTTACTTGACTATGCAGAGGTTGAAGCACTACTGCTCAGTTTGGTTGGTGATGATTTACCGGAAACCTACCGCCTACTTGGGCCTAACGACTCTCGTCGTAGAAAGTTAGCAATCTTGCGTGGTAAGGCCATTGAACACTTAACTAATGCTGCCGCACGTGCCTTTGTTGAACAACAACCTGCTCTCATGGCCGGCACTTTACAAGGCGATTTGGTTGAGCATATGCATGGCCCTGCGAAGACTTGCGTGCTGAATGCCAAGGCTCTAGCGCGGGACAAAATATTCAACGACAAGCGCAAAACACTTCACGAAATTGGTGCTTATACAACATTAGAAATTTTGTTGAATGCTTTTTGTGGTGCCGCACTTGAGCAGCATAATCACGGGACGCTATCCTTTAAAAATCGGCGTATCTTTGATTTGCTTGGACATGCTGCGCCCCAGCCAGGTTGGTCGCTATACAAATCCTTTATGCGCATCATCGATTTTATTGGCGGTATGACTGACAGCTACGCAACGGAAATGGCGCGAGAAATGACTGGCCGCTCCAGCCCTACTTGATTATTGACAACGCTAAGCGGGTTTTCTGCTTAGCGTTGCTTGGCTAGGTTGTTAAGTTGGCTTTGTCGGCTCAGGCGCCAGTGATTCTGACTCGGGTTGTGCTGCTGCGGCCTCTTGCAGAGCTTGAATTTTCTGCTCACAGGCGCGCAGTTGCTTAACTTGTTTGTTATAACGCATACGCATGCGCTGCTGTGGCCACCAAGACACTAACGGGCCAATAATCAAACCTAGAACAAAAGTACCCATGACATACAGAGCCATTGGTAAGTCTGGAGACTGCCAGCCAAAAAATAACAGATGCACTTCAGTACGGTTTTCTAAAGTGAAAAACACCACCGCTGCGGCTAGCCCAATGGCAATAATCAATACTAATAAGCGTTTAAAACTTTGCATAATACCCTCTGCATTCGCCCAGACAACAATTTGACAAATGGCTAATCATTGACTCGGTCGCGTAATTCTTTACCAGGCTTGAAATGGGGCACATATTTACCTTCAAGCTCAACAGCCTCTCCCGTCTTAGGATTGCGGCCTAATCGAGGCGCTCGGTAGTGCAATGAAAAACTCCCAAAACCGCGAATTTCAATCCGCTCTCCAGAAGACAATACTTGCGTCATATGTTCCAACATAGTTTTTACTGCCAACTCAACATCACGCACTGACAGTTGTTCTTGTTGATCAACAATACGCTCGATTAATTCGGATTTGTTCATTATTTTCCCTTTTTTATCAAGCAGCTAGCAGGTTTTAGCATGCTTATCTTGCTTTGAATAGGGGCAACTTATGAATTCACAAAAGAATGTGCAGAGGGTAGCCTTTTAACGCAAAAAAAACCGCTAACAGCTTGTGACTGTTAGCGGTTTTTTTAAGGTCTTGATGTATAAAGAATCAAGACAGATAAGAGAAATAAACTGGTTAAGTGAGGATCAACTTACTTAGCAGCCAGCGCGTTTATATGCGCTTCAAAGCTTTAACCGGATAATGTTCAAGCTTGTTTTACACGGGTTATTTTAAACCTTGCAACACACTTGATCTATTTGACCAAAGTCCCCTGCTCAGCTTCTCAATTAATAATATGCGTTTTCTGTGTTGCTATGGTCGGTTACATCACGCACACCTTTGACCTCAGGAATACGCGCCATTAAGGTCTTTTCAATACCTTCTTTCAACGTATAGTCAGCTTGACCACAACCTTGACAACCACCGCCAAATTTCAAAATCAACACGCCGTTATCAATATCGATCAGGCTGACTTCACCACCGTGACTGGCAAGGCCTGGATTAATTTCTGTTTGCAGGTAGTAATTAACCCTTTCAGATAACGGACTGTCCTCGCTCACCTGCGGCACTTTGGCATTTGGCGCTTTAATGGTGAGCTGCCCTCCCATACGATCAGTGGCATAATCAACCACCGCATCCTCAAGGTAAGGTTCACTCAATGCATCAATCCAAGCGGTAAAGTGAGATAACACCAAGGGTGTATCTTCAGCTTTTTGCTCTTCGGGTTTGCAATAGGCAATACACGTTTCTGCATAGGTTGTGCCCGGCTGAGTGATAAACACACGAATACCGATGCCTGGGACATCTTGACCTTTCAATAAGTCGCCCAAATAGGCTTGTGCTGCTTCTGTAATGTTAATCGTGCTCATGGTAACTCCTCGCAATCATAGATGCAGTGTACGCTAGTTAGCCCCTTCGAATAAAGACCTAGTAAAGCAGTCAGGTTAATTATCATCAATAAAGTTACAACCTGGTGCTCCACTCTGAGATGGCGGTTAAAAAGCGCCAGGATTAATCTGTGCAAAACTGTCGACGGCTGTATGTCCTGTCAAAACACCTTGTGCGCGGGCTAAACCACAGGTACGCAGACCACTGATTTGCGCAGCATCGAGCTCTTCGACAATGTCAGATAGAAATAAAATTTGCTCTGCGGGTAAATCAATCGCTTGAACAATGCGCGCATAAGAGGCTGGCTCACGCTTATGACCAACGGTGGTATCAAAGTAGCCTGAAAATAAAGGTGTTAAATCACCAGCGACTGAATAACCAAAAATCAGCTTTTGTGCTTGGACTGAACCGGACGAATACACATACAGCAGGTAGCCTTGCTCTTGCCATGCGTGTAAAGCGTTGACTGCATCCGGGTAAACATGGCCTTTAATTTCACCACTGGCATAGCCTTGCTGCCACACCAAGCCCTGCCAGGCTTTAAGTGAAGGAGCCTTTACATCTTGATCGATCCATTGGATTAAAATCGCAATCACCCGCTCAACATCGGCCTGAGGCTCTTGTGCTTCATCACGCACCGCTTGCAATAGCGCTGAGTGCAAATTTTGCTCTGCACAGTGACGCAGGTAGTCAGGCAAGTGGCGTTTGGCGTAGGGAAATAACACCTCAAAAACAAAAGCAATCGAGCTGGTGGTGCCTTCAATATCGGTCAAAATAGCTTTGACACTCATAACAAGTCATCCAACGTTGGGTACTGCTTAGCAATTTGATCATCGGTAAACTGTGCGACCCAACCCTCAGGGTTATTAAATAAGCGCAGAGCAATAAAACGAGGGTGTTCGCCCATATCAAACCAATGCTTACTGCCAGCAGGGACAGAGATCAATGCCCCTTTCTCACAAAGAACAGCGTATATGTGCTGGTCTATATGCAAATTAAATAACCCCCGGCCCGCTACAAAGAAACGCACTTCATCTTCACTGTGCGTATGCTCATCGAGAAACTTGGCGCGCAACTGATCTTTTTGTGGATGCTTTTCGTCTATGCTTATGACATCCACGGCCACATAGCCACCTTGTTGTTTTAAGCGCGCAATATCATCGGCATAGGCCGCCAGCACCTCGGCAGAGGTCGATGTTGCACACAGCGATGGGTTCGTCTGCCAATGCTCAAAGCGTACGCCCACCTGAGCTAAAGTGCTGCTGATGTCTTCTAAATGATTCAATACCTTAAGCGCTTGCTTAGGCTGACCGGTGTGGTAAACGAACAGTTGACTCATAGTTCATCACTCTCTGTAAACATTAAATAGATGGGTTCAGTGTGAATGACCCTTGCGCCATACACGCACGCACTTTTAATTCACACTCTAATAAAAACTCAAAGGCTTCAATCTGCCGTAAAGCATCCTGCATCGATGGGCCCCAGGTATATAAACCATGTCCGCGAATGAGATAGCCTTTACAGTCTGGGTAGGCATTCAGCCACTGTTGCACCTGTGCAGCCAAACGCGGCATATCTTGCTCATTATCAAAGATAGGCACCAGCAAGGGCTGCTTATGGCTGCTAATCCCAGAAAAAGCTTTTTGTAACTCGTAGTCTTTGAACTCAATCTGCCCGCTCGGCTCAATACGGGATAACACGGTGGCATTGACTGAGTGGGTATGCAGTACCGCTTGAATATTGCTTTGCCAGTTGTACAGTTGAGTATGTAACAATGCTTCTGCTGACGGTTTCTTATTGGGCTCAAGACTCTGCGCTTGCATGTCAGTGGCGAGAATATCATCGTGGCCAAGTTGGCCTTTGTGTTTGCCTGAAACAGTTAACAATACGTGCTTATTAGAGAGGCGTGCCGAGTAATTACTACTGGTCGCTGGAGACCAGCCGCGCGCATATAAAAACGTTCCAGCTTGAATAATCTGTTCAGCAAGCTGCTCACGAGTGAATACCATTCGTACTGTCCTTTTTCAACTCTGATTGAGGTTTATCGATGCTCGCAAGACCAAATAGCACCAACAGCGCAGCAAATAAAGCAACGATACTGGCCAGAGCAAAAGTCACCTCTGAGCCCAGAGTTTGCCATGTGTACCCCGCATATAACGCGCCTAACGCACCGCCCACGCCGCAAAATGAAACATATAAGCCCTGCCCTTGACCTTGTTTATCAACAGGGAAATAGCGTTGTACAAAATGAATCGCCGCAACATGGAAGCTGCCAAACGTAGCCGCATGCAACAACTGCACAAACAGCAATACTTGAAGTGAGTCCGCATAAAAGCCGAGCAACCACCAACGCAACGCAGCTAATAATAAGCTGATTACGATCAGCTGCTTTAAGCGTACACGTCGCAACAGCCAAGGCATTATGACAAATAAGCCAATTTCCGCCAGTACACCCAATGCCCATAGCCAACCAATCATGGCGCGTGAATAATTTAAATCAATCAAATGCAAGGTTAAAAAGGTGTAATACGGACCATGCGAGAGTTGCATTAAAGCAACACCGATTAAGAAGAACACAATTGCTTTGATCGATGTGGTTCGCACTGGCTTGCTGGTTATATCTTCTAACGACGCGGGTGTTTCTAGTTGATCCGGCTGTTTTGGAACCCAGAAGCTACTCAAAACAATACCACTCATTACCGCTAAAATAGCCCATGGGTAATAAGCCAAGCCCACTTGATCAAATAGATAACCAAAACCAATAACCACTAGCATAAAACCAACTGAGCCCCAGAGCCTGAGCTGGCTATAGCGCTCACTGTCACGGCCAAGGTGAGCTAATGTAATTACTTCAAACTGAGCAAGAATGGCATGCCAGAAAAACGCATGCAAAACCATAATCAAAGCCAGCCAAGCAAAACTCTTCCCCAAAAAAATTAAAGTAAAGGACAGCAGGGTGCAGATCGCGCCAAAGCGTACAATGGCTAAACGTTGTTGGCTACGGTCAGCCAACCAAGCCCATAGATTGGGTGCAATGCAACGCATCAGCATCGGAATGGCAATCAATTCACCAATACGTGCGGCAGAAAAACCTAGATAATCAAAGTACAGTGCAAGAAAAGGCGCAGTGGCACCGAGCAAAGCAAAATAGAAAAAATAAAAGCCGGATAAGCGCCAATACGGCAATCGTGTACTCATGGCTCAGGCTGCCTCAACATATGGCTGCATTGCGCGCAGCCATGTTGATATCAATGCTCTTTTTAAAGCTGTGCAAGGACTGGCGTACTGACCTGTACATCAGCATTTTGTCCACGATGACGCAGTAAATGATCCATGAGTACGATGGCCATCATGGCTTCAGCAATAGGGGTGGCACGAATACCTACACATGGGTCATGCCGACCTTTAGTGATCATCTCGACGGGGCGACCTTCTATATCAATCGAGCGCCCTGGCGTGGTAATACTTGAAGTGGGTTTCAGAGCCAAATGGGCAATGATCGGTTGCCCTGAAGAAATGCCACCCAGCACCCCGCCCGCATGATTCGAGGTAAAGCCTTCTGGCGTCAACTCATCACGGTGCTCTGTGCCGCGCTGAGCCACACAGGCAAAGCCTGCACCCATCTCAACACCTTTCACCGCGTTAATACTCATTAAGGCATGAGCCAGATCCGCATCCAGGCGATCAAATACGGGTTCGCCTAAACCTGGCATCACGCCCTCGGCAACCACCGTGATCTTCGCACCAACCGAGTCTTGATCGCGACGCAGTTGATCCATATAGACCTCCAGTTCGGCGACTTTACTTGGATCTGGACTGAAAAACGCATTGTCATATACCGCATCCCAGCTTTTAAATGGAATGTCGATCGGACCCAGCTGACTCATATAGCCACGAACCACAATGCCTTGCGTGGCAAGGTATTTTTTAGCAATCGCACCCGCCGCCACACGCATCGCGGTTTCCCGTGCAGAACTGCGGCCGCCACCACGGTAGTCACGCAGACCGTATTTATGGTGATAACTGTAATCAGCATGGGACGGACGGAAAATATCCTTAATCGCTGAGTAGTCTTTAGATTTCTGATCGGTATTACGAATTAACAGGCCAATTGGGCAACCCGTAGTGAGGCCTTCAAACACGCCAGAGAGAATCTCAACTTGATCGGGCTCTTGGCGCTGCGTGGTATGGCGGCTGGTGCCCGGTTTGCGGCGATCTAAGTCATTTTGCAAGTCATCAGCGCAAAGCGGCAGGCCTGGCGGACAGCCATCAACTATGGCAACCAAAGCGGGGCCGTGGCTTTCTCCAGCGGTGGTAACGGTAAAAAGCTTGCCAAAGGTATTGCCGGACATACACACTGCTCCGAATTCTTGAAAAATAATTGTGCAGTATACCTGTACCTAGCCCGTTCTGGCACCTAGCATCGTTATGCAGTGGCCGATAGCTACCCTATAGAAGATTCTTTACCTGCCGATAGTCTTGGCATTACACGTATTTAGAAAGTGATTTGACATGACCCCTTCAGCAACTGCTCTTGATACGCCAGAAACAGTCACTGATGCGAGCGTTAAAGCTGAGCATCCTTGGCAGGCGTTAGGCTCTGAACATTTCCAGCTGATGCGTCTTAACGCTTTACCGGCAGACCGTGAAACAGGCTTAAGGCCTTTACGCTTTGTCAGCCTAGGTCGCGTTGAGCGGCACAGCGAGACAGAAAGCTTTCTACGTTTAGTGGTGAGCTTGCCAGGGCAAAACACCCATAAAGAAGTCAACACACTGGACGTGTGGGCTGATCATAAGCAGCAGCAAATCCGAATAAATACAGACTTTCCTTTACGTTGCGAGCCGGCGAACCGCGGTTTAGGTCGCTTTTTACTGGCCCAGGCCGTTTTATGGGCACGTAAACGCTGGAATCACTACACTGTTGCCAGTCAGGCCTTGTTGATTAAGCATGCTGCAAACGACGCCGCTCGCTTGCGCCGCGATCATGCCTTGCAAGCACAAGGCTTCAGTGTCACCTATGAAGATGCCGTGCAAATGCGAGCGGTTTGTTCGGTCGGACGTGTGAGCCAGCTGCACAGCGACTGGAATGACAACAAAGTCTGCATGATTGATACTTTGGATAGTGCAACCATGTTACAAAATGCCGATCAAAATTTACATGAGCAAAGCGCACAAATTAAGAAGCTTAATGAGCGCATTGATCGTTTGAAAAGCGAAGACAGCACGCTGCGCTTTACTATCTCCATGCTGGCTATATTTGCGGTTTTTCAAGCGGCGCTATTGATCTGGATTGCCACACGCTAGGCCATATAAACCTGCGTAGTACAGGCTTATATAGCCTTACTTGTTAACGCGTATCATGCAAAGTCTGGCATTGCTGAGCGGTTAAAGCCAAGACAGCCGTCTGCGCACCTGCGGGTTCTAAGCAAATAAAATCAATTGCTGGGTACAGTGCGGTTAAGCGCGATTGGTGCTCACCCACTTCAATCACCAGCAAACCTTTATCCGTCAGATGCTTACTCGCTTGTTGTAAGACCTCTTGAATAAATTCAAGACCATCACAGCCTGCATGGCTGCTTTCTTGTGGCTCATATTGAAACTCGCGTGGCAGTTGTGACCAATCCTCTACTTGTAAGTAAGGCGGGTTGCAAACAATCAAATCAAAACGCTGCGCACGCAACTCAGTAAACATGTCACTGCGATGGCTGTAAACACGCTGATCGAGTTGGTGCAGGGCGATATTTTCATCCGCCACCTGTAAAGCTTGCTCAGAGACATCGACCAACATGACTTCTGCATCAGGAAACTCAAGCGCGCATGCAATGCCAATGCAGCCTGAACCCGTGCATAAGTCTAAAATTCGTAGCGGTGACTTCATCAGCCAAGGAGCAAAGCGCTGTGGAATGAACTCAGCTAAAGGTGAACGAGGAATCATTACTCGCGAGTCCACTTTAAAAGGCAAGCCGACAAACCACGCCTCACCAAGCAAATACGCGGCAGGGATTCGTTGCTCAATACGCTTTCTTAAAATATCTTGCACGACTGCATGCTCGTCGACATGCAGGTTGCAATCTAAGTACTTATCATGCAATTCGTAAGGTAAATGTAAGCTACCCAGAACTAAAGTACGGGCCTCTTCAAAAAGGTTATCGCCACCCGGTTCAAAAAATAAATGTGCTTGTTTAAATTGGCTCATCGCCCAGCGGATATAATCACGCAGTGTCGCTAACCCTAACTGACTCACGGTCTTTCCTCGTATGTTCTCTGCTCATTACGCTTTGCGGTGCACTCGCTGGCGAACAGATTGTTTACTCATCCCGCCCATCTAACATATGACGCTTAAGCAGTACATATAATGCACCGGCTCCGCCATGTTTGGCTATGCAAGAAGTAAAGCCGAGAACTTTAGCATGCTGGCGCAGCCATGTATTAACGTGGCTTTTTAGCATCGGTTTTTTGCCATCAAGACGCGCTGCTTTACCATGTGTCACACGGACACAGCGTACTTCGAGACGCAATGCTTCATCGATAAACTCACGTAACGTTTGTCGCGCAATTTCAACAGTCATCCCGTGCAAGTCTAAACTGCCCTCAAAAGCTATCTGCCCTGCTTTCATACGGCGCAATTGACTGTCTTGCACACCGTCGCGAGCCCAGTACAGCATTTCTTCAGCGCCAACATCAATCACAAACTGGTCAGATAATCCATCAACCGTAATGGTTGTAATCGTCTGCTGCGCATTTTCTCGATTGATCCGCTGCACGACACGATCAGGCTTGGCTTTGCCTATATTGGCGTGGTCGACATGAATACGGCGCACGCCTTTCATTTGCTGAGCAAATAAAGATTGTTCATCCTCTGGCATAACGCCCTCCTCATTTTTGCTGCATTGTAACCGGATTCGTTTCAGACAAACAAAAACGCCCCAATTAAGGGGCGTTTTTAAGCGTTAACGCTGATTACATTTGAGCAATCATTGCATCGCCAAACTCAGAGCAAGACAACAACTTAGCGTCATCCATTAAGCGCTCAAAGTCGTAGGTTACAGTCTTAGCAGAGATTGCACCGTTAATGCCGTTGATGATTAAGTCAGCGGCTTCTAACCAGCCCATGTGGCGTAGCATCATTTCTGCAGAAAGGATTAATGAACCTGGGTTGACTTTATCCTGACCTGCATATTTAGGCGCAGTACCGTGGGTTGCTTCAAACATTGCAACACTGTCAGACAAGTTGGCGCCTGGCGCAATACCAATACCACCGACTTCTGCTGCGAGCGCATCAGACAGGTAATCACCGTTCAGGTTCAGTGTTGCAATCACATCGTACTCTGATGGGCGCAGCAAAATTTGCTGCAGCATGGCATCAGCAATTGCATCTTTAACAATGATGTTTTTGCCAGTATTAGGGTTCTTGAACTGCATCCAAGGACCGCCATCGAGCAACTCAGCACCGAACTCATCACGGGCAATTTCGTAAGCCCATTCTTTGAAGGCACCTTCGGTGAACTTCATGATGTTGCCTTTGTGTACGATAGTCAGTGAATCACGATCGTTATCGACAACATATTGCAGTGCTTTACGCGCTAAACGCTTAGTGCCTTCTAAAGAGACTGGTTTAATACCAATACCGCAGTTTTCAGTAAAGCGGATTTTGGTAACACCCATTTCTTCAGTGAAGAACTTGATGACTTTTTCTGCTTCTGGGCTGCCTGCTTGCCACTCAATACCCGCGTAGATGTCTTCTGAGTTTTCACGGAAGATCACCATATCTACATCTTGTGGACGCTTAACTGGGCTTGGCACACCATTAAACCAACGTACTGGGCGCAAGCACACATAGAGGTCTAATTGTTGACGCAGAGCAACGTTCAATGAACGAATACCACCGCCAACTGGCGTGGTCAAAGGACCTTTAATAGATACAACGTAGTCGCGAACTGCGTTAAGTGTTTCTTCTGGCAACCAGGTTTCTGAATCGTAGACTTGAGTTGCTTTTTCACCAGCGAAAACTTCCATCCAAGAAATCTTACGCTTACCGCCGTAGGCTTTCTCTACAGCAGCATCGACCACTTTGATCATTACTGGGCTGATGTCAGCACCAATTCCATCACCTTCAATGTAAGGAATGATTGGATTGTTTGGTACGGTTAAAGTCATATCTGCATTAACGGTGATTTTGTCACCGGCTGGCACTTGGATCTTTTGGTATCCCATGCTGGACTCCGTCATTTACGTGGTCTTTAAAATCTGTCACGCGTGTGGCCTGACAGCAATCATTCTAACTTAATCGGCAAGTATGACCTCGGTGTTACAAATAAAGTCACACATGCTTAGCGCACTCAAGTGCTTTTAACGCTTTAGCACGCATTGTTCAGCGCGTACTATACACTCTTTAAGCAACCGCTTCACTGCTTGCTGTAGTCAAATTACGCACTCGCTGCAGATTTATCTGTGTCCAATGTCGTGTATTTTCGAACAATTTACATAGATATGCAGCCTACAGTCGATTGCAGCGTACACCGACACATTAGGAGGCTCGTATGCCACGCTTCATACCTCACGTCACGGTGGCCACGGTCATCGAAAAAGACGGTCGCTTTTTATTCGTCAAAGAACACGCTGAAGAACGTATCGTATTAAACCAGCCTGCGGGCCACTTAGAAATGGACGAAAGTCTAATTCAGGCAGCAATTCGTGAAACTTTAGAAGAAACGGGTTGGGATATTGACATTTCTCATCTGCTGGGCATTTATCTCTACACTGCGCCCAGCAATAACATCACGTACCAACGTGTATGTTTTGTTGGTCAAGCGTTGCAACAACGCGATAATTACACACTCGACGACGGTATTATTGCACCTGTCTGGCTAACCCGTGATGAGTTTATCGCCCAACAAGCGCTCTGGCGCAGCCCTATGGTATTACGCTGTATTGACGACTATCTCAGTGGCGCACGTTTTTCTTTAGATGTACTGAAAAACTAAAGCGATGACCTGCCGTACTCCCTTGAGAGCAGTAAATCTGCTAGAATTGCTCTCTTTAATTAGCTCACTTAGATTGCCATGCATACTCCTTCAGAAACCCGTGTAATTGTCGGCATGTCCGGCGGTGTTGATTCTTCCGTTGCGGCTTTATTGCTGATCCAGCAAGGCTATCAAGTGGAAGGTTTGTTTATGAAAAACTGGGAGGAAGATGATGGCACTGACTACTGCACCGCCAAGGAAGACCTCGCAGACGCACAAGCAGTATGCGACACCCTAGGCATTAAGCTGTACACGGCGAATTTTGCTGCCGAATATTGGGACAATGTTTTCGAACATTTCCTTGCAGAATACAAAGCTGGACGCACGCCTAACCCCGATATTCTTTGTAACCGAGAAATCAAGTTCAAGGCGTTTTTAGATTACGCTGAACAGCTCGGTGCTCATTTGATTGCCACCGGACACTATGTGCGCCGTCGTGACGTCAATGGCAGCAGTGAATTACTCAAAGGTATAGATGGCAATAAAGATCAAAGTTACTTTTTACATGCCGTCGGTGGCGAGCAAATTCATAAGTCACTATTCCCCGTTGGCGAATATGAAAAGCCTGTCGTGCGCGACCTCGCAGAGCAACACGGCTTAGTTACCGCAAAAAAGAAAGACTCAACAGGTATTTGCTTTATTGGTGAACGCCGCTTTACCGATTTCCTTAAACAGTACTTGCCCGCGCAACCTGGTGTGATTGAAACCGTGGATGGTGTAGCACTCGGACAGCACAACGGTCTGATGTACCACACCATTGGCCAGCGCCAAGGTTTAGGTATCGGCGGCTTAAAAAATGCCAGTGAAGAGGCGTGGTACGTATTGGCAAAAGACTTAGCGCGGAATGTTTTGATTGTCGGTCAAGGTAACGAGCATCCTTGGCTGTTCTCGCGTACCTTACTCACCCGTGAGGTGAATTGGATTAATCCTGTCAACCTTAGTGCGCTCGATAATTTGACGGCAAAAGTACGTTACCGGCAAAGCGATCAAGCCTGTAGCATTGCGCAAACCGACGATGGTTATTTAGTTACCTTTACACAACCGCAACGCGCCGTCACGTTAGGCCAATCCATCGTGTTTTATATGGATGAGGTGTGCTTAGGTGGTGGCGTAATCGAAGCCTGCACCCCTTGGGATGAGAGTATCCAGCGACCATGACGCCACTTCAAGAACAGCTCACCGCTTTAGCCGGTGTATTTCAAGCCGCCGCATTGGTCAACAAGTTGGCGCACTCGGGTCAAGTCAGTGATGCCGCGTTGTCTTACATGATGAAAACGTTACTGGTGCGCAATCCAGAATCCACCTTAGATGTCTATGGCGGTGACGATTTAGGTCTGCGTGAGGGTTACCAGTTGCTGCTGGCGGTTTTAGAAAGAAAAACAGAAGATTTGCCACGTGAAAGCTTGCGCTATGTGGTGTCGATGCTGAGTCTGGAGCGGCAGTTTTCACGTCGTGACGACTTACTCGACATTGCCGGCAAGCGTCTGCCGCAAATCGAACAACAAATCGAGCTCTACGGTATATCCAGCGACAATATTGCTTCATCTTTTGGTGCTCTATATCAAGACACTATCAGCACCTTTAAGCAGCGCATTCAAGTGCATGGTGATATGCGTTTTCTGCAGCAAGAAGCGACCGCTGCAAAGGTTCGTGCATTACTGTTTGCCGGTATTCGCTCTGCGCGCTTATGGCGACAACTGGGCGGTCGGCGCTGGCAGTTACTGACCAAACGCGGCAGCATGCTCAATGAGTTACGTGCACGCAACTTATGAACGAACGCAGCGTTCGTCCTGTCCAAGGTGCAACATTACTGGCCCTCTCCGCCTTGCTCTTTGCCTGCATGGGTGTAGTGATTCGTGAAGCATCTATTACGGTCAATAATGAAAACATCGTCTTCTTTAGAAATATTATCGGCGTTGTCTTTTTTCTACCTTTGTTACTGGCAAAAGGCTGGCGTCCGTTTAAAACACAACGTTTAAAGTCACATTTAATGCGCACCAGTTATGGCTTAGCCGCCATGTACTGTTTCTTTTATGCAATTGCTCACCTGCCTCTCGCTGACGCCATGTTATTCACCTACTCGGCGCCGGTTTTCACGCCAATTATCGCGCATATCTGGCTTAAAGAACCCCTCACTAAACGCATGCTTGGTTTATCATTGCTCGGATTAATTGGCGTGATTTTAGTTGCCAAACCCAGTGATGCATTGTTTAGCGGTTTATCACTGGTGGGTTTGGCAGCAAGCTTGCTGGCTGCCACAGCCTTTGTCTCGATTCGTGAAATGAGCGATACAGAGCCAGCGTATCGCATGGTGTTTTATTTCGCGCTGTTTAGCAGTTTGATCTCGGCAGTGCCGTTGTCTTGGGCATGGCAGCCACTCAGTAACACACAGCTTCTCTTATTATGCTCCGCTGGCTTGTTGGCGGCGCTGGCGCAAATTGTCATGTCACGCGCGTACTCACTGGCGCCACCCGGATTAATCGGCCCTGTGGCTTATTTAGCGATTGTTTTTGCCGGTATTTTTTCATTGCTACGCTGGGGCGAAACACCCGACAGCACATCACTGATGGGCGCTGGATTGATCTTCACTGCCAGCCTGTTAGCGGTGCTCTGGCGTAAACACTAAAACCTAGCGCGCATTTGATGTACACTGCGCGCCTTATTTTATTCATTAATTGTTAGAGAACGCACCCATGCAGCTTACCTCGCTTACCGCGGTTTCCCCCGTTGACGGCCGTTACGGCAGCAGAACTTCCGCACTGCGCCCTATTTTTAGTGAATACGGTCTTATTCGTAACCGTGTTTTGGTTGAGGTTCGCTGGTTACAGCGCCTCGCCGCCCATAAAAGCATCACTGAAGTGGCGCCTTTTTCAGAAAGCGCAAATGCTGCTTTAAACGAGCTCGCTGAAAACTTTCAACTTGTACATGCTGAGCGCGTTAAAGAGTTTGAGCGCACCACCAACCATGACGTGAAGGCCGTTGAGTACCTGCTCAAAGAACAGGCGCAAAAACTACCTGAGCTGGCCAAAGTCACTGAGTTCATTCACTTTGCTTGCACCAGTGAAGACATCAACAACCTCTCGCATGCTTTAATGCTGCGTGAAGGCCGTGACGATGTACTGTTACCGTTGATGCGCAAACTGACTGAAAGCTTACGCGCATTATCAGTTGAATTTGCTGATGTGCCGATGCTCTCACGCACGCACGGCCAACCTGCCTCGCCAACTACATTAGGCAAAGAATTCGCTAACGTGGTGTATCGCCTTGAACGGCAAATCGCACAAGTTGCGGCAGTTCCATTACTCGGCAAAATGAACGGCGCAGTCGGTAACTACAACGCACACATCTCGGCCTACCCTGAAATTGATTGGGAAGCCAATGCCCGTGAGTTTATTGAAGACGATTTGGGTTTAACCTTTAACCCGTACACCACACAAATTGAACCACATGACTACATCGCGGAACTGTTTGATGCTGTGGCGCGTTTTAACACCATCCTGATCGACTTCGATCGCGATGTATGGGGTTATATTTCTCTGGGTTACTTTAAGCAAAGAACCATAGCGGGAGAAATTGGATCTTCAACCATGCCGCACAAAGTCAACCCTATCGACTTTGAAAACTCAGAAGGTAACCTCGGCATCGCTAACGCAATTTTCCAGCACTTGGCCAGCAAATTACCGATTTCCCGCTGGCAGCGTGATCTTACCGACTCTACGGTTTTACGTAACCTTGGTGTGGGTATGGCGCACAGTGTGATTGCTTATGAGGCTACGCTGAAAGGTATCAGTAAACTTGAACTAAATGCCGCAAAAATCGCTGTAGATTTAGACAACTGCTGGGAAGTTTTAGCAGAACCCGTGCAGACCGTTATGCGTCGCTACGGCATCGAAAACCCTTACGAGAAGCTTAAAGACTTGACGCGCGGCAGAGGTATCAGCGCAGAAGCGCTGCAGACATTTATTGAAACACTCGATTTACCCGAAGAGGCTAAAGTGCAATTGCGTGCACTGACGCCTGCTAACTACATTGGTAATGCAGTCGCGCAAGCTAAGCGTGTCTAACGCAGTTTGAGTGTTTTGACGCCCGGCTAAACCCGGGCGTTTTACTTTCAGTGTTTATTTTGGAATCAACTACTTGTCTAACACATTTGATACACCACTTGAGATTTTAGGTGGCATCAGCGCGAAAGTTTTTTTGCGCGATTACTGGCAAAAAAAACCGCTCCTGATTCGTCAGGCCATCCCTGATTTTATCAGTCCGCTCGATGGTAATGATCTGGCTGGGTTGTCGCTGGAAGATATGGTGGAGTCGCGTATTGTGCTTGAGCATGGCGAAACACCTTGGCAGCTCAAACACGGTCCTTTTGATGATGAAACCTACAACACGTTACCTGAGCGTGATTGGACACTGTTAGTACAAGCAGTGGATCAGTTCAGCCCTGAGGTTGCCGAAGTGCGTGAACACTTCCAGTTTTTACCCAATTGGCGCATTGATGACGTAATGATCAGTTTTGCGGTGCCCGGTGGCAGCGTGGGTCCGCATTTTGATAATTACGATGTGTTCTTGCTGCAAGCTGAAGGTCAGCGCAAATGGAAAGTTGGACAGATGTGCGACTCTGCCAGCCCAATGTTGGCGCACCCAGACTTACGTATTTTAGATGGTTTTGAGCAAACTGATGAGTGGATTTTAGAGCCAGGCGATATGCTGTATTTGCCGCCACGTCTGGCGCACTGGGGCATTGCCGAAACGGATTGCATGACTTGGTCCATAGGCTTTCGTGCGCCTTCAACCGCTGAGGTTGTCACCCACTACGCTGATTTTGTAGCGCGATTCTTGCCGGATGAGCAGCGCTACAGCGATGCTGACATGTCTCCTGCCAGCAATCCTAATTACATCCGTAGTGAAGACATTCAACGCCTGCGTACCATGCTCAATGAACAGCTCAATGATGACCGCATGCTCTTAACTTGGTTTGGCCAGTACATGACCGAGCCACGTTACCCCGACCTCCTGATCGGTAGCGAATTATCAGCACAAGAGCTCATCAGCACGTTAGAAAACGGCGCCGTATTTACTCGCAACTCAACTGCGCGTTTAGCGTGGAGTCACATTCAGCTTGATGAGGACTCTGCTGTCGTGTTCTTTGTCAGCGGTAACAGCCGTATTCTAAATGAGCATTTAGTGGCATTGCTTGATTTGTTATGTTGCGCGCAAGCTCTGTATCTGGATAATTTAACGCCTTGGCTCAATGATCCCGAAGCAATAACACTGCTTTGTGAATTGATTAAACAAGGCAGCTTGGAGTGTATCGATGAATGACTTGCAAGTTCGCATTGCCGACTGGCATAAAGATAACGCTGATTTACGACGTATTCGTGAAAGCGTGTTTATCCAAGAGCAAGGTGTAACCCCTGAGCAAGAGTGGGATAGCGACGACGCGACGGCTACACACTTTCTTGCTTACGAAGGTGATTTCGCCATCGGTACGGCACGCTTATTAGCCGATGGCTGTATTGGCCGTGTCTCGGTACTAAAAGATTGGCGCGGTCTTAACGTCGGCGAGTATTTGATGCGTGCGGTAATCAAACAAGCCGAACAACTTGGCCTTAAACAACAAACTTTAACCGCACAAGTACATGCCGCCGGTTTTTATGAGCGTTTAGGTTTTATCTCAGTCAGTGACGAGTTTCTCGAAGCGGGTATCCCGCATATTGATATGCTACGTAACAGTGAATAGCTTTTAAGTAGGTTTTATTATGCATAAGCCCAGCACGCCAGACAGTAAAGCAGTGGATGATCAAGATATTGAATTGCCGGCCATTGAGTTTGTCGCGCAGGGCCGCTTTAGTATTCACAACCCTGACACAAGCAACTCGTCTAACCCATGGGATGCAGCACAGTATACGCTTGGCGAGCAGCGTGACTTAATCAAGATCGAAGGTATTGATGCGCTACGCAGCCATACGCTTGCCCTGCTGCAGCAGGCGCGCCGTAATTTGTGCATTTACTCTCCAGACTTAGAAGCTTGCTTATATAACCACTCCTGCATTCAGCAAGCCTGCAGCAGTTTTCTACTGGCGCATCCGAAAAACACCCTACGTATTCTACTGCTCGATACCGCAGGTATAGCGCGTGACGGTCACGCCCTGCTCGCACTCAGTCAGCGTCTAAGCAGTCGCTGCAGTATTCGCAAAGTTAACCTCGAACATGATTACGCCGAAGAGGCCTGGCTCATTGTGGATGATTGCGGCTTATTGGTACGTAAAACTCAACAACTGCACAAAGGCGTGGTCTATTACAATGATCCCGCTCGAACACAGCAAAGTCAGCGTTTTTTTAACGCCATGTGGAATGTCAGTGAGAGTGATGTGAATTTACGGAGCATGCCAATATGAATATGTTAATCCGCTTTTGTGCAGTGTTTGTATTAGCCTGCAGCAGTTCGTTAGCAGCAGCTGCCAGTGAAGTGATTCAACTTGATTTTCGCATGGCCGAGGATGTACTACCGATGGCGCAATCTGTCCTCGGCTCCGAGGGGCGTGCTAGCGCTTACGGCAATCAACTGATCGTCAATGCCAGTCAGGATAAAATTGCTGAACTGCGCTCAGTATTAGAACACATTGATACTGAGCCGCGCCGCTTACTGATCACAGTCGACACCCAAGGAAATCAGTACAACAGTGAACGTGGTTATCAGACAGACGGCACGTTGGGTGGTCGTTACGGCGAAGTGGTGATTGGTCAAGGCGAGCAGCAAGGCCGCGATCAAGTACGTATTATTCGTAACAATACGCAAAATCGTGATGGTTCACTGCGCACCGTACAAGCTTTAGAAGGCTCAGCAGCACTGGTGCAAGTCGGACAAAATATTCCGCAACGTTCCACCCACTATGGTGCCTACGGGCAAGTCCAAGAGCGCACTGAGTATCGGTCCGTCAACCAAGGCTTTTATGTCACCGCAACCGTACATGGCGATAATGTGCAGATTGAAATTAACAGCCAGAATGATCGACGTAGCCAGCAATATAACAACGTGATTGACACACAGAGCACATCCAGTCGAGTCAGCGGTCGTTTAGGCGAATGGATTAATGTCAGTGCAACCAGTCAAGATAGCAGTCAACATCAGGATGGATTTTTGCAAAAGCGTTACAGCACAGGACAGGAAGACAGTCAGTTGCAGATTAAAGTTGAAGTACTGAATTAAGTTCGTTTCTTTGCTCTATACGCATATATGTAGTGAAAATAAAACAACACTACAAAACATTTGACGAACGCATCACTAAAGCGCATCATAGCCCCGCTCCCGCTAGCCAGAACGCTTTAATCGGTGTTCCAAAGCATACTTAAGAGTACTTCCTAAGTGGCTTTGTGTTAACAACATCCAAAAGATGCTGTGACGAGGTTGCGACTGGTACGTTGTTGTCCTAATGGACGGGAAAGCAGTATGCATCATTGATGCATCAGATAGTTCACGACAGTGAGATGCGTTTGCGGATGTTAAGTTGTAGATATCACGACTTAATGCAGCAGCCAATTTATCTGATCTCTGACCCTTCTTTTAAGACATTATGTTCTAGTCAATTATCGGCACTCCAGCGGAAGCTAACCCGCAATTTAAACTTCCAGCGATAGCAGGTTGTGTGTGGGCAGTCGGTGCTCAAACTCACTCCACTCTTTGAAGGATTGACCATGTCAACTTATCAAAACGAAATTAAGGCAATTGCCGCTCTTAAAGAACAAGCCGGAAGTGGCTGGAGCGCAATTAACCCCGAGTCTGCCGCTCGTATGCGCATCCAAAACCGTTTCAAAACTGGTCTGGATATCGCTAAGTACACTGCAGCCATTATGCGTAAAGATATGGCTGAGTACGATGCCGACTCATCTGTATACACCCAGTCGCTGGGTTGCTGGCACGGTTTTATCGGTCAACAAAAACTGATCGCCATCAAAAAGCACTTGAAAACCACTAACAAACGCTACCTCTACCTGTCAGGTTGGATGGTTGCTGCTCTGCGTTCTGAGTTCGGCCCACTGCCTGACCAGTCAATGCATGAAAAAACTTCAGTGGCTTCGTTAATTGCTGAGCTGTACACATTCTTACGTCAAGCTGACACTCGTGAACTGGATCTTCTGTTCACAGCGTTAGACAAAGCACGTAAAGCAGGCAACGCGGCTGAAGAAAAAACTCTGTTAGACCAGATCGAAAACTTCGAAACACACGTTGTACCTATCATTGCTGACATCGATGCTGGTTTCGGTAACGAAGAAGCCACCTACTTGATGGCTAAGCAAATGATCGAAGCCGGCGCTGCTGCGATTCAGATCGAGAACCAAGTATCTGATGAAAAGCAATGTGGTCACCAGGACGGTAAAGTAACCGTTCCACACGCTGACTTCCTAGCTAAAATCAACGCTGTACGTTACGCGTTCCTAGAATTAGGCGTTGACGATGGTGTTATCGTTGCACGTACTGACTCCTTGGGTGCTGGCTTAACCAAGCAAATCGCAGTAACCAACGAGCCAGGCGACTTGGGCGACCAATACAACAGCTTCCTTGATGGTACTTACATCAACGACGCAAGCGAAATTGAAAACGGTGACGTTGTTGTTAAATCAAACGGTAAACTGCTGAAACCAGCACGTTTAGCGAGCGGTTTATTCCAATTCCGCCCTAACACTGGTGTTGAGCGTGTTGTTCTTGATTGCATCACCTCTCTACAAAACGGTGCTGACTTACTGTGGATCGAAACTGAAAAACCACACGTGGGTCAAATTGCAGAAATGGTTAACGCAATTCGTAAGTCTGTTCCAGACGCTAAGCTGGTTTACAACAACAGCCCATCGTTCAACTGGACTCTGAACTTCCGTCAGCAAGCGTTTGATGATTGGGCTGCGGCAGGTAAAGATGTTTCTGCTTACGATCGTGATCGTTTGATGAGCGCAGACTATGATGGTACTGAGTTGTGCAACGAAGCGGATGCGCGCATCCAGAGCTTCCAGAAAGATGCATCGCGTGAAGCAGGTATCTTCCACCACTTGATTACTCTTCCTACGTACCACACTGCTGCGTTGTCAACTGACAACTTGGCTAAAGGTTACTTCGGTGAAGAAGGTATGTTGGCTTACGTTGAAGGCGTTCAGCGTAAAGAAATTCGTCAAGGTATTGCGTGCGTACGTCACCAAAACATGGCGGGTTCTGACATCGGTGACAGCCATAAAGAGTACTTCTCTGGCGATGCAGCACTGAAAGCCAGCGGTGAAGACAACACAATGAGCCAGTTCGATAACGTTTAATCGTTAGCATGGTTTAGCAGTCTTAAGACTGTGTGTTGTAGAAAAACCCCAGCCTAGGCTGGGGTTTTTTGTTGTCTGAAGAAGATTGAATCTCACTTTTGCTTCGCCTGCAGATGCCTATCTCTAAAATGTAGGTCACCACTTCAGGGGGGACAAATACATCAACAACACTCTAATCGCTAAGTCAGAAAACAGCGCTATGGTTCAAAGCACGTTGCGCTAACCTTTTGTGGCTTGCCGTATCAATCTAGTTGCGTAAAGACGCCGCAAGTACATCCCTGTAGGCTTCACAGCGCCATCCATGGTGGTGAAGACTTTACTTCACTACAGCTGATACAGCAGTCTAGGATTTGTGAGGTCAGCATGACGCTATTCTGATCTTTCGTGGCTGAAATATAAGCAGCTTAAGATCTGCAGCTTTCGTAAGCAGAGATGTTTAAACGCGACTTACTTTCTAGCCAGTTGCTTGCTGCGCTTCTGTTCAAGCGTTAAACGACTTTGCGCCCAATCACGCCAAGCACGGATTTGCTGTTGATTGACACCCGCTTTCTCCGCTGCAGAGAGCGCTTGCAAACCTGCGCTCCAGCGGCCTTGCTGTATTTCTAGCTGAGCAAGATTAAGCCAATGCTGGCCTTTGCCCGTTTGTTTGGCCAGTTGAGCGTACTGCTGTGCTGCGCTTTGATAGTCACGTGCTTGCCAGTGCAGTTGCGCGAGGCGCTCTTGACTGGTTACGGTTGTCGCTAAAATGCCATGTTTTAACATACCGGCTAACAGTCGCGCAGCTTGCCATGGTTGATCAGATGCAGAAGCAAGGGTAATTAAGCTATCAAGATCAGACGGCTTAAACGTGATGCCTTTACTGTAGGCCGTACGCAGTGTAGCCAAGGCTTTACTGTGCTGGCCAGACAGCTGCTGCAGTGCGGCAAGTTGCTTCCAGGCATTGAGCTGCTTAGGGCTGCGCAGCAATAAGCGTTTTTGCCACAATTCGGCCTGTGCATAACGTTTTACCTCAACATTAGCGCCAACCATAAATTGCAACCAGTTATCACTGATCCTACTTTTGCCTTTTAAGTACTGCTCAGCCAAAGGCAATGCTTTATCTAAACGCCCTAAACCCTGCCAAGCTTGGATACGCATCTCCAGTGTTTCATCCGTCTGGGCAACACCTTGCAGATATTTTAAAACCTGATTGTAGTTTTTGATTGAAAAACTGAGCTTAGCTAAGTTTAGGCGATCTTCTACCGCTTGCTCAGCAGTCAACTGACCACTGTTTAAAACTTTATCAAGCAGGTCAATAGCGTGTTTGCTATGACCTTGCGCCCAAGCTAAATAACCTTGGCTGCGCCAAACCAATACCTGCTCTAAACTGTCAGTCGTTACTTTAAGCGCACTTAAAGCCTGCTCCGCCTTAGCGTACTGACCTGCTTGCTGAGCCGTTTGCGCAACCTGCAGAGCACGTAATACATCAGGGCTAATACTTTGCGAAGCCGCAGAGGCTGTTTGCGCTGTCAACGCACAGATACATACCGCTAAGAACAAACGACGCATCTTATCGCCCTCTTTTTTCTAGACGAAACTGTAAAGTTTTAACCGCTTCACGTGCCACTGAGCGACCGTCTTCAGTGCGTGGAGAAAAGCGCCAGCGCACAGCCGCTTTGCGTGCTTCACGATCAAATACATTCGCCGGAGAGGAATCGACAACTCGCACGTTCTCCACTCTACCTTCAGGGGTAATAGTAAAGGTCAGTTTTACGTAACCTTCAATGCCTCGGCGACGCGCGCTATCTGGATAAATGGGCAACACGTCATTAAGTGGAATCACTTCAGCATCATTGCTCGGAGCGCTTGCTGCAGCACTTGCCGCGGGTGCTGCAGGAGCTGCCGGCGCGGCGGCTTGCGCCGTGAGACCTTGCAAGCTTGGCGCGGCGGCAGCATTGATGCTGATATTGCTAGAAAGCTGCGGCACAGCTAAATCTAAACTGGCCATTTGTGGCGTACGTGGAGGTTGCGGCGCCTGTTGCGTGGGTGGTGTTTCTGGCTGTGGCTCGACCGGCTTTTCTGGCATCTGCTGACGCGAGCGGCTTGGGTCGCTGGACTCTTGCTGCAGTTTCGGCATAAAGCGCCCGATTTGTAACGCAGATTCTTCCACTTTACTTTTCGGTGGAAAAATCATCACCAGCATTAAAATAAAACTGCCCAGTACAATCACTATCGCCGCTAAAAAAGACCACAACCAACGCATTAACGCGACTCCGTAGACGCAGCTAAAACCACATCAGGGACGCCAGCTAGGCGCGCTTGATCCATCACCTGCACCACTAAACCTGTGCGTGCATCTTGATCCGCTTGCACCACGACAACGCCTTCAGGTTGTTCTTGACGCATACGTTCAACATGCGCACGGACACTGCGCACATCAACCAGCTGTTTATCCAGCCATACTTCGCCGTCGGCTGTTACGGCAATTAAAATATTGCCTTTATCTTGCGCCGTCGCAGTGTCGGCTTGCGGACGGTTGACTTCAATACCTGATTCTTTAATAAACGAACTGGTCACAATAAAGAAAATCAGCATGATAAACACCACATCTAACATCGGAGTTAAATCAATACCCGGCTCTTCTTCTGTTTGATAACTGTAACGACGCATTCTCATCGTCTCATCCTTATTCGTGGCGCAGTTGATCGGCAAGCCGACCCAATGCTCGTCGGGCGTTACGCTCTAAACGTGCCAAACTAAATAAACCTCCAATGGCTAACACCATGCCGGCCAGCGTTGGCAGCGTTGCTTGCCACACCCCGCCAGCCATCGCACGCGGATTGCCGCTACCACTGACCGCAAGTACCTCAAAAACAGCCACCATGCCTGTCACGGTACCGAGCAAGCCTAGCAACGGAAACATTGCCACCAAGGTCCGCGTAACCGATAAAGGCGTGATCAATTGCTCGCGCGCCTGCGCCAACCATGCCGCACGTACCGCATGCTGCCAGCGGCTTTCTCGGCCGGTTTCTTGGCACAACTGCTGCCAAGCACTGCGCCGCTCTTTAGCCCACTGAGGAAATTGGCACTTTGTGTACCAAAGGCGCTCAAGCACCAAGGTCCAAAATAGCACACACAGCGCGGCCAACAGCCACATAACAATGCCGCCAGCACTCATCAAATCGAGCAAGGCATGGCTGCTGTCGATCAACCAGAACCAGCTACTTTGCCAGTTACTCACTGCGCTTTTTTCCTGACATATGCAGGGCTAATAAACCTACACACTGTTGTTCAAGGAGCTGTACTACGCCCTTACTGCGCGCACTCAAAACACTGTGTAAAAACAGTAAGGGAATTGCTACTACCAAACCTTCCACCGTGGTCACCAATGCTTGCGAAATACCATCGGCCATTAAGCGCGAATCACCGCCACCGCTCTGGGTAATAGCTTGAAAGGTAATAATCATTCCCGTCACGGTACCGAGCAAACCCAGCAACGGTGCAACCGCCGCCAGCAACTTTAGCAAGCCTTGGCCTTTCTCTAGTTGTGGTACTTCTTGCATCACCGCTTCGTCAAGCTTCAGTTCAAGGGTTTCTAAATCGGACAGTTGCGGGTTAGGCCCTAAAACACTTAATACGCGGCCAAGGGGATTGTTACTAGTGGGTTGCGACAGGTTACGCATTTGCTGGCGTATACTGCGAATCACCTGCATTAAACCGAGCAAGCGCCAAGCGGCTAAGGCAAAACCAAACAGACCCAGCGCGACAATCACCCAACCGACTAAGCCGCCTTGTTTTAAACGGTCGAAGATCGAAGGCTGACGCTGCAACTGTTCAATCAACGAGCCGCGAGTAGGATCAATAGGTATAACGCCGACTGACTCATGACTGCCTGCCCAGCTTTTAATCTGTGCAAAACCTGACGGTTGTTTAGGTAAAGCACGATAAGCATTATCACCCTCGCTAAAGGTTAAAAAGGCTTGATTGCTGTAAGCTGAGAACGGACCAACACGCAGCACATCCTGAATCTGGCGTTGGCCATCAGCAGCAATTACCGGTGCTGCTACACGCTCAACCCGACCGGTTGCAGTCATATCTTCTAAGACCGTCAGCCAAAAACCCTCAACCTGTGCCGCGCTCGGCAAGGCACGTCCTTTAGATAAGCGTTCAAGCTGCTCAATGCGCTCAGGAAACTGTACATTTAATAAACTGCTACGCCACTGCCCTGCTAAATCACCGGCACTTTGTCGTACAACAGCAAACAATTCACCCAGATCACCCACCTGCTGTTTCAGTAACTGCTCTTGATCGGCCAACTCCTGCTCATTGGCAGTAAAGGTTGATTTTAAAGCTGCCGCACGTGACTCTTGTTGCGCTAAAGCTTTTTTAGCCTCGGCTAATAATTGTGCCTGTTGATTACGTGATTGTAAGAAACGCTGCTCGCGCTCCTGCATCAACTGTTCTTCAGTGCTTTTTTCGCTCCGAATGCGCTCCAGTAACTGATCCGGTGTTAAAACGCTGGCTTGTATCGATAGACTGAGCAACACACCACTGGTTATCCATAACAAGCGTTTCATGGCTGCACCTCCAGCGCTAAAGTTTTGATCGGCAGGTCTAACCAATCAGCCGATTTCTGCTGACGCGCAATCGCAATCGCTTTTTGTAAAGGCCGACGCACACTGCTATCAAGCGCCTGCCAATTCTGCGTTTGCGCATTCCAATAGCCACTTTCATGACCATTCGGAGTTTGGTAATACAGCATCACTCGCCCCACACGTAAGAACTCAACACTGCGCTGATCGGTCCCCTCACCAAGTTCTCCGCGCCATGCCTCAAGCGTGTAGCCGTAGTCGCTTTCAATTTGGTAAGCCTCCAAAATACGGCGATATTTTTCTGCCATACTGACATCTGCCCGCGGCATTAGCTCTTGCAGCGCAGCTAAACGATCAGTACGTTCCATTGGTAAGAAAGGTACATCGGCCTGAATAAACTCAGCCAACACTTCAACCATCCGGCGCATCTGCGGCATCACTGCCGCTTCCGTTTCTTGCAGTGCATCAAGTTGCTCCTGATAACTGAGCAACTCTTGATGTTGCGCAGCAATCAGTTCGCCCACCTGCTCGTTATAGCCCTCAAGGGCTTTCGCTTTCGCTAAGGTGCTACTGTACTCTTCGAGCATTGCTTGGCTGGCATCATCGAGACGCTCGATACGTTTTTGCGAACTTTGCGCGGTGTGACTGAGTTTTTCGCTTTCACTCAACGCCTGCTCCAACGTTGCTGCACTTACGATTGGACTCACTACCGCACAACAGAAAAGCAGTGAGCGCAAAGTTGTTGCTTGCATGAATACGGATTCCTTAATTTGGACAGCTTATTAATAACAATGATTATCATCTGCATGCGGTAACAAATCAAGCCGTTAGCTCGATTTTAAATATTGAACATCATCATTCAGTCGCAGCAGCACAAACTCAAATGGGTTTTTAATTAAACCTCATGGCGGCTCTAAGCAAACGAGATAGTACGCGATTTATAAACAGTTTTGCCTTTAATCACCGCGAGACAGGACAACATGTCGCACTGTCAGTGGCCCAACTTATGCGAGTATTGAGAAACATTCACGGATGATCAGATCGCATGTAAAATGCAGTACAGTCTGTACATTGACACAAGGTATTTTTACTCAGTGAATACAACTCCGCAATCACCAGAGCAGCAGTTAAAACGCACGTTACGCAAACAGTTAAAGGCAACTATCGCGCCAGAAACTAAACGTCTGCATGGCGCATTGTTGCTGGCGGTGCTGGGCAGTCTGCTCTTTATCGGACAAAGCTGGCTGCTAGCACACTTATTTGCGGAGCTACTCAACAGCACGCAATCATCAATAACACTGCCTGAAGTTTTTGATAGCAATGCCCTACTGCTCTTGCTGCTGTGCTTTATTCTCCGGCCCACCTTACAGTTCGCGCGTGAACGCCTTTCACAAGTGGCGAGTTTTCGTGCGCGTGCGGCATTACGTCAACGTTTGCTCAGCACCTTAGCCAGCTTAGGCCCCGAACGACAAGCCCTCGGCGCAGACGGCGCATTAAGCAATCAATTACTTGAACAAGTTGATGCATTAGACGGTTACATCAGCCGTTACTACGTGCAACTTTACTTAGTCTTAATCACTCCAATCCTTATCAGTATTGCCGCCTTCTATTACAGCCCCTTGGCGGCAACTTTAATGTTAATGACCGCACCCTTAGTGCCACTGTTCATGATTTTAGTGGGCAGCGCCGCAAGCCGTAGCAGCCAGCAGCAAATGGCAGCCATGAGCCAGCTTAGCAGCCGTTTTTTAGACTGGGTACGCGGCATGCCAACGTTGCAGCATCTAAAAGCCACTCATCAAGCGCAAGAGAATATTGACCGTTCTGCGGCAAAGTACCGTGACACTACAATGAAAGTGCTACGCATGGCCTTTTTATCAGGTGCGGTATTGGAGCTGTTTTCATCACTAGCAATTGCCTTGGTAGCGCTGTATCTCGGTTTAGGCTTGTTGGGCGTTTTACCTTGGGCAAAAGAAGTGATTCCTGTGCCCTATGCCGGTGCGTTGTTTATTTTACTATTGGCACCTGAATTCTATGCACCATTGCGTCAACTCGGCAGTGATTACCACGCCAAAGCTGAAGCAGAAGGTGCAATTGAAGAATTACTGCCACTACTAGAACAACACACTTGGCAACACCCTGGCCGACAACCATTGCAACTCAATAGCGCACCTTCTTTATCTTTAATGACGGTCAGCATCACAGCACAAAATGGACGTTTACGTTTACCCCCAATTGATCTACAAATTGCTGCTGGTGAACGGGTTGGTTTACATGGAGCGAGTGGCAGCGGTAAGTCCAGCTTACTCCTAGGTTTGCTTGGCTTTGTGCCTTACTCCGGGCGTATTACAGTGAACCAACAGGCCTTACTTGAAACGTTGCGCAGTGACTGGCATCGCCAGCTCGGCTACTTATCACAACAGCCCAATTTTAAGCGCGGCAGCATTGCCGACAACTTACGCCTAGCCAATCCAAAGGCCAGCGAACAACAGCTGTATGAAGTATTACGTGCAGTCAATTTACTGAGTTTGATCGAAAAACTACCAGAAGGTTTAAACACGCTACTGGGTGAGCGTGGACTGGGTTTATCCGGCGGGCAACTGAGTCGCCTTGCCATTGCCCAGCTATTATTAAGGGAGGCGTATGTTTGGCTGTTGGATGAGCCGACGGCACACCTCGATCCTGAAACCAGCGCCACGATTAATGCGTTGTTAGAAAAACTGAGCGTCGGCAAAACGTTGCTGCTTGTCAGCCACCAATGGCAAGGACTGCAATGGCTGGATCGCCATCTTGACTTGCAGACCCTGCAAGCTAAACAGGAGCAGTCCGTATGCTAAAGCCTATTCGTTTGCGCAATATATTACGCAGTCGACTCGCCAATTGGAGTTTAGCCCTACTGCTGGGCGCACTGACTCTATTCTCAGCCATTGGTCTGCTGGCTGTGTCGGGCTGGTTTATTACCGCATCGGCGATTGCCGGTTTAGTGCTGAGCAGTTCATTTACCTTTGACTACTTTCGCCCGGCTGCATTGATTCGCTTATTCGCCATTGTGCGTACTGCTGGCCGTTATGGGGAGCGCGTCACTTCACATCACGCAGCCCTATCCTTGCTGAAAGATTTACGCAGCCAAGTGTTTCGTGCGCTGACCCTGCGTAACAGCGCGGCGACACTCGACAGCACCAGTTCAGCGGCAACCATGCACCGTTTAGTCGCCGACATTGATCGCCTTGATCGCTTTCCCTTGCAGTTTGTTGCCCCCTGGTTTTGGGCCAGCTTAATCGTCATCTGTTACTTAGCGTTTGCCTATTGGCTGCATCCACAGCTGGCCGTTGCCGCAAGTTTTGGCTTAATTGGAACCTGGTTGCTGGTCCCTGTCTTAGGTTTTTGGCGTGGACGAAAACTGGCACAAGACGATGTCACCGCTGCAGAACAACGCCGCGAGCATTTTTTAGAATCCTTATCGCTGCTCAGCTCATTGATCCTCTGGCAAAATTGGCAAGCGCAGCAGCGAGATACCTTAAAGGCCGACCAACACTATCAAGCGCAACAACTGCAACAGCAGCAATTGATCAGCTTACTCAGTTTATTGCAACAATGGGCTCTGGCGATCAGTTTGGCCTGTGTGCTGTGGGTTGGTGTGGGCTTGGCCCAAAGCGAGGTGGTCAGCGTACCCTGGTTACTCGCAGCGGCTTTAGCACTGCTCGGCGTACACGAAGCACTGGTGCCTCTGGCGGGTAGTTTTATCGGTTTAGGCCAAAGCCAAGCAGCGCGTGACCGTATCAATCAGCTGGTACCCGCACCATTCAAGACAGAAGCACCGATCGATAAGCCCCGCCCTACTGCGCCGTTTCATCTGCAAACTGTACAGCTTAACGCTCGCATTCCTGGTGCATTAAATGGCCCGCAAAATATCAATATTGATCTGCGCAGCGGTCAAGTCTTGCTCATCACCGGCGCATCTGGAATTGGCAAAACGACACTATTAAAAGTATTAGCCAATGCTTTACTGCCCAGTAGCGGCAGCTATTTGATCAACCAACAGCCTGCGACTGAATGGCAACTGGATGAATGCATTGGTTATCTGCCACAGCAGTTGGATATTTTCGACAACAGCTTAGCCAATAATTTACGCCTAGCCGATCCGCAGGCCAGCGATGAGCAACTGTGGCAGGTCTTAGCTGATGTAGCGTTAGCTGATTGGGCTCAACAGCAAAAGGGCTTGGATACAGCATTAGGCGAATACGGTGCACAAATTTCTGGCGGTCAAGCACGGCGCGTGGCCTTAGCTCGGCTGTTACTTGCCAAGCGTCCGATTTTATTGCTGGATGAACCTTTTGCTGGACTCGACAGTGATAGCAGCTATCAGGTTTTAGCGGCTTTACGCGCGCGCCAAGCCGATGGCCTATTGATTATCGTCAGCCATCACGAGATGACGATTACAGATGCACAGCACGTGCATCTGTCGTAAAGCGCCAGAGGCCATTAGAACAGGTCGGATTGCTCAGGTTCATTATCAAGGCTCAGGCTAGCCTGTAACGCGGCTTCTTTAGCACGTAATACACGTGCTTTACGTTGCTGACATAAGCGTACAACATGACGCTTATCGACCTCACTGAACTTCAGCCAGTACAAACGCTCATCACGCGAGCGAAAACAGCCTTTGCAATAGCCCTTATTATTCGCCTCACACACCCCGATACACGGGCTGGGAATTTCAAAAAACTCAAGCTGCTGCATAAAATCAGCCTTAAAATACACTGTAGGTATGTGAATGAGTCAGCACACAGGGTGAATTGATCACTTTTCAAACGACTTAATCAAGCCTATCAAAAAACTGATTAAAATCAAAAATGCAAGCAAATTAATTGTATAAATTTCAATATTCAGCAAGCGCGCACAGTCTCTAGCTTAGAGCTGAAAAACCGACAAAACACCGCTATTGTGTGTGTTGATATAAGTAAATACACACAGTATATTGCGTCTCCAGTTCCGCAAAAACACAATATGCTGTGTTTTTAGCAAGCAAGCGCACTACAACAGCATTCGCAAATATTCAAGCCCTATTGCGCACAAACACCATAAGGATCTCATTATGTCAGACTTTAAAGCCATTAAAGTAACCAAGCGCGATGGTCGCCAAGAACCGATCGAATTAGACAAGATTCATCGTGTTCTTGATTGGGCTGCTATGGGTTTAAAGAATGTCTCAGTGTCGCAGGTCGAGCTGAAATCACATATCCAGTTCTACAACGGTATCGGCACTAAAGATATCCACGAAACGATTATTAAAGCTGCAGCAGATTTAATCTCTGAAAGCACTCCAGATTATCAATACTTGGCTGCCCGCTTAGCCATTTTTCACTTGCGCAAAATTGCCTATGGCGAGTTCGAACCACCTCATTTGTTTGACCATGTTACCAAGCTGACTCACGAAGAACGTTATGACAGCCACATTTTGCGTGACTACGATAAAGCTGAGTTTGACGACCTCAATGAGTACATGGATCACGGTCGCGACATGAGTTTTTCTTACGCCGCCGTCAAACAGCTTGAAGGTAAATATTTAGTTCAAAACCGCGTGACTAAAGACGTCTACGAAAGCCCACAAATGCTGTATATCTTGATCGGTATGTGCTTGTTTGCCGACTACCCAAAAGAGACGCGTTTGAACTACATCAAACGGTTTTACGATGCCATTTCATTATTTAAGATTTCCCTACCGACGCCGATTATGGCCGGCGTGCGTACCCCTTCACGTCAATTCAGCTCCTGTGTCTTAATTGAGTGTGGTGACAGCTTAGATTCGATCAGCGCCACCACCTCAGCGATTGTTAAATATGTCTCACTGCGTGCAGGGATTGGCATTAACGCCGGTCGTATCCGCGCCGTTGGCAGCCCGATCCGTGGCGGCGAAGCACAGCACACCGGTTGTATTCCGTTTTTCAAACTGTTCCAAGCGGCGGTTAAGTCATGCTCGCAAGGTGGCGTACGCGGTGGTGCAGCAACATTATTCTACCCAATGTGGCACCTGGAAGTGGAATCACTGCTGGTTCTGAAAAATAACCGCGGCGTTGAAGAAAACCGTGTCCGCCACATGGACTATGGTGTGCAACTGAATAAGCTGATGTATCAACGTCTGATCCAAGGCGGCAACATCACTTTGTTTTCACCGCATGAAGTGCCAGGTCTCTACGAAGCGTTTTTTGCTGATCAAGCTGAGTTCGAGCGCCTCTACGTAAAATACGAGCACGATGAAAGCATCCGCAAACGTACGATGACTGCGGTCGAATTGTTCTCACTGATGATGCAAGAGCGTGCCAGTACTGGTCGTATTTACATTCAGAATGTTGACCACTGCAACACGCACAGCCCGTTTGATCCAAAAGTTGCGCCGATTCGCCAGTCCAACCTGTGCTTGGAGATCGCGCTACCGACCAGCCCACTGGAAAACATCAACGAGACTGACAAAGAAATCGCTCTGTGTACCTTATCAGCCTTTAATTTGGGGGCCATTGATAGCCTTGATGAGCTGGAAGACTTAGCCGATCTTGCCGTACGTGCATTGGACTCATTGCTGACTTACCAAGATTACCCTCTGGAAGCTGCTCGCAACGCGAGCATGAAGCGCCGCACCTTGGGCGTGGGCGTGATCAACTTCGCCTATTACTTGGCTAAAAATGGTTTGAAATATTCTGATGGTTCGGCCAATGCGCTGACCCACAGAACCTTTGAAGCGATGCAGTACTACCTACTCAAAGCCTCGAACAACCTGTCAAAAGAATTTGGCCCATGCACTGCGTTTAATGAAACCACCTATGCGCAAGGTATTTTGCCAATCGACAGCTACAAAAAAGATTTGGATGTTATCTGCAATGAACCATTGCATTTAGACTGGGAAACACTGCGAGCCGACATTGTTAAGCATGGTCTGCGTAACTCTACCCTGTCTGCGCTGATGCCGTCAGAAACCTCCAGCCAGATTTCCAACGCCACCAACGGTATTGAGCCGCCACGCGGTTTAGTGACAATCAAACAATCAAAAGACGGCATCCTAAAACAAGTTGTGCCAGGCTATGACGAGTTGAAAGACCAATACGAACTGCTCTGGAGTATGCCCAACAACGAAGGTTATCTACACTTAGTTGGCATCATGCAGAAGTTTGTTGATCAAGCGATTTCAGCCAATACCAACTACGACCCTCAGCGTTTTGAAGGCGGCCGCGTGCCCATGCAACAACTGTTAAAAGACTTGTTAACCGCGTATAAATTTGGCCTCAAAACCTTGTACTACCAAAACACCCGTGATGGCGCTGATGATAGCCAGAGCGATATGGACGACGGTTGCGCCGGCGGCGCTTGCAAGATTTAAGGGTAAATGAACATGAAATACAGCACTTTTTCGCAAATTGATAACGACCAACTCAAAGAGCCGATGTTTTTTGGACAGCCCGTTAATGTGGCGCGTTACGATCAACAAAAGTATCCTATCTTTGAGAAGTTGATTGAAAAACAACTGTCGTTTTTCTGGCGGCCAGAAGAAGTGGATGTGTCTCAAGATCGCACCGATTACCGTAATCTACCTGATCATGAAAAGCATATTTTTATCAGCAATCTCAAGTATCAAACACTGCTTGATTCGATCCAAGGTCGCAGCCCCAACGTTGCATTCTTGCCGCTGGTTTCAATTCCAGAGTTAGAAACCTGGATTGAAACCTGGTCGTTCTCGGAAACCATTCACTCGCGCTCCTACACGCATATTATTCGTAATATCGTTAATGATCCTGCCGTGGTGTTTGATGATATTATGCGCAACCAGCACATCATTGAGCGTGCCGGTGATATTTCTAAGTACTACGATGACTTGATTCACTACAGCATGCTCTACAACAAATGCGGTGCAGGTACGCATACACTCAACGGTAAGACTCACGAAGTCAGCTTGTTTGAACTGAAACGCAAGCTGTACCTGTGCATGATGAGCGTTAACGTACTGGAAGCGATCCGCTTCTATGTCAGCTTCGCCTGCTCATTTGCCTTTGCTGAACGTCGTTTAATGGAAGGCAATGCGAAAATCATTCGCTTGATTGCCCGTGATGAGGCGCTGCATCTGACGGGTACCCAGCACATCATTAATATCATGCAAGATGGCCAAGACGACCCAGAAATGGCTGAAGTTGCACGTTCTTGCTACGACGAAAGCGTCGCCATCTTCAAACATGCCGCTCAGCAAGAAAAAGAATGGGCTAAGTATCTCTTCAAAGACGGCTCAATGATTGGTTTGAACCTCGGCATTCTCAATCAGTACGTTGAGTACATCACTAACTTGCGCATGCATGCGGTTGGCTTAGAGCCAGCATTCAGCAACGCCTCGCACAACCCAATTCCGTGGATCAATGCGTGGCTCGTCTCCGATAACGTACAGGTTGCACCGCAAGAAGTTGAAGTCAGTTCCTATTTGGTTGGCCAAATAAACTCGACTGTTTCCGCGGAAGACTTAGGTGAATTCGAGCTTTAAATGAACAAGGCTATGCAAGTCATTACTGAGGATTTGATTTTTCACTTAGAGGAATCAGAAACCCTGCTGGAAGGCTTAGAGCGCACCGGTCACAAAGTTGAATACCAGTGCCGTAGCGGTTACTGCGGCGCTTGCCGCGTGACCCTGCGCTCGGGCAGCGTGGACTATATCAACACCCCGCTGGCCTACCTGCGCCAAGACGAAATCCTCCCCTGCTGCTGCCGCGCGCTTGAGCCGTTGGTGGTGGAGGTGAGCTTGAGGAGTAAGTACAGCGCGTGATGTCAGCAGCATGCACTTAACAAACCTTAAGCAATTACAAGCAGACTTGTTCCAACTCAACAATAGAAATACGAGAATTAATAAAGAAGAGGATAAACCCACCAGATCAAATCTTTAAAAATTTTGAGCGCACAGATATGAGGGTATCTGCACGCTCGGTGAGTATAGGGAGGAACTCACCCTTGCAGTTTAACTGCGCTGGAATGGTTAGCGATTTCATCGTAGTAGCAAGAATAAATTCTTTTCCCTAAGGAGGTGACTATGACAAATGCTAAAAAAACCAGCCCCTAAAGGCTTTCGTTGGGTTTGCTGCCGTTATCGGAAAGTAAAAAACTCTGATCGAGTGCTTGATGCTCATGATTACGGTCACGAAGCCTGGTGTTTCTTAGTTCGAGTTTAATCGAACTGCTCTAAGGGTATGGCTTCATACTAAAGCTGCTATACCTGATACGGTGAACAGGGTCTACCGTATCACCTAGAACTACTTCTCGTCTCTGAGGACGGGAAATAGTGTAGTCGTAAGATGAGCCTAGGACAAGCCAAATTCCCTAAGTCTATGAAGGATGTCTATTATGACTCATTCTAAAGTTAAGGATGTTTTTGTGAGCCCATACCCCCGATTTCGATTAGGGCGATGGGAAAATGTCTGTCAGCACTGGCGCTCGTCACCAAGACAGCTACCTCTATTCTAAAGCAATAGGCGGCCTATCTAGGCTGCCTTACCTGCATGAAAAAATCGTAATCAACTACTGGTTATACTTTGCTGGAAATCTTACACGGCCAAGCAAATCGCTAAACAACTGGGCTTAGCTGGGCAGCAACCGACACCACCCATCTGGCAACCCGACTATTGGGATAGGTTCATTCGTAATCAGGCACGCCTTGAAGCGGCTGTTGCCTATATTCATCACAACCCAGTGACTGCTGGCCTTGTGGCTCGCTCGACAGATTGGCGCTGGAGTAGCGATTACAAAAGTCATTCATAAAATATAATAGCTAGCTGATTTAAAACACCATTGCATACAGGCAAAAGCACTTAAGCTGCAGTGTACTTAGTAGCCTCTAATACGGGCCAGCGGCCCGCGCTCCCAGACAGCATTGACTCTAGAAGCACGGGCGGCTCGCCAGCAACAAGCTCTCGTATTTCTTTATCCACCAAGTAAGCCCAACTCTCTCACGCTTTCTAGCCTGATAATTAATTCAAACTAAACCCAGCTCCTCAACACAGCACGATTAACATACAATGCGCCCTCAAAATGGCTCTTCCGAGCAGCCACGTCGTTATTAAAGAGCTGAACATCGATGAACACAGTAAACCGCCGCTTCTCCGTAGCCCCGATGATGGATTGGACTGACCACCACTGTCGGTATTTTTTGCGGCTGATATCGAAGCGTGCGTTGCTGTATACCGAAATGGTGACCACCGGTGCATTACTGCATGGCGATAGCGCGCGGTTTTTGCGTCATGACCAGTCTGAGCACCCCATTGCATTGCAATTAGGCGGCAGTAATCCTGCGGATTTAGCCGCTTGCACAAAGATGGCGGCAGCGGCAGGGTTTGATGAGGTGAATCTGAATGTCGGCTGCCCCAGTGATCGCGTACAGAACAATATGATCGGTGCCTGCTTAATGGCGCATCCACAGTTAGTCGCTGATTGCATCAAGCAAATGCAAGATGGCGTCGATATTCCGGTCACGGTCAAACACCGCATTGGTATCAATGGCCGTGACAGCTATGCCCAGCTGTGTGATTTTGTCGGTACAGTACGTGATGCCGGCTGCACCAGCTTTACTGTGCATGCACGGATTGCCATTTTGGAAGGTTTGTCACCAAAACAAAACCGTGACGTACCGCCCTTACGCTATGACATTGCCGCACAGCTTAAGACTGATTTTCCAGACTTGGAAATCGTCCTCAACGGCGGTCTCAAAACCCTTGAGCAATGCACTGAGCAGTTACAAACCTTTGACGGCGTAATGATCGGTCGTGAGGCTTATCACAACCCGTGGCTGCTCAGTGAGGTCGATCATCAGTTGTTTGGCGATGCGCAGCGTAAGATCACTCGCACAGAGGTTCTAGAGCAACTGCGCCCTTACCTAGTGGCGCATATCGCGCAGGGCGGCAAAGCGCCACATATCACTCGGCATATCCTCGGTTTAGCACAAGGTTTCCCCGGCGCTCGACGTTTTCGGCAGCTGTTATCGGCAGATATTTACAAAACGGATGAACCAATGCGTATTTATGAGCAAGCTGTGGCAGGTTTAGACGGTCGCTAAACACGGATAAACAATTGCATCCGATTCAGTGCTCAGTTATGTTCTGTACACTCTTTTTTTAGTCCCAGATTGCAAGCCCATACTATGACGTCAAAACTTGAACAACTTAAGCGTTTCACCACTGTAGTTGCTGATACTGGCGATTTAGATGCCATTGCTCGCCTCCAGCCAGTCGATGCCACAACTAATCCATCACTACTCTTAAAAGCCGCAACCTTCCCCCGTTACGCACGGATGATGGCGCAGATTCAGCAAGACTTCTCAGGCAATCCACAGGCCGCCTGTGAGCAGTTTGCTGTTGCTGTTGGTACTGAAATCTTATCGCTGATTCCAGGCCGTATTTCTACAGAGGTGGATGCACGTTTATCCTTTGATGAACAAGCAACCTATGAGTACGCTTTGCGCTTGATTGATCGTTACGAGCAACAGGGTGTTGATCGTCAGCGTGTACTGATTAAAATCGCCGCTACGTGGGAAGGTATTCAAGCGGCGCGCCGCTTAGAAAAGCTGAATATCCAAACCAACCTCACCTTGCTATTTTCCTTTGCGCAAGCGGCGGCCTGTGCTGATGCTGGCGTATTTTTGATTTCGCCTTTTGTGGGTCGCATTTACGACTGGTACAAAAAAGCTTTAGGCCGTGACTACACGGGCATTGAAGACCCTGGAGTGCAATCGGTCTCACGGATTTATCGTTATTACAAAGGCAACGATTACGCAACCATCGTGATGGGCGCAAGCTTTCGTAATCTTGGACAAATTGAGCAGCTGGCAGGATGTGATCGGCTCACCATCAGCCCTGAACTATTAGAGCAATTGAGCAATGACAATGCCCCTCTAGAACGTAAGCTAGAGAGCGTCTGTCAAGGTGAAGGGCGTGCTTTTGTTGATGAGCAGAGCTTCCGTTGGGCGCACAATGAAGATGCCATGGCTAACGAAAAACTTTCCGAAGGTATTCGTGCGTTTGCTCAAGATCAAGTGAAGTTAGAAAAACTATTTCGTTAAAAATAACGCGCTGCCATGTGGGGGTGAGTCACTGGCAGCGAAGCTCACTGACAAGCAACTATGACGGTGTGCTTTCTAAGGCGCTGACCAAATCACGAAACGCATCGCGATTGGATTCATTTAAGCTCATCAAAATCTGATGCGCTTCTAAGACACGCGCCTTAACCACTTCTTCTGATTGATCTTGCTCCGGCAAGTCATCCAAGCACTCAGGGCACGGTGCAGGCGTGTGCACCACATTAAACACCTGATTAAAACCCATTGAGTCGAGCACCCTACTGATATCGGGATTGGTACTGGCCAAGGTTGGCAGCATGCCAAATTTCCGCTTAGATAAAATCGACAACTTAGCCAATAAGCCCAACGTGGTACTGTCAATACTGATCACTTCAGTTAGATCAATCACAATTGACTTAAAAGAGTGCCCTTTGAGAATTTTTTCAATCGTTTCATTGAGCGCAGAACAAAAAGTTAAACGCACATCTCCCACACACTTTAAAACAAAAGTATCGTTGTATTGCGCACACTGAATTTTACCATCACTCATGCAAGATTCCTGCTCAGCACCAGCATGGCGATATCATCGGGCATATTGCTGCAGTTATCTAGCCCTAGACGTTGGACAATCTGTGTGTACTTACCCTGCGCAGCACTAATCAGTTTAGGCAAAGCCGCTTCACGAGTAATCAGATATTTTTCTGGTAGCACTTCTAAAATCCCATCAGAAAATAGAGTTAGGCTAAAAGCCTGTGGTAAAACCATCTGTTCATCACTGTACGTTGCATGCTCAAACAAACCGACCGGTTGCCCTTTGCCGCGCAAAAACGTCGCACGACCATCACTGAACAACACCGGTGAGGGCAAATGGCCGGCGACGCACCAATGCAATAAATTCTGCACGGTATCGACAATTGCGCAGATCAGCGTGACATGCCGACCGGAGTCATAGGTCAATAAACGCTGATTGAGATAAGCCAGCACCGTAGCGGGCGTCAGAGTCGTATCCGAGTGAGTCGCATGTGCACCAAAGATAAATTCACGTACCGTATTTTTCACCAGCATACTGATCAGCGCTGAGGCGGTACCGTGCCCCGACACATCCGCCAAGTATAAAAACAGGCGACCATCAGGCAAGACAAAATAATCCAGCGAATCGCCGGTCAAGTACAACGCAGGAATCACACAATGCTCAAATTTGATGCATTGTGCCTCCCAAGGTGTCTTTGGACGTATTTGCTGTTGCAACTGCAGACCAGCGCGCTGATCATCAAGCAGTAATGTGTGCTGTTTTTGCAAAAAAAGCAGCTCCTCAGAGGCAGTCCCATGACTGCTCTGTTGCGAAGTTGAATGCATTACTTATAAGTCGTAAATAGTGTCTAGGCGCAAAAGGTACTCTCATCGTCACCCCGATTCAAGGGGGGCTCTCTCGTCACGGCAACTTGCAGCATACCGATACTCACAAGCAGCCCCACACGGCTTGTTAGAGTCTGTACATAATAAGCGCGCGGTCCCAGTAAAATAGTCTGCTATTCAACGTTGCCAGAGGGGTTTAAAGCAGCACATTTACCAACGTGTTCACTCTATTTAGGCAGCGTTAAATAGCATGCTTTACATTTAAGACAAGATCGGTAATGTTAAGCATTATCTAAGACAGGCGCAGAGCAAAACCTAATTCGCGCCAAACTACGCAGAGCAACTGGAGACATACTATGGACTACTACAACGAAAAGCGTGACTTCATTCGCATGCGTATTGAAACCGCAGTAACATTCGAATACGCGGGTAAAACCTTCGATGCGGTGTGCATTGATCTGTCCAGTACAGGCATGCAAATTGAAACCGACGCTTCTTTGTCACTCAGCCAAGGCCAATCCATTCGTGTCCTGATTCCATCCTCACACACAGAACTCACCGGCCTACAAGCAGACACACACATACAACGCATAGAGAAAATCGATAATGGCCGCCTATCCATTGGTTTAGCCATTATCTCAATGCAATAAAGTCAGACGTTTAAAAATCATCCACCACATTGCCGTCAAGCACGCGAAACTCACGGTTCTGCAAAAATGCATTACGAATAAAGCGATACTTATCCCCAGAAATCAAACGTTCTGCTGAGAGCAGACTCGAGCGGGTGTCGACAATATTTAATGCAAAAACACCGTTGCGTGCGGGTATATCATTGATATAACGATAGGCACCTATGTAACCATCAGGGTATTTCGCAAACGTATCACGCACAGTGCTAGGGCCAAGCAACGGCAACACCACATAAGGACCACTTGACAGCCCCCAAACACCTAGAGTCTGTCCAAAATCCTCATCATTACGCTGCAAGCCCATCTTCGTCGCTACATCAAAAAAACCTAAAACACCAAAGGTGCTATTAAAGAAAAACCGCGCTGTATCTACGCCAGCATCATGCCATTTAACTTGCAGCACATTGTTAGCCAGATTTCTCACCTCGGCCACATTACGAAACACATTGTGTACACCGTCTTCAATCAGATCGGGGGTGATCTTTTGATAACCCTTCGCAATAGGTTTTAAAGCCCAGCGATCGAGCGCATCATTGAAACGAAAAATCGCTCGGTTAGTATTTTCCCAAGGGTCTTGGTTTTCACCGAAATCCACCCACGACTCATCGTAATCATCGACCTCTGCTGCAACAACCGAATGCGATAGGCTCAAACAACCGGCAACCAGTATTGTGCTTAACATGCAGCGCACCGGCGTATTAAAAAAATGCTGCATAGAGCTCTCCATTTTTGTTATTCAAATACATAGTTAACCTATACATGCTGCACGAGAGCGAAGGTCTCGCACAGCATTCACACCGCGTGTTATTGATCAGCAAAACGCCAACCGGTGCCATCTTTTCCATCTTCAAGAACGATGCCCAGTGCAGTCAACTCGTCACGAATTCGGTCTGATTCAGCCCAGTTTTTATTTTGTCGAGCAGCCAAACGCGCAGCAATTAGCGCGTCAACCTGTGCAACATCGACACGTTTCTCAGAGCCTGCTTGTAAAAAAGCATTGGGTTGCAACTGCAAAATACCCAGCACTGCAGCCAACTCTTTCATGCGCGCAGCCAAACCCGCAGCCGCAGCAGGGTTTTGACTGTTTAGACGATTGACTTCGCGGGCCATCTCAAACAACACGGAGCAGGCTTCAGGCGCATTAAAGTCATCGTCCATCGCTTTAGTAAAGCGCTCAACGAAAGCCTCACCACCAGCGGCAGGCGCACTGTCGACACCTTTTAAAGTCAGATAGAAACGTTCCAATGCCGATTTGGCTTCACGCAAGTTTTCTTCTGAATAATTAATTGCGCTACGGTAATGACTGGAAACTAAAAGATAGCGCACCACTTCAGGGTGATACTTTTCCAAGACATCACGAATAGTGAAAAAATTGCCCAACGATTTGGACATCTTCTCGCCATCAACCCGTACTGCACCAGCATGCATCCAAGTGGTGGCATACTGCTTACCGGTGGCGGCTTCACTTTGCGCAATTTCATTCTCATGGTGCGGGAAAACTAAATCTGGACCACCACCATGAATATCAAAACTGTCACCGAGGCAGCAGGTCGACATCACTGAACACTCAATATGCCAGCCTGGACGCCCTGCGCCCCACGGTGATTGCCAGCTTGGCTCACCTGGTTTTGCCGATTTCCACAACACAAAATCCAATGGATCTTCTTTCGATTCATCCACTTCGATACGCGCACCGATTTTTAAATCGTTGATGTTGCGGCGTGATAATTTGCCATAGCCGACAAATTTGGCCACACGGTAATACACATCACCATTGGCCGCCGCATAAGCAAACCCTTTATCGATTAAGGTTTGGATCATCTTGAACATGCCATCAATATGATTGGTCGCACGCGGCTCTTGGTCTGGACGCAACACATTGAGACGGTCTTCATCTTCATGCATGGCAGCAATCATGCGCTCAACCAGCTGCTCAAACGGCTCGTTATTTTCTTGCGCACGACGGATGATCTTGTCGTCAATATCAGTGATATTACGTACATAAGTGACATCGTAACCACGGTAACGTAACCAACGCGTCACCACATCAAACGCCACCATCACCCGCGCATGACCAATATGACAGAAGTCATACACGGTCATGCCACAGACATACATGCGTACATGCTTGCCTTCTAGCGGCTGCAGTGGCTCTTTACGTTTAGTCAGGGTGTTATAAATATTTAAACTCATGCCTGCCCCCACGAATCACGCAAAGTTACAGTACGATTAAATACCAATGCCTCTGGCGTGCTATCACGGCTGTCTAGGCAGAAGTAACCTTCACGTTCAAACTGAAAACTGTCACCCACTTGTGCTTGCAACAAAGATGGCTCAGCGCGGCAACCTGTTAACACCACTAAGGACTCAGGGTTGATATTGTCGAGGAATGATTCGCTGGTCGATCCATCTTCATCTTTATCTGGGTTTGCGGTTTTAAATAAGCGGTCGTACAAACGGACTTCACAGGCAACACTTTGTGCGGCTGGCACCCAGTGAATCACTCCTTTAACTTTACGGCCTTCTGGATTTTTGCCCAGGGTTTCCGGGTCGTAAGAGCAACGAAGTTCAATCACATTGCCCTCGGCATCACGAATCGCTTCATCAGCACGAATCACATAGCTACCGCGCAGACGTACTTCGCCCCCTGGCACTAAACGCTTATAGCCCTTAGGCGGCGTTTCTTCATAGTCGCTGGCATCAATGTAAATTTCACGGGCAAAAGGTAATTCACGCGTGCCGATATCACGCTTAGGATGACGTGGCAGCTGCAAAATTAACTCTTGATCTTGCGGATAGTTACTGATCACCACTTTGATGGGTTTAAGCACACACATCGCACGCGATGCGTTGGTATCAAGATCCTCACGGATGCAGAACTCCAGCATACCCAAATCAACAACACCGCCTGCACGACTCACCCCAATCATGTCGCAGAAATTACGAATAGAAGATGACGTATAGCCGCGACGACGGAAGCCGCTGATCGTTGACATGCGCGGGTCATCCCAACCTGTCACGTGTTTTTCATCGACCAACTGTTTGAGTTTACGCTTACTGGTCACGGTGTAATTCAAGTTTAAACGTGCAAATTCGTACTGACGTGGTTTCGCTGGAACCGGTAATTGTTCCAAGAACCACTCATACAATGGACGATGATCTTCAAACTCTAAGGTGCAAATCGAATGCGTAATCAACTCAATCGCATCAGATTGACCATGAGTAAAATCATAACTTGGATAGATGCACCACTTATCACCGGTCTGGTGATGATGCGCATGGCGAATACGGTACACAATAGGATCACGTAGATTCATATTCGGCGAAGCCATATCAATCTTGACCCGTAATGCACGCGCACCATCAGGGAACTCACCCGCACGCATGCGAGTGAGCAAGTCTAGGTTTTCACTGACACTGCGCTCGCGAAAAGGACTGTTTTTACCTGGCTCAGTTAAATTCCCGCGATACTCTCGAGCTTGTTCAGACGTTAAATCACAGACATACGCCTTGCCCTGCTCAACTAAGTAAACCGCCCATGCATACAGTTGCTCAAAGTAATCTGAGGCAAAGCGTGCTTCACCCTCCCACTGAAAGCCCAGCCAATTCACATCATTTTTAATCGCCTCGATGTATTCTTGATCTTCTTTTGCAGGATTGGTGTCATCAAAACGCAAATGACAGACGCCCCCTAATTCTTTGGCTAAACCAAAGTTTAGACAGATGGCTTTAGCATGACCAATATGCAAGTAACCGTTCGGTTCAGGCGGAAAACGCGTAACAATACGACTGTGCTTGCCTGACTGTAAATCAGCTTCAAGAATAGGACGAAGAAAGTTCGCGGCGACATTAACGGAAGAATCAGACGTGCTCATGGGCTCTTAAATACTCATTACTGCCTATTATGGGTAGGCTGGCTCAAATAAAGTGCTTATCATACCCGAACCTGCCAGCTCTCTGACAGGTCTATGACCTTTTAGCTTCTATGGATTGACTCAATGATTAAATTACACACCAATCACGGCGTGATCACTTTAAAACTGTTTGCTGATAAAGCGCCAGAAACTGTAGCGAATTTCATCCAGTACGTTAAAGATGGCCATTACGACAACACCATCTTTCACCGCGTGATCAGCAACTTCATGATCCAAGGCGGTGGCTTCGACAGCGATATGAAACAAAAAGACACCCGCGCAACGATTAAAAATGAAGCCAATAACGGCGTTTCCAACAAACTTGGCACCATTGCCATGGCACGCACCATGGAACCGCATTCCGCTTCAGCACAGTTTTTTATTAACGTGAAAGACAACGATTTCCTCGATCACAGCGCACCAACCACTCAAGGTTGGGGTTACACCGTATTTGGTGAAGTGGTTGAAGGTATGGACGTCGTTAATGCAATCAAAAACGTTGCCACAGGCAACAAAGGCGGCCACCAAGATGTACCACGTGACGATGTCATTATCGAAAAAGCCGAGATCATTGAGTGATTCTGCTGATTTCTGATTTACATTTACACGAGGAGCGCCCGGACATTACCGGCGCGTTCCTTGCGTTTCTTCAGCAGCATGCTAAGCATGCACAAACACTGTATATTTTAGGTGATTTTTTTGAAGTATGGATTGGCGACGATGCCATCACGCCCTTTCAGCGCAGCATTGCCGAAGCGCTCAGCGAGGTCGCTGCAACCGGCACCCAGATTTTTCTAATGCATGGCAATCGCGATTTTTTAATCGGTGATGCGTTTTGCGAGCAGGCCGACTGCCAGCTGCTCAAGGACCCAAGCGTGGTGCAATTGGCCGGTGAGCAAGTATTACTTATGCATGGCGACAGCCTTTGCACCAGCGATCATAGTTACATTCATTTGCGAAGAGTTTTGCGCAACCCGTTGATTTTATTCATCTTACGCAACTTACCACTGCGCACGCGCCAACGCTTGGCTGGCGATTTACGGCAAAAAAGCAAAACCAGCACACGCATGAAAGCCAGCGACATTACCGATGTAAATCATGAAGAAGTGGCTCGTGTGATGGCGCAATACAAAGTGCGCACGCTCATTCACGGCCATACCCATCGTCCTGCAGTGCACGACCTGGGCAATGAAAAACAGCGTATTGTTCTCGGCGACTGGGATACACAAGGCTGGTATATCGAAGCCAGCGCTTCACAACTCAAGCTACAACCACTGCCCTTTAGCAGCACCACAACGGACTGTTAAGCCTGCGTCGTCTCAGTCGCCTGCTTGGGCACACCACTGTGAAACCTAAACACTTCATCTGCGGTGAGAATCGCTTCGCGCTCAACTTCTGCAAAAAACGCCACGCGCTGATCAATGGGTTGTTTAGCGTACAGCTGCGCCATACGTAAATAGCCCTCAAAATGGCGTGATTCTGATTTCAATAATGATGTATAGAAACGACCGAGCTCTTCATCTAGATACGGCGCCAAACGATAAAAACGCTCACAAGAGCGCGCTTCAATAAAAGCCAAAACAATCAAACTATCAATCAGTTTCTCAGGCTCTTGCTTGGCCACATGCTTATGCAGGCGCTGCGCATAACTGGATGCGGTAATCTGCCGATAGCGCATACCACGTTTTTTCATAATTGCCGTGACTTGCTCAAAGTGGCGCAATTCTTCACGAGCCAAACGCGATAAATGCTGTAACAACTCTTCCCGCTCGGGGTAACGAAACATTAAAGTCAGTGCCGTTCCTGCTGCTTTCTTTTCACAATTAGCATGATCAAGCAGCAACTCTTCAGGGTGATCCAGCGCACAATCAACCCAGCTCTGTGGTGTTTGGCACTGTAAAAAAGCTTCAATTTCAGGTATTAACATAGTCATACACTAGCGGCGATAATTAATGCACAGCATTATACGGTGCAAGCGCAGAACAGCCAGCCTTTAGCGTTGATAGATATCAATACCCAGCGCAAGTTAGAGCTGGCATGATAGTCAGTAATCGTCTCTATTCTAAAAAACAGCAGGAGATACACATGCAAGCTATTCGTACCATCTTGGTTGTTATGACCCCAAGTCAGCCTGAAGAACTGGCACTTAAGCGTGCTAAATTGATTGCTGGAGTGACTCAATCACGCTTACATCTATTAATCTGCGATAAGCGCGGAGAGTACGCCAAAGAACTTGCTGATAAAGCACAAGAGCTCAAAGAAGATGGCTACGAAGTCACCACCCAGCAAGCTTGGCATAACAACTTTCACGAAACCATTATTCAAGTACAGCAAGAAGAAAGCTGTGGCCTAGTGATTAAACAACACTTCCCAGAAAACCCACTCAAACGCGCCCTACTAACCCCCGATGACTGGAAACTATTGCGTTACTGCCCATGCCCTGTACTGATCGCAAAAACCAATCGACCATGGACCGACGGCACTATTCTTGTCGCAGTAGACGTCGCTAACAGCAGCGCCGAACATAAAGCCTTACATGCCAGCTTAATCAGCAATGCCTATGAGGTAGCAGCTATTGCTAAGGCCACTTTGCACGTTTTGACGGCCCATCCATCACCCATGCTGTCGGCCTCTGACCCAACCTTCCAGCTGCGTGAAACCATCGAAGCACGCTACCGTGAGCAATGTGCAAAATTTGTCAAAGAGTTTGAACTCGAAGACAGCCAGATGCACATTAAAGAAGGCCCAGCGGATATCTTGATTCCAGAAATGGCTAAAGAGCTGGATGCCGTGGTCACCGTCATTGGCACTGTGGCGCGCACGGGCTTATCCGGCGCACTGATTGGCAACACAGCCGAAGTGGTACTCGACGCCTTAGAAACTGATGTATTAGTCCTTAAACCAGAAGACATGATGGCGCACCTAGAAACCCAGCTCGAGCGCTAAAACGCCCTGCGAGCACTTATAAACAGCCGCCCAATGGCACTTTTGAGCGGCTGTTTTTCTAGCAGATCTAAGGCGCTGCAAATACCGTAAAAAGCATGTTAGCCCAAGGTCTAACATGTAAATACCTATGCAAAACCATGAATGCCCCTTAACTTTATAGCGCTTGTAGCTTAGAATAAGCGCGCCATTTTAGGCGATCACGTCCAACGTCGAAGCTGTTTTCAAAGCGTAAAGGGTTATCTTTTTAATTACTGCAACGTCGATAGTAAGCGTAAAATTTCAGTTTAATTTGATTACACGTACCTGCAACACTTTGAAAACAGCTTCTGGATAAGCGCCCCTTCCCTGTTTGGGGGCCAATGATGAGGATAAAATACTGTGCTTGAAGCCTACCGCAAACACGTAGCAGAACGTGCTGAACAGGGCATTGTCCCTCAGCCTCTGACCAGCGAACAAACCACTGGTTTAGTTGCGCTACTGAAAAATCCACCTGCCGGTGAAGAAGCATTCCTACTGGAACTGATCACTGATCGCGTTCCTGCTGGTGTTGACGAAGCCGCTTATGTTAAAGCCGGTTTCTTATCAGCAATCGCTAAAGGCGAAGCTACTTCACCTCTGATCGATAAAGCACACGCTGTTAAATTGTTAGGCACCATGCAAGGTGGCTACAACATCGAAACATTGGTTGCATTATTAGACAATGCTGAGCTCTCTGGTTTAGCAGCGGCTGAGTTAAAGCACACTTTATTGATGTTTGATGCATTCCATGATGTCGCTGAGAAAGCTAAAGCAGGTAATGCCAACGCTAAAGCTGTGATGCAATCATGGGCTGACGGTGAGTGGTTTAAAGCCCGCCCAGCACTTGAAGAAAAAATCACCTTAAGCGTGTTCAAAGTCACTGGCGAAACCAACACGGATGATCTGTCCCCTGCGCCAGACGCATGGTCACGTCCTGACATTCCATTGCACGCCTTAGCGATGCTGAAAATGACACGTGATGGTATCAACCCAGACGTTGCAGGCTCAATCGGCCCAATCAAACAAATGGAAGCACTGAAAGCTCAAGGCTTCCCAGTCGCTTACGTTGGCGATGTGGTCGGTACGGGTTCTTCACGTAAATCAGCCACCAACTCTGTGCTGTGGTTCTTCGGTGACGATATCCCGAACGTACCTAACAAGCGCGCGGGTGGTTTCTGCTTCGGTACTAAAATTGCGCCAATCTTCTACAACACGATGGAAGATGCCGGCGCACTGCCAATCGAATTCGATTGCACTAACCTGAACATGGGCGACGTGATTGACGTTTACCCATACAAAGGTGAAGTACGTCGTCATGACTCTAATGAGTTAGTTACGACCTTCGAACTAAAAACTGACGTTTTGCTTGATGAAGTACGTGCCGGCGGCCGTATTCCATTGATCATTGGTCGTGGCCTAACTGACAAAGCACGCGCAGAACTTGGCTTAGGCTCAGCAGACTTGTTCAAAAAACCAGTTGCACCAGCTGATAGCGGTAAAGGTTTCACCTTAGCGCAAAAAATGGTGGGTCGCGCTTGTGGTTTAGCAGAAGGTCAAGGTGTACGTCCTGGCACTTACTGTGAGCCAAAAATGACCACCGTTGGTTCGCAAGACACCACCGGCCCAATGACCCGTGACGAGTTGAAAGATTTGGCTTGCTTGGGCTTCTCTGCAGACCTCGTCATGCAGTCTTTCTGCCACACTGCAGCTTACCCAAAACCAATTGACGAAATTACGCACCACACATTGCCTGACTTCATCATGAACCGTGGTGGTGTTTCACTGCGTCCAGGCGACGGTATCATCCACAGCTGGTTGAACCGTATGTTGTTGCCTGACACCGTTGGTACAGGTGGTGACTCTCACACCCGTTTCCCAATGGGTATTTCGTTCCCAGCAGGTTCTGGTCTCGTTGCGTTCGCCGCAGCCACTGGTGTAATGCCATTGGATATGCCTGAGTCAGTACTGGTTCGCTTCAAAGGTAAAATGAACCCAGGTATCACCTTACGTGACCTTGTTCATGCGATTCCTTATTACGCGATCAAAGAAGGTCACCTGACCGTTGAGAAAAAAGGCAAGAAGAATATCTTCTCTGGCCGCATTCTTGAAATTGAAGGTCTGACCGGTCTAACCGTTGAGCAAGCGTTCGAATTATCTGACGCCTCTGCTGAGCGCTCTGCTGCAGGTTGCACAATTAAACTGCCAGAAGACGTGATTGCTGAATACCTAAAATCCAACATCACCCTGCTGCGCTGGATGATCGGTGAAGGTTACGGCGATGCACGTACGATTGAGCGTCGTGCGCAAGCAATGGAAGCATGGTTAGCTAATCCACAATTGTTATCCGCTGATGCCAACGCTGAATACGCAACCATTATCGAAATCGATATGGCTGATATCAAAGAACCAATCCTTTGCGCACCGAATGATCCAGATGACGCACGCTTGTTGTCTTCTGTTCAAGGTCGCAAAATTGATGAAGTATTCATCGGTTCGTGCATGACTAACATTGGTCACTTCCGTGCGGCAGGTAAACTGCTACAGAAAGTTGAAGGCACTATGCCTACACGTCTGTGGTTAGCGCCACCAACCCGCATGGATCAGTACCAGTTGACCGAAGAAGGTTACTACGACATCTTCAATAAAGCAGGCGCACGCATGGAAATGCCAGGCTGCTCACTGTGCATGGGTAACCAAGCGCGTGTTGAAACAGGTGCAACTGTTGTTTCGACTTCAACCCGTAACTTCCCGAACCGTTTAGGTGACAATACTGACGTATTCTTGGCTTCTGCTGAGCTTGCGGCTGTTGCCTCAATCATTGGCAAGTTACCAACCGTTGAAGAGTACATGGCGTACGCTAAAGACATCGACAGCATGGCTGCCGACGTTTACCGCTACCTCAGCTTCGATGAAATTGCCTCTTACCAAGAAGCCGCTGCGAAAGCAACGATTCCGGTATTAGAAGTGTAATGTAGCGTCGTTTGCAAAACCAAATGCCCCGCCTCGTGCGGGGCATTTTTGTTTGTAGCATTAAATAACTGATACCTCCTGTATGAGCGGGCCATACCCGCGACAGTGATCACACACAGCGCTTGAATAGGTTTTCCTTCTAGGGTTTGGAAAAAGTGTGCCCGTCGTACTTCGAGGAAAGTGTTAATCCGTCGATGAACCCATCCAGGGTTCAACTCCGGCGCTTCGCCATCCTTGGCTCGCTCACCACACCCTCCTCGAAGCACTCGTTGAGCATCTGCAGCGTTGGCTCTGACGCGTACAAGTCACTAAAGCAAAAGCAAAGACACTGACGCTCTCTCACCCTCATGCTTTTAGCCTTTGCGTCGTGCGACAGACTAACCAGCGACACATCTATTCAATGAGTACCGCGCTGCTGCTGTGGCAAGCGTAGCCATGGATGGCGCAGCGCCCGAATCGAGACAGGAAGTCTCGTGAGGGAAAAACAGCACCAGCGCGAGCATGCACACAACCTGCTCAATGCTTTTGCTTTGATTGGCCAACTTACACAGCGCGACATAGGCTAGGCATATATGAATACAGCCAGCGTATGACGTACACTCAAGCACTGTTTGGGAGACAGCAGATATGCGAAGTACTGATAAAGCTCATCAAGAACTGATTAACGCATGGCGCGCACAAGCACGCCACAAGCCTTGGTTGACTTTAAGCTTTGTTAGCAGCTTAGTATTGATTCTGTTACTGCTCCTAATCACGGCCTATCAAGGCATGCACCTTGATAACTTTCACTACGCATTCAGCGGTGGCATGGCTGGTTTTTTAGCCACGGCAATCGGGGCATCACTGATCTTTTTTACCCGCAGTATCAGTGTGCGTATTCAAGATGCCTTGCTTGGCTTTGCCGCTGGAATGATGCTAGCGGCCAGCGCGTTTTCATTAATTTTACCCGGAATCGAAGCCGCAGAAGAACTATTCGAGCAGCGGGCAATTGCCGCCTCCATTGTTGTCTTTGGACTCGGCTTAGGCACGTTGCTGATGCTCGGGCTTGATTACTTTACCCCGCATCAACAAGCCAGCGAAGCGTTATGCGGCCCCGAGTGCCAACGTCTTAGCGGGATATGGTTATTTATTTTCGCAATTGCTTTGCATAATTTGCCAGAAGGCATGGCCATCGGTATTTCTTTCACCCATGGTGATTTCAAAATCGGCCTACCGCTGACCTTCGCCATTGCCATCCAAGATGTGCCAGAAGGATTTGCCGTTGCGCTAGCGCTACGCAGCGTAGGATTGGGCAGCAGCAAAGCTTTTCTAATTGGCGCAGCCACAGGCATATTAGAGCCTTTAGGCGCTATTTTAGGCTTCGCTATGTCAAGCGGCTTAGCCTGGGCTTACCCAATGAGCATGGGCTTAGCCGCCGGCGCAATGATTTTTGTGGTATGCCACGAAGTGATCCCAGAAACCCATCGCAACGGTCACCAAGCTGCTGCGACAACTGGATTAATGGCAGGCTTTGCGGTAATGATGTTTCTCGATACAGCGCTGGGCTAGGACAGGCCAGCGCTAAATAATGGTTTAATCTTTATTACGAACGATTTTGATTTTATGCGTAAAGGTCGGTTTACGTGTCACGCTGATCGCACGGCGGCTGACCGTATCCAAGGTGATATTCCAATAGCCGGTGCTTGGCACTATAAGACGCGCTGGGAAACGATCAAAGGCACCACCATGATAGGTATGGCGACCACCGTTTTTAAAACTACGGAAATTAGCGTCACTCATTAAACGGATATTGCAGGTTTGCGAGCACTGAATCACCACAGCATCGCCTTCTTTTAAATATTCTCGCTGATGAACAAACTTCATAATACATATCACAGAACAATTATTTGTGCGTAATATAGCACGTTCCAAACCGCGAATTTATATTTCTCTTGCCCTGACTGATGCACGCTCGCATTGGTTATAGCCACCCTGATTAAAGTGACACTATGCCTTTACTCACCGCTCTACAGCACGCCTGGCTACTGTGCAGTTTTGACCACGGAATACTGCATCTGTGGTAACTGCGCTTTTAGAAAATAACCCTTTATTTTTCTAAGAGCTGAGCGCACATGTCTTCCTTGAAATCCAGTAACGATTCTCTATTTTTTAATATTCTTAGCAGCCGCATCGGCTTTTTCATCGCCGGTATTGGTTTATCAATTTGGGCACCCCTGGTGCCGTATGTGCGTTTGCATATTCCCATGAGCGATGCCACCTTTGGTTTAATGCTGCTATGCATTGGGGCTGGCTCGCTATGCTGCATGCCACTCTCAGCGGCACTGACCAATCGTTTTAGCATCCGCCACTGCCTATTTGTGGTAACGCTGATTTTGCTTGGCGCATTACTGAGCATGGTCACTGCCACATCATTAGAATTGTTGGGACTGGCACTGTTCTGTTTTGGTGGCAGCTTAGGTGTCCTTGACGTGATCTTTAACATTCAAGCGTTGAGTATTGAGAACCGCGCCAATCGCAGCATGATGTCCAATTTTCATGGCATGTTTAGCGTCGGCACTATTGTCGGCGCCGTGCTGATGATTATGCTTCTGACACTCGGATTATCTGCCCTACTCAGCACCCTCGTGGCCATAGTTACAATCTTACTGCTGAGTTTATATGCCGTTCGTGGCTATTTGGACGAACGTACCCTAAGTGGCAAAGATGCTTTTATTTGGCCCAATGGCTGGATTCTACTGGTCGGAGTAATGTGCTTTATTGTTTATCTGGCTGAAGGCGTGTTACTCGATTGGAGCGCCTTATACCTGATAGAAGATAAACATATCGCTACAGCCCAAGCGGGTCTTGGCTATGCCAGCTTCTCTGCAATGGTGGCGATAGGTCGTTTTTTAGGTGATGCAATGGTCAAATTATTTGGCCGAGTGCGCATTCTTGTCGGCGGAGGTTTGCTCGCATCAGGTGGCATCGTACTGAGTATTATCAGTACACACTGGGGTATCACTCTACTCGGTTTTGCATTGTGCGGCTTAGGTTGCGCCAACGTTTCACCCGTACTGATTTCATCCTTGAACCAACAAAAACACATGCCCACTCACTTAGCGATTACTGCCGCCACCACCATCGGTTTTGCCGGCGTTTTAGCGGGACCGGCAATGATGGGTGCCATCGCACATTACAGTTCGCTAAGTAGCGCATTTGCAGTTGTAGCCGCAGCTTTATTAATGATCGCAGTTTATGGTCCACGTTTCCGCTGAGCTTTTGCACGCAACAGACTTGAACTTCAGAACAACTGGGCGTACTTTTGTCAGCTTGACTCACGCATGAGTCAGCGTCGCTCAGACGGTTCTGGGCGCTTACGTTTTGAGGTTCACATGACTGATACCCGTCCACCACGGCGCTTTTCGCGCATCGATCGCCTGCCCCCTTATGTTTTCAATATCACGGCTGAATTAAAGATGGCCGCACGCCGTCGTGGTGAAGATATTATTGATTTCAGTATGGGCAATCCCGACGGTGCCACACCGCCACATATTGTCGAAAAATTGGTGCAAGTGGCGCAGCGTGAAGACACCCACGGCTACTCCACTTCACGCGGAATTCCACGCCTACGCCGGGCCATTACCAACTGGTACAAGAAGCGCTACGACGTTGAACTCGATCCTGAAACCGAAGCCATTGTCACCATTGGTTCCAAAGAAGGTCTCGCGCATCTGATGCTCGCCACCTTGGATCAAGGCGATATGGTCTTGGTGCCTAATCCAAGTTACCCAATTCATATTTATGGTGCAGTGATTGCTGGAGCACAAGTACGCTCAGTGCCTTTGATTCCTGGGGTGGACTTCTTTGTTGAGCTTGAGAAAGCGATTCGCGAATCAATTCCCAAGCCGAAAATGATGATTCTTGGTTTTCCATCCAATCCCACTGCGCAATGTGTCGAGTTGGACTTCTTTGAGCGCGTGGTCGCTCTTGCCCGCGAACACAATATCATTGTGATTCACGACTTAGCCTATGCAGATATCGTCTATGACGGCTGGAAAGCCCCGTCAATTATGCAAGTTGAAGGCGCGCGTGATGTCGCAGTAGAGTTCTTCACCCTATCAAAAAGCTACAATATGGCCGGTTGGCGGATTGGCTTTATGGTGGGTAATCATGAGTTGGTCAATGCTTTAGCACGCATTAAAAGCTATCACGACTATGGCACTTTTACCCCACTGCAAGTCGCTGCAATTGCTGCTTTAGAAGGTGACCAGCAGTGTGTGTTGGATATTGCTGAGAAGTACCGGCAGCGTCGTAACGTGATGGTTAAAGGCTTGCATGAAATTGGTTGGATGGTAGAAAACCCAAAAGCTTCGATGTACATCTGGGCGAAAATCCCTGAAGCCTATGCACATTTAGGTTCGCTTGAGTTTTCTAAGAAGCTACTGGCTGAGGCAAAGATCAGCGTTTCTCCAGGCATCGGCTTTGGTGACTACGGCGATGATTACGTACGCTTTGCCCTGATTGAAAACCTCGACCGCTCACGCCAAGCCTTACGTGGCATCAAGTCGATGTTTCGCGCAGACGGCCTTATCGACTAAATCAAATCAGCGCGCAGTGCTGGCTACGATACTTCACTGCGCGCTGGACTCTACCTGCCAGCCACCACCGAGCGCACTGATCAACTGCACACTGGCGGTCAATTGTGTGCCCAGTAAATTAAGCAGCGTACGCTCACTGTTTAACGCGCTGGTTTGTGCACTGCTCACCGCTAAATAATCCACCATCCCCGCCGCATATTGGTTTTCAGTTAACCTCAAGGCCTCTTGCGAAGCGGCTAACGCTTCACGCTGCACATCAATTTCCTGTGCTAAGACATTGAGTTGCACCAACGCATCTTCCACCTCACCAATCGCCTGTAAAGTCGCTTGACGATAACGCGCAACCTGCTGGTCATAACGTGCTTCGGCTTGTTCAACTTGCGAACGCCGCAAACCCGCATCAAATAATGTCATAGCAAACTGCGGACCAATCGACCAAAAACGATTGGGCATACTGATCCAGTCGGCTAAATTACTGCCACGGTAACCACCCGAGGCACTCAACGTTAAATCAGGGAAATAGGCGCTCTCAGCTACACCAATCTCCGCATTGGCCGCCATCACTCGACGCTCAGCTGCAGCGATATCAGGACGACGCTCAAGCAAGCTTGACGGTACGTCGATTGGCAGGAGAGGTAAAACAGGTAAAGTCTCAACACTGCTAACCTGCAACGCATTTGGCGTGCTACCGACTAACAACGCCAAGGCATGCTCATAGCGAGCACGTTGCCAATCTAAGTCAAGTCGTTGGGCTTGGGTGTTTTTCAGCTGAGTGAGCGCCTGACTGACATCAGCCCGCGTGACCAGTCCGGCAGTGTAGCGGTTTTCCGTCACATTTAAAGAGCGCTGATAAGCAAGAATCGTGGCATCCAGTAAGCGCATTTGTTCATCAATCACCCGCAACTGCAGGTAGTTTTGCACCAACTCGGACTGCTGGCTTAAGCGCACCCCAGCCCATTCTGCAGCACTGGCCTGAGCACTGGCTTGACTGGATTCAACTTGGCGGCGCACTTGCCCCCAAATATCCAACTGCCAACTGAGACCCAGCGCAACCTCATTGCTTTTACCAACGTCTATATCATTGCCACTGCGTGTTGTCCCCACCTGCCCTGTGGCTTTGGGGTACAAGGCTGAACGACTACCGCCCACTAAAGCCCGAGCCTCACGCCATGCGGCTTCTGCCTCACGCAAATTTTGGTTCGATACCTCCAATTGCTTAAGCAAGTCTGCCAATTGCACATCCTGATACAACGCCCACCAGGCTACCGACCTTGGTAAATCAGCCGGCTGCGCTACTTTCCAACCCGGTGCATGGCGAAACTCAACCGGCACAGAGGCCTCAGGACGTTGATAGTCTGGGCCCAGTACACAGCCGCTTAACACGATACCCGCCAAGGCGAACACGCTGAATTTAACGATCTGTTTCATGGCTTACTTCCGTCGTTGTTGGCGTTTTTTTACGCCGAACACGGGCGCTTAAACGATCAAAAAATAAATATACGGCTGGCGTGCTATATAAGGTCAACAGCTGACTCAACAGCAAGCCACCAACAATCGCCAAACCCAATGGTTGGCGCGCTTCCGAGCCTTCTGCACTACTGATGAGCAGCGGCACCGCACCGAGAATCGCCGCCATAGTGGTCATCATAATCGGCCGAAAACGTTGTGCACAGGCCTGTTGAATGGCCTGTTCAGCACTCATTTTCATTTCTCGCTGCAGCTGCAAGGCGAGATCAACCATCAAAATAGCATTCTTCTTCACCACGCCAATCAGCAAAAACAGGCCTAACAAAGAAATCAAACTGAACTCACCTCCGGTGAGCTCAATGGCTAAGAGCGCACCAACGCCGGCCGACGGCAGCGTAGAAAGAATGGTCAGTGGATGGATATAACTTTCATACAACACACCCAACACCAAATACACGATGACAATCGACATCAGCAACATTAACCCTTGCACACCTTGGCTTTGTTGAAAGACTCCTGCAGTGCCACCGAGTTTTCCTTGTACTTCGTTGGGCAAGTTAATCCGCGCCATGGCCTGCTCAATCGCCAGACTGGCCTCCTCTAAACTGAACCCTGGTGCTAACGAGAAGCCAATGCTTTCCACTGCAAATTGGCCATCATGCTGCACGCGATCTTCTTGCAAGCTCGACTCCCAACGAGTAAAGGCCGATAACGGAATGCGTTCGCCATTACTACCAATCACCTGTACTTGCTCAAGAACCTGTGGTGAGCCAACAAGCTGTGGATCAATTTCCAATACCACACTGTACTGATTAAGGCTTTCATAGATGGTTGAAACCTGACGCTGACTAAAGGCGTTATTCAGCATTGAGGTGACCATCGCCATATCAACACCCAGGCGTGCGGCCGTGGCACGGTCCACTTCAAGCGTCACTTGTTGTGCGCCACGGCCTTCTTTACTGTCAATATCAATCAGTTCAGGCAAGTTTTTTAAGGCGTCACGGACCTTGGGCTGCCAAACGCGTAAATCATCCAAATCACTGGCCAGCAGCACATACTCATTATCGGCACTGCTGCCTTCTCGACGGCCAACATTAAGATCCTGATCTGGCATTAAAAACAGCCGTGAGCCTGCCACTGGTGGGATCTGTCCCCGCAATCGATCAACAATCTCCTGCGCGGAGTGGCTGCGTTCAGCAATCGGTTTTAAACGCACAATTAAAAAAGCATTACTGCCACCACTAATAAATCCAGCAACTGTCTGCACGTCTTTATCTTTAAGTAGTGTCTGACGATAGACTTCCATTTTTGGCTGCATCGTATGATAAGACAAACCATCATCACTGCGGATAAAGCCCATCAGCTGCCCGGTATCTTGCTGTGGCATAAAAGTTTTCGGCACGGCAATAAATAGCCACACATTTAGAGCAACCGTCAGCAGCAAGCCAAACAGCATCCAGCCTTGATAATTCAGAGTCCAAGCCAAGGAGCGCTGATAACCAGCGGCAATGCGCCGACCAAAGCGCTGGATCAGATTAGCTTTCTGCTCTTCCTGCACAACCGGTCGCAACCAGCGCGCGCAGAGCATCGGAGTTAAGGTCAACGACACCAACAACGAGATCAAAATCGCCACGGTTAAGGTGATCGAAAACTCACGGAACAAGCGCTCAATCAAACCACCCATAAAGAGAATGGAAACAAACACCACCACCAATGATAGGTTCATCGACAGCAAGGTAAAGCCCACTTCGCGAGAACCCTCTATCGCCGCTTGTAATGGTTTTTTGCCGTTATTGATGTGTCGGGAGATATTTTCTAAAACAACAATTGCGTCATCCACCACCAAGCCTGTTGCAATAATCAAGGCCATCAACGACAAATTGTTCAGCGAAAAATCCAACATATACATCGCAGCAAAACTGCCAATAAGCGATACGGGCACCGCCAGTGCAGGAATCACAGCTGCGCGCCAATGCCCTAAAAACAACATCACCACAGCAATCACTAAAGCAGTGGCGATCAATAGCGAGCGCTCGGCCTCATGCAAGGTCGCACGAATCACCGAAGATCGATCCATCGCGACTTCAAGCTTAGCGCTGGCCGGCAATACAGCTTGCAAGGCGGGTAATTCAGCTTGAACCGCTTCAATGGTGGCAATGATATTGGCACTGGCCTGTCGATTGATTACCAACAACACGGCTTCTTGATCATTAAAAAAACCACTGTTATAGCGATTTTCCACGCTATCACTGACTGTCGCCACATCACGCAAACGTAACGCAGCACCATCGTAATAACGAATAATCAGCGGGGCATACTCTTCGGCGCTATTGAGCTGGTCATTGCCTTGAATTTGCCAGTGACGATTGCCCTGTTCCAACTGACCTTTGGGCTTTTGCTGATTGGCATTGGCAATCGTCTGACGTACATCATCCAAGGCAATGCCGTACTGCTCTAAACGACGCGGCTCCAACTCAACGCGAACGGCAGGCAACGAACTGCCGCCGATTTGCACTTCGCCCACGCCCTGCACTTGCGAGAGCTTTTGCGCAACAATGCTTTCTGCCAAATCATACATCTGCCCTTTTTCCAGCACTTCACTGGTCAGCGCCAAGACCATAATGGGTGCTTGAGTGGGGTTCATTTTTCGGTAAGTCGGCATGCTGCGCATACCGCTGGGCAGCAACTCATGGGCAGCATTAATCGCGGCCTGCACTTCACGCGCAGCAGCATTGATATCATGACCCAAATCAAACTGGATCATGATTCGCGTACTGCCCTGACTGCTGCGACTGCTCATTTGACTAATGCCCGCGATACTACCAAGCGAGCGTTCAAGCGGCGTAGCCACTGTCGCGGCCATCACCTGTGGGCTAGCACCAGGCAAACTGGCCTGCACAGTAATCATGGGGAAATCCATGTCTGGTAGTGGCGCTACAGGTAACAATCGAAACCCGAGAATCCCTAGCAAGATAATCGCCACACTCAGCAACATGGTCGCGACCGGTCGCTGAATAAAGGGTGCTGACAGATTCACGAATCAGCGTCCAGCTTAAAGCGTGCTTTGGTGCGCGTACTTAAGCGATCGAAGAACAAATAAATCACAGGTGTAGTGAACAACGTCAGCACTTGGCTAAGCAACAAACCGCCAACCATGACCAAACCCAAAGGCTGACGTAACTCAGCACCGGAGCCGCTCGCAAACATCAATGGCAAAGCGGCAAACAGCGCCGCCAACGTGGTCATCAAGATCGGACGAAAGCGCAATAGCGCAGCTTGGAAAATAGCCTCTTCCGCACTCAAGCCCTGATGCCGTTCGGCATCCAGAGCAAAGTCGATCATCATGATTGCGTTTTTCTTAACAATACCAATCAGCAAAATAATGCCAATGATCGCAATCAAACTGAGATCATTACCCGTGACAAACAGCGCCAGCAGCGCACCAATCGCTGCTGAGGGTAGCGTAGAGAGAATGGTCAGCGGATGAATATAGCTTTCATACAGCACTCCCAAGACCAAGTACATGGTCACCACTGCGGCGAGAATCAGCAGCAAGGTACTGGATAGCGAGGCTCTAAACGCCGCTGCTGCGCCTTGAAACTTGCTTTGAATCGAAGCCGGCATGGCTAACTCGAGCTGCGCTTGCTCAATCAACGCCACCGCCTCACCCAATGATGTGCCTGGGCTCAAATTAAACGATACGGTGACCGCCGGAAACTGACCAATGTGATTGAGTAATAACGCTGCCGATTTTTCTTCCACCTTAACTAAGTTGGCCAAGCGTATCGCTTGCCCATCACTGCTGCGCACATGCACATCCTGTAACGCCGCTAAAGCATCGTTTGGATTGCTGATACTTTCCAGCACCACACGGTACTGACTGGTTTGGGTGAAGATCGTCGAAATCTGACGCTGCCCAAAGGCGTCATATAATGCATCAGTCAAGGTAGCAATACTGATACCTAAGCGTCCCGCTAAATCACGATCAATATTGAGGTAGTACTGTAAGCCGCTGGCCTGCAAATCACTGGCAACATCACGCAGTTGCGGCATCGCTTGCAAATGCGTGACTAAGGTCGGCACCCAGCTATGCAAGGCTTGCTCCTCAGCTGATTCGAGACTGAACTGAAACTGTGTGCGGCTGACACGGTCTTCAATACTTAAGTCCTGTACCGGCTGCATGAATAGCTGGATACCCAGCACCTGATCCAACGCAGGACGTAAACGATCGATCACTTGTCCGGCAGATACATCACGTTGATTAAATGGCTTAAGGTTAATCAGCATCCGTCCGGTATTGAGCGTGGGATTATCGCCATCCACGCCAATCTGCGAGGACACACTTTGCACCGCTTCATCCTGTAAAAGCACCGCACTTAAGCGCTGCTGGCGCTCACTCATAGCAGCAAAAGAAATGCTTTGTGGTGCTTCGGAAATACCTTGAATCACTCCAGTGTCTTGCTCGGGGAAAAATCCTTTTGGCACCCAAATCCATAGCAAAGCAGTCAAAACAAATGTTCCCACGGCAAACCACAGGATCAGCAGCTGATGATTCAACACCCAACGCAAACCTTTACTGTAATGATCAATGGTGCGGCTGAGCCAATCTTCTTTTTTCTCGTTTTCTACTCCGCCACGCAATAAGCGCGCGCACATCATGGGTGTCAAAGTTAATGAAATGACCAGTGAGATTAAAATTGCAACAGCAAGCGTAATGGCAAACTCACGGAATAAACGCCCCACTACATCGGCCATAAACAGTAGAGGAATCAATACCGCAATCAGCGAAAAGGTCAGCGAGACCAAGGTGAAGCTGATTTGCTTGGCACCTTTGAGCGCGGCATTCAACGGCGTCTCGCCCAGTTCAATATGTCGAGCAATATTTTCCATCATAACGATGGCATCATCCACAACAAAACCCGTAGCAATGGTCAACGCCATCAGGGTGAGGTTGTTTAACGAAAAGCCCACCAAATACATCACAGCAAAGGTGCCAATAAGCGACAAAGGCACCACAATTGATGGGATTAGCGTGGCAGTCAGGCGCTTTAAGAATAGAAAAGTCACCAACACCACCAACGCTACAGCCAGCATCAACTCAAACTGAACATCCGTGATTGCAGCACGAATGGTTTGCGTGCGATCGGTAAGCACGCTGACCTCTATACTGGCCGGTAGACTGGCAATAATACTCGGCAGTAAAGCTTCGACACGCTCCACCACCTCAATCACATTAGCACCGGGTTGGCGTTGAATATTTAACAAAACCGCTTGATTGAGGTTAGCCCAAGCGGCCAAACGGTTATTCTCTGCACCTTCAATAATTTCGGCGACATCGGCCAACTTAAGCACGCGCCCATCATCATGGGCAATAATCAGTTGAGCGTAATCTTCTGCTGTGCGCAGTTGGTCGTTGGCATCCAATTGAGTAATGCGCGAAGGCCCATCAATACTGCCCTTGGGCTGATTAACGTTGGCTCGCGTAATCACACTGCGCACTTCAGCTAAGGTTAAACCCGACGCAGCTAAAGCTTGTGGATTGGCACGAATACGCACCGCTGGACGCTGACCACCACCGACACTGACCAAACCGACACCACTGATTTGCGCAATTTTTTGCGCCATACGGGTATCCACTAAATCATTCACTTGTGGCAGCGGCATACTGTTTGAAGTGATTGCCAAAGTCAGTACGGGACTGTCAGCAGGATTGACCTTGTTATACACCGGCGGCGCAGGTAAATCATTGGGCAATAAATTGCTTGCAGCATTAATGGCCGCCTGCACTTCTTGCTCGGCGATATCCAACTCAAGATCTAAACTAAAACGCAGACTGATTACCGACGCGCCACCGGAGCTGGTCGATGACATCTGTACCAAACCGGACATCTGCCCAAACTGGCGTTCAAGCGGTGCCGTTACCGCACTGTTCATCACCTCGGGGCTGGCGCCTGGGTATAACGTCAGCACACGAATGGTTGGATAATCGACTTGCGGTAAAGCAGCAACGGGCAATAAGCGGTAGGCCAGCGCACCGGCTAAGAAAATCGCCAGCATCAACAGTGTGGTGGCAACTGGACGCTGGATAAATAAACGTGAGACGTTCATTTCACGGGCTTCTGCTGACGGTTCTTGCCTGCGCCTTGGGGGCGTTTCTCAGTCGTTTGCTCAGTGTCTTTTTCAGCAGATACAGCAGGCTCTTCAACCGCTGGAGCAACACGCTCCACTTTGCTGCCAGTACGTAAACGATCAACACCTTCCACCACAACCCAATTACCGGCCTCTAAGCCAGAGCGCAGCATGCTTTGCACACCATCGCTGGTGATAATTTCAATCGGTTGAATCAGCACGGTGTCGTCGTCTTTAATTTGCCAAACAAAACGCCCATTACTACCAAACTGGATGGCATCGGCGGGCAACAATAAGGCGTGCTCATGCACGGTGACTTGCAGGCGCACGTTGACAAACTGATTAGGAAATAGCGTTTGCTTTGGGTTCTCAAAACGCGCCTTTAAACGCACACTACCGGTGGTGACATCAACCTGATTGTCAATGCTGTCCAATACACCTTCCGCGAGCAATTGCGTCTCATCACGGTTCCATGCTTGCACCTTAAGCGGTTGTTCTTGGCGATAAGCCTGCAATACTGCCTGTAACTCATGCTCGGGGATCGTAAAATTAACTGCGATGGGATCATCTTGCATGATACTCACCAGCTCGGTAGACGCCGCCGACACATAGTTACCGGCATCCAAGGCGCGCAAACCTAAACGACCAGAAATCGGCGCAACAATTCGCGTGTGTGCAACATCCAAACGCGCGGCATCGCGCTGGGCTTCGCGTACTTTTAAAGTGCCTTTATATTGCGCAACCATGGCTTGTTGCTGCTCTAAGGTTTGCCGAGCAACAGAATCTTCTTTATACAAACCTTGATAACGTTTGAGGTCAAGCTCAGCACTGGCCAACTGTGCACGTGTTTCTTGCAAAGCACCTTCAGCCTGCAACAATGCTGCTTGATAATTACGCGGATCAATCTGCACCAACAAGGTGCCTTTCTCAACAAATTGCCCCTCAGTAAACAACACTTGATTCAACTCACCACTGACCTGACTGGTCACGCTTACTGCATTCCAAGAGGTGACCGTGCCCAAGGCTTTGAGCTGTGCAACAAAACGGCCTTCGCGCACTTGCTCAGCATTGACCGGCACCGCACCCATAAAGTTGCCACCTAGGCGCGGGGCTTGTTTGTCTTGCTCAGTGCTATCCTGTGTGAACCACCATCCAGCACCCGCAGCAATACACAGCACCAGGAGCACAATAAAAACTTTTTTTGAGGATTTTTTCGCAGAGATTACAGAAGAGTCAGGCATATCAATTAATCACAGTCCTTGGGAGCATGAAAGATAGCAGCCTTCGCTCTGCTTAGCTGCGTCTTTACCATCAATTTACTTTAAGTGCTGGGCTAAACGAGGCGTTTAATAACTGCTTTAGATCTGACTTACATGAGTAATCATGGTCGAGCGAAATACAAACGAACGCTGCATCGCCAAAAACATTAAGGATGGTGCAACACAGATCGTCAAAATCAGTCTTGCACCCTTCTCATTTTAATTTAAAGCCGCTAACGCACTGTCATAATTTGGCTCATTGCCAATCTCTGCAACCAACTCGCTATACAGTACGGTGTCGTTTTCATCTAAAACGATAACTGCACGCGCACCCAAACCAGCTAATGGGCCGTCAGCGATATCAACGCCGTAAGCCTGGAAAAAATCAGGATCGCGCATGGTGGATAACATCAACACGCGATCTAAGCCTTCGGCACCACAAAAACGCGCTTGGGCAAACGGTAAATCCGCAGAAATGCACAGCACTCGGGTATTTTTTAAGCTGGCAGCTTTTTCATTAAATTTGCGCACGGAAGTCGCACACGTTGGTGTATCAATACTTGGGAAGATATTTACAACTTTACGAAAGCCACCAAGACTCGACAAACTCACTTCATCCAGCGTCTTATTTACGAGGCTAAACCCTGGTGCTTGCTCGCCTTGTTGTGGAAAATGGCCATCAATGCGTACAGGTGTACCTTTAAAAGTAACGTTAGTCATATGTATTTCCTTTGCATGATTAAGACAAAAATCAGTCAATTTTGATAGAGAACTCTATTCTACTGAGAGTCATATAAGGTTGCGAGAACTGCTCGGGGTAACAAGCGCTTTAGAAAAACGAAGCGCTCGCAAACCACTGCTATAAAGTAATTTTAGTACCCAGCAATATCAAAAAGCCCGCCAACCACGTTGGATGTGCAGGCCAAGCTGGCGCAGTCACTAAGTTACCCTCAAGGTGCGCACCCGTGACATCCATCTCAATATAATGGCCACCTGCCATTTCCACATCAGGACCACACGCCGGATACGCAGCGCACTCACGATCATCCAAGATACCTGCAGCGGCTAATAATTGCGGACCATGGCATACAGCCGCAATAGGCTTGCTCGCTCGATCAAACGCTTGCACCAACTCAAGTACAGTCGCATTTAAGCGTAAGTACTCAGGTGAACGGCCACCAGGTACAACTAACGCATCGTAATCCTGTGCTTTCACCTCATCAAAATCAAAGTTCAATACAAAGTTATGCCCTGGCTTTTCGCTGTAGGTCTGAGCACCTTCAAAATCATGAATCGCCGTGCGCACAAACTCACCGGTTTTTTTACCTGGACAAACCGCATGCACAGTGTGACCCACCATCTGCAAGGCTTGAAAAGGCACCATGACTTCGTAATCTTCTACGTAATCACCCACTAACATTAGAATTTTTTTCGCAGCCATAAAGTACTCCATTTATAAATAAGCAAGAATTTTACAGGAGAAGCGCATACATTATTGAAATATACAGGCTCATTTTTTGATCTATCTGCCACGTTTTTTCACGGGCACTATTAACACACATCTGCACTTCATCATCATAGAGCATGTCGAATGCTGTTCGCTGCTTGAGAGCGGAAATATATAAACAAAAACCCTTATAACCAAGCAACATATGCGCTGGGCCATAAGGGTTTAAAGGCACCTAAAAAACACGTTTTAGGCTGATTTTGAATGCACACTTTGCGTGTTGCGCTTAGTCCGTGTCCTCCTCTTTCAGTCGATCAATGCCGAAGGCCTTCATGATGTAGGTCTCATAGATCGGGTCAGCCTTGCCTTTACGCATCTTATGTAGGAAGTATTTTTCATAGGCAACCTTAGCCAAATGCACCCACTTCCCAGTCATCGCCTTGGTTACGTTGCGCGGAGGAATCTGCGGTAGAGCAATGAAAGCAAAACCACCATCGCCCATATCGGCCAGACACATCGCATTCCAAGTTGCGCGCGCCTTAATGGGCTTGCCAGCCAGCTCATCACGGAGATTTTTAGCAATGGCTGTCACCATTGACTCGATCATCAGCCCTGTCTTGGGCGCACCAGTGGGTACCGGAGTCACCTCGACTGGCGGAATGGCCACGCAGACGCCTGCCGAAAAGATGTTGGCGTACGTGGGGTTGCGCTGGTGTTCATCAATAAGGATAAAGCCAGCGGGGTTAACCAACCCCTCAATACCCTGCACGGCGTCAACACCAGCAAAGGGCGGGATAAACATCGAATAAGCGAATGGCAGTTCATGCGTTTTAAGCACAGCACCTTGTTCATCAAGTTGCTCTGCATTGATCTGACCTTCTTCTATCGAGGTGACGCGTGTATTGCTAATCCACTTAATATGGCGCTGACGCATCTCCGATTCCAGCATGCCTTTGGAGTCACCAATACCACCCAAACCCATGTGGCCAATGTATGGCTCAGAGGTCACGAACGTCATCGGAACACGGTCACGCAGCTTGCGCCGCCGCAGGTCAGTCTCCAAAATCATAGCAAACTCGTAGGCAGGCCCGAAGCAACTCGCACCCTGCAACGCTCCGACAACCACGGGACCCGGATTCTTGAGAAACTCTTCATAGGATTGCCATGCCTTCTCGGCATGCGAGCCTGTGCACACCGACTGAGTAAAACCTTCAGGGCCACTGCCCGGCACGCGCTCAAAAGCCAAACGCGGGCCTGTGGTGATAACCAGATAATCGTAGTTGAGGCTGCTGCCGTCAGTAAGGTCGATGCGATTGGCATCTGGGACGACCTTGCTCGCCGCGACTGACACGAAACGCATATTGCGCGACTCGATCGGTTCCGTCACATCCAGTCGTATTTCGTCAGGCTTGCGCCAACCCACGGCAAGCCAAGGGTTGGACGGTGTGAAATTAAACATTGGCCCATCACCCACCACCGTAATGGCGTGCTCCTTGCCGACTGCATCGCGGATCTCATAAGCAGCTGTCATGCCGCCAATTCCAGCGCCCAATATGATGATATGAGCCATAACACCTCGCCTCCACACAAATGATGGCAGTTAAGCCAATGTTGCGGCAGCACTTTAACAGGTCGCAACTGTCGCAATAGATTCACTTTTTCTTAATTAACTGATAACTCAACATCAAGTAAAAGTCAACCACCTAGAATCCGAGTGTGACACACGTAGTCACGTCGCTATTTCCGTAGTTTTGGCAGGCTAGGTATGGATGCGAATGGACAGATATGAAACTACAGACAAAAAAAAGCCCCGTAATACGGGGCTTTCAAGTCTCCACTGAATTGCAATGGAAAGAAATATGGTGGCTACACCGTCCTTTAAATACGCCATCTAAGCTACTGATTTAAAAGGAATTAATATAAAGTAAAGTAGTTGATGACAACGTTTGTGACAACATCTGTAGATCGATAGGATGAACAAACCATCTTTATTACAAAATATTTCATGACTCGCTCTACCGGCAAAACTCCCTATAACGTCAAGCCTGCTTAGCTGTATCTGATGCTTCTTCTATTACATATATAGTAACAAAACCCTTAAAGCATTCTATTCACAGGGTAATCCCATAAATACAGCGCGATCCAATCGCAAGAAGGGGGCGGATTCCAGAACTGAGTGCAACACGGTTAGTGAATTGATGCTTGGCCATTATCGCTCAGAGTCTTCTCCTTTAGCATGACTTCAGTCAGCACCTCGATCGGGCATTTGAAACCGAAGCGTT
>JAVESM010000033.1:0-23021 GCA_034006605.1 Pseudomonas sp. | reverse complement strand
TGGAAAAGGTAAGATTGTTCACGTCGGGGGCTTAGTTTTTGTTGGTGTAGGAGCTTACATTTTCTAAGATCCCCGACTCCTTTTCCAGCTGGCCAGATTTTTTCTACACCCTTAAATGCGAAGAGCCTGAAATGATTGATCAAAAATCTCTTCGTACGGCATTAGGACATTTTGCTACAGGCGTTACAATAGTTACAACGCGTGATGGTGCAGGGCTTCCTGTTGGTATGACAGCAAGTAGTTTTAATACAGTTTCATTAAATCCTCCATTAATATTATGGAGTATTGGCCGTAATGCTTATAGTTATCCTGCTTTTTCTGAAGCAGAACATTTTGCTGTTCACGTGTTGGGTGATGAGCATCAAGAATGGTCTAATCGTTTTGGGCGTAGCTCGGAAGAAAAATTTAATGGTCTAGATGTTTGTGAAGGATTAGGTGCTGTTCCGTTACTTTCTGAGTGCCCTGCTCGTTTTGAGTGCAAAGTAGAGCATCGTTATGATGGTGGTGATCATATGATACTTGTAGGCAGAGTATTACGAATGGAGCATGTAAATGATGATGTGAAACCGTTGTTATTTCATCGTGGACGTTATGTTGCGATTGGTGATTCTTAACAAAATTGTACGATTAACTTTTAAGTGGCATCAGGAATGATGCTACTTAATTCATTAATTATGTTTGAATGACTAAATATCAAAGTAAAGTCGATGCAAGGTAGTAATGTTTTCCTTTTTGTCACTATGTATTGGCTTGCTGGCTGAATTGATATGTATTGTTTGAGTGGGATTTATTAAGGAGTCGTAAGATAGATCAAGTTGAGTATTAATTTGAGACGAGAAAGACGCTCGATGAGCGTCTTTTCATCAATTCGTTTTACCAGCTAAAAATCTCCCACGCTGGAATACGCATTTCAGGCTTATCCGCACGGATAAAATTGCCATCGCTGCCGTCAGCACGGACTAAAAAGTAAGGCTTACCTTTTTTAGGGGTGACTTTTACCGCGTATAAAAAACCGTTTACACGGTATTCCTCAACGGTTTTGTCGCCTTTTTGCACAATCGTCACGTCTGGTTCACCGCTCACAGATTCTTCGGCGAAACCAAGTAAAGGGCAAGCGAGCAAGGCGCCGGCCAGTGTTAAGCGCTGTAGAGTAGTACGCATAGTCTTTATCCTTTATCGGCGGAGTGAGCGTTGTGATAGCTTTAGTTTAGCAAGAGCTTCGTTGCTCGTGTTGAGGATATTATCTTTTGCTTGAGCTTAAGAGCGGTATCGTGTTTGTTTGTTAGGTAAGTTGCTGTCTTGGCTTCCTGTGCCGTTGGGGCGATTCGTCGTGCTGCCCACTCAGCACCCCTGGAGCATTCAGGTATAGTGAGTTAACTATCCATCTGTAGCGCTTGCTGAGGGAGATGAAAATGACTGATTTGCCACGTAAACAACTCTTTATTATTGCTCATGCGCCGTCTGATAATTTACAACGAATGTTGGAGGCTATTCTGCGCGGTGCTCGTCATGCTGATATCGAGAATGTGGATGTGCACAGCATAAATCCGTTGCAAGCTGGACCTGAACAGGCGCTACAAGCGGATGCCATTATTTTACTGACGCCAGAAAACCTCGCCTATATGAGTGGGGCCATGAAAGACTGGTTTGATCGCACCTATTACGCGGTTTTAGAAGAGAAACAAGGGTTAGCCTGCGCCTTAGTCGTACGCGCCGGACATGATGGTACCGGTACTTTACGTGCACTCAACAGCATTCTCACCGGTTTACGCTGGCAGCAAGTGCAAGCGCCGCTGCTGTGTAAAGGCCCTTGGGATGAAGCGTTTTTAGCGCAATGCGAAGCGTTGGGGATGTCGGTCGCCGCGGGGCTGGATGCCGGGATTTTTTAGCCTATTGTAGTGCTTTGTCGCCCATGAAGTGACGACCTACAGGGTTTTGCTCTGTAGGTCGCGGCGTTAGCCCGACATACGGCTTACAAAGTAATATAAATTCCGGTTGGCTTACCCTGAGTATCCAATTCTAGCACTTGCAAGCTGCCTTTTTTCTCTGGACCCATGCCAGGTGAGTTCATCGGCATACCTGGTAGAGCTAGGCCTTTGATTTTGGGCTGTTCTGTGAGCATCTTGTTGATTGCTGCGACCGGCACATGGCCTTCAACCACATAACCTTCAATTTCTACGGTGTGGCAACTGGCGGCTTGTGTGGTGCCTAAGCGTTGTTTGACTGACGTCATATTGGCGTGATCGATCATTTTCACGTTAAAGCCGTTGTCTTCTAAGTAATGCGCATATTCAATGCAGCAATCACAATTTGGGTCTTTGTGCAAAGTAGCATTGATGGGCGTAGCCAGTGCTTGGCTGGCGAATAGGCTGAATGCGCCGACTGAGATCAGGCGAGTGAATAATGTTTGCATGGTCGTACTCCGAAATTAAAAAATAATGAATTGATTAACTCAAAGCCGCCTTGGGTGGCTTGCTGAGCGGAGTGACTGGTCTTGAACTGAAAAAATATGGCAGCAAGCTGTGCTGTGCTGCGTTTGGACTCGTAAGTATCAGTGGCTGGCTGGTGCACAAGGCATACAAACAGCAGTGATGCACAGTTCCAGCGCAATCAATATCACAGTCCAGCGAAGCCTGAGCGCTGGATGCGTGTTGACTGTGCATATCTGTCTGCATCGTGCTGAACGCTGGAGTCGGTGAGTGATGCGCAAAAGCCGGTTGCAACGTGGCCAAGGCTAAGCACAGCGCTAAAAGCACCACGTAGAGTCTTGGATAAACTAGCGTTGACCACCGGCGCATTTAGATTTTACTCGCCAATATTGTGCTGTCAGTTTTTGCTAAACCATCAAGAATGGAGCAAGCCGGTTGGCCATCACCGCGGCACTGGTTAACCAGTGCCGAGAGCTGCTGGCGCATGCTTTGCAAGTGCATAATATCTTGATCCAACTCGGTCATATATTGCTGCGCTAAGGCTTTCACATCGGCGCTTTGTCGATCGGTATTTTGCCATAAATCCAGCAGGGTTTTAATTCGTTCTAAAGAGAAACCTAAATCCCGCGCACGTTTAATAAAGCTCAATTGTTGTACGCAATTGTCATTGTACAGCCGGTAGCCGGCACTGGTGCGTGGTGCTGGTGGCAACAATCCGGTTTCTTCGTAGTAACGAATCATCTTGCGGCTGATGCCTGAAGCTGCAGAGGCTTCGCCAATATTCATAATGCCTCCAGCGGCGCTTTAAAGCCGCGTAAACGTAGTGCATTGCTGACCACAAACACGCTGGATAAGGCCATCGCGCCAGCAGCTAGAACCGGTGAGAGCAACGTGCCATTGATCGGGTAAAGAATCCCCGCAGCCACTGGAATCAAGGCGATATTGTAAGCAAAGGCCCAGAACAGGTTTTGACTGATATTGCGCAAAGTCGCCTTAGATAAAGCCAGCGCGTTGATCACGCTGGTTAAATGGCCAGACATCAACACCACATCCGCCGCGTCCATGGCGATATCGGTGCCGGTACCAATGGCAATCCCAACATCAGCGGCGGCCAGTGCTGGCGCATCATTAATTCCGTCGCCGACATACGCCACTTGGCCGTATTGTTGTTGCAGTGCTTTGACGGCCTCAACTTTCGCTTCTGGCAGCACTTGTGCAACCACATGATCAATGCCCAATTGTTTGGCAATAGCATTGGCGGTATGTTGGTTATCGCCGGTGATCATCGCCACTTGTAGACCTTGCTGATGCAGGTGGTCAATTGCCGCTTTACTGCTCGACTTGATCGGGTCACTGACCGCCATCATCACCGCTAAGCGGCCAGCAACCGCGGCATACATCGGTGATTTACCTTGTTCACCGAGTTGTTGCGCTTGGGCGGAAAACTCATCGGTATTGATATCTAAACTGTGCATAAAGCGGTCAGCGCCGATCTGTACCAACTGGCCATCGACCAGCGCCTGCACGCCCATGCCAGTGATCGATTGGAACTCAGTAATACTTGGAATGCTTAAGCCGCGTTGCTCGGCATCTTGCACAATGGCTTGGGCAATCGGGTGTTCGGATTGCTGCTCAACGGCGGCAATCAGTGCCAGCACGGCATCATGTTGCTGACCCTCGGTAACCGTAAAATCAGTCAGCTGTGGTTTACCTTCAGTCAAGGTGCCGGTTTTATCGACGGCGATGACTTTGACATCTTTAAGATTTTGCAGCGCTTGGCCTTGGCGAAACAGAATGCCGAGCTGCGCGGCGCGACCGGTACCGACCATAATTGAAGTCGGGGTTGCTAGGCCCATCGCGCACGGGCAAGCGATAATTAACACCGCTACGGCATTGACCAGCGCCAAGCTGATGGCAGGTGCTGGCGCGAAAATCATCCAAATAATAAAGGTCAGCAAGGCGGCAACCATCACCGCAGGGACAAACCATAAGGTAATGCGATCAACCAAGCCTTGAATCGGCAGCTTGCTGCCTTGCGCTTGTTCAACTAGACGAATAATGTGCGCCAACACGGTATTGGCGCCGACTTGTTCGACTTTTACCTGCAAACTACCGGTTTGGTTAACCGTACCGCCAATCACTTTGGCGTCCGCCTCTTTGGCAACGGGAATAGGCTCGCCAGTCAGCATGGATTCATCCACAAAGCTATTGCCAGAAACCACCACGCCATCCAAGGCAATACGTTCACCGGGGCGAATCTCTAAGATTTCACCGGTGCGAATTTCCGGCACCGGTTTGTCTTGGCTTTTACCGTTAATCAGTACCCTCGCTTGATTGGGCTGCAGATTGATTAAGCGTTTAATCGCATCAGCGGCGCTGCCTTTAGCGCGAGCTTCCAGAAAACGACCGAGTAAAATCAGCGCGATAATCACCGCTGAAGCCTCAAAGTAGACATTCACCGTTTGTGCAGGCAGGATCTGCGGCACAAAAGTGGCGATCATCGAGTAAGTAAAGGCCGATAAAGTCCCCAGCGCTACCAGAGAGTTCATGTCTGGCGCGAGACGACGCAAACCATGCCAACCCATTTTCAAGATGTCACGACCGGGACCAAACAGCACTAACGCAGCCAAGGTTGCCTGTGCGTACCACAGCTGTTGCGTCTCAAAAGTACGTTGTAAAAAGGCATGAAATGGAGGAATAAAGTGCGCGCCCATTTCTAAGATAAACAAGGGCGTGGCAAACAAGAAGGCATATTTTAGTTGTTGCTTAAGGTGCGCTTGTTCAGCCGCTTGACGGCTGTTGAGGTCATCGGCTTTGCGCTGATTATCCACCAGTAACTTGCCTGGGTAATTGTGCTCGGTGAGCCATTGGCTGATGAGTTCTGGGTCTTCTCCAGCTAACAACTGCACATGCGCTTGCTTAGTGGCTAGATTGACTTGATAGCTGATTACAATTGGGCTTTGCGCCAGTGCTTTTTCAATCCGCCCCACGCAAGAGCCGCAATTCATACCGCTGACCGCATAATCATAACCATGCAAAGGCACTTGATAACCGCTGTCTTCCACCGCTTCGATTAAATCTTTTAAGGCGACCGGCTGATTGAGATGGACAATGGCTTCGTTGCTGACCAGATTGATCACTGCCTGCTCAACACCGGGAACTTTCAGCAACTCACGCTCAACACGCCCAGCACAGGACGCACAGGTCATGCCGCGTACAGGAATTTGCAAAGTCTGCAAGGTTGTCATGTCATCACCTACGCTATTGAAGCCAGTCTGTAGGGTAAAGCTTACCATAGGGTGAGGGTCAAGGATTGTGGTTGATGGCTGCTCTGTAGGTCGATTTTTTAAGGTCGGCAATGAATATTACGCGGTGGTGAATGTCGACCATAAATGGACGACCTACATTTTTGGGTCTTCGTAGCCGGTGATCATTGGTTTGATCAGGCTAAACACGGTTTTGCCCATGGTCGCCATGTACACGTGGGCGATGACGAAAATGATCATGGCGAAAGCGGCGGCGGTGTGTGCGGTGGCTACGGCTTCAAGGGTTAAGCCACTGAAACCCCAATCAGCCCAGCGCTCATAGAACAAGTAGAGTAGACCTGAAATCCAAATGGCAGGCGAAATGAGCAATTTAAAACCTAAGTAAGCTAAGCGCTGCAGAGGGTTATGTTTAGCTTGTGTGGTGGCTCGATAGGGGTGTGCTGCGCCGGTAAACGTGCCGACTAAGTAGTAGTGAATCACTGCTCCCAGTTTATCGGTGGTGGGAATAAATTGTCGCCAGACGCCGGTTGTGAACAGCCAAAACACCACTAAAATCCATAAAGCGATCAGCGCGTAAGCGGCACGTTCATGAAATTGGACGGCTTTTCCAAAGCCTAGCACCTGATAGCTGCCGTGAATTTCAAAACCAGTGAACATCAGAAAGAAAATCAGCGCGGCTTGGCACCAATGCCAGAAGCGTTCAAAGCGTTGGTAAATCATGACTTTTTTCATAACCGCTTTCTCCTCTGTCGGGTCAGAATGCGCCCAGCAGCATGCACAAGGCTACCCAGCAGAACCAGCAACGCTAGACTCCAGCCCGCGCGGTCGAGCCAAATATTGCGGTCGCGGCCAGGTAGATAGAAATCCGTCAGTGCTGCCAAGCGTCCATCGCGGGCATGGCAAGCACTGCAATGCAAAGCGTCTTCAGCTGGCGCAACCATATGAGTGATCGGCCAATGCATACGTGTTTCTATGAAAGAGAACTCACCGCTGTAAGGTTGCCCTGCATAGTCAGCGCCGGCCTTTAATGCTTTTGCCCAATCAAAGTTTGTCCATAGCGCAGTGTCGTCGTTCGCGCTGTATACATGGCTGACCAAAAAGTGCTTATTAATGGGGTCGTATGGCTGCTTGCCTTGCATGATTTTAAACGGCCAAATGCGTGAGTTTGGGTTGGCATAGCTGCCTCTGATTTTGTTAATCTCAATTGGCTGTTGAGTGTCGTCAATGGTGTCTTCACGCAGCGTGTAGCGGACTTGACCATCAAACCAGCGGTATTCAGGTATGACATTTTCAGCATAACGGAAGGTCCCTTTGCTACTTAAGTATTCAAGGTGGCCATTTTTGTCGTGAAGGGTCAGTGGCTGGCCATTATCACCGAGCTTGCCGGCAGTAGACCAATCCCACCAGATTTTGGTGGCGACACCGCCGCGGGCAAATGCAGGAATATGACAGGTCTGGCAAGCGACTTGGCTGACATGGTTGTTGAGTTTGCTGGATAGGTGCGGTGCAGCGCCATGGCATGACTCACAGGATGCGCGGGTGTGATCGCTATGGCCTGGCACGTCAACGCCTTGAGTATCGCGGGCATTGGTTAGATAACGACTGCCCGTTACGCTGTGTGCTGAGGTGGTATGGCAATCAGCACAGGCGAAGTTAGCGCCGTCTTTTGACATGTGCACATCGAGGTTGCGCGGAGCAGTGAGTAAAGATGAGTCCAGATCCCCATGTTTAACGCCATCACCGCCGCCGCCGTAAAAGTGGCAGCTGCCGCAGTTTCTACTGCTGGTGGCACCGATATTCTGGGCGATTTGAGCTAAATCGGTTTTATGTATGATGCTTTTATCGAGCGGATCGACAAACTCATAAATCGGGTGGCCGGTGCCGGTGGGAGACTTCTTATAGCCGCCAGTGGTGTCATGACAAATTAAACAATCAACTTTATTGCCTTCCGTCGGAGGGGGCTGACGCATATCATTCCAATCGTAACCTGTATGACAACTGGTGCAAAAAGGCTCGTTAGATATGACTGAGCCGCAAAAGCTGTTTACGACGTGACGCTTACCGAGCATTTGCCCTGTTTCTGGGTGTAGATACTCCCACTTCCAGTGGGTGGTTTTTTGCAGTTGTTGAGCGGCTTCAGTGTGACATTTCAAGCAGGCTTGAGTGACTTCAGGACCTGAAGTGAAAGGTCCTTGTAGTGCTTTGAATTGAGTATGGTCAGCCGTCGAAGGCGCTAAACGCTCCAGAGCGATCGCTGGTAATGTACTCAGCATCAGTAGGAGGATTGCGGTGAGTATCTTCTGCGAGGATAGACGGAAAAATTGCGCCTGCATAATGCCTCCCTTGGCTCAGTAGCCGACCAGTCGACCTGTTCAGCGCTATAGTGCAGAGCACCGTTTGCGTGATATAGGACGCGCTACATTTCGAATGTTAGCTTGAATGTACAACACTATATCATAAGGCATAGTTATTGGGTGCTTTGCAGCGTATGCTTGCTTAGTGAGGTAAACCGGCACATCGTTCCAACATGGCCGTCGTGCAGTGGGGATACTGATTTGTGTTTACGCTGAACATCAGTCACAGCTGTGTGGGGCACTAATCCGAGACTTGCACTTAGCAAGCGCTCAGCGAGGAGTATGGTTATGAGTCAATCGTCCAATTCAGTTACATCTATTGCTCAAGTTGTTAGTGATGAGTGTACTAAGCAGCCTGAGTATGCGGTGGTTATGATTACGAGTGCTTCGTTACAGACACAGGGTATGGCTATGGTGTTATCACGTGCGCTACAAGAGCAGGGAGTGCGGTTAACGATCCTCTTGTGCGATAAAGCAGGTGATTTGGCGATTAATGGCTATCAGAGTGCAAAGGCACTAGCGCCTAAGGGTATGAAGCCTGAAGGCTTGCTACAGCAGTTGCTTGAGGCGGGCGCAAAGGTTGCTGTGTGTGCGCTTTATTTACCCAATAGCGTGTATCAAGAAGAAGATTTACGCCAAGGTGTATCTGTCGCGCAGCCTGCAGAAATGGCAAATATGATGCGTTGTAAAGACAGCAAAACATTTAATTTTTAATACGAGGAAAACGCTCAGTTCAGGCGGGCTTTAGCTGTCATTGTCTTAAAGCCCGCCAGTACAAAACAACAGGCTTCTAAATGGACTGATATACACTGACTTGACGAAATTCTTCCGGCTCAGCAAGATCTGGTAGCGTTTCGCCATAGAGTGTTTGGCTTTTTATAAACAGCGGATGCTGAAAGTTACGTTGCCTAGAGTCGGCAATGATGATCTGTTTGGCGAAATCTGGAAAACGATTGAGCAATGGCAGGTTGGCTGCATCGTAGAGTACATCGGCAGCAAACAGCACATCATAGGGATCTGACTCGCTAAACAGATCATCGCTGTAACTCAGCTCCAGTTGATTTAGCTCTGCATTGGCACGACAGGCTTGCAGGGCGATGGGGTCTAAATCACAGGCAACAGTGGTTTTGGCTCCCGCCAGCTGCGCAGCTAAAGCAACAATGCCGCTGCCTGCACCGACATCAATCACTCGCTTGCCTGCGACTTGCTCTGGATGCTGCAAAATCCACTGGGCTAAGGCTAAGCCACTGGCCCAGCAAAAACACCAATACGGAGGCTCATCCAATATACGCTGGGTTTCTTGCGGGCTAAATTGTCGCTGCATGCTGCTGGGGTCGATCAGCCACAGCTTTAGCGGTAACTGAGGTAACGCGCTGGGTATTAATTGAGCATCGCCTATGCGTGTTTGCAAGGCGCTATTGAGCTGAGTAATAAGACTGCTTTGCACTGTATGTTCCATCGTTACAGAGGGTGCTGGTATTTTAGCGCTTAACAGTATTGTTGTGAGTCTTACACTGAACTAATCGGTTGTTTCAAACCTAATCTTAGGGTGGAGATAACCACCCAAGACTCTGCTGTTAGCGAGAAAATCTCGTTAATAATCAGCGATAGTTCGGGTTATGCTTGATCGCTAGAGGAGAGATTATGTTGCGTAACACATCACTAAAGTTTTCCATTTTGACATGTGCTTTCATGTTAGTTGTCGGCTGTCAGCATCAAGGTACAGAGCCACTCTCAGCGACGGTGGGTGCTAACGAATCAGTAGAGGCGCATGCTTCGGGCGCTGCCCCGCATGCAAAGTCGAGTGCTGAGCAACAAGCAGAGCAAGGCCGGATTACCGTGCATTTAGCCCAATTGAAAGCTGGGCCTGAATTATCAACAATAGATTTGGGTGAAGGTAAGAAGCTGTACGCCTTGCCGCAGCCTGTATTGAGTCTAGAAGATATGGAGGGCGTGACTGCGTTCACTTCTAAAGAGGGGAAGACCTTTCTGATCTTTGATTTGACTGAACAAGGTGGCGCAAAGCTGGCTGCTATCAGTACTAAAGCCAAAGGTCATTTCTTTTTGTTCGGTGCTGCAGGGCAGTTGATTGGGATTTCTCAAATTGATGAGCCCATGACTGAGGGTAAGTTAGTCATGGCCACGCAAGATGCTAAGCACACTGAGCAGGTTATGCAGTTGCTGCGCTAAGTTTTTTACTATTCAATAAAAGTCAGCGTAACACTCACATAGCCAATAAGTTTCTGATGCCAGAGTTTCCCCGTTTTAATAAAGGAGGTGATCTATGAGTCGTCAGTATCGAAATACAGTACAGGGGCTAGAGCTAATCGAAGCCTTTGAGTACAACGGATAAGCTCAATTTAGAAAACTGAGCTGACTGCGCCTTTATCGGTTGAGCCACGCTGGCTGGCGGGTTTAAACAGCCCAAACAGATATGCGGCGAAGTGCTGTCATTATCGTGCCAGTGGAACTGGTTGCTTGGAGGATTAGATATTGAACGTATGAAAGGCCATCAATCTCTGCCGTTTAGTAAGGGGGATTACCCTTGGAGCTTATCTGTAGCTGGCTTTCTGCCTAAAGTTTCAAGCGTTGCGCTTATTCTATGCGTTCAGGCAGGTAAGCTAGCTAGGCGGCGTTTCATAATAGACATCTATTTTTATGTAAATTAATTATTATAATAAGAGAGATTTTTAAGATATTAATATAATTTGCGCTTGTTAAATAATATTTTAATTGTAAGCGTCTAGTTGCCCATTTTTTGTCAGCCTTGCAGCTTTTATCTGTGAAATAGTAGATCTTACTCGACACATGCAAGCATGCAAATCTATACGTAAGGGGCTAATAAGAAGAATATTTAAATATAATGAATTATTAATTTCGAAAAAATCTAAATAGAGATTTGGTTGCCGTTGCCCAGTTGAGATATTACCGATCTGATGTAGAAATTAAGCTCTACATGGCCTCAATAGTTATTGAAGTCGACCTTAGATACGTTCTATATTGTACGTAAAATAAAAAAGGAACAGGGCATGCTCAACCGCTTAAATATGAATCGAAAGCTTTTGGTCACCTTGCTGCCAGTGACTATCGCCATTTTGATTGTCATTTTGCTATTTATCCGTTTTACTATTCAGCATACAGTCAGTGAAACAGCCAAACAAACAGCTCAGGGCTTAGTGCAGGCTGACGGTAAAGATTTGCTGGAAGACTTAACTCGACATGTCGATGAAGTAAAAGCTTTCAGTACCGTCATGCAAAATTTAGAACGTATTGATCAATTTGAACGGCGTGACTTTCTAAAAGAGCTGTTGCACGCATACTTGCTTGAAAATGATAGTTTGTTAGGCGTATGGACAGGCTGGGAAGCTAATGCTCTTGATGGATTAGACAATCAATATCAAGGGACTTTAGGGCACGATATAACCGGGCGGTTTATCCCTTACTGGTATCGTGAGGGTCAAGAGATCAAGCTTACTCACTTGCTTGATTATGAAGACTCAAAAAAAGGTGCTTATTATCAATTAGCTAAGCAGCTTCGCCGTCCTGTAGTTCTTGATCCGTTTTTATATCCCATAAACGATGAAATGATCCTCATGACATCTATAGCCGTACCCATCATTGTTGATGATAAGGTAGTCGGTGTGGTTGGTGTAGATGTCAATGTGGCGAACTTTCAGGAAAAAATTAGTGCCATGACCACCGGAATGAGTCTTTCTGCACTTTTTGGCGACAAGGGAACTATCATCGCTCATCCTGATGAAAAACGCCTAGGTAAATTGATGGAAGATACTGAAGGTGATTTTATGGGTGAGTATCTTGGTAGAGCAACAGAAGCAGTGAAAGAAGGCAAACCTTTTGTTACCGAATTTTACGCTAAAACAATGAATGATGATGTAATGGTCGCTTATATACCAATTAAGTTGGGTGATCTCGATATTCATTGGTCTCTTGCTCGAATTGTTCCAATGAGCGAAGTATTAGCCGATGTGAATGGAGTTATTAAGCAAGTTATGTTAATTGGCTTGGCAGGCATTGTTATTTTAATTTTGGTGGTGATAGTACTCGCACGTGGTATTTCACGTCCGTTAGATATCGCAGCGGCAGCAATGGAAGATGTTGCGAGCGGTGATGGTGATTTAACGCGCCGTTTGAGTGTAGTAGGTAAAGATGAGGTTTCACGCATTAATTTGGCTTTTAATGTTTTTTCAGAGCAGGTTCAGCAACTTGTTCAGCAACTTGTTCAGCAGCTTGCACAGCACAGCCAGACTCTAGTCACAACAGCGTCACAACTGGGTCAGAGCAGTCAGCAATCATCTAAAGGCGCAGAGCAACAACGCGGTGAAATAGAGCAGATTGCTACGGCTATGGATGAGTTAACAGCAACAGTCCAAGAAGTTGCTAGCAACGCACAACTAACTGCTAATGCGACACAGGTTGGACGAAAACAAACTGAGCAGGGTACCCTTCTTATCCAAGATGTTGTTTCAACGATTGATGGACAAGCTCAAGAGATTGAAAATACAGCCAGAAAATTAGCAGAGTTAGAAAATGCTAGTGCTGAAATCGAACTGGTTATTGTCACCATTCAAAGTGTTGCAGAGCAAACTAATTTGTTGGCACTTAATGCAGCTATTGAAGCCGCCCGAGCAGGAGAACATGGCCGAGGCTTTGCAGTAGTTGCAGATGAGGTACGCAGTTTAGCCAGTCGCACCCACAGCTCGACAGAGGAAATACGCAATACAGTTGGCCGATTGCAGGCAATGACAAAAGAGGCTGTAACAGCAATGGGCGTCAGCCAAAACCTATCTGAGGCCAGTGTAAGAAAAGCAGAAGCAGGGTTATTGGCACTGGAAGATATTGCTCATCAAATGCGTAAAATTGAAGATATGAATCTCTTGGTTGCCTCAACTACAGAAGAGCAGTCTGCTACTACAGTTGAGCTTGCTAATAACACTAGTCGAATTGGCCAACTAGCGGAACAAGCTACTATCGGTGCAAACCAAACCGCAGAAGGAAGCAAAGCAATTGAGAAATTGGCTCAGGAGCTAAACCAGTTGATTGCAAGGTTTCGTTACTAGTTGCTGATGAGAGGATCGCAACCCATTATTTTCAACAAATAGAAAGAAAATGGTCAATTCTAAATCGGAAAGCAGGTGGTGGGTACGCTGCGTTTGAAATCCCCAGATACGATGAGAACGGCCAGAAGAGGGTACATCTCTGACCGTTAGCCAAGGTTGGTAGTCTTTTCCGGAGCCAGCTCCTCGTCCTTGTTTTATCCACGTTCAAAGAACGTGAGTCAAGTGTGCTGCTTGTCATGCTCCGCACCTCAATTTTGAGCATTAAGTATACGGAGCAACGTTACCAACTGTATTCGCATGTCACCCGAAAGTGTGGGATGACAAAATAGATCTAAATTAAAACAGCTAAAAACTCTTACTTTAAACAAAATCCAAGTAAAAATAACAAAATAGTTTTAAAGTAACTGTAGCTGTATAAAGTATCTCGGGATTCATAAGTTACAAAATAGTTCTAAATTTTAAGCTTGCCTTGAGTATGGTATTTCTGCCATTGACAATAATCGAGCTGTTTGAGCAGATACGGCACATTAAAGATGGTGATAACATCGATCACTGACTGTATTAGATTATCCGCTTATAAACAGTACCTAATTAAATCGCCCGCCTGGGTTTGTGCGATTTAATAGGAGTGGTTGCTGTTACGCTTACCCTTAAAACGCAATAAACGTAAAGCATTCAGCGTAACCAGCGCGGTTGCGCCGGTATCGGCCAACACTGCGAACCATAGGCCGGTGATACCTAGCACCGTGGTAATGAGGAACACACCTTTCAGACCCAGCGCGAAAATCACGTTCTGATGGATGTTGGCCATGGTTGCACGCGATAGTGCAACGAGGTGAGCCACATCGGTCACACTGTTTTTCAGCAGCGCGGCGTCGGCGGTTTCGATGGCAACGTCGGTACCTCCGCCCATGGCGATACCAACATCTGCGGTTGCCAGTGCAGGTGCGTCGTTGATGCCATCGCCGACCATGGCGACCTTGGTGTTGAGTTTCATCTCATTAATCAGGCGCAGCTTGTCTTCGGGCAGCAGTTCGGCTTGCCATTCCATACCCAGGTGGCCGGCGATGGCCTGGGCGGTGCGGCGGTTGTCACCAGTGAGCATGACGGAGCGCACGCCCATGGCTTTGAGTTGCGCCACACCCTGTTGCGCGTCGTCCCTCGATTCGTCCCGCAGCGCTACCAAACCAAGCGCTTCGCGGCTTTGCTCATCGAACAGCACCGAAACAGTCTTGCCGTCATTTTGCAGCGTCTCTATTTGTGCTTGTTGCTCTGTAGAAAGTATGGCTGCCTGGGCGGCGTAGACCGGTGAGCCGATGGCCAGAGCGCGTCCGGCCACGGTCGCATGCACGGCTTTACCGGCGGTGGCAGAGGCATTCGATGCAGTGGGGATGAGGGTATCGGCCGCCTCAGCATGAGCCACAATGGCTTTGGCAAGCGGGTGGTTAGAGCCGGACTCGACACTGGCAAAGAGCGCCAGTATTTCCTCGCCGCTTTGCTGTGTGAAGGCAGCGACGTCGGTGACGCGCGGCTTGCCCTCGGTCAGGGTGCCAGTTTTGTCGAAAGCGACGGTCTTCACCCGGCCAATGGTTTCCAGGGCGCTACCGCCTTTGATGAGTAATCCACGGCGGGTGCCAGCCGCCAGCCCCGAAGCGATAGCCGCTGGAGTGGACAGAACCAGTGCGCAAGGGCAGGCAATCAGCAACAGCGCCAGCCCGCGATACAACCAGGTTGACCAATCACCACCCATTACCAGCGGTGGCAGGATAACGACCAATGCGGCAAGCGCCATCACCGCGGGTGTGTAGTAGCGGCTGAATCGCTCAATAAAGCGGGCGGTGGGTGCTTTGGATGCTTGCGCCTGTTCCACCAGTTGAATAATGCGCGCAATGGTGTTGTCGGCCGCAGTTTTTTCTACACGCACTTCAAGTACCCCATCGACGTTGATCGAACCGGCGAACACATGGTCACCCGTCGTCTTGGCGCAGGGGACGGACTCGCCCGTTACCGGCGACTCATCAAGACTGGACGAGCCCTGAATAATCACGCCATCAGCGGACACCCGATCGCCTGGGCGCACCAGCACATGGTCATTCACCCGCAGCGAGGCTGCAGCAACCTCGCGCTGCCCGCCCAGAGCATCGAGCAGAACCGCCGTTTTCGGTACCAGCGACGCCAAAGCTCTGATGCCTGCACGGGCATGGCCAGCCGCCACGCTCTCCAACAGCTCACCGATCGAGAACAGGAATACGACAGCCGCTGCTTCTTCGGCCTCACCAATCACAAGAGCGCCCAGTGCGGCTACGGACATTAGCGTCTCGATCGAAAAAGGCGTGCCAGACAGGCCCAGCGCCAGTGCTTTGCGGGCAAATGGATAAACACCGACAATCACCGCGGCAGCGAACACCCAGGCTCCGTAAGTGGGGAAAAACAGCGCCAGCGCGTAGGCGGCACCCATCAGCATACCGAGGCCGACGACCTGCTTGCCCTTGCGGGTTTGCCACCAACGCTGGTGGTGTGCAGTCTGCGGGGTCGCGGATACGCCAAAGCCAAGGCTCTTGATGGTTTTTTCGATATCGCCGGCCTGAGTGGCAGCATCAGATGCCAGCGTCAGTTCCAGTTTTTCGGTAGCGAAGTTCAGCCGAATATCAGAAACACCGGGCATGCGCGTCAGCGCCGTCTCAATCTTGCCGACGCAACTGGCGCAGTCCATACCTTCAATACGATATTGCATGAGCATTTCTCCATTGAATGACGTCATCATGAACCCTCTAGTGGCTTCAGAGTCAAGCGCCCTGTCTCCACTACAGCCCATTCAATGAGATTGATTTTCCACTACGGAAGCTTATAGTGACTTTAATGTTATAGATTATAGAGGCCATCATGCCCATCAAGATCGGCGAGCTTGCCAAGCGCACAGAATCCACCGTAGAAACCATTCGCTATTATGAAAAAGAGGGGCTGTTGCCAGAACCTTCCCGCAGCGAAGGTAATTATCGTTTGTATGGCGAAAAGCACATTGAACGTCTGCGCTTTATCCGGCACTGCCGTACGCTCGATATGGCTTTGGGCGAAGTGCGGACATTGCTTCGGTTCCGGGATGCGCCTGACGAGGATTGCGGCGACGTAAATATTTTGCTGGATGAGCATATTCGCGCGGTAGAGATACGCGTCGAAGAATTAATGCAATTAAAGCAGCACCTGATGACGTTACGTCAGAAGTGCGAGAGCACGGCGCCAACCTCATCGTGCGGGATTCTGCGGGCTCTTTCCGATCGCTCTTGCCACGCATAGCAGCCTGTTCCATCAAGGCGGTGTGTTGGCGAACGCCTCCACCAGATAGTCGATCATCACCCGCACCTTGGCTGGCGGCCGGCGGTCAGGCGGGTAGAGCACGTGAATACCGCCCAACTCGACCACTGGCTCATCCAGTTCCAGTGCCACCAACTCCCCCCGGTCCACGGCCTCGCCCACAATGAAATGCGGTTGATAGATGATGCCCTGCCCCGCCACGGCCGCGGCCAGCAGCGCATCGCCATTGTTGGCCACCAGGTCGCCATTGACCGGCACCCGTAACTCGCCCTGACTGCCGAACGCCCAATGTTGACTGTCCTGCCTGGCTGACAAGGTGTAGCTCAGACAGTTGTGCTGGGCCAGATCGCCGACCTGTCGCGGCACGCCGCGCTGATCCAGATAATCCGCGGACGCGCACACCAGCATCTCACTGTCACCCAGACGCCGACTTTGCAGTGGGCTATCCGCCAGACGGCCAATGCGGATAGCCAAGTCCCAACTACCGGCGATCAGATCGAGTTGGGCGTCACTCAACCCCAGCTCAACCTTCACCTCCGGATGCCGATGGCTGAACTCCGGAATCAGCGGTGCAATGAACCGGGTACCAAAAGACAACGGCACGTTCATCCGCAACAGCCCGGTGGCCTTGATGCGCTGGGAAGTCGCCGCGGCTTCGGCTTCATCAATCTCTGGCAGAATACGCTGACAGGCCTCCAGGTAATCGCTGCCCGCTTCGGTCAGGCTCAGACGTCTTGTGGTACGGTGAAACAGCTTCACCCCCAACCGAGCTTCCAGCGCATTCACATGCTTGGTCGCCATCGCCGGTGACATGCCCAAGTGGCGGGCTGCGGCGGACAGGCTGCCAGCGCCGGTCGCACGAACAAATACCCGCATACTGGTTATGCGATCCATTCAGCTCACCCTTGATTGCCTACTATTAGTATGAAGTCTTGGTTCATCTTAACCGGTTCTCATGGTTATAGGTGGTATTTATACTGTTGGTCATGCACATAAGTCACTTAGAGGAATTACAGCATGATTATTGATCTTTCAGGAAAGACGGCCATCGTTACCGGTTCCACCGGAGGTATCGGGCTGGCAATTGCCACTGGCCTGGCTAGGGCTGGCGCCCAGGTAACGGTCGTCGGTCGTGACCAGAGCCGGGTAGATGTCGCCGTCGCCAAGGTGTGTGCCGATGCTGGCCGGGATGATGCCCGCGGTGTAGTCTGTGACCCCGGCACAGCCGAGGGAACCGCAGCACTGATTGCGTCCCAGCCCGAGGCGGATATTCTGGTCAACGGCGTGGGTATCTACGGTGCCAGAGAATTCTTTGATATTGACGATGCCTTGTGGGACGAATACTTCCAGGTCAACATCATGAGCGGTGTCCGTCTGTCTCGCCATTACGCCACGGGCATGCGCGAGCGTGGCTGGGGTCGCATCCAGTTTATCTCCAGTGAATCGGCACTGAACATCCCTACTGAAATGGTGCACTACGGCGTCAGCAAGAGTGCTCTGCAAGGTCTGTCCCGTGGTTTGGCCAAGGTGTTGGCGGGAACCGGGGTGACGGTCAACACCATTCTGCCGGGGCCGACCCGCACCGAGGGCGCGGTTCAGATGATGGCTGACCTGGCCGCCGAGCGCGGTGTGTCTGCCGAGGAAATGGAAGGTATCTTCCTCAAAGAAAACCGTCCTTCCACCTTGCTACATCGTTTTGCCAGCCCCGAAGAAGTGGCCAACATCTGTGTCTACGCTGCGTCCCCCCAAGCCAGTGCCACCACGGGAACAGCCTTGCGAGTAGAAGGTGGAATTGTCGAGAGCATCGCTTGAGGCGTGGCCTTGCACTTTGATCAGGCTCGCTAAACATTGGCCGACATGAGCCTGCCCCAAGATGCTAGTTCTCATCGTTATGGACGAGATTTATACTGTTGAATATGCAAACAAACGAGATGCTTCCGATGAACAGCAACAAACATGAACGCCAACCGGTGTTGTACATTCCCCACGGTGCTGGCCCCTGTTTCTTTATGGATTGGAATCCGGCGGATACCTGGCTGGGCATGGGTAACTTCTTTAAGGGCATAGCGGCCACCCTGCCCCAGCAACCCAAGGCTATCGTACTGGTCTCGGCGCACTGGCTAGAGCCGCAGTTCAGTGTTACCGGGCATGCCCGGCCAGAGCTGATCTATGATTATTACGGCTTTCCGCCGCACACCTATGAACTCACCTACCCGGCGCCCGGCCAATCGCAACTGGCGCAGCAGCTGGCCGACCTGTTGAACGCCGACGAGCTGCCTGCGCAGGTGGATGCCCATCGTGGTTTTGATCACGGGATGTTTATTCCGTTGAAACTGATGTTTCCAGGGGCAGATATTCCGGTGATCCAGTTATCACTGCGTGCCGATTTTGACGCACAGGCGCATCTGGACGCAGGACGTGCATTGGCGGGGTTGCGCGACGACAACGTGCTGATCGTCGGCAGCGGTATGAGCTTCCACAACATGCGCGCGTATGGAGATACCAGCTTCTCTGCCATCTCGGATGAGTTTGATGAATGGCTGACCGCTGCGGTGGAAAGCCCACCACCGCAACGTGAGCAGCTGTTGAGTCACTGGGAACAGGCTCCGCAAGCTCGCCAGTGCCATCCGCCGCGGGCCGAAGAGCATCTGATTCCGCTTATGGTCGCCGCGGGGGCCGGTTATCAATCAGAAGGGCAGAAAATCTATTCAGAACATATTATGGAAACCACCATTTCAGCCTTTCGCTTCGGTTGATAGCTGGAGCCATCAGAGACAAAAAATATGACGAATAAACAACCCTTAACATTGAAATCTACCGCCGCGATCCACACGCTAAAGCCGGTGCGGTTGATGACACGCTTGTGCAAACACTGGGGGCACAAGTTTCCGGTTGAGCTGGGCGAGCAGCAAGGCAGTATTGAGCTGCCATTGGGTCTCTGCCACATGCGTTGTACAGACATACTGCAGGTGCAATTGCACAGTGATATCGAACATATATCGCAGTTGCAAGAGGTTGTCGCAGATCATCTGCGTCGCATGGCCAGCACGGAGGAGCTGGTTATTGATTGGCAGCAAGCGTAATAAAACCAATAGACAGAGTGATAGGAGCAAGACATGTATGATTCCAAAGAGCGTTACGGCAGTATTACCCGGATTTTTCACTGGGGTATGGCACTGCTAATTATCTGGCAGTTTATGAAGTTTTTCGATCGTATTAATGATGGCGAGCATTGGATTGGTGAGAATATTGTGTCTTGGCATGTCTCTATTGGCTCGCTGTTATTGGTGCTGATTGTGCTACGTCTGATCTGGGCCGCTACGCAAAAGAATAATCGCCCAGAGCAGGACCCGAGCACTGCGTTTTTGGTCAAAGCCGGTCACGGATTGCTCTACCTCGGAATGCTTCTGCTGCCGATTACCGGCTTGATGATCATGATCGGTAATGGTTATGGCTGGAACCCGTTTGGGCTCGGTCTGATTGCTCGTGGTGGCGCTGAAATAGGCTGGTTGGCCACGCTTGGCAGTGCGCACTCGCTGATCGCTTGGTCGCTGCTTATTCTGGTGCTAGGTCATGCGGGTATTGCTCTGTTGCATCACTTTGTGAAAAAGGATGGTGTGTTGGGGCGTATGCTGTAACACAGTGCTGCACTGGGCGCTGGCACTTAAAACACCCAGTTTGCCGAACAGTTTGAAGTGCCTGAATCCCTGCGTGGCCTGCCGATGATGAGCGGCTCTGGCAATGTGCGGAATTTGCAGCAGGCTGCGACGCAATCAAGCAACTTACAAGGTTTGCTGAATCAGTTTGAGAGCTCTGCAGATCGCTTTGGGCAGCATAAAAACTGGAGTCTATGCACATGAGTACGGGAAATAAACATCCTCAAAACGGGCCGTTTAAAAAAACAGGCAGACGATGGGTTGTTGGTGTAAAGGCGGCGCTTTTTATACTTGTATCTATTTATTTCTCTGTAGCTTCTTTAATTGTGCTTTTTGAGCTCGATGGAGTGGATCATTACGCATTTTTACACTATGTAAGTGAAAGTATTCCTTCTATTGTTCCGACTGCAAGTCTAAGCCGTCTGCAAAAATCGGCAGAAACTGTTTTGGTTTTCGCGTGGGCGTGGGGGTTGGTAAGCTTTTTATTTTCTGCTGTTTTTACTGATTTTTTTAACGCCATAAAACGGGTTAGCAGTATTGATATCATTAATGGAAACGGGGTTTTTACTTCTGTTTGGATTTATAGGGTGACCCTTTTGGTGGCCCCAATTGCTGGGCTTTTTGTGTTTTATACTGACGTTCCTAGCAATACAGGGAAGATCGGAAAGATTAGCTACAATCTTTTGGTTTCGTCGCCTTACGGAGTAGTTTGGTATAGCGCTACTGTTGCTTTGTTCGTTTGTATAGCTTGCTTAACAATGTGTGTTTTTGTTTATGAACTCTTAACTTTAACAAAAAAAGGACAGTAATATGTCTAGCAATGTAACGTATGGCGAGTACTCTAAATATGTGTCCGATGCAGCTGCAGAGGGAAATAGTTTTTTATCGGAAACACTGGGTGGAATTAAACAAGGTGCCATAGCTGAATCACAACGGCTGGGTGCAACTGCAGATGCGTTGGCAAAGGATTACCAGCGACTCAGTGATAAGGCAACTGGTCTTGCTGAAAGAGCAGCTAATGCAGGAAACCCACAACAAGCACACTTTTGGAATAGCCATTCCAAAGCGTTTGGAAATGCTGCCGCAGAACGTGCCAGCATGAGTACGGGGGCTTATGTGGCAAAAGCTGGACAGGATGCAAAAGCAGCCGCAAGCAATTTGGGGGTAAAGGGCGGTGCTCTGATTGATAGCGCATTTATGGGAGCTGCAGCCCTAGAAGGATTCTCTACGGGTGACTTTTCAAATTTGGGAAAAACATCAACATCGGTTTTATATAGCACTGTTTTCGGTGCTGCCGCAGCAGGCGTATTGGCTTTCTTTGGTGCGCCTGCAATATTGGTGGGCTTGATAGCTGGCGGTGTTGCATGGGGGTTTGGAAAAGTAGGCGAGTGGGTTTGGGATAGCCTTTACGATAGCGCTAAAGGCTGGCAACCACCCCGCGACCCCATCATCCTCGACCTGGACGGCAACGGCCTGCAAACGGTCGGTCTGGCTTCCAATATCTACTTCGACCATAACGGCGACGGCATTCTTACTAAAACCGGCTGGGTGGGTGAAGGCGATGCCTTGCTGGTTTGGGATCGTAACAGTAATGGCCTAATTGATAATGGCGCTGAGCTGTTTGGCGACTTTACCCCAATGCCCGACGGCTCTCTGGCACCCAATGGTTTTGCTGCGTTGGCTGCTCTGGACGCTAACGGCGACGGCATTCTCGATGCCTCTGATCCCGCTTTTGCCGAGTTGAAGCTCTGGGTCGACAGTGATCAAAACGGTGTTACCGGCGAAGGCGAATTAATGTCTTTGGCCGATGCCGGTATTGCCTCGCTCAACCTAGACAACACCCTGAAAAACCAGAAACAAAGCAACGGAAATACTCTAGCCCGCGAAGGCAGCTTCACCCGCACCGACGGCACAGAAAGCGCCATGGGCGAGTTTCATCTGGCCATTGATACCTTTGACGCCCAGTTTGCCGAACAGATTGAAGTGCCTGAATCCCTGCGTGGCCTGCCGATGATGAGTGGCTCCGGCAATGTGCGGGATTTGCTTTTGGTGGCTTGAGTTGATTGGTCAGTTTGTCGTGTATGAGTATAAAAATTATGAATAAAGAAGAAACAGATGAAAAGCTATTAGAACGTCGAGTCAGGATAGAAAGAGCGGTTGCCAGATCTTTATTGGTGGTTTTTTTGGCCGCTTCAGTAATTATTTTTTTCATGATTGAGTCCAAAGTCGGAGCCCATAGGTATGTAGGGATGCATGCTTGGGTCATGGCCATTGCCCAAATGTGGTTTTATTCTGTTTGGTATAGGGAGGATAAGCTGTCGAGAGTAAATAGCTTCTCATTTGTGTATAGCGAATTAAAGTTTGAATCAAAGGTTATCGCCGTTGGCCTTGGAGCTTTGTTTTTAGCTTTGTTTTTACTTAAGAATTTAAGAGGGTTAACGCTACCTTGAAGCCCTGGCGGGCAGCAGACATGACTAAAACTGTAGCGCTATTTGGTTTGAGCCTTTTGCTTTTTCTTGCAAATAAGCCCTTTCAGGGTAGCCCCTTTGCCCTTAACCTCCCTTCCATTAATCCCTTCAAGCCATTTTTCCTTTACCCCTTTAGCACTCTTTAGACAGGTGTTAATGGCCATTTAAACTGATCCACTATTGGCCAGTTTTACTTGACCACTTGTATCTTGCAACGATGAATTAAACCCGATGTCAAAATATGACAACGGGTTTATGGGACAACCTTAAGACTCAAGTCTTTAAATGAGAAGAATTGCAGAAGGATTGCACTAGATTAAATATAGTCAAGCGTAAGCGCCCTTAAATCAGCACCCTTGCAAAACTACGACTTAGCTTAATCCAGCTTTACATTCCATGGCAGCAGTAATTCAAGTTTCTCGAGCGTGTCGGCAGTCGCGATATGGTCCAGAATATGT
>JAVESM010000052.1:0-3537 GCA_034006605.1 Pseudomonas sp. | reverse complement strand
CAGCGCGGCGTTGATCCGTGAACCCATGGCCCAGCCGACCACGGCCCGAGAGAAGAGATCTATGACAACGGCCAGGTACAGCCAGCCTTCACGCGTCGGAATATAGGTGATATCGCCGACATAAGCGAAAGAGCGCGCGGTATTCATGGGCAGCGTTGAGCTGCAACGCCGAGACGGTCGAGGGCGAGAGGGTGAAATCGCCCTGCATAAAGGTCGTGACAGGATCGTAAAGCAATGCTGCTTGCCGCAACTGGCCGGGTTTGATGAGGTGTTCGCCGGTTAATTCATATTGGCCATCTCTGAACCGAACCTTGTTTTCATCAATAATCCCTTTTTCATGGATCATCCGGTTGAGCAGAGTGACCACTCCTGCTCCCCGACTGAAACCGACCTGAACAACTGAAATTCTGGCATCGGGATCTTCCTGTTTCCAGGTGTTGAGTTGCTTGGACAGGGATTCATATAACTCTTCGGCCCTTTGTCGGTCGGTCAGCGAAAAGGCGGCATCGAGCTTGGCGGAAGCTTTGGTCAGAAAAGTCCCGGCTCCCTGATAGGTGCCGACACCACTTTTATACCTATAGGCGATATTTGGATTAATGTTATTCTTTAGTTCTTTATCCAATTTCCCGACATTCGTACACTTTCCCGGCTCTTTCAGATCGTTCTCGGTGCCGTCGGCCAGTGCGACGAAAAGGCGGCTGTGAGGATCGTTTTGCTCAAAGAGATGGGGCACATCGAAGGATTCGAACGCTTTTTGAGCCTTTTCATACCACTCCCAGTCTGCAGAAGTGGGGGAGTGGGAACTCACCTCTTCGTTGGAGAGAAATCGCCCCATGGCTAAAACTCTCGGGTGAAGACTTTAGCCCGATGGGTCAAGCACTCAACTTCATCATCGGATCCTGGAACCAATAAACCGATATCGACGACCGTGTAGATATTTAGTGTCCGGTCGATGATCTCTAGGATGATGCCAGGTGTACGGGACAAAAAGAAGGGGTTTTCCCATATGATCCAATCATCCAGGTCTTTGGGGTGGGGAATGATGCGGTCGGGGAAAATCTCATCGAAGGTGAACGTGTATTCGATGAAGTTGTTCTGCAAATCGTGCCAGGAAAGGCGGACAGGGCCACCAAAGACGGAAAACCCAAGGAGACAAGCTACTTGGCGTTCTTCATCTCCCGGCTTTTTGCCGGGAGCGAGGTCTCTGGGGTCGGTCTCATCGTCTTTTGTGCGTCGGCCCGTAAACAGAGCCTCATAACGAATACGGGCATCGCTCGCATCATACACATAGAGGTCCAAATCGTGTTTATCCTTAAACCTGATCACATGCTCCTGCGCCATTTGCTGACCTCCTGACTATGTGAAGTAAACTGTCTGCTGAATTTGCGTGAAGTTATCTGTAATGACGACGTCGAGGTTTATCGTTCATTCTCTGACTTCTTTTCCCTGGACGGAATGCCCGATAGATCTTCCCTCTCTGACTTTTATTACATCCGGTTTACGGCCGTTGAGATAGTTGCCTGCAACCCGTTCACAGACCCTATCCATGAACCGTTGCCGGTCAGCTTGGCCGGGAAAATTGCGGCTGAGTTTTTCACCGATCTTGATAGTGGCGATTCCATTCATAAGGTCGGAGTTCTTCTTGGCAAGATTCGCCAAGATCTCTTTTTTATTCGAAGGGCTTCGGCCTTGACTTCCCGTTGGCTTCGATCCATGTTTGTTGACCTTTTCGGTCTCGAATCGCATTCCTTTTGTAGCTCTCACAGGCGCAGTTTTTTCGATCCGCCTTTTTATCCTTGCAGGGGAGAGCCACAGTGTCAGGTCTACACTCTTGACTTGTCAAAAATGTAAACCTGGCATTTAAACACCCAGTCTTTTTCATCGTTCCGCTTCCAGCGTTAGGGTCTCCTTCTTTTCTAAAATCCGGGGGACTGGGTTGCGCTGGCCATATTCCAGGTTGTGGGCCAGGCGGCTATCGACCTGGTTCATAAACCGGGCCCGGTCGGTTTCGTTGGGCAGATACCGACCGGCGAATTTCCGGCCGGTTTCCCGTACGGCCACGGCATCGAGCACACTTTGGTCACCGGGGTATTTTTCCAGCAGATCCGTGCTGGCCATCTGCCGGAAGTCGTCGGCTTTTTCCTTGAATGGGCCATCTTTTGGCAGGCTCTCGGTAGGGGGTAAAGTGGCCCTCTCAACATCCGGCAATGTGGATGAGGGTACGGTTTCTTTGGAACGGTCCATTACCTCCTGAACGACCTTCCGTTCAGCAAGCTTGCCGTAGGCGGCATTGTGTTCCCAGGAGTGATGGATCACACAGGAGGGATCGTCCCGCGGAGGAAGAACCGGTTTTCTGAAGAGTGCGTGTCCCGCGAGTTGGTTCAGATAGGTGTTTCCCATATCTCTGGCATATCGTGCCAGGCCGTCCTTTTCGTAACCGCCGCCGATGTCGGCGTGGCATCCGGGCAGGGTCGCCTGAAGCTGATCAGGACCGTGGGCAATGCTGGTTACGGGAAAGAGCGCGCGGTATTCATGGGCAGCGTTGAGTTGCAACGCCGAGACGGTCGAGGGCGAGAGGGTGAAATCGCCCTGCATGAAGGTCGTGACAGGATCGTAAAGCAATGCTGCTTGCCGCAACTGGCCGGGGTTGATGAGGTGCTCGCCGGTTAATTCATATTGGCCATTTCTGAACCGAACCTTGTTTTCATCAATAATCCCTTTTTCATGGATCATCCGGTTGAGCAGAGTGACCACTCCTGCTCCCCGACTGAAACCGACCTGAACAACTGAAATTCTGGCATCGGGATCTTCCTGTTTCCAGGTGTTGAGTTGCTTGGACAGGGATTCATATAACTCTTCGGCCCTTTGTCGGTCGGTCAGCGAAAAGGCGGCATCGAGCTTGGCGGAAGCTTTGGTCAAAAGAGTCCCGCCTCCCTTATAGGTGCCGACGCCGCTGACGTAGTGGCGGGCGACATGGGGACTATTGTTCCTTTTTAACTCATTATTTAACAACCCAACATTCGTGTATTTACGCGGATTCTTCAGGTCATTCTCAGTACCGTCGGCCAGTGCGACGAAGAGGCGGCTGTGGGGGTCCTTCCGATCATAAAGTTGGGGAAATTTAAAGGCCTCAAATTTCGCCAGGGCCTCTCCATGCAGCTCCCAATCTTCGGATATAGGGGTATGGGAACTTACCTCTTTTTTAGAGAGAAACCATCCCATGGCTAAAACTCACGGGTAAATATTTTGGCCCGGTGAGTCAAACATTCCACCTCGTCATTGGTTCCTAAAACCAATAGGCCGATATCGACAATCGTATAGATATTCAGCGTCCGGTTGATGATTTCCAGGATGATGCCGGGTGTACGGGATAAAAAGAAGGGATTTTCCCATATGATCCGATCGTCCAATTCCTTGGGATGGGGAATAATGAGGTCGGGGAAAATCTCGTCGAAGCTGAACGTGTGTTCGATGAGATTATCCCGCAGATCGTGCCAAGAGAGGCGAACGGAGCCGCCAAAGATCGGGAAAATACCC
>JAVESM010000012.1:0-98758 GCA_034006605.1 Pseudomonas sp. | reverse complement strand
GCGGAACTGCCCTTGCCATTCGCTAGTAGTTAACATTTAATAACGATCATAAATCGCTAAGGATGGTGACCTTCCTACAGAGGACTTTCACCTCATTAGTTCATGCCCATGCTGGGCGTACACAAAAACATCAAGCAAATATGCGCATAAAGCATCCCATGCATGATTTGCGGGCGAGCCTGGCGCGCATCACGCCACAATTAAGCACCTGCAGACAACACAAGCATCTGCAACTACTGCTTAATTGTCTATAAATCGCTACAATCAAACCCTTTATCGCGGGTCTTTAGTAATAGACGCAAGACTCATCACTGACTCATTAACTATTAAGGTCGCTCATGTCTCAATATGTCTTCACTATGCACCGTCTCGGAAAAGTTGTGCCACCTAAACGCGAAATCCTGAAAGATATATCTTTATCGTTTTTCCCTGGCGCAAAGATTGGCGTACTCGGCTTAAACGGCTCAGGCAAATCTACATTACTGCGCATCATGGCTGGCGTTGATAGCGACTTTAACGGTGAAGCACGCCCCATGCCCGGCCTCAATATTGGTTACTTACCACAAGAACCACAACTCGACCCCACTAAAACTGTACGCGAGATTGTTGAAGAAGCACTCGGTGAAGTCAAAGCTGCACAAACACGCTTAGATGAAGTGTATGCCGCCTATGCAGAGCCCGATGCGGACTTTGATGCACTAGCGACTGAACAAGCCAAGCTCGAAGCCATTATCCAAGCCAGCGACGGCCATAATATTGAGCGTCAACTGGAAGTCGCAGCCGATGCGTTGCGCCTCCCAGCATGGGAGGCCAAGATTGAACACTTATCCGGTGGTGAAAAACGCCGTGTGGCGCTCTGCCGTTTATTGCTCTCAGCGCCCGACATGCTGCTCCTCGATGAGCCCACCAACCACTTGGATGCTGACTCAGTGGCTTGGCTGGAACGATTCCTACATGACTTCACTGGTACCGTAGTCGCGATTACCCATGACCGTTACTTCTTAGATAACGTCGCCGGCTGGATTCTCGAGCTCGACCGCGGCCAAGGCATTCCTTTTGAAGGCAACTACTCGCAGTGGTTGGAAGCCAAATCTGCTCGTTTAAGTCAAGAAGCCAAACAAGAAAGCTCGCATAACAAAGCAATGAAAGCAGAGCTGGAGTGGGTTCGCCAAGGTGCAAAAGCTCGTCAGTCTAAATCCAAAGCGCGTTTAGCACGCTTCGAAGAGATGCAATCTCAAGAATTTCAAAAACGCAGTGAAACCAATGAGATCTATATTCCTGCAGGCGAGCGTTTGGGCGATCAGGTGATTGAGATCAGAGGCGTCAGCAAAGCCTACGGTGAACGCGTACTGATTGATAACTTATCCTTTACCCTGCCCAAAGGTGCCATTGTGGGCGTGATTGGCGGTAACGGTGCAGGTAAATCAACGCTATTTAGAATGATCATGGGCAAAGAGCAGCCTGATTCGGGTGAAATCATCATTGGCGAAACAGTAAAACTGGCCAGTGTTGACCAGCAGCGTGACAATCTGGACGGTTCAAAAACCGTTTGGGAACAAATTTCCGATGGTTACGACATGATTAAAGTCGGTAACTATGAAGTGCCATCACGCGGTTATGTGGGGCGCTTTAATTTTAAAGGTTCAGACCAGCAGAAATTTGTTAAAGACCTCTCCGGTGGTGAACGTGGCCGCTTGCACTTGGCCTTAACCCTTAAGCAAGGTGCAAACGTCTTACTGCTCGATGAGCCCTCCAATGACCTCGACGTAGAGACCTTACGTGCACTGGAAGACGCCCTGCTAGATTTCCCTGGCTCAGCCATTGTCATCTCGCATGACCGTTGGTTCCTTGACCGTATCGCTACGCACATATTGTCCTATGAGGATGACTCCAGCGTCATCTTCTTTGAAGGAAATTACACGGAATACGAAGCCGATCGTAAAAAACGCTTAGGCGATACTGCAGCACAACCTAAGCGTGTACGTTACAAACGTTTAGCCTAACAAATACCTGTATTTCATCAGCGGCTGCACTTTTTCCAATGCAGCCTGTCTGATGAAAAGTAGCAATAAAAACCACTGGACATCCATACAATAGAGTAAAATACTAACAGTGCAAAGATTGCACTCGCCCGTCCACTGCAAGCGCCAACAGTTTGCTAGGAGTATGCAATGAGTCAGCGTTCTGAAAAACGCACTAACAAAGCCAAATCAATTATTGCCCAGCCTCTGTTTAGAAGTCGCGAAGAGCAGCCCAAAAAAGGTAAAGGCAGTTATCGTCGTAACAAGCAAGCCTCTCGGTTTAGTCACCCAGAGGCTTTTGTTTTTTTGGCAGCTTAAGACTATTCATTAGCGTGCCCTATGTTGCAGCCCTATACTTTTTTACTGACTTTATAATAGCGCTCAGCATGTTAAAGTTGAGCCTCACTGAACATTGAGAACACCCATGCTTGAGCGCTTATCCTTTTTTCCAATTCTTATGATGATGAGTTTGTTTGCCAGCCCAGCGACAGCCAGCACGCTTACGCCACTCGTGACACCCAGCGTATCAACTACCGTGACGCCAAATGCAGCGCCTTTAGTTACCGCACAAAGCTTTACCGACTGGCGTGCAGGCTTACGTATGGAAGCGCTTAGCCAAGGCATTGCACCATTATTGTTTGAACAAGCTTTTGCTGGACTCATCCCTGACCCACAAGTGATTCGCGCTGATCAAAGCCAGCCAGAATTCAGTCGCCCAATTTGGGAATACCTCGACAGCGCCGTATCCTCTTGGCGTGTTGCTCGTGGCAAAGCCCTTTTAGCCGAACATACGAAAACCTTACAAGCCATTGAAGCACGCTATCAGGTCGAGCCCAGTGTGCTAGTTGCTGTATGGGGTATGGAAAGTAGTTTCGGCCGACAAATTGGCAGCAAGAATGTCATTCGCTCACTGGCTACATTAGCCTATGAGGGTCGCCGTAATGCTTTTTGGCGCAGCCAGTTGATTGCCGCACTGCATATTTTACAAGAAGGCGATACCAACATTAACGGTATGCTCGGCTCATGGGCCGGCGCAATGGGGCAAACCCAGTTTATGCCCACCACCTATCGTCAATATGCAGTTGATTTTGATGGCGATGGTCGTCGAGATATCTGGCGCTCAAGCGCCGATGCGCTGGCGTCTACCGCCAACTATTTAGGTCTTTCCGGCTGGCAACACGGGCAACCCTGGGGGCTTGAGGTACAGTTACCCTCACGGGGTTTTGACTATGCCGTGGCCGATGGAGTGCAAAGTAAAACACTGGAGCAATGGTTCGCTTTAGGCGTCTCGGCGCGCAGCGATGAAATTGACACACAACACCTAGCGCAGCAATCAGCGACACTCTTCTTACCCAGTGGACACCAAGGTCCTGCCTATTTATTTATGGATAACTTCCGCAGTATATTGAAATACAACAACTCAACATCTTATGCGCTAGCAATTGGTTTACTCTCGAACACCTTGCAAGGAGACTATCGAACACCCGCTGCGTGGCCTAAACACGAGCGTATGCTCAGCCGCCAAGAACGTGTTGAGCTGCAAACGCTACTTAATCAGTTAGGTTTTAGTAGCGGTAACGCTGACGGAATCATCGGAGTTAACACACGCCAAGCCGTGCGCGATTTTCAGCAAACAAAAGGTTTACCCGCTGACGGCTATCCCAATGAGGCATTACTAAAAAGCGTACGCCAAGCCATCCAAAAAACACCTTAAATCTCAGCAGAATCAACGCCCAACGCTGATTTTAACAAACATGTTGTTCCTCGGATGGCGAGTAAATTCTCACACAGTTGCGTCCCGCATGTTTGGCGGCATAGAGTGCCTCATCAGCTAAAACAGCCAAACGCGTGGTGTCTGCCTGACCATCATATTCAACAATGCCAGCACTAAATGTACACATTAAAGCGTTCGGCTGAGCGGGAAAACGAATTTCTGCAAACAGCTGACGGATATCATTCATAACTTTTTGTGCAGACTGCGCATCGGTGTTCGGCAAAATAACCGCAAATTCTTCACCACCGTAGCGACCAATAGAATCGGTGCGGCGTAAGCGTTGCTTAAGAAATAAAGACAAGCCCTTAATAACCTTATCGCCCATAGGGTGCCCGTAAGTGTCATTAACCTGTTTGAAGTAATCAATGTCAATCATTACAAAACACAGCGGCTGTTGCGTTTTTTGCGCACGCATCTGAGCATCATCAAGCAGCTGCAAAATATATGTATGGTTAAATAAACCGGTTAAGCTATCGCGGACGATACGCGATTTTAAATTACGCGCCCGAGCGGCGCGATTACGCACCGTCGCAACTAAATGCCTTGGTTTAACAGGCTTCATTAAAAAATCATCAGCCCCTTCACTCATCGCATCAAGCTGTTTATCCAGATCATCCTCAGCCGATAAATAAATGATCGGCACACCGACAAACCGATCAATGTGCCGAATGACTTTAGCCAACTCAGGACCATCACATTGCGGCATATACATGTCGAGAATAATCAAATCCGGATCAAAATCTAATAATTCAGCTAAAGCTAAAGTAGGATCGTTAATCGCACGCGTGATAATGCCGGCCGAATTAAGGACCCGCTCAGTAAAGATCGCCTGCGCCCTAGAATCATCAATGACCAAGGCACGATACGGCTCACTTTGCGCCATGCGAGCAAGACCTTCCACTTTTTCCAAAACACTTGACGCATCCAGCTCACCTATAAAAAAAGCCTGACCACCGGCACGCACTGCGGCTAGTCGAGTCTGTGCATCAACCTCTTCACGACTGTAAAATAAAATGGGAACATGGCTGTCATGCTCGGTTTTTAATACATGCGCCAACTGCAAACCCTGCTCTGCTGCTACAAAATCGACATCCAAAATAATTAAGGCGGGGTGACGCAGGGTCATTGCTGCCAAGAAGGATGCCTCATCACTAAACACCTCCGCTTGCAAAGCAAATGATTGCAGCTGCTGGGTGAAACGCTTAGCTTTTTCTGGATCCTGCAAAGCAACATACAACGGCTTACGTACCATCGGTGGCAAGAAAACATTATCAATGTTCTCGCCTTGGCGCAGACCTGTTTGCAAGAGGTCTTGCAACAGTTGCGTCATGGTTTCAATAAACTGACTATTTAAGCGATTACCATTGTTTTCAATAGCAGTCAGGTTCTCTAATAATGCTCGGGCTATTGCAAGATGTGCATGCTGTTCAAAACGCTCGGCATAACGCAACAAGCGCTGTGCTGCATCTTGCATATTAACCAGCTCTTGAACACTCCATTGCGTGCCCTGCAGATTCTGCCAGAGCTCTAAAAGCTGTCGCGACTGATTGATCACGCGCTGTGCGAAATGCTGTTTTAATCGTTCCAAACTATCCATTTGCGAGCCTGTCATACCGCGCGTGACTCCATCAACCAGTAACCTTGAAGCAGCTTTAAGCATGCGAAATAGCCAATTGCCACTATTGTTGTTAGCAGTAATATAGCGTTGATCTTGACAAATGCAATATCTATATTCAATCGTATTGCCCACAACAGCACACATCATCTTTATAGTACACTTCAATCACACAACACCCCGCATCTGCTGCTAACGATTCACAATAAAAGGGCTTACACATGCTCAATTGGAAAAAACGCTCACGAGATGCTCGTGACCAAGTTAATGACTCTGTCGACGACGTGAAAAGTTACCTCGGTAACATTTGGTTCAACCGTACACTGCTGACTATTTTAGCTGTTTACTTCATCGCTACGATCGTCATTGGTTGGTATTGGAGCCAAGAACCTGAATTCTTTTCTATAGAAGAACATACTCAGCAAGCTGCCAAGCAAGCACAACGCTCTATCTCAACAGGTTACACCACAGCAGAAACTCTAAAGCGGGTGGCCAGCACACTTTTAGACAAACCCGGCGGCTATTTAACCAACGACATTGCACCACCCGGTATCTGGTTGGATAACATGCCCTCTTGGGAGTATGGCGTGCTTGTACAAGTGCGTGATTTATCACGTGCTTTACGCAAAGACTTTGCCCGCTCACAAACACAATCCACTGAAGATCCGGATCTGGCTAAAGCAGAACCGCGCTTTAACTTTGATAATAAAAGTTGGGTACTGCCCGCCACAGAAGATGAATACCGCTTAGGCATCAAATCTTTAGATCGCTACTTAAACCGTTTAAGCGATCCTGAAAAATCCAATACACAGTTCTATGCACGTGCTGACAATCTCAATAACTGGCTTGGGGATGTCGCCACACGTCTAGGTTCGCTGTCACAGCGCCTGTCAGCCAGTGTTGGTAAAACACGCCTCAATACCGATGTTGCTCGTGATGAAAACCAAGACGCCACTAATTCTGGAGAGAATGCATCCGCAGCCATCAACAGCAAACAAGGCCAAGAAGAAATTGTTAAAACACCTTGGCTGCAAGTCGATAATGTATTTTATGAAGCACGCGGCCAAGCTTGGGCGCTGTCGCATTTGTTGCGTGCCATTGAGATTGACTTTGCCGATGTCATTGCCAAGAAAAACGCCACTGTGAGCGTGCGCCAAATCATTCGCGAGCTGGAGTCATCACAAGATGCGTTATGGAGCCCAATGGTTCTCAACGGTGACGGTTATGGCATTTTAGCGAATCATTCACTGGTGATGGCCAACTACATTTCTCGCGCCAATGCTGCCATTATCGAACTGCGCCAGCTGTTATCACAAGGCTAAAGCATCGCGCAAACCGTCGTCTACGTCAGGGCTACGGTTTGTCTGGATAGCGGCCAATCCGGTCTTGTTGCGTTGTTGCTTACAAGGCTAACAATAAGCCCCGAATCAGTGTAGGCACGCCGATTCGGGGCTTATTGTTAGCAGTTGACCTGTATCAGCGATTTTCCCACTGCGCTTTACGTTTATCTAAAAACGCACTAACCCCTTCTATGGTGTCTTGTGCATCAAACAAATCAACAAACGCTTCACGCTCAGCAGGCAGCCAGTGATCAGGTGCTTGGCGACGCGCGCCATGAATTAACGGTTTGATGGTGCGCACTGCAACTGGACTCTGCTGCGCCACTTTATCCGCCAAAGCTAACGCGGCGCGCAACGCCTCGCCTTGGCCAACCACTTCCTCAACCAAACCAATACGTTCAGCGGTGCGCGCGTTAATACGCTCACCGCATAAGATCATCCGCTTCGCCCAGCCCTCACCCACCAACCACGGGAGCTTTTGCGTACCGCCAGCACAGGGCAATAATCCCACAGTGGCTTCGGGTAAAGCCATTTGTGCCTGCTCTTCAGCGATGCGGATATCACACGCCAAAGCACATTCCAAACCTCCACCCATAGCATAACCATTGATCGCCGCAATGCTCACCCCACGATAATTACTCAGGGCTTCAAATGCCTCACCAAAACGGCGCGCCATAGCCCGTGCAATGCCTTTATCGCCACTGGCAAACAATTTCAAGTCAGCACCGGCACTGAAAAACTTCTCACCTGCACCGGTAATTACCAACACATAAATATCCTTATCACCATTCAAGTGCTCAACCAGCTGTTTAACACCTCTCAGCATATCCTCATCCCACGTGTTAGCGGAGGGGTTATTCAGAGTCAATAAAGCGGTATGCCCACGCATCTCAACAACCAGTTTATCGGTCAATTCGAGGTGCTGAGCTTTTTGGTATTTCTCTACTGCATTTGACATGATTTAAATTCCTCAGTCATCGATATGTTAGCGATCCATTCACGCTCAGAGTATCAGTTGAGCATTTCAATGGCGATCGCAGTGGCCTCACCACCGCCAATACAAATGGAGGCCACACCATAACGTTTGTTTTTTTGCTTTAGAGCTGACAACAAGGTCACCAAAATACGCGCCCCTGACGCACCGATCGGATGTCCTAAGGCACAAGCACCACCATGCACATTGACCTTTTCTGCCGGTAAATCCAACTCGCGCATAGCTATCATAGTGACTACCGCAAACGCTTCGTTGATTTCAAACAGATCCACTTGCGCCAAATCCCAACCGGTACGCGTCAGCAGCTTATTGATCGCTCCGATCGGAGCGGTAGGAAATAAATGTGGCGCAGCTGCATACGCACTATGTCCACGAATCACCGCCAGCGGGGTTAATCCACGCTGCTGTGCTTCACTTTGGCGCATCAGCAGTAGCGCGGCGGCACCGTCAGAAATCGAACTGGAGTTGGCGGCAGTAACAGTGCCGTCTTTGCGAAAAGCCGGACGCAACTGGCGAATTTTATTGAGATCAGCTTTTGGCGGCTGTTCATCTTCACTGACCGTTACACTGACCTTACCCTGCTTCACCTCTATAGGGATAATTTCCTCCACGAAACAGCCACTGCTGATCGCTTGCTGCGCGCGTTTAAGCGACTGCTCGGCAAAGTCATCTTGTTGCTCACGAGTAAAACCATAAAGCTGGGCACTGTCTTCAGCAAAAGTACCCATCAAACGACCTTTATCGTAAGCATCCTCAAGACCATCGATAAACATATGATCAATGACTTGGCTATGTCCCATCCGATAACCCGCGCGGGCTTTATTCAATAGATAAGGGGCGTTGGACATACTCTCCATACCGCCCGCCACCACCACATCTACTGACCCTGCGAGCAATGAATCATGCGCCATAATCACCGTCTGCATGCCTGAACCGCACATTTTGTTCACTGTGCTACACACCGTATGCTCAGACAAGCCCGCACCCAGCGCGGCTTGGCGTGCTGGAGCTTGGCCTAACCCTGCCGGTAGCACACAGCCAAACATCACTTCTTGCACAGCCTCAGGTGCCAACTGTGCTCGCGCCACCGCCGCCTGAATAACAGCGGCACCTAACTCAGTAGCAGTAGCCTGCTGGAAAGCACCCTGAAAGCCGCCCATCGGGGTGCGCGCCATGCTGACAATCACCACGGGATCATGCTGACTCATATTATTTAACTCCCATACGTAAAGCACCATCGAGGCGAATCACTTCACCGTTTAACATGGTATTTTCAATAATATGCTGCGCTAAGGCGGCATATTCTGCAGGTTGACCTAAACGGGGCGGGAACGGCACATCAGCAGATAATCCTGCCCGTACTTCGTCGCTCATCCCAGCCATCATCGGTGTTTCAAATACGCCAGGGGCAATGGTCATCACCCGAATACCATAACGAGCCAATTCACGCGCGGCCGGCAAAGTTAAACTGACCAGCGCCCCTTTTGACGCAGCATACGCCGCCTGTCCTAATTGACCATCATATGCGGCAATCGATGCAGTACTGATAATCACCCCGCGCTCACCTTGCGCGTTTGCCTGATTATTGGCCATGAGTTGCGCAGTCAGACGCAGCATGTTGAAGCTACCGACTACGTTAATCTGTAACACCCGAGCAAAATCCTCCAAGTCATGCGCACCCTTACGACCGAGAATCCGTTGTGCCCCGACAATCCCCGCACAGTTGATTAAGCCATGTAGCTCACCAAACTGCTCAATGGCCGCATCCAGTGCCTGCTGCACCTGCTCACTATCACAAATATCACAAGCAATACCGAGTGCCTGCTGACCCAACTGCTGCGCTTGCGCAACGACTGCTTCCTGATTGATATCTAACAACACCACAAAAGCGCCTTGGCTGACCAAGTGCTGAGCGGTGGCTGCACCCAATCCTGAGGCACCCCCAGTGATCACAAATGTATGTTCTGCTATACGCATGGTGAATCCTTTTAATCAAGAAGCCGCTTGTTGAACGGCTTTTTCTTCGTTGTATTTAACCACTTCTTGGTGGCGTAAAATAAACCGCTGCACTTTGCCGCTGGGCGTTTTCGGTAGCTCATCGGGAAATTCTATTTCACGTGGGTAGGCATGTGCAGCCAACCGATTACGCACATGGATGCGTAACTCTTCAGCCAACTCAGGTGTTTTTTGATAACCGTCTTGCAGCATGACAAACGCTTTAATAATTTCCGTGCGCTGCGCATCAGGCTTACCTACCACCGCAGCCTCAACCACCGCAGGATGCTCAAGCAACGCGCTTTCCACATCAAACGGACCCACACGGTAACCTGAGGTGGTGATCACATCATCCGAGCGGCCGACAAAGCTAATACTGCCATCGCTATTCAACTCAGCTGTATCACCCGTTAAATAATAACCAGCCTGGAATGATTTGGTTGGCATGTCTTTATAACCGTTGAACCAGAACATCGGTGAACGCTCAATATCAACCGACAAAATACCTGGTACACCGGCAGGCAGTTCAGTCAGTTTTTCTTCATCAACCACCACCACGCGGTGCCCAGGCGAAGCATAACCCGCAGCACCCATATGCATGGGATGCTCTAAGTTGTGGTGATTGCATAACACCATACCCAACTCGGTTTGCCCATAATGGTCATTAATCGCAACATTTAAATGCTCTTTAAACCAACGAATCACTTCTGGATTAAGAGGTTCACCGGCGCTGCTGATCACGCGCAACTGTCCTGTCCATTGCTCGATAACTTTTCCGCCCGCCGCAATCAACATGCGAAATACCGTCGGGGCGCCAGCAAGGTTAGTAACCTTATATTTCTTGGCAATCGCTAAACAGCGATCAAGATTAAAAAGGCCGGCCACCGATAACACCGGCAAGCCCATCGACATCGGCCCGGTAATACCAAAATACAAACCATAAGCCCAACCTGGGTCAGCCACGTTCAAAAACGAATCTTCAGCACGCAAGCCCACTGCATCAATCATATAGCGCTGAAACGCTACAATCGCACGCAAAGGCACTTCTAAAGGCTTCGCTAAGCCTGTGGTGCCTGAAGTAAACATCAATAAAAACGGATCATTTGCGCTACGCATGACGGGCGCAAAATCTGTCGATAAGCTGTCTAATGCAGGCCAAAAGTCACAATCATCGGCTTCTAAACCGACGCCGTGCGTATCAGTAACCGTCATCACCGTTGGGCAATCGGCAACATCAGAGAGTTTGCTGCGATTGGCCACATCACAGACCACTAATTTGGCGCCTGAATTCTGTAAACGATGCTCAATGGCTTTAGGGCCAAAGGCGGTAAACAATGGCTGATAAATCGCGCCAATACGCCATGCACCTAAAATAGTAACGATTAGCGCATGACCACGCGGTAATAGACCCGCCACCACATCACCGGCGTGTACACCTTGCGCCGTGAGGTAATGAGCAAGTTGCGCCGACTGATCACGCAATTCAGCATAGCTGTGACGACTTGAACTGCCATCCGCATTCTCTTGAATTAAAGCGACAGCACCGTCCACTGCATGCCGATCACAACATTCATAGCAGGCATTCATTGCGGCAAACGTACCGCTAATCGTAGCGCTAACAGTCGCATCAAAATCAAAGTTTTTTGTTGCTTGGAAATAATCATATTTTACTGGGCTCATAGCACACTCCAACTTTTATTATTGTTGACATTGCAAGGTACAGTCCTTGATAGTCGACCCCAATCCACGACCGAAGCAATAGCAAAATACGTCAAACTACTTGAACGGTTTTGCCAATCATTTATTTTTATCCAGTAAAATTGAGCGGTAATGAGTGGGCTGTGTACCGGTCCATTTGCGAAATGCCTTATAAAAGGTACTGACATCAGCAAAACCTAAAGCCGTTGCGATATCGACAAAAGTATAAGACTCATCAGCCAGCCACTTAATCGCCAAAGAACTGCGTACTGAATCTTTAAGCCTTTGATAACTCTGACCTTCTTCACTTAAACGGCGCTGCAACGTAGACACTGACATAAAGACCTGTGCCGCCAAGCCCATGGCGTCAGGCCAATGCTTAGGATCCGTACTGAGCAACATACGGCGAATCTGACTGGTTAAACTCTGCTCATCACGGTACTTAACGATGATGTTATTCGGCGAGAGACGTAAAAAGCGTTGCAAGTCTTGCGCACTGCGTCGAATCGGTGCAGCCAATACATCAGCAGAAAACAATATTTGTGATTGTTGACAATCAAAGCGCAAATTGTCAGAAAACATGATTCGATAGTCGTCAATAAATTCCGGTTGCGCGCAACGAGAATCCACTGACAATAGACGAATGCGTTGATTGGCCAGCCAACAGGTCAGCCCATGCACATACATCCAAAAAGTGAAGTAGGTAAAAGCGCGTGAGGGCTGTAAGTTTTCTTCACGCAATACCACCGCAGCTATACTTTGTTTGGTACGTAGTACCGCGCGCTTGTCAGCAAAAATAAGGGCTAAGAATTGTAACGCCACTTCCAGACCTTGCCCTACAGTGGGCTGCTGCGCGGCCATGCTGCACATAAAAGCAAAGCTGCCAGGGCGCATGCTGCGCTGATCCATCAGGAAAAACTCATCTTGAATGGTACGCCGTAAGCGTCGCCAAAAGCGTGCATAGTGCTGCACCGGCACACGCTGCGCCTCGGCACACATAATCTGCGCATCAAAGGCGCTACCGTTTAATAAAACATCTAACGACCAGCCTTGCTGCAAGGGGGCTTCGAGTGCTTCACGCACCATCACCGCTGATACTGTTCCAGAGCGCTGTATGCGCATATTACCTATCCTCCTTTTCTTGATTTGACGGCAAGAGCAGATCCTGTTGTGTGGCCGCCTGTTCGCGCAAAAAGTTCCATACCGTACGCATGCGCGCAATATCCTTGAGTTCAATCGGCATCAATATCCAAAACGTCCGAGTAAAGCTCACTTGATCAGCCAATACACGGCGTAAACGTGGGTCTGTACGTGCCGCAAAGGCGGGTAAAATAGCTAAGCCGGCACCGGCCGCAACAGCCTGCTGCTGCGCCAAGATGCTGGTGCTGCGTAACGTCGATTTGATCGGTTTAACCAACTCATCTAAAAACATTAATTCTTTACTAAAGAGTAAATCATCAACGTAAGAAACAAAGCGATGCTCACGCAACTGCTCACGTTCAGTGATCTCTGGATGCTGAGCCAAGTAATCGATGCTGGCGTAAAGGTGCAACTCATAATCGGTGAGCCGCGTAATAATAAAAGGGCCTCGTTCTGGGCGCTCGAGGGTAATCACAATATCTGCCTCATTGCGTGACAGTTGTACAGCGCGCGGTAGCGCCAACAAATCCAACTTCAAATGCGGATAGTGCAGCGCCAGGCTCGCCAGTTGCTCGGCGAGCAACAGCGTGCTGTAGCCTTCCGTTGCACCAATGCGCACATGACCAGAGAGCTGTTCACCCAAATTAGGAAGTGAGTCGGAAATACCGACAAAAGCGCTTTCCATCGCCTCGACCTGAGGCAATAAAGCACGCCCAGCTTCGGTCAATTTGTAACCTTCAGGCTCTCGCAAAAATAATGACTGCCCCAAACTTTTTTCCAGCGCTTGTACTTTGCGCGACACCGTTGTGTGATCAACGCCCATACGCCGCGCCGCAATCACTAAGCGCCCCGCTCGAGTCAGCTCGAGAAAAAAACGTAACTGCTCCCAATCCATAGCACCCTCTCCAAGGTTTTATTCATATCTGCATTTTTGCAGATTGAATCTGCACCTAACGGGGTTGCCGCAAGCAAAAATGCACTGATAGGATAAAACCACACTTAGTCAGTCAATCACAAATATAATTTAATACTGAGGCGTATCAATATGACAGCAGTTCAAGTACCCACCATTAAACTGGTTATTGATGGTCAGTTTGTTGAGTCAAGCACCCAGCAGTGGCGCGATGTGATCAACCCTGCCACCCAAGAAGTATTGGCTAAAGTGCCTTTTGCTACTGCTGACGAAATCAATGCCGCAGTCGCCAGCGCTAAAACAGCCTTCAAAACGTGGCGCAAAACACCTATTGGTACTCGTGCCCGTATTTTTCTGAAATACCAACAGCTGATTCGCGAAAACATGTCAGAACTGGCAGCGTTACTCACCGCGGAACAAGGCAAGACTTTAGCTGATGCAGAAGGCGATGTTTTTCGCGGCTTAGAAGTGGTTGAACACGCCGCGGCCATCGGCAACTTACAACTGGGTGAATTAGCCAACAACGTCGCCAATGGCGTAGACACCTACACGCTGATGCAACCGCTGGGCGTGTGTGCGGGCATTACACCGTTTAACTTCCCAGCAATGATTCCATTGTGGATGTTCCCGATGGCCATTGTCACCGGCAATACCTTTGTTCTGAAACCGTCCGAACAAGACCCGATGGTGACGATGCGCTTAGTCGAGTTGGCCTTAGCGGCCGGCATTCCACCGGGTGTGCTTAACGTGATTCATGGCGGCCCTGATGCAGTCAATGGCATCTGTGATCATCCCGATATTAAAGCGGTGTCCTTTGTTGGCTCCACCCATGTTGGCACTCATGTGTACAACCGTTCGTCACTGGCCGGTAAGCGCGTGCAATGCATGATGGGCGCAAAAAACCACGGCATCGTGATGCCTGATGCCAATAAAGAGCAAACCCTAAATGCCATTGTCGGCGCGGCCTTTGGCGCAGCAGGGCAACGTTGCATGGCACTGCCGGTGATTGTTCTCGTCGGCGAAGCGCAAAGCTGGCTGCCTGAACTGATTGCCAAAGCTAAAACTCTAAAAGTAAATGCTGGCTGCCAAGCAGGCACTGATGTTGGCCCAGTGATTTCAAAACAAGCTTTAGCGCGGATTACCAATCTGATCGAAAGCGGTGTAAGTCAAGGTGCACAAATGGACCTCGATGGGCGCAACCCAACCGTACCAGGCTTTGAACAAGGCAACTTTATTGGCCCAACCCTCTTTTCTGGCGTGCAAACCTCAATGCGCATCTACCAAGAAGAAATCTTTGGCCCGGTTTTATGCGTGATGCATGCCGAGACGCTTGAGCAAGCCATTGAGCTGGTAAACAACAACCCGAACGGTAATGGCACCGCCATCTTTACCCAATCAGGGGCAAGCGCACGCCGCTTCCAAGAAGACATTGATGTCGGCCAAGTAGGGATTAACGTGCCAATTCCAGTGCCGGTACCGATGTTCTCCTTCACCGGATCACGCGCTTCAAAACTCGGCGACTTAGGTCCATACGGCAAACAAGTGGTGCAGTTTTATACACAAACCAAGACCATCACGGCACGCTGGTTCGATGAAAATGAAGCGGCCGGTGTGCTCAATACCACCATCAGTCTGAAGTAAATGACACCCGCTTAGCTTGGTTGCTAGGCGGGTTCACTTGCAATGAAGGCAACCTCGTTCAGTATCAACACGCACAACAATCATAAAAAGCGGAGATCTACCATGCATATCGGATTTTTAGGCCTCGGTAATATGGGCAGCCCAATGGCCAGCAACCTCCTCAAAGCAGGCCATCAGCTGAGTGTCTTTGACCTGTCCAGCACAGCCGTTAGCGAGCTAAAAGAACAAGGGGCACAAGGTTGCACGTCGGTATCTGCGCTTGTTGCTGCAGCACCTGATGTTTTAATTAGCATGTTACCTGCCTCTGCCCATGTAAAAGGTGTGTATCTTGGCAGTGACGGCCTCATTGCTCAGTTGACTCAACCCACCTATTTAATTGATTGTTCAACGATTGATCCACACAGCACTCGTGAAGTCGCGCAAGCGGCCAAAGCCGCTGGGCACAGTATGCTCGATGCGCCAGTCTCCGGCGGCACAGGTGGGGCACAAGCAGCAACGCTAACCTTTATGGTTGGTGGTTCAGCCGAGGATTTACAATATGTACAACCTATCTTGCAAGCTATGGGCAAAAACATCACCCACTGCGGTGCCAGTGGCAACGGTCAAGTCGCCAAAGTTGCCAACAATATGCTGCTGGGCATTTCTATGATTGGTGTTGCCGAAGCCATGGCCTTAGGCGTGTCTCTCGGCATGGATGCTCAAACCCTTGCAGGCATCATTAACACCTCAAGCGGTCGCTGCTGGAGTTCAGAAATCAATAACCCCTACCCTGATGTTTTAGAAAACACCCCGGCCAGCCGCGGGTATAGTGGTGGTTTTGGCAGCGACTTAATGCTTAAAGATTTAGGTTTAGCCACAGAAGCAGCGCGCCTCGCTAAGCAACCGGTGATGATGGGGGCTGCAGCCCAGCAACTCTATCAAGCCTTTAGCTTGCAAGGGCACGGCAGTCTAGACTTCTCGGCCATTATTAAACTGTATTTAAAGGAGTAATCTCGATGCCCGATAATCATGCTCTGGTACTGACTGAAGTGCGTAATCATGTTGGCCACCTCACTCTCAACCGCGTCAGCGCATTTAACGCCATTAATCTTGAAATGGTGCGCACCCTCCAACAGCAACTGGATGAATGGGCGGCTGATGAGCAGGTGGTTGCTGTGGTGTTGCGCGCCAATGGCGACAAAGCTTTTTGTGCGGGTGGTGATATTCGTGAGATGTATAACAATGCCCAAGCCGGCAATACACTAAACGCTACTTTTTTTAGTGAAGAATACGCGCTCGACCAATGGATTCATGCCTACCCTAAACCGTTGATCGCCTTAATGGATGGTTTAGTGTTAGGCGGCGGCATGGGTTTAGTTCAGGGCGCAAGTTTTCGTATTGTGACCGAACAAGCACGCTTAGGCATGCCTGAAGTCAGTATTGGTTTTTTCCCTGATGTCGGCGGCAGCTACTTTTTATCGCGCATGCCAAGTGAAGTCGGCACTTATATGGGGGTGACGGGTAATCCTATAGAGGCGGCCGATGCGCTACAGTTCGGCCTCGCCGACTGGTTCTTACACCGTGAGCAAGTCTTAGAACTCGATCGCTGTCTCGACAATATGCAGTGGGGCTTATCTGCACAAGAATCCATTCGTAGCTTATTGAACACCTTAGCCAGTAAGCATGCCACAGGTGCAAAATTCACCACGGTGCGCGCCGCCATCGAGCAACATTTCGCTCACGATTCACTCGCAAAAATTATTGCTTCATTAGCCAGCGAAACCAACACCACACTTAAACCGTGGAGTGAAGAACTGATTTCTACGCTCAACACCCGTTCACCCTTAGCCATGGCGACCACCTTAGCGATGCTGCGTCGTGGCAAAAATCTGTCACTGGCGGACTGCTTTCGCATGGAACTCCACTTGGGTAAACAGTGGTTTTCCAAAGGTGACTTTATGGAGGGTGTACGCGCACTGATTATTGATAAAGATAAAAATCCACAATGGCAGCCAGCAAGCATCGAACAGCTCGAGCAGGCTAAACTCGATGACTTATTCGCCGGTTTTCAAGCACACTCAGCATAAGCCAGTACGTTTATTAAAAGGACTTCAGCATGAATGATATTGAACTCTCCGAAGAACAACGCATGATCCGTGATATGGCACGCAACTTTGCTAAAACAGAATTAGCACCCAACGCAGCTCTGTGGGAAAAAGCGGGCTGGCTCGATGACGATATGCTCAAACAGATGGGCGAGCTGGGCTTTTTAGGTATGGTCGTTCCTGAAGAATGGGGCGGTTCCTACATTGATTACACCTCCTACGTCCTAGCTGTTGAAGAAATCTCTGCGGGCTGTGCGGCCACTGGTGCAGTAATGAGTATTCATAACTCTGTCGGTTGCACACCGATTCTCAAATGGGGAACCGAACAGCAAAAACAACAGTGGGTACCTGATTTAGCCGCCGGAAAAACCTTGGCGTGCTTCTGCTTAACCGAGCCACAAGCGGGCTCAGAAGCCAATAACTTACGCACTAAAGCGGTAGAAGATGGCGAGTTCTGGGTAATTAACGGCAGCAAGCAGTTTATCAGTAATGCTAAACGTGCCGGTCTAGCCATTGTCTTTGCCGTGACAGACCCCGAGTTGGGCAAAAAAGGCTTGTCAGCATTTTTAGTACCCACGGCTACGCCCGGCTTTGAAGTGGAACGCATGGAGCAAAAAATGGGCCTGCGCGCTTCAGATACCTGTGCGGTCAGCTTAGTCAATTGCCGTATCCCCAAAGAAAACATGCTGGGACCGCGCGGTAAAGGCTTAGCCCTGGCACTCTCCGGCCTAGAAGGCGGACGTCTGGGGATTGCCGCGCAAGCCATTGGTATTGCCCGCGCAGCCTTTGAAGCCGCGCTACTCTACTCGCGCGAGCGAGTGCAGTTTGGTAAACCGATTGCTGAACATCAAAGCATTGCTAATATGCTCGCCGATATGCACACGCAACTGAATGCCGCGCGTCATTTGCTACTGTATGCCGCACGCTTGCGCAGTGCTGGTTTACCTTGTTTGTCGGAAGCATCACAAGCCAAACTGTTTGCCTCGGAAATGTCGGAAAAAGTCTGCTCTATGGCCATCCAAATCCACGGCGGCTATGGTTACTTAGAAGATTACGCAGTGGAACGCCACTACCGTGATGCACGGATTACGCAAATTTATGAAGGTACCAGCGAAGTGCAGCGCATGCTTATTGCACGCCAGCTGGCCGACTACCCTTTATAAGTTAATGCAACTTTTATCCCGCCCAATAAAAAACGGCTACCAATCACTTGGTAGCCGTTTTTTTGATGCTTTAGAGCAAAACAGTAAGGTAAAAAACCTTACATCATACCGCCCATACCACCCATGCCGCCCATATCAGGCATTGCAGGTGCGCTGTCATCTTTAACTTCAGCGATCATCGCTTCAGTCGTCACCATCAAGCCCGCAATCGACGCTGCAGCTTGCAGTGCTGAACGGGTTACTTTTGCTGGGTCCAAAATACCCATGGCAATCATGTCACCGTATTCGCCAGTTGCAGCGTTATAACCGTAGTTACCTTCACCTTGCTTAACTTTATCAACCACAACGCTTGGCTCATCACCAGAGTTTGCAACAATCTGACGCAGCGGTGCTTCAACTGCACGACGCAGCAGAGCAATACCCACGTTCTGATCTTCGTTGTCGCCTTTAAGCTCACTGATAGCTTGCAGGGCACGGACTAACGCTACACCACCGCCAGGTACCACGCCTTCTTCAACCGCTGCACGGGTTGCATGCAGAGCATCTTCAACGCGGGCTTTTTTCTCTTTCATTTCAACTTCAGTGGCTGCGCCAACTTTGATCACCGCAACACCGCCAGCTAACTTAGCTAAGCGCTCTTGCAGTTTTTCTTTGTCGTAGTCTGAAGAGGTTTCTTCGGCTTGCTTACGGATCTGCAGAACACGTGCTTCGATATCTACTTGCTCGCCGGCACCATCAATAATAGTGGTGTTATCTTTGTTCAAGAGAACGCGCTTAGCATTACCTAAGTGTTCTAAAGTTGTCGTGTCTAAACTTAGACCCACTTCTTCAGAGATCACTGTACCGCCAGTTAGGATAGCGATATCTTGCAGCATTGCTTTACGACGATCGCCAAAACCTGGTGCTTTAACTGCAGCCACTTTAACGATACCGCGCATATTGTTGACAACCAATGTTGCTAAGGCTTCGCCTTCAACATCTTCAGCCACGATCAACAGTGGACGACCGGCTTTCGCAACAGCTTCCAGCACAGGCAACAGTTCGCGAATGTTAGAAATTTTCTTGTCAACTAACAACAACAGTGGGCTTTCTAGCTCAGCAACCATAGTGTCTGGTTTGTTGATGAAATACGGAGACAGGTAACCACGATCAAACTGCATGCCTTCAACCACAGACAGCTCGTTATCTAGACCGGAACCTTCTTCAACCGTAATAACGCCTTCTTTACCAACCTTGTCCATCGCTTCAGCAATGATGTCACCAATTGATGCATCAGCATTAGCAGAAATGGTACCCACTTGCGCGATCGCTTTGTTGTCAGCACATGGCTTAGCCATTTGCTTGATTTGCTCAACAATGGCGATAGTCGCTTTATCAATACCGCGTTTGAGATCCATTGGGTTCATACCCGCTGCAACTGCTTTCAAGCCTTCGTTAACGATTGCTTGAGCCAGTACTGTTGCAGTCGTAGTACCGTCACCGGCTTCGTCGTTGGCTTTAGAGGCAACGTCTTTAACCAGTTGTGCACCCATGTTCTCAAAACGGTCTTTGAGTTCAATTTCTTTTGCAACAGACACACCGTCTTTAGTGATTGACGGCGCACCGTAGCTTCTTTCTAAAATAACGTGACGACCTTTTGGGCCTAAGGTTGCTTTGACTGCGTCAGCCAATACGTTGACGCCAGCTAGCATTTTCTTACGGCCTGAATCGCCGAATTTTACTTCTTTAGCAGCCATGAAATATGTTCCTCAATTCTGTGACATTAAACGCAAGGGGATAAATTAAGCTTCAACAACTGCGAGAATTTCGCTTTCGCTCATTACCAGCAGTTCTTCGCCATCAACCTTAATAGCGTTACTACCGGAATAAGGGCCAAAGACTACTTTATCACCCACTTTTACGGCGAGTTCACGTACATCACCATTGTCCAAAACGCGGCCAGTGCCAACGGCAACAATTTCACCTTGATTTGGTTTCTCAGCCGCTGAGCCTGGTAGCACAATGCCGCCAGCGGTTTTAGTTTCTTCTTCGCTGCGGCGGATTACCACACGGTCATGCAGAGGACGAAGCTTCATTGTCGATCTCTCCCAACGGGTTAGTTACATCTACCGATGATACTCATCGGCACGTTTATTAAATCCGGTAAACCGGGGCGTACTGCGCAAAAGCACAGAACGCAGAATGATCTGCTAGTGCAGAATCGTTTGCTGTTTGCTATATGTGGGCAAAGCGGAATATTTCAAGGCCAACATAAGAAATTTTTATCAATAAATGGTAAGCCGCGCTTAAGAATCTTTGCGCTCGAATTCGCCTTCAATAATCTGTGCTGTGTTCGTGCGCTGACGGTAAGTCTGCCGAGTAGAATAAAAACCGGTTGTTTGACCTGCACCTTGAGTCATCTGTACAGCAATGCGCTTAATCAGCCAAGAACGGGTGATCGGTAGCAAACAAACAAGACCGATGGCATCACTGATAAAGCCCGGTAAAAATAGTAACCCTCCCGCCACCACCAGCAATAAACCATTGAGCATTTCACCATTGGGCACTTCACCTTGCGCCATACGCTTGCGTACGTTCAACGCGGTGGTGAGGCCAGCAAGGCGGATACACAAAACGCCTAATACGCCACTGGCCAATACCAACAGCAAGGTTGCCGATGCACCAATACTCGAGCCCACACGAATCATCACAAACAACTCAAGCAACGGAAAGACTAAAAATAATAAAAAAAACACACGCATGACGCACACCTTAACTATGTAGATATTTAATTAATGCGCTCTCAAGGATTAAATCTCAAGGGGCTCATCATCAGCATCATGTAACAAAATACCTCAAACTCTCGTTTGGCTTACCACTGATGCCTCAGCAGTTTTTGCTTTATGCCGATCATTGCGCCACTGCCAGACAATCAGCAGCAGTGTTGGCACACCCAGCAAAGCGGTAATCAAGAAAAATTGCTCATAGCCAAACTTGTCCACCAGTACACCAGAGTAACCACCAATCAAACGTGGCAGCAGCAGCATAATGGAGCTGAGCAAGGCGTACTGAGTGGCCGAGAAACGAAGGTTGGTCAAACTCGACAGATAAGCAACAAACGCAGCGGTGGCTAAACCGGCGCTAAAGTTGTCGCACGAAATGGTCACGATCAACATATCAAGATCAGCCCCCATGCCGGCCAACATGACAAACATTAGGTTGGTCGCCGCAGAGCTGATTCCACCAATTAATAAAATTGGCATGATGCCAAAGCGCACAATCAGCAAGCCACCAATGCCCGCACCCATCAACGTCATAATCAAACCAAAAACCTTACTGACTCCAGCAATCTGATCTTTACTGAAACCTTGATCGATATAAAAAACGTTGGCCATCACCCCCATTACTGTATCTGACATTCGATAAGTGGCAACCAAACCCAGCAGTAACAGTGCTTGCCAGCGGTAACGTACGACAAAGTCACTCACCGGCGTCAACACCGGAGCCAATCCTTTACGACCAATCGAAGACAAGCAAAATACGGTTAAAATCGTATAAAGCAACGCACGCAGAAAGGCCCGATCGCTGTAAAAAAGATCATCTATACCTGACTGTCCAGACACCAGCGACTGAAAATCAGTTTGATAAAACTGCGTCATCATGGCGGGTACCGAAACCAACAGCACCATTAGCACAACAACTGATATTAATTGATGACGGAGTTTATAGCGGGTCGCTGTATCTTCGGCTGGCACCACCAACTGCGGCTCTTTCATCCATAAGGTGGTCAACAGACCTGGCAACATTAGCAAAGCAAACAATAAGTAAGTACTCGCCCAAGCCGCATGCCGATACTGCACACCGGTTGAACCAAACCACTCGGCAAAATACAGTGCGCCAGCCGTCGCCAAAAGCGCCGCAACTCGATAGCCCGCCATATAACTGGCAGCGAGGGCGGCTTGACGACTGTTATCGACGATTTCCAATCGGTAGGCATCCACGGCAATATCTTGCGTGGCCGAAGCAAATGCAACCAAGACTGCCAAGGCAATTAATACGGCTAAGTGGCTTTGTGGATTACTCAGTGCCATGCCTGCCAGACCAATAGCAACCAACACTTGTGAAAAAACCAACCAAGAACGACGGCGACCTAAACGCCCCAATAAAGGTAAGCGCCATTGATCCAGTAACGGCGACCACACCCATTTAAAGGCATAGGCTAAACCAATCAGACTGGCGTAACCGATCGTTTCGCGGGCCACACCCGCCTCGCGCAACCACACCGACAAAGTAGAAAAAACCAGCATATAAGGCAAGCCGGCAGCAAAGCCTAATAATAATAAGGCTAAGGTTGCTGGGCTGGAGTAAGCCTGTAGCGCGGTACGCCAACTGTTATCAGACATATTTTACAAATTTCATGTTAAAAGGCGCACTCTACTCTCTTGCAGCATTAGGCTGCCATTCATAACCACGTAATCTAACACGATCTCCCTGCACAAAAACCCCTTCACTGCGCAAACGCTGGCGTTGTTCTTCACCACTTGGGGTATTGGCGGGTAAACTTAAGCGTCCACCTGCAGCAACCACACGATGCCAAGGCAATTGTGTTCCCTCAGGCAGCTGACCAAGAATGCGTCCCACCCAGCGTGCAGCGCCTGGATAACCCATCATTGTTGCCAGTTGCCCGTAGGTCACTAAACGGCCTTCGGGAATATTGGACAGCAGCATATACAGGATGCTCCGTCGCTGTTGCTGATTATCTGTGCTCAATGCGGAACCCTATTTAGCGCTATGAGTCTGTTACTGCATGACGGTAAACTACGCGCCCTAAATCCGTATCCTCTAACTCTACCTTTGAGCTTGTCATCATGCGTCATTTCACTTTGTTTTGCTTATTTACTGGTTTAACCTTTTCTCTCTGTGCGCAAGCCGATACCGTTTGGTTAAAAAACGGTGACCGAATGACCGGACGTATCCTACTCCTAGATAGCGGAAAACTGCTATTAGAGACGGATTATGCTGACACCATCACCCTTAATATCAAGAAAATTGCCACCCTAGAAACAGAGCAACCACTGCTGGTTAAGCTCGACACCTTTACGACAGAAACCACCAAAGCGTTACGCGCGGCGCCAGAGGGACATGTCACGTTGATTAATGGCGAGGCACCTAAAACAATTGCGCTGACTGATATTCAACAACTGATGACACCTAAGCCAATTATTGAAGATTTACGCTGGAAAGGTAACATTAGTTTTTCAGCGGACTATAAGAAAAACGAGAACGATGTCAAAGATTATGACCTTGATGTCAGTACTGAATTACGCCACGGCTTATGGCGACATGCGCTAAGCACTGAGTACGATTACGAAACCAAAAATGAAGCTAAAAAAACTGAACGCTTTGAAGCCAGTTATGCACTCGACCGCTTTATTACTGAACAATGGTTCTGGAAAAACAAAGCGAAATATATGAACGATCATATTGAAGAGCTGCGCAAACAATACACCTACGGTACAGGCCCTGGTTACCAGTTCTGGGACAATGAGATTGGCGCGTTCTCTTTATCAAGCCTGATTAATCACAATAAGTTTTTATTTGATTCAGGTGAAAAGAAAAGCTTTAACTCCAGTACTTTGTCATGGGATTACAATCGTTATATCAGCGGCAAAAGTTTTGAGGTGTACACCAACGGTGAATTTGGCGTGCCTTTTATCAGTGATATTAATTATGTTTTCGACAGCGAGGCGGGGGTGCGTTACAAGGTCAACAGCTGGGCGGCGATTACTTTAAAAGCCGAATGGGACAAAGTATCTAGCCAATTCGGTGATGTAAATGATCGCCGCTATTTGATTGGCGTGGGTGTGGGCTGGTAAGCAAGAACACGTTACATCGACGTATGAATGACTGAGGGGCACAGCACCTTACTCGTGCTGTTCTTCCCGCAACGCGCCGTCTTGGCGCGACTCGGGCGCGTCGCCATCCATGGCGACACTTAGCGCATTACCAGCAAGGTACTGATTGGCCAGCGATGTTGTTTACAGACCGCACAGTAAGAACTCAGCGATGAACCTTCCTATTACAGACGCAAACCACCATCAAGTTCAATAATACGACCTGTGTAGTAGTCGTTTTCGAAGATATAAGCGACAGAATGAGCAATTTCTTCTGGCTTACCCATACGCTGCAAAGGAATGAACGCAGTCATTTTAGCCAGTGCTTCAGGCTTCATACCCAAGGTCATTTCCGTTTCAATAAAGCCTGGTGCTACGCCCGCTACACGAATACCGTAACGCGCCAACTCTTTGGCCCAAACCACAGTATCGGCAGCCACACCCGCTTTTGCTGCTGAGTAGTTCGCTTGTCCGACATTACCCGCGCGTGAAATGGAAGAAATATTAACGATTGCACCGTGATTTTTCAGCTCAATCATTTTTGCTGCCACTTCACGCGTGCACAAGAAAACACCTGTCAAGTTAACGTCAATCACCGCCTGCCAGTTAGCAAGGCTCATTTTGCTCATCTCACCATCTTTAACACGAATCGTCAGGCCGTCACGCAAAATACCCGCATTGTTAACCAAGCCGTTAATCGCACCAAAATCATCAGCCACTTGCGTAACCATATGATTAACCTGCTCTTCATTCGCCACGTTACAAATATACGCACGCGCTTGCGCACCTGCGTTCTGGCAAGCCGTCACAGCGGCATCAAGTTTGCCTTGATCTAAATCGACAAGCGCCAACTGAGCGCCTTTTGTGGCGAGATATTCTGCCATCGCACGACCCAAACCTTGACCGCCGCCAGTGACAATGATTACTTTATCTTTTAACTGCATATCAACTCTCTTTTTATTTAAATCTGCTATTGAGTACCACAGCAAGCAGCATTGCCTGCAAAGGTCTAAACCTTTTATAAACAATATCCTAACTCACCATAGCGGCATAAGCCGAGTGACCTAGCCCGCTACAATACAACAAAACTCACGAGTCAGAACCCTATCCATTGATTTATATCCATAACAGTCTCGTACAGCCTGTGCTTTGCTAAACTGGCGATCTGATCATTTTAAGGGGCTGAACATGACAACTGCACTGCGCGCCGTACTGGCACAATTAAATATGCGCGTCGGCGATATAGACGGCAACCTACAGCGTATTCTTGATGCAAGCGTACACGCAAAACAGCACCAGCAAGCCGATCTAATTATCTTTCCAGAATTGTCATTATGTGGTTATAACGCGCAAGACTTACTCCTGCGCGACAGTATGCAAGTGCGTATCGAGCGCGCCCTAGCCCAGCTGTGTACCGCCCTGCCACACAACTTGCATGTATTGGTTGGCTACCCTTGGCTTGAACAGAACGTACGTTACAACTGCTGCGCACATCTCTATCACGGTCAGATTCAAGCAGTTTATAAAAAACAATTTTTACCCAGCGACCCGACGGCCTTTGCTCAGCGTTATTTCACCCCTGGTAAGCAACCCCTGTGCATTGAAATCAATGAGATAAAAATCGCCATCGGCATCGGTGAAGATATTTGGCAAGCCACATTTATTGAGCAAGCCTGCACGGCTCAAGCAAAAATGATCGTGAGCCTAAATGCTTCTACGTTTCACCTCAACAAACAAGCTGAACGTGAACAAATGCTTAGCCATCAGGCACAGCAGGCACAAATGCCAATTCTATATACCAGCCAAGTTGGCGCGCAGGATGACTTGATTTTTGATGGTGGCAGCTGCACGGTTGATGAGCAAGGCAATTTACGCCAGCGCGCCCCCGCCTTCACCGAAGCGCTCAGTACCGTCGAGCTACAATTTACTCACTCAACAAGCCATGTAGAACGCGCCAGCTGCGAACCGCTATTAAGCGACGAAGCCTCTATTTACCAAGCCCTGATGATGAGCTTGCGTGATTATGCGGCATATAACGGTTTTAAAGGCGTGCTACTGGGGTTGTCCGGTGGAATTGATTCTGCTTTAGTACTGGCAATTGCCGCTGATGCTTTAGGCTCAGATAAAGTGCAAGCAGTGATGATGCCTTACCACTACACCGCACAGATCAGCCAAGATGATGCAGCCAAACAAGCCCACAACATGGCTGTCGATTATAAAACCATCGCCATTGCACCCCTAGTTGAAGCATTTATGCAGACCTTAAAACCTGTGTTTGCTGATATGCCAATTATCACAACCGACACAACTGAGGAAAACTTACAAGCCCGCTGTCGCGGCAGTCTGCTCATGGCGTTATCCAATAAAAATGGCGACTTAGTCCTCACCACCAGTAATAAAAGCGAAACAGCAGTCGGCTATTCGACCTTATATGGCGATATGGCCGGCGGTTTCGCCCCTCTCAAAGATGTCTCTAAAAGCATGGTGTATCGCCTTGCACGCTATCGCAACAGCTTAAGCCCAGTGATACCTGAGCGCGTGATTACCCGTGCACCTTCTGCAGAGCTGGCCCCCAACCAAAAAGATCAAGACAGCTTACCGCCTTATGACATTCTAGATGAGGTACTGCGCTTGTATGTAGAGGAAGAGCAATCCGCTCAGGCGATTATCGCGCAAGGCTTCAATGCAGAAATGGTACTGCGGGTTTTGCGCTTAGTCGATATCAACGAATATAAACGTCGCCAGGCGGCAGTAGGCCCGCGAATAAGTAAGCGCAGTTTTGGCAGTGACCGTCGTTATCCAATCAGCAACCTCTGGGCTCGTGGTGACTAACCCAGCTTAAAAAACTACCCGTGGCAAGTCATCGCCTTTCACGGGTAGTTTTAAAAACACTTTGTCGTGTTACTGGAGCGCTGTATCGGCGTTTAACTCACCACCAAATTATCGCGATGAATCAATTCAGCTTCCGCCATATAACCCAACGCATCAACAATACTTTCAGAGCACAAACCAATAATTTTACTTGCTTCAGCGGCGCTATAACTACTCAAGCCACGCGCCACTTCAGTACCTTGTGCATCGACACAAACCACCATTTCACCGCGTAAAAAATGCCCCGCCACCGCCGTCACACCGACCGGTAATAAGCTTTTATGACCATGGGTTAAAGCCTTAACAGCGCCAGCATCGAGGGTCAACGTACCACGGGTTTGTAAGTGCCCTGCCAGCCATTGTTTACGCGCACCATCACGGCATTGTTCAGGCGCCAACAATGTGCCGAGACGCTCACCGGCATGCAAGCGATCCAAGACATGTTCAAGACGACCGCCCACAATCACCGTATAAGCACCCGAACGCGCAGCAAGACGTGCCGCACGCAGCTTGGTTTGCATACCACCACGCCCTAAAGCCCCTGCGCTACCGCCAGCCACAGCATCCAAACTTGGGTCATCGGCGCGGGCTTCATAGATCACTTGAGCATCTGGATTGTTACGCGGATCAGCATCGTACATCCCGTCACGGTCAGTAAGAATCACCAGTAAATCAGCTTCAACTAAATTAGCCACCAGCGCCGCTAAGGTGTCGTTATCACCAAAGCGAATTTCATCGGTGGCTACTGTGTCGTTCTCATTGATCACCGGAATCACACCCAATTCCAGCAAGGTGCGTAAAGTACTGCGCGCGTTTAAATAACGTTTACGATCAGACAGGTCATCGTGGGTTAGCAGAATCTGCGCGGTGCGCTCATTATGTGCAGCAAAGCTGCTTTCCCACGCTTTAACTAAGCTCATTTGCCCCACTGCCGCCGCCGCCTGCAGCTCATGAATCGCACTGGGTCGTTCCAGCCAGCCTAAGCGGCTCATACCCGCCGCGACAGCGCCAGAAGAGACCAAGACTAAATCAATACCTTGCTGACGTAGCGCAACCATTTGCTGAACCCAAATCGCCATAGCATTACGATCTAAGCCACGGCCATCGGCGGTCAACAAGGCACTGCCAATTTTCACTACCCAGCGCTGAGCGCCTGTCACCTTATCGCGCATAACACAATCCTGTTGAAATTGAACACTCGGCGGCTGTCTTAATGCACGCCGAGCCCACCCATCAGTTAATGATTAACGTAGATAATCTCGGCACCGTCTTCATCATCTTCTTCGTCTTCATCAAAGTCGTCATCAACATCCTCAACCGCTTTCACACCAGCACGACGCAATGCGCGCTGATCATCCAACTCTTGCAGACGTGCACGTCCTTCATCTTCGATACGCTGATCCAAGTCGATAAGGTACTCTGCGTATTCTTTATTTTCGCTGATACGCAAAACACGCTCTTCTAAATAACGCATCATCGCTTGCGCCAGCTCTTTTGTACCCTCGCCATCAAGCGCTGAGATCATAAATACTGGGCCGGTCCAACCCAGCTGATCAACCACCGCCTGCTTGCGCTGCTCGCGCTCATCATCCAGTAATTGATCCACTTTATTGAGCACCAACCAGCGATCACGTTCAACCAGAGAAGGACTAAAGCGCTCAATTTCATCAACAATAACTTGTGCATCTTGCGCTGGATCACTGTCATCAATCGGCGCCAAATCAACCACGTGCAATAACAAGCGCGTACGAGTTAAGTGCTTGAGGAAGCGAATACCTAAACCGGCACCTTCTGCTGCGCCTTCAATGACCCCGGGAATATCCGCGATGACAAAGCTTTTGTAGCGGCCAATGCTGACCACCCCTAAATTGGGAATCAATGTGGTAAATGGATAGTCTGCCACTTTCGGTTTGGCTGCAGACACCGAGCGAATGAAGCTGCTTTTGCCAGCATTCGGCAAACCGAGCAAACCCACATCAGCCAACACTTTCATTTCCAGCTTAAGGTTACGCAATTCACCGGGCTTACCGTCACTGGTTTGACGTGGCGCACGATTGGTACTGGATTTAAAACGGGTATTACCCAGTCCATGCCAACCACCTTGTACGACAAGAATACGCTGCCCTTCTTCGGTCAAGTCACCAATAATTTCTTGGGTATCTGCATCAATAATGGTGGTACCTACAGGCACTTTCAAGATCAGATCTTCACCTTTAGCGCCGGTACAATCAGCACCACGACCATTTCCACCACGCTGCGCATTAAAACGACGGGTGTAGCGATAATCAACCAAGGTATTGAGGTTAATGTCGGCTTCCATATAAATAGAGCCACCATCACCCGCATCACCACCGTCCGGACCACCGAACTCAATAAACTTTTCACGGCGAAAGCTCATGCAACCATTACCGCCATCACCGGCTTTTACAACAATCGATACTTCATCGACGAACTTCATTCTTGTGCCTCCCGCGAGCCCGCAGGCTGATCAATATAAACGCAGGATACAACAAGCACGGACAATCCGTCTTTACTGCCTGCACAAACAAAAAAGCCCCGTCAAATGACAGGGCTTTTCCATGTAAAGCTACTTAGGCGGAAACAACGCTAACGTAGCGACGTCCGAATGCACCTTTAACTTCAAACTTAATCACGCCTGCTTCTTTAGCAAACAAGGTGTGATCTTTGCCCATACCTACGCCGAAGCCTGGGTGGAATTCTGTACCGCGCTGACGCACGATGATGTTTCCAGATTTTACAGTTTGGCCGCCGTACATCTTAACGCCTAAGCGTTTCGATTCCGAGTCGCGACCGTTGCGGGTACTACCACCAGCTTTTTTCGTTGCCATGAGATCAACACTCCATCAGTTTCGGGGTTCAGTCAATTAAGCCTGAATACCAGTGATTTTAACTTCAGTAAACCACTGACGGTGGCCCTGACGCTTCATGCTGTGCTTACGGCGACGGAATTTGATAATGGTTACTTTATCGTGACGACCTTGGTCAATCACTTCAGCTGTCACTTTCGCACCTTCAACAACTGGCGCACCGATTTTCACATCTTCGCCGTTGCCAATTAACAGAACGCGATCAAACGAAACAGGTTCGCCAATTGCCACGTCCAGTTTTTCAATCTTCAAAAATTCGCCTTCGGCGACTTTGTACTGCTTACCACCAGTTACAATTACTGCGTACATCGCATTTCTCCGTTATTCCTGCTCACCCAACGTTTTATAAGAGTAGGTATCAGTTGGCATGGCTGCTGTGCGCTGGATTAAGACACACTGCAATTGCGTAAGGCAGGGAGTTGCCTAAGTAAAGTTCAGGAGCGCGGATTGTACGCACAGATCAATCGAGGCGCAAGCACTCTATGCACTTACCTTGACAGATAGGCGTGCGCCTCATAGCATGCCGCACAACCTTATTGGAGTACGCAGAGTCATGCAACCACAGGCTTTTTACCAAATCGTCGCTGAAGATTTTGCTGCGGTAGACAGCATCATTAAACAACAGCTGTCCTCACGGATTCCTCTGGTAGAAAAAATCGGTGATTACATCATCTCCGCTGGCGGTAAACGTCTGCGTCCACTCCTTGTATTGCTCGCCGGGAATGCACTGGGCAAACAGGATGATGATTTACGCCTGCTCGCTGCGGTGATTGAGTTTTTGCATACTTCAACCTTATTGCACGATGATGTGGTTGATAAATCTGACCTGCGCCGCGGTCGCTCAACCGCCAATGCCAAGTGGGGCAACGCACCGAGCGTATTAGTCGGTGACTTCTTGTATGCCCGCTCATTTGAAATGATGGTGCGTCTTGGCTCTCTGCCGGTAATGCAAATTATTTCGCAAGCCACCCGCGTCATTGCTGAAGGTGAAGTACTGCAATTGACTAAAGTGCGCGACGCCAGCACCACTGAAGCGATTTATATGGAAGTTATTCGCGGCAAAACCGCGATGCTCTTTGAAGCATCAACCCATAGTGCTGCACTCTTAGCCGGCGCACCTTTAGAACAAACAGAAGCATTACGGACCTATGGCGACAATCTTGGTATTGCTTTCCAACTGGTTGATGACCTACTGGACTACCGTGGTGATGCAGAGACATTGGGCAAGAACGTAGGCGATGATCTAGCTGAAGGCAAACCCACCCTGCCACTGATCGTAACCATGCGCGACGGCACTCCAGAGCAAGCGGCGCTCGTCCGCAAAGCGATTCAACAAGGCGGCATTGAAGATCTCGCTGAAATCAGTGCCGCGGTAGAAGCCTCTGGCGCGCTGGACTACACGGCCAAGCGTGCACAAGAGTATGCACAGCGAGCCATTGCCTGTTTAGATAACATCCCAGCATCAGGTTACCGCGATGCTTTGATTGAGCTGGCCAAGTTCGCTGTCGCTCGCTCGACTTAACTGACGCTAATTTTAAGCAGCCAAATTCTTTAGCGATTGTTTAAAAGTTTGCTTGTGTTCGAAATACAGCAACATCTGATTAACACTCATCGACTCTTTACTCTATATAACTGTATAGAAAAGCGCGGCATAATGTCGCCTCAATACATTTAAGCTTTAACTTAACTTGGGATATAAGCGCATGAGCATTTTAAAAGAATTCAAAACCTTCGCAGTTAAAGGCAACGTCGTTGATATGGCTGTTGGTATTATTATCGGTGCCGCTTTCGGTAAAATTGTCAGCTCATTTGTCGGCGACATCATCATGCCACCCATTGGCATATTGATTGGTGGCGTTGATTTCGGTGATCTGGTCATGACCCTAAAAGCGGCTGAAGGTGATTTGCCTGCCGTGGTTCTAGCCTATGGAAAGTTCATTCAAAGCATTATTGATTTCGTGATTGTCGCTTTCGCTATTTTTATGGGCATAAAAGTCATTAACCGTCTCAAGCGTGAAGAAGAAGTGGCTGAAGAAGCACCCGCTGCGCCTGCCGCGCCCAGCAACGAAGAAGTCTTACTCAGCGAAATTCGCGATCTACTTAAAAACCAGAATAAAAATTAGTTCTAGCTGTTAAGAAAAAAATTAAATCGATCAAGCATCTTAAACAAGCCAAGCAACAAGCCGACAAATAACATCACTGAGCAATGGGCAATGAGTACCTTGTTGGTATCGCGACCAGCGTAGTCATGGATGACGTAGCCCCGAATCGGGTCAGGATGACCCGTTGAGGGAACAGCGATACTAACAAGGTACGGCATGCGTAAACCGTCCCGGATACTTTGCTTTGTTAAAGCCTAGAAACAAGCTTGCGCATGCCATACTTCAGGGTAAGTGTTAATCCGTCGATGAACCCATCCAGGGTTCAACTCCGGCGCTCGTCATCCCTGACTCGCTCACCACACCCACCCCAAAGCACTCGTTGATCCATAGCTGGGTTTGCATTATTGCAACTCTAGTCAGATGTGGAGATGTGCAGTGATCTAGGCATCCATTTCTAGCAAAATCAACTCAAACAACAGAATAATTACTTTGCAAGTGCCGCACTAAACGCTTGCATACAACATCACTGATCAATGAGTACCTTGTTGGTATCGCGACCAGCGTAGTCATGGATGACGTAGCCCCGAATCGGGTCAGGATGACCCGTTGAGGGAACAGCGATACTAACAAGGTACGGCATGCGTAAACCGTCCCGGATACTTTGCTTTGTTAAAGCCTAGAAACAAGCTTGCGCATGCCATACTTCAGGGTAAGTGTTAATCCGTCGATGAACCCATCCAGGGTTCAACTCCGGCGCTCGTCATCCCTGACTCGCTCACCACACCCACCCCAAAGCACTCGTTGAATATTTATAGTCTCTGCGCCAGTGCAAATAGCGTCACTTGCTCAGACCTAAACAGGCATATTTAAAAACTACCAATAATTCTCCACTGCCACCGCACCAGGCTTGCGCGTTAGTGATAATTGCATATCGCGCTTCTGCAATAACATCCGGCAATCCTCCACCATTTCAGGGTTGCCACAGAGCAACACTCGCGATGCTTCTGCTTCCATCGGCAAGCCAACATGTTTTTCTAACTCGCCAGAAATCAATAAATCAGTAATACGCGTACCTAAACAGCCCGCAACCGCCTCACGCGTCACCACCGGTACAAAAGTAAACTTATGCGCATACTCCACCACATATTCACGCGTCAAAATCTCATCGAGCAGATCTTTATAGGCCAACTCAGCTGCAGAGCGCACGCTATACACCAAGACAATTCGCTCGAAACGCGACCAAATTTCAAAATCTTGCAGCATCGACAAAAACGGCGCAACCCCAGTGCCTGTCGATAACAACCAGAGATCCTTACCATCAACAAAGCGATCCAAGGTCAAAAAACCATGCGCTTGCTTCTCAATTAAAATCTCATCGCCCACCGCCAACTGACTTAACTCACTGGTAAATTCACCATCGGGCACGACAATCGAAAAAAACTCCAAAAACTCATCAAACGGACTCGACACCATCGAGTAACCACGCCAAACAATCGCACCACTAGCCTTACGCACGCCTAAACGGGCAAACTGTCCTGCCGTAAAACGAAACCCCACATCACGCGTACAACGAAAACTAAAGAGACTTGGCGTCCACGTATGTAAGTGAGTAATCGTTTGTCGGGTGAACTTTTCTTGCGCCGCGTTCATACTGCACCTCACTGATTAACAGACACCTCTATTCATACGCCATTTTTGGCCAAACAAATACCTGCGATCTTTATGCCTATATTTAATACGCCTTTTGCACAGCTGGATTTATTACGTTACCCAGAACAACACAACAGCCCACTGCAAGCCTTTGATGCAGCGGACGAATATCTGCTTAAACACCTGAGCAGCTGCAGCTTACCGAGCAACGCAGGCACCCTAATATTGAATGATAACTTCGGTGCCCTTGCCGCTAGCTTAGCCACGAAAATGCAGGTGCAGAGCAGCGGTGATTCATTTTTAGCCCACCAAGCTCTGCGCAACAACCTTGATAATAATCAACTCAGTCAAGACACACTTGAAATTATTCCGTCCAATCAGCCCTTTAATGGGCCTTATGCTTGTGTACTGATTCGCGTACCGAAAACCTTAGCGTTACTGGAAGAACAGCTGATCCGTCTACAAAACCAAATAAACCAAAACACAGTTATCGTTGCAGCCGGCATGATCAAACACCTCCCACGCTCAGCCGGCGATCTACTTGAACGTTATATCGGCCCTGTTCAGGCCAGCCTTGCTGAGAAAAAAGCACGCTTACTTTTTGTCACGCCAGCAGACAAACCCCAAGCCAACTCACCTTATCCAAGTGAATATCAACTGGATAAACCGCCGCTTATCTTGCGTAACCATGCGGGGGTGTTTTGCCGTGAAGCCTTGGATATTGGCACACGCTTTTTCTTGCCGCACGTACCGACTGATTTAGGTAATGCACAGGTCGCAGACCTTGGTTGCGGTAACGGTGTGCTAGGCATTGTCTGTGCGCTAAATAATCCTCAAGCACAGCTGCGGATGATTGATGAGTCGTATATGGCGGTACAGTCGGCACAAGAAAACTGGCAACAGGCGTTAGCAGAACGCCCCGTCACTGTCTATGCAGGCGATGGCCTCGGTGCAGAACCAGCCGAATCTCTCGATCTAATCCTTTGCAATCCGCCCTTTCACCAACAGCAAGTAGTCGGCGATTTTTTAGCGCGACGCATGTTTGAGCAAAGTCATCGTGCGTTAAAAAAAGACGGTCAATTATGGATTGTCGGTAATCGGCATCTAGGCTACCACGTTACGTTAAAACGCATGTTCCGCGACGTGCAGCAGATTGCCGCGAATGCTAAATTTGTGATTTTCAAAGCAACTAAATAGATCAAACTCACTCGAACAAAACACGCCAAGAGCGGCTAGCCAACCCCCATATCAGGCAACCATTGCCAGCTCAAGCACATCAGAGCTGGCAAGTTGCAGAGCACGAAGACTAACGCTTACCTAACTTGCTCATACAATGGCATCACTTTAGGGATATTAGCTTGCAGATGAGTAATACGCGTCGATGAAGAGGGGTGCGTACTCATAAATTCAGCGGGACTTCCCGCGCTGGCTTGCTCCATTTTTTGCCATAAACTGATCGATGCATTTGGGTTATAGCCTGCACGCGCCGCCAACTCAAGACCTAATAAATCCGCTTCTGTTTCTGCCCCACGACTATTAGGTAAAGTCATACCGTACTGTACCGCAGTATCAGCAAGCACCATCGTATCCTGACTGACACCCAAGACCGCCCCTAAGCCCAGCTTAGCCATTTCAATGCCATAAGCTTTCGACATCGCCTCACGACTGTGCTCACGCAAAGCGTGGGCGATCTCATGCCCCATGACCGCAGCAATTTCATCATCAGTGAGTTTCAACTGAGTGATGATGCCACTGTAGAAAATGATCTTGCCGCCAGGGCCACAGTTCGCATTCAGATCAGGACTATCAATTAGACTCACCTGCCAATCCCATTGCGCCGCATCTGGGCGAAAATAACTGGCCTGCGCAATCAAGCGCTGACCAATCACCTGTAAACGCTTGGCGTTATTGCTGCGTGTATCCAGCTTACCTTTAGCCTGCGCTTGCTGCAGCGTCTCATTATAGGACTGAGCATAACTTTGGTTGATTTCGTTGGTACTCAACATGCTAAACATATACTGCTTGCGGTCAACGCCAACAGCACCAGAGTTCGTAGTATTAACGGCTTGACAGCCGGTCAATAACAAGACACCAGCCAGCGCAATAGATTTGTGTAAAGTAGCCAAATTCAACCCATCCTAATCAGTCTTCGATATATAGCCAACACTTTCAATGGCGGCAGCGCGTGCGTCACATTATAACCACAGCCTACCCATTTAAAATCCTTATACAGGCAAATAGTATAAGCGATACGCAGTATAAAATTATTTCGTAATAATGCTTATGTTTGTACACGTCTCAGCCGATAGTTAATAGCACTTTGATGGTATTGCTTACATACCACTCATCGCTCACTGACAATACAGGATTTTGAAATATGTCATTTAAATCTCTACAACTCTCTATCTCTGTATTAACTGGTGCTTGCGTCTTAGCGGTGGTCGTGGCGCTATCATCCTATGCGCTGTATTCAAGCAACCAATCACAAGCACAATCTGAACAGCGTATCAGCAGCCTATTTGAGCAAGCCGCGCAACGCCACCTAACGGCCATTGCCCAGCAGCACAGCGAGCAGATCCAGCGCCAACTCAACACCCCAATGCAAGTCGCCCAAGACATCGCCCGAGTAAACGCCCTGCTAGGGATGCAAAACAACCTAGGCGAGCCACTCTTGCTCGCAACACGCCAAGAACTTAACCACCTACTCAAAGTTACGATAGAACAAAACCCTAACCTACTCGATGCATATATTAGCTGGGAAACCAATGCGTTTGATGCCAGCGATGATTTGTATGCTGGGATGAGCGAGCTGGGCAATAACGCACAAGGGCGTTTTGTTCCGTGGTGGTACCGTGATACCGACGGAACCGCCAAAGTAGAACCACTACCGGATCCAGAGAGCGAAACGTTACTCTCAACAGGCGTACGTGAAGGTGAGTATTACTTATGCGTTAAACAAACCAAGCGCAACTGTGTGATTGACCCTGCAGCCTACGAGATGAATGGCAAATCGGTACTGATGTCATCATTTAATGCACCGATTCTCGTCAACGAGGCTTTTCTGGGAATTGCCGGCGTTGACTTAAGCTTGGACTTTATTCAAACCTTACTTATGCAAGCCAAACAACAACTGTATGCAGGTTCGAGTGAGTTTGCTTTAATTGCTGCCAATGGCAGTTTAGTCGCCACCACCAGCCATCCCGACGCGCTCGGCTTATCCGCTCAGGCCATACTCAGTAATGATGAATTACATGCTTTAAAAAGCCTTCCTCTTGATCAAGTCAACTATACGCTTGAAGCAGGCTCAGGTTTAATTAAGCTGTTTTTACCCTTTAAAATTGCCCATAGTGATACCCAGTGGACGCTGTTTATGCAGCTACCAACTGCCAAAGTATATGCTGATCTGCAAACCTTTGAAGCTGAAGCAACCCGCCAACAAACGCACAACATCACGGTGCTCACTGCGGTCGGTATACTGGTTGCATTGTTCGGAATCATCATCATTGCACTGATGGCGCGTGGCATTGCCAAACCTTTGCGCGACATGGTGAGCATGCTCGACGATATGGCACAAGGTGAAGGTGATCTCACCCAACGTTTAGCAACCAATCGCCAAGATGAACTTGGACAAATCGCCCAAGGTTTCAATACTTTTCTCGATAAGCTACAAAGTATGATCAAGCAGGTGGTCAGCTCCGTACAAAATGTCAGCGACTCTTCGGAACACACGGCTGACATCGCTATTCGTACCAGCCAAGGCGTACACAAGCAACTGACTGAAATTGAACTGGTGGCCACGGCGGTGCATGAAATGACAGCCGCAGCACAAGAGGTCGCCAGTAACGCCACACAAGCCGCTGAAGCAACGCGTAACGCTGATACGGCCGCTCAACATGGCAGATCAACGGTCACCACCACAGCGAACACCATCACGCATTTAGCCGAAGACATCATGCATGCGGTGAGCGCGGTACAAACCCTTGAGCAAGACAGCAAGAACATTAATAGTATTTTAGTCAGCATTCGTAGCATTGCCGAGCAAACCAACTTGCTCGCGTTAAATGCTGCTATTGAGGCGGCGCGAGCCGGTGAGCAAGGCCGAGGTTTTGCCGTAGTGGCTGATGAAGTGCGTAATTTGGCACAAAAAACCCAACGAGCCACCGAAGAAATCCAGCAGCTGATTGAACAATTGCAAACGGGCACACACAATGTTGTCGAGGTAATGGAGAACAGTCAGAAACGCACTAGCGACTGTGTGACCCACGCACAGCAAGCAGCAACGGCACTCGATGAAATCACTCAAGCTGTTTCAGTCATCAACCAAATGAATATCCAAATTGCCAGCGCCGCAGAAGAACAAAGCGCGGTGGCTGATGATATTAATCATAATGTTAGCAATATTGGTAATGCGGCAGAGGACGTTTCCGCTGGCGCGGAGGAAGCATCAAATGCCAGCGCTGAACTCACCCAACTGGCTGAGCAACAACGTCGTTTGATCAATCAGTTTAAAGTCTAAGGATGTGCTCAGCGTATGCGTACCTCTGATAGGTGCTTATCCGCTGACTGAAACCCCTACGCAGCGCCCTCATGCCTCATTGAGGGCAGAACCGCACCAGCGCAGTAAGGCATGCGTACCTCATGTTTGTTTTTTAAAAGACGCATGCAGCTTGCCGTACTTCAGGGTAAGTGTTAATCCGCCGATGAACCCATCCAGGGTTCAACTACGGCGCTACGCCATCCATGGCTCGCTCATCACACCCACCCCGAAGTACTCGTTTGCCATATGCAGGGCTTGCGCTATTGCAGTACCAGTAAGATGTACAGATATATCTTTACCGCAGACCAATAAAAATCCGCAGAATGCTGGCTTTAAAAGAGCCGTACTAAAAATGCGAAAACAACATCATTGATCCATGAGCACCTTGTTGGTGTCGCGGCTAGCGAGTCATGGATGACGTAGCGCCCGAATCGAGTCAGGATGACCCGTTAAGGGAAAAGCGACACCAGCAAGGTGCGGTATGCGCCTACCCCTCTGAATGCTTTGCTTTGTTAAAAATACCACCTCTATGCATGTCGCATTTGAATTAATACGCTATCGCTGGTATGGCCAGCTCCTACAGAGGTTAACTCAGGCGCGGGCATGCTTAGCTCGCGCACCACATCACTGATCAATAAGCACTGAATGACCGATAAAAGCAAAAAGCCCCAACGAGGTACTGTCAACGCAGATCTCGCTAGGGCTTTTCTAAAGCCACAAAGGTGTTAGTTAAGCGTTACCTTTGAGCTTGATTTGCGCATCGCGGGTGAAATCGAGCATACGCTGCAAGGGACGCACGGCACGTGGAATAATCGCTGGATCAACAATGATTTCATTGCTGCCATGCTGCAAGCCAAGCAGCATGCTTTCCAAGGTATTCATCGCCATCCACGGGCAATTTGCACAACTGCGGCACGCCGCACCCTCACCCGCTGTCGGAGCCTCAATAAAAGTCTTATTCGGGCTCAACTGCTGCATTTTATAAAAAATACCGCGATCGGTCGCAACAATAAACTGCTCATTGGGTAGATCTTGCGTCGCTTTAATCAACTGCGACGTTGAACCGATTACATCCGCCAGTTCCAACACAGCAGTTGCTGATTCGGGGTGTGCCAATACTGCAGCTTGCGGGTACAAAGCCTTCATATCCGACAATTGCTTAGCTTTAAACTCTTCATGAACAATACAAGAGCCCTCCCACAGCAACATGTCTGCACCTGTTTCACGCTGGATATAACGGCCTAAATGCTGATCAGGCGCCCAAAGAATGCTTTCACCATTATCCATCAGGCTTTCCACAATCTCTAACGCACAGCTTGAAGTGACCACCCAATCAGCACGCGCTTTAACCGCTGCCGAAGTATTGGCATACACCACCACAGTGCGCTCGGGATGCTGATCACAAAAGGCAGAAAACTCTTTGACAGGACAACCCAAATCAAGCGAACAGGTGGCCTCAAGCGTGGGCATCAAAATCCTTTTTTCAGGATTGAGAATTTTTGCCGTTTCACCCATAAAGCGCACACCAGCAACCACGAGGGTTTGTGCGCTGTGCTGACTACCAAAACGCGCCATTTCTAACGAATCAGCCACACAACCGCCGCTTTTCTCGGCGAGTTCTTGAATGATCGGCGCGCAATAGTAATGTGCAACTAATACAGCATCTTGTGCTTTCAGCTCGGCAATAATGCGCTCACAGTAATGCGCCTCTTGCTCAGGCGTCAGGTCTTGAACCTGCTTCGCCGCCAAATGTGCTTGAACCAAAATGCGTTCAGAAATCTGCGTCATTGATGCCAGTCCTCATAGCGCGCATAGGCGCAATGTTAACAAGTGTATTGCTGAGTGATCTAAAACAGATACAACGCAATACTGACAATAAAACGATGCTAGAAGATAAGTTGGTGGGTCGTGTGGGATTCGAACCTACGACCAATTGGTTAAAAGCCAACTGCTCTACCACTGAGCTAACGACCCGGATGGGGTGCGCATGATACGGTCTTTTCAGCACAGAGCAAGCATAAATTTTATTTTTGTCAAAAATATCGTGTTGAATCGTTCATCCCTGCGTTAATAAAACCTTGTTTACGCAGTTGACAGCTCTCACAGCGCCCGCAAGCACGACCATCAAAATCGGCCTGATAACAGGAAACAGTGAGCGCATAGTCTACCCCTAACTGCGTACCAAGCCGAATAATATCAGCCTTGTTCATACATTGCAGGGGCGCTTGAATACGAAACAGACGTCCTTCCACCCCTTCCCGTGTGGCCAAGTTGGCCATTTGCTCAAAAGCCTGAATAAACGCCATCCGACAATCTGGGTAGCCAGAGTAATCAACATCATTGACGCCAATGAAAATATCATAGGCCTGCAACACTTCAGCCCAACCCAGTGCCAGCGATAAAAACACCGTATTGCGGGCTGGCACATAGGTGATCGGAATCTCACCCTGACTTAACCTCTCTGGCACAGCAAGACTGCTATCGGTTAACGCAGAGCCACCGATACCATCTAAATTAATCCCAATCACTTTGTGCTCAAGCGCACCTAAAGCCTCTGAGATCCTACGCGCAGCCTCTAACTCACTACGATGGCGCTGACCATAATCAAAACTCATGGTGTAGCAGTCATAGCCCTGTGCACGCGCAGATGCGAGTACGGTGGTAGAATCCAAACCGCCCGATAATAAAACGACTGCACGTTTATTAATCATTATTGCCCTCTCAAACGCATCAACATCAAGACACACCACTGACTAGCAGCATTCTAACGACCAGGCGAGTCATCCCACCGCCGTTTGTGCAACTGCAACTGCAAACACACAGGTAGATTATCAGCGACAGTCTAACGCACCGCTGGCTTCAATAGAGACGTGATAGCCCGCATCGCAGAATCTGTACAAAAGGATCAGCAGATGGGCTCGGGCGAGTGACTCACCGCCAGGCACGCAAATATAACGCGGCTTATACTCTGCAATTTGAGCCAAAATAGCTTCGATAGTCTGCAGCTGAGCACGGCTAAACGCGTAGGCGCTATTGCCATATGGACAACACAAAAGGCAACCGGTAAGACGGATAAAAGCAGTAAGTCAACCGAGCGTGCGCATTTCGCCCTACAGCGAATAGAAGATCCCGGTGATACGTAAGGTGTTTTGCATTTTATCTGCGCAGGGCGCGACAGAAAAATAGGCTTTGCGCCTTCATTGCTAAATGAAACACTGCCCAGCACGGACCCGCGCTGAGCGCGAACGTGCTGATCAAAGCCGTGTCTTAGAGCTTTCTTAAATCTTGCTGAGCTAACTGTGCTGCAGAACTGTCAGGGTATTGAGCAACTACTTGCTGCAAAATACCGCGCGCCTTATCTGCATGACCTAAGCGACGCTCAACATCCGCCAACTTATATAGCGAGTCAGGAACTTTATTGTGCTCAGGGTAGTTATGACTTACCAGCGCAAATGCTTTGCCTGCGGCCTGTAAGTCATTCTGCACTAAATGCACTTCACCCAACCAATACTGCGCATTGCCTGCGTATTGACTGTTAGGGTACTTACGTAAAAAAGCCGTAAACGCTTGCTGCGCTTTATCAAATTCACGTGCTTTAATTAAATCAAAAGAAGCTTCGTAATAGAGCTTTTCCTTAGCTGGATCAGACTCACTACTACTCGTCGGTGCGGCAGGAGCAGTACCATTATTGGTCGGCTCAGGCGCTGATGCTTGACTGCCTGCTTGTGCTTCAGCGTTGTCACTCAAGCGGCTGTCCAATGTTTGGTAACGCTCAAGGTTTTCTTGGCGTAATTGACTTATTTCATGCTGCTGTTCTTCTAGCAAGCCGCGCAGCGTAGCAATTTCTTGCTGCATCTGCTGTAACTGCATGAACAATTGACTTTGAGCTGAAAGTGGTGCCGAAGCACCACCTCCAGTCGCAGTTCCGTCCATGCCCTGATCTGGGCTCGCATAGGTTTGATCATATGCAGGGCGATCAGTGATCGGGATCGCAGCAACTGCCAAAGTTGGCAGGCTGAGGGCCAAAGCTATCAGGGTTGGACGGATTATTCGCATTGTCGATTACTTACGCAATTCGACGCGACGGTTTTGTGACCATGAGCTGTCGTCATGACCAATTACGTTCGGACGCTCTTCACCGTAAGATACTGGCTCCAGTTGTGCAGGTGAAACACCTTGCAGAACTAAGTAGCGTTGTACCGCTTGAGCACGACGCTCGCCCAATGCCATGTTGTACTCGCGCGTACCACGTTCATCGGCGTGACCTTCCAATACAACGCGTGCGCCGTTACCTTGTAAGTCACGTGCGTGTACATCAAGTGCGCGCATGGCTTCTGGTTTTAGGTCTGAGCTGTCGAATTCAAAATAAAAGGTTGTAATCGCGCGCAATGCTGCTTCTTCGCTACCACCGTTCATGCTGCCATCGATAGCACCTGAGTTTGCGCCGTAACCAGCATTCGGATCAATTGCACCTTCACCGCTTGCGTCGCCGCCTTTTGAAGAACAACCAACAGCTACAGCCAAAGCCAGTGATAACGCGGCAAATTTACCGAATTTAAGCATTTCCATTTTACAAGCTCCAAAAAAACAACGTATTTAAGTGATGTAACAGATAACCCATCATCAGTTTAGGTAAGGGGACCATGAAGGCTCTCTGACTTCGCCTTGTATGCTAGGTAGTGGGAGCCGCACCCGACCATTGATAGATGCAAGCATCAGGACACCCCTGCCCTGTTGATGGGTTGCATAGATTACCATTGTTCCATTGGGCGCAACAGTAGGCGACTCATCTAAACTTGAATCTGAGAGGATTCGTAAGTTACCGCGTTGCAAGTCTTGCGCAGCCACCTTGAACACCGCATAGCCATCTTGACGATGAATCATCACTAAAGTCTTTTCATCGGCTGATAGTTTTGGATTAGCATTGTAGTTTCCGACAAAAGTAACCCGCTCTGCGGCGCCACCATTGGTATTCATTCGATAAATTTGTGGTTTACCTGAACGATCCGAAGTGAAGTAAATGGTTTGTCCATCTTTACCCCAAAAAGGTTCCGTATCAATCGCCGCGTGATTGGTCACGCGACGCACATCACGTGAACTCATATCCATCACATAAATTTCCGGATTGCCATCACGCGACAAGACAAACGCTAAGCGCTTGCCATCTGGCGACCATGAAGGCGCACCATTTAAGCCTTGATAGTTAGTGACTTGCTCACGGTGACCGGTATCCACATTCTGCACAAAAATACGCGGCCGTTTTTGCTCAAACGAGACATAAGCAATGCGTTTGCCGTCCGGCGCAAAAGAAGGTGACAGAATGGGTTCGCGAGACTGCAATAAAGTGACGGCCCGTGCGCCATCGTAGTCAGAGCGCTGCAAGGTATAACGGGTATTGGTTGCGGAAAAACGTTCGGCCGTGACATACAACAAGCGCGTAGAGAACGCCCCCTTCACTCCGGTCAGTTTCACATACGATTGATCCGCAATATGGTGGGCCAAATCGCGCAACTGCTCAACAGAGCCACCAACAGTACCGCTGGCCATGACTTGCTCAGTACTGACATTCAGCACCGCATAACTCACTTGTAAACGACCCGCATTCGCCGTGATATTACCAACCAGCACATACTGCGCACCAATCGCACTCCAGTCACGAAAAATCACTTCGCTGGCCTGCGCCGGCTGACTGATCATATTTTGTCGAGCAATGGGCGCAAAGGTACCGGAGTTGCGTAAATCATTACCGATAATCTCAGACATATCTTCTGGCAGCGCATTACCACCCTGCCAGCCAAAAGGTACTACAGCAATCGGAATCGCTCGGTCACTACCCCCAGAAATCAGCAAAGGATCTGCCGCCTGCACCGCACTAACGCACAGCAGCGCACTGAGTAATAACCATCGTTTCAACATATTCACAGACCTAAATCCTCTGGTTTAAATATCGCACTACGTTTGCGGTATAAGCTATCAAACGTTTGGCGATCCAATTGTTGCATTTCACGGATACGTCCGACATTGCGCACTGCAGCAACCGCAGACGCGTCAAAAGCCGGATCACCACTGCTACGTGTGACACTCGCATTGGTAATGGTTCCGTCAGGTAACATTTCAATCAACACTGTCACTGCCATACCATTGCGCGCAGAGGGCGGACGCACCCACTGCTCACTGACCAAACGCACAATCAAGTCATCAAGACTGCCTGCCACTTGGGAGCCGACGCTATCAGCGACAGTTTGCTGATACTGAGTATCCTCAGATAACAACTCCGCTAATGCGCCAGCTTTCTTATCTTCAATGGCCTTACGTGCAGCCTCTTGGGCTTTCTTCTTCTTAGCAGCGTCTTCTGCAGCACGTTTTTTCTGGTCAGCTTCAGATTTTTTCTTGGCATCATCAGCCGCTTTCTTCTTCGCGGCCTCTGCTGCAGCTTTCTTTTTCGCCTCATCGGCGGCCTTTTTCTTCGCGTCCTCAGCGGCCTTTTTCTTGGCATCTTCAGCTGCTTTCAACTTAGCCACTTTAGCCTGTTTAAGTTTTTCAGCAGCTTTCTTAGCCTGATCTTCTTTACTGGCTTGCGCTTGTTTTTGCGCCTCGGCAGCTTTTTGCTCAGCCTGCTTACGTGCCTCAGCTGCTTTTTCTGCGGCAGTATCAGCCCTAGATTTAGCGGCTTGCGCAGCAGCAGCTATTTTTTCTTGCTCAATCTTTTTCTGCTCAAGCTGCTCAACCTCATAACGCGGAGCAGAGGTTTTCGCAGCCTCACCGGCAATTTTCTGATTGGTTTGCGTGGTGGCTTGGCTTTGCGATTGCAACTGATACAAAGTGGCTTTAATTACCGGACGTGCTGGTGGTAAATCTGGTGTGTGAGCAAAACTAACAAACAAAAATGCAAACAGCATGGCGTGCAGACCCACAGCCCACACCACCGGCCAAAACAGTCTTTCCGAAGGGGAATGATCATGCGGTCGCATTAAAGTGCCTCAGTAATTAAGCCAACATCGGTAACGCCTGCTTGCTGCAAGCCACCCATTGCGGCCATTACGCTGCCATAATCTACATCCTTATCCGCACGCACATAAACCTGCACTTTTTTACCTTGCGCCGCATTTGCAGCCAAAATAGCCCGTGCAGCATTAACCATCTGCGCTAAATCCACTGCTTTATCTTGCACAGTATCGACATCCACTTCAGTACTGGTATTCCAGTAATAGCTTTTGTCTGACTTGATAGAAATGGTTAGCACTATCGAATTATTATCTTGCGGTAACACTTCACTGCTGACCTGTGGCAAATCTACCTTCACCCCCTGATTAAGCATCGGCGCGGTGACCATAAAGATCACCAACAACACCAGCATCACGTCGATATAAGGCACCACGTTCATTTCAGCAACGGGCTTACGCCGATTACGAATTCTTCCTCTATGCATGGGGCACCTTAATCCTCGTTTGAGTGGACTTTACGATGCAAAATGGCTTGGAACTCATCCGCAAAGGTGTAGTAGCGCGCAATCAAATTCTCACCGCGGGCCGCAAAACGGTTGTAGGCAATCACCGCTGGAATCGCAGCGAACAAACCAATCGCAGTGGCAATCAAGGCCTCTGCAATACCAGGAGCTACCGTTGCTAATGTGGCTTGCTGTACCTGCGCCAAACCACGAAACGAATTCATGATGCCCCACACCGTACCAAACAAACCGATGTAAGGACTGGTGGAACCCACTGTGGCCAAGAATGGCAAGCTTTGCTCAAGCTTTTCTTCTTCATGGGAAATGGCCACACGCATGGAACGCGCAACACCCTCCATGACCGACTCAGGATTGGCACCCTGCTGCTGGCTTAAACGAGAAAACTCTTTAAAACCGGCACGAAAAATCTGCTCAACGCCGGAGTCCTGATCAGGCTCATTACTCACTTGACGGTACAGCTTAGATAAATCGACACCCGACCAAAAACGGTCCTCAAAAACATTTAAGCTATTGCGTGCAGCACGCAATAGCTGGCTGCGCTGGAAAATCATCACCCATGAAGTGATCGAGGCTCCCACTAAAATCAACATGACAAACTGAACCACCAGACTGGCGTTACTGATTAGGCTCCACATTGACATATGATCAACGGCATTAGCTTCCACGCTTACTCTCCTGCAAAGTCTTGCACATCGGCATTAAACGCCGCATATAACAGTTCGGGAATGCCCCGAGGTTTTAAGGTATCAGCACGCACACAGGCAATAGTGAAGTGCCCTTCACACAGAAGAGTGTCATCATTGGCTCGGCGAACCTGCTGATAAAATTTTAAACTGGCACGTTTTAGAACTTCCACCTGTACGCTCACCAACAACTCATCGTCTAAACGAGCCGGGGTGTGATAGCGTGCTTGCGAGGAATGTACAACAAAAAGCAGATTTTCAGTGGCCATTTGGGCTTGGGAAAAACCTAAATAACGCAAGCGCTCAGTGCGTGCGCGCTCCATGAATTTTAGATAATTCACGTAATACACGATGCCGCCTGCATCCGTATCCTCGTAGTAGACACGACAAGGAAAAGTAAACCGTTGTGCTGCTGTTATTGCGCGCATACTTTAATGCTACCTAGTGTAATTGCCAATGGGAAACGCAGGTATATTTTCACTCGTCATCAAGGTACTTCTCGAGCAGGGCACCTTCGAGCAAACGCTCTGGCAAATTTAAGCCAAAATGCAAGTAGGCGTGACGGGTCACTACGCGTCCACGCGGGGTGCGCATGATAAAACCTTGTTGAATTAAATACGGCTCCAGCACATCTTCAATGGTGTGGCGCTCTTCACTGATCGCCGCAGCCAAACTATCAACGCCGACCGGACCACCATCAAACTTCTCAATCATGGCTAGCAATAAGCGTCGATCCTGATGATCAAAACCATGCTCATCGACATCAAGTAAATTCAGCGCCTGATTGGCAATCGACTGAGTAATGTGACCAGTACCACGCACTTGAGCAAAGTCACGCACTCGGCGCAATAAACGGTTAGCAATGCGCGGTGTACCACGTGCCCGTCGTGCAATCTCATACGCACCTTCATACTCAATCGGCATGTTTAAAATGCCCGCCGAGCGCACCGCAATGGTGGTGAGATCAGTCACGTTATAAAACTCTAAGCGCTGCACAATGCCAAAACGGTCACGCAAAGGATTGGTCAGCATGCCTGCGCGAGTCGTCGCACCGACTAAAGTAAACTGTGGTAAATCGAGCTTGATTGAGCGCGCAGCTGGCCCCTCACCGATCATGATATCCAACTGAAAGTCTTCCATCGCTGGATACAAGACCTCTTCGACGATGGGTGGCAAACGGTGAATTTCATCAATAAATAGTACATCGCCTTCTTCAAGGTTAGTCAGTAACGCGGCTAAATCACCAGGACGCTCAAGCACAGGGCCCGATGTGCTTTTTAACGACACACTCATTTCTTGCGCAATGATATGTGCCAATGTGGTTTTACCTAAACCGGGCGGGCCAAAAATCAAGGTATGATCAAGCGCTTCTTGACGATTTTTAGCCGCTTCAATAAATAGAGCCATTTGCTCACGCACACTCGGCTGACCAATATAATCAGCTAAGCATAACGGACGTATCGCGCGGTCAACCTGCTCTTCGCGCTCACGTGGAGCGGCGGCAATCAAGCGATCAGCTTCAATCATAAACTGCTGTTATCCCAAATAATGTGGCTCAATTACGCCATGCCTCTTAACGCGCGGCGAATTAAGTCTTCGCTGCTCAGCCCTTCTGCAAATACCACGCTCACTGCTCGACTGGCCTCGGCGGGTTTAAAGCCTAAACTAATCAAGGCACTGACCGCATCTTTTTCTGAGCTGCGCGCGTCTGTGACTGACGAAAGCCCCGCAGGTTCCATACTGGTTTGCCCAGCCAATGGTGTACTGTCCCAATTTTTGAAACGATCTTTCAGCTCAACCAATAAACGCTCGGCGGTTTTTTTACCCACGCCAGGCACTTTCACAAGGCGGCTAATATCCTCTGCATTAACACACTGAATCAAATCATCCACACTCATCCCTGACATCAAGGCCAGCGCCAGCTTAGGCCCCACCCCATTTAATCGAATCAACTCACGAAACAACGTGCGGTCACGCTTGGCATAAAAACCGTATAACAGTTGCGCATCCTCACGTACCACTAAGTGCGTGTGCAACACCAAGGGTTCGCCCACTGCCGGCAACTGAAACAACGTGGTCATGGGTATTTCCAACTCATAACCCACACCGTTCACATCCAGCAGCACATATGGCGGCTGTTTTTCCAATAAAGTGCCACGCAAATATCCGATCACAATTTATCCTTCCTGAAAAACTTAAGTCGCAAGCCGGCAGACTACCAATAATAGCTGGCATTATATACAGTTAAGGCAAAGCAATACCAGATCAGCTCACACGGCACCCACAAACACACCAGCGCATCAACGCAGGCAAGTGAATCATTACCCCCATGACTGACGAAACATTGGGAAAACCAAGCACAATCACCTATTCTCTACGGCATAAGCCACAGTCAAAACAGGATCAATCCCATGCTTAAGCGCTCCAGTTTATTCACCACACTCTGCATTATGGCCACCGCCAGCTCTTTTGTTCAGGCGAATGAACACGAAAAAATGATGCAGCAGATGATGCAAATGCAGCTCTGCATCAATAAAAATGTTGACCCTAGCTATTTACAAGACATGTCCCAAAATAGCGAAAAAATAGCCAACCAAATCAAGCAATTGTGCGAAACAGGCTTGCGCCAACAAGCCCAAGATACAGCCATGCACTACGCCAAAGAGATGCAAAGCAATCCCAATTTCCAAGCCATGCAAAAATGCACAACACACATGGACAGCGCTTTCCCTGGTGCATCAGCACTGCAAGAAGAATTCGATATCGATGCACTGAAAAAAAACCATGTCTGTGATGAGCTTTAACCACTGCGTAGCCATTTAACGTAAACACACGCAAACTTATACTCACCCAAAAACACCGCGCAGAACCCATCATTAAAGCCCATGGGTCTACGCGATGCTTGACTCAGCAGTAACACTGTTTTGATTTTTTAAGCGACTATGCCGGTAATCACAGCATTCAGCATCGCACCACCCACAACCAACCAAACAAACAGCAAGCTGGCTAACATTAAGGGTTTGAAGCCTGCGCGGCGAATCGCCTTGAGATCGGTGGTCAAGCCCAGACCTACCATGGCCATTGCTAATAAAGCTGTATCCAACTGCGCAATATGTTCAACGGCCTGCTCGGGCAGCCACTGCAAAGAGTTAAAGCCTGCGACTGCGACAAAGATAAAAGCAAACCAAGGCACAGTAACACCCGTCAGCAATCCTTTTGCTTGAGCTTGCGTATGCTCCGTGACCGGCTCTGTCTTAGCGCGCGCCACATACACGGCTAAACCAATTAAGAACGGCGCTAACATCATCACCCGCACCATCTTCGCAATCACTGCAGTATCCGCCGCAGTGGGGCTGATCGCCGCCCCTGCAGCCACCACCTGTGCGACTTCATGAAGGGTAGACCCCACAAACAAACCATACGCAAAATCAGTGGTATCGAGCAATTGCCAATGCAGATTTAAGCTGTGCAACAACGGATAGACAAAGATCGCTAAAGTACCAAACACCACCACGGTCGCGACTGCTACGGTAATCTGCTCCGCACGTGCTTTTAATACGGGTTCTGCCGCCATAATCGCCGCTGCACCACAGATAGAACTACCAATGCCAATCAACATCGCAGTGCCACGTTCCAACTTGAACAGATGCATGCCCAGCACCACGGCCAAACTAAAGGTTGTGCTTAACACCAGTGCATCAATTAGCACACCGGCCAGCCCAACATGCCCCATATCTTGAAAGGTTAAGCGAAAACCATACAAGATAATGCCTAAACGCAGCATGTATTGTTTAGCGTAAAAAACCCCAGGCGCACAACGGCCAGCCATGCGTGGAAACACTGTATTACCCACGATAAAACCGAGCATGATGGCTAGAGTTAAGGCAGACAATCCATGCGCTTGTAACCACGGCACACGATCCAAAATTAACGCGCCAGCAGATAAAGCGGCACACAGTAACAAACCTGGAATTAAATCTACCCGCAGCTGTAGCCATTTGGGCAGGCCATTCAATATGTCTGTGTTTTTTCTTGGTAACGCTAACATTTGCAACGCTCTCACTATTTCAGAAGGACTGCATCAGCACCCGATGTCCAATAGTGTATGGATCAGCGTTCAAACAATAAAACGAATTATATAGGTATAATCAAACGATATAACGGGTTAAGAATCATTGCTTACAGGAGCCTTAGAATGCAAATCACTTTGCGCCAGCTGCATATTTTTACTGCAATCGTCTTATCCGGTAGTACGGCCGCCGCGGCGCAAAGCATTGCCCTGTCACAATCGGCCACCAGTGCCGCTTTAAAAGAACTGGAAAGCATATTGAATGTCGATTTGTTCGATCGAGTCGGCAAGCGCTTGGTGCTTAACGACAATGGACGTTTACTGCTACCGCAAGCACGGCAGATGCTCGACGCAGCGCATACCATTGAGCAGCAATTTAATACTGCAGACTATCCCGGCGCTGGCTTACACATTGGAGCCAGCACCACGATCGGCATTTATGTGCTCCCCAAGCTGCTTGCTCAACATGTCACGCAAAGCAAACAGCGCTGTCCACGGGTGATGATTGCTAACAGCGCAGCCACCGCTGCAGCCGTGGCCCATTTCGAAGTGGATATGGGTCTCATCGAAGGCCCTTGCCATGAGCCTGATCTGCTGGCCGAACCTTGGCTTGAGGACGAACTAGTGATTGTTTGCGCAGCAACACACCCTATTTTGCAAGCCAAGCCTCAACGTCAAATATCGCTGAAAGATTTACAGGCGGCGCTGTGGTTGTTACGCGAACCCGGCTCTGGCACCCAAGAAGCCGTTGAGCACGTATTGTTACCGCATCTACATCAGTTGCGCCCAGCCGCCGAGTTTAGCAACTCAGAAGCAATCAAACATGCAGCCGCTGCGGGATTAGGTTTAGCCTGTTTATCACGAACACTTGTGGCTCGGTTTTTGACCCGTGGAGAGCTTGTCGAGCTCAACACACCGTTACCCATACTGACCCGTCGCTTCTTTTTGATTTACCACCGCAACAAAACCCTATCAGCGCAGCTCAATACCTTTCTAAACCATTGCCGGCAGATGCACAGCACTCAGCTCCCAGATTAAACCTCACTTACCGTTGCGACCCTACATTGAGCGTCGCAACGGTTTAAGTTCAGAATGTGTAGCTCGCAAACAGATTGGCGCTACGCTTTGCCCCGTAAAGCTGTTCATCGATAGGGCGATAGGTTTTATTAGTTAAGTTATTGAATTCGATACCAAAGCTGTTGCTCTGCTCTGTGGTCATCGTTAAACGCAGATTCAACGTCGCGTAACCATCCGCTTCATAGGATTCACTGTTTGGTTTACTGACATTTTTTGCGGATGTCGCACCTTGCATAAACAAGTCTGCTTCACGTTCAAAGGCATTCCAGTGGCTGGTATGTTTCAAACCCACTCGGCCGAACACGCTGGGCGTACCGCTTTGGTAGCTACGATAGTCTGCTGTAGTAATTTGGCGGCGCATTAACGTGGCCGTGGTATACGGGGTGAAGTTATTATCTTGGAAGCTTTTCTCGGCAAGCAACTCAATACCGTAGCTTTTAGCCTTATCCGCATTTCGATAATATAAATCTTTTTCACCAACGATGGATACCGCATCGATATAATCTTTTGAGCGACTGTAAAACAGCGTGGCATCTAGTAATAACTGGCTGGTATCGTAGCGAGCGCCCAATTCAAAGGTGGTCGATTTCTCAGGTTTCAAGTCAGCATAGCCAATTTTCGTACCGCCGCCCCCTGCTGTGGTCAAAAACATCTGACTCAGGGTTGGGTACACATAGCCTTGTGAGAGGTTCGTGCGCAAGACTAAATCATCACGGACCTGCCACACTAAGCTCATCGCACCCACAGTGTGATTGTCGGAGTTATCATTACGTTCCAGCGCAGCATTATCTTTAAATGACTTGTCCTGCTTGGCTTTTACATAATAGTGACGCGCACCAAAGTTGGCCGTCAGGTCTTTGCTTAATGGCACTGTGTGCTGGGCAAAAATAGAAGCTGTATCAATACTCGCGTCATCATAGCCTTGAACGCTGCTGACACCAGCAAGAAAGGGGTTTGCAGATGACACTGTTGTTAAAGTAATTTTTCTTGCTTTAAGCCGATCTTGCTCGTACTCTAACCCTACCACCGTGTTCTGCCCATCAATCAGCGATAACTCAGCTTGGGTATTTAGACCGTAAGTTATTTGTTCATCATCCGACAACGAATTAATATTACGAGTCAATAGAGGTACGCGAACAGTCACGTCGTTATCAAAAACACGATCAACCGTTTGCCGATACACATCAATTTTGAGTTTGTCTAAGGTTTCCGTCAGCTGATCACCCTGATAAAACAAACCCACTTTATTCAGCTCGCGCTTGGGTAAATCGGTTGAAAAACCATCCTGTTCCCAATACATCTGCGCAGCCACATCATAACGCTGTACTTTTGCAGCAATGTAATGCTTGCCTGTTTTATAGCCTAAATGCGCAGCGATATTGCTATCGTCAGTTGATGAAGGCTTTAAGCGACCTTTAGGTGTCGCACGATCATTCAATTCTGAGCGAGACACCCCTAAACGGTAATCAAAACCTGCTTGACTGCCAGATAACGCGGTGGAGGCGCGATAACCTTTAGTCGCTGAAAAGTAGCCCGCTTGGGTGCTGACCTCTAAAGGCTTATCAGCACCTTTTTTGGTAACGATGTTCACCACACCACCAATCGCACGACCTCCCGACACTACTGAAGACGAGCCACGCAGTACTTCAATACGCTCAATTGAAGCCGGATCAATCAACAATGGCTGTCCGTATTCGGTGTGATCGGTGAGCTTCTGTCCATCAATAAAAATAGCCACACGACGTGAGTTCTCGCCGCGAATAGAAATACGCTCAACGCCATCTTCAATAATCTGTACGCCCGGTATATTGCGCAAATAACTGGCCACCGATTGTCCAGCACTCTGGCTGATCGTATCGCTATCAATCACACTCACCGAGGCGGGATTCTTAAACACTTCAGTTTCTTGCGCCTGCCCAAGCACCGTGACTTGTTCAAATTGAATAACCTCACTATGAGCTGTACTCGCCGCAATCAATAAAGCATTACCCAACGCCAAGCTAACCCACAGTTTTGATGATTGAAAATGCATATATTCCCCGCGCGAAAAAGAAAAAACAAAACACAAAATGATCCTCGCCAGCAAATGAATATCATTACATGAAATTTATGACGGGCATGATACGCACACACTCTGCAAAGTTCCAAACAGCATCAAACTAAACATCGACTTTTATTGATATATGCCACGCTTACTTATGTGTGCGAAATAAAAAACATCGGGATTACCTGCGTATGCCGCACCGTGCAAGTGCCGTTCTTCCCTCAATGAGTCCATCCCGGACTCAATTCGGGCGCTACGCCATCCATGGCTCGCTTGCCACGTCACCCGCACGGTGCTCTTTGATCATTAGTAGGGTTTGCCAGTCTTCTAAAAACACAAGCCAGCAAAGTCAGAACCAGAACCAGACTTTATATTCAGCGCCAGTACTCAGATTCGGATTCGGATTCAGATATAGATACAAAACTCTCAGAAAAAATGAGTCCTATGCAAATAGTCCTTACAGTGCCTTTGGTCAACGAGTGCTTCGGGGTTGGTGTGACAAGCGCGCCATGGATGGCGCAGCGCCGGAGTTGAACCCCGGACGGGTTCATCGACGGACAAACACCAATTCCGAAGCACGGCATACTCCGTAAATCGAGCATTCATCTCTACATGCCGCACCATGCAATTACCGACGGATAATATAAGCCCAAAATCAGTAGCATTATCGCCAACAAAAAAAGATCACACCACAAAACGCAAAACGCCCCGCTGTTTAAGGCGAGGCGTAGTTGAGGTCTGCTTTTACAGCAGATAACACTTACATTGCAGCGCGGAAGATTGCCGCCACTTCCTTATCACTCAAGCGACGCGGATTGGTTAACGCACAGACATCTTGCTGCGCATGCTTAACCATTGTGTCAATGTCTTTATCCTGTACACCCAACTCAGTCAGGTTACTTGGGATACCCACATCAACCGACAGACAACGAATCGCCACTACAGCCATTTGTGCAGCCTCACGAACCGGCAGACCGTACACATTTTCGCCCAAGGCATCAGCAATATCAGCGTAACGCTCTTGCGCAGCCATTAAGTTTGCTTCACACACATGCGATAGCAACAGAGCATTACACACACCGTGTGGCAAGTTATACATACCACCGAGCTGATGCGACATGGCGTGCACATGGCCAAGGCTTGCATTATTAAACGCCATACCTGCCAAGTATTGCGCATAGGCCATGCGGTCACGCGCTTCCAGATCATCGCCACGCGCCACAGCCACCCGCAAATAGCGTGAAATTAAACGAATTGCTTGCAAAGCGCAGGCATCGGTAATCGGATTGGCCGCAGTCGACACATAAGCCTCTACCGCGTGTGTCAGTGCATCCATACCCGTTGCAGCGGTGAGCGAAGGCGGCATATTGATCATCAGCAACGGGTCATTAATTGCTAAATCGGGTGTTACTCGCCAATCCACAATCGCCATTTTCACGTGATTGGACGTATTGGTAATAATAGTGAAACGAGTGATTTCACTCGCGGTGCCAGCAGTCGTATTGATCGCAATATAAGGAGGGAGGCTACATTTTGATTGATCAACGCCTTCATAGTCAGCAATCACACCGCCATTAGAGACGACTAAACCAACACCTTTACAGCAGTCATGCGCACTGCCGCCACCGAGCGAGATCAGCATATCGCACTGACTGTTGTTGTATACCTCAACCCCCTGCTCGACATTTTTATCGGTTGGGTTAGGGATAGTCTCATCAAATACTGCGTAAGCAATATCGGCCTTATCTAAAAGATCTGTCACTTGCTGGGTATAACCGAGTTGTGTCATTCCTTTGTCAGTGACAATCAGCGGCTTCTTGCCGCCGAGTGATGCCACACGACCAGCTAACTCAGACAACACATTAGCACCGAATAACGATACAACCGGCATGAAGAAACTTGCATTTTTGCTCATATTCAACCCCTTTCAATGTGCCACAGCCATTGATCAACAACTGCAGGTTAACTTAACAGGGTTAAGCATAGCGTATTTGACTCACCGGTCACTTGATGCAACTCAATCAGTAAGCACTCTACAATACTCAGCGTTTTTAACACTGCCGCACTGCACGGACAGGTCACCTCACAGCAAAAGCAGCAATAGAAGTCATGAGCCGCTCACAAACTGTTACCCACAGCGCACCACGATGTAACACTTTCCGTGACCAGCGGTAACACATTGCACACAAAGCACGATCAGAATTCTAAACGAAACACACTATAAAATCGTAACTCATTGATTTTAATAAATTTAAAAAAGATGGCACGCGTCATGCTTTATATATTTGCACAACAACAATAAAAATCACTAAACATAGAATAAGAATAAGACGTACCGGCTCCAGCACAATAAAAACAATAGCATAGGAGACGCAGCTAACTGATTACTTTGCAGAGGATAGCGATTGTAGCAACACAGATGATCAGAGAATAATAAAACTGCAGTTTATGCAGCGCCCGATCAACTGAAGCAAGCAATCTCATCAGCATTCAAAGCAATCCGTTAACTCTTTAACCGCTTAATTTGAGCGACGCATAAAAAAGCAGGCAGATAACAACAACAAAAATGCCACAATAATAAAAAACCTATAAAAATATTTATGGGGGATGCATAAGCATCCCCCATAAACTTGTTAGCCAAACACCCTCCGCAAGACTCTTTCTATGCAGATAATGTCCAACACATTTGCACTGGATGCTTTTCTTCGTTCACCTCACCCGTTAGCAGTGATAGAATCGCGCACCATGATGTGCAATTCAGATAACAACTATTTTTTTCATTCTATAGCGAAAGCAGCACTGCACGCTTTACTGCGTCTTTTATTGCGGCATACGTTTATGGAGATTCCTTTTATCAGGAAACGCAAACAGGCCCAGCTATGCTGAAAAAACTTTTTAAACCTTTTCGCCTCTCACGCCAGCGTAAAGAACCCAAACCCATGCAGCCCAGTGTTCTCGACGCACATGAGCATCGCATCAATTGCGCACACTTTAGCCGAAACTCCGCCAATGTTGCCGTCCGCTTACAACAAGCAGGCTTTCAGGCTTACCTTGTTGGTGGCTGCGTACGTGACTCATTACTCGGGGTAACCCCAAAAGATTTCGACGTTGCAACCAGCGCTACGCCAGAACAAGTGCGTTATGAGTTTCGCAACTCACGCATCATTGGCCGCCGTTTTAAATTAGTGCATGTGCATTTTGGTCGTGAACTGATTGAAGTGGCGACGTTCCGCAGTAATCATACACAAGATGATGACATCGCTAACAACGATCAATCAGCCCACGATGCCAGTGGCCGCATTTTACGCGACAACGTCTACGGCAATATGGAGGATGATGCGGAGCGCCGCGATTTCACCATGAACGCGCTGTATTTTGATGTCAGCAATGAAAAAATTTACGATTACAGTACTGGTTTTGCAGATATTCAGCGCCGTTTAATTCGCTTAATTGGCGACCCAGAACAACGCTATCTTGAAGATCCAGTGCGCATGCTGCGTGCCATACGTTTCGCTGCCAAATTAGACTTCGACATTGAAGACGACACCGCAGAACCCATTCGTCGTCTAGCCCACTTGTTACGTGATATTCCTTCGGCACGTTTATACGAAGAAGTGCTTAAACTGTTCATGAGTGGCTACGCCGTTCGCACCTACGAATTATTGCGTGAATATGATTTATTTGGCGAACTGTTCCCTGGCACAGCTAAAGCACTTGCCAAACAACCTGAATATGTTGATCGCTTGCTGCGTAATGCCTTTAAAAATACGGATTACCGCATCAGCATTGATCGCCCAGTGACTCCAGCATTTTTATTTGCTGCTCTACTGTGGCCAGCACTGACTGCACGCGCCATCAATTTACAAAATGATGGCATGCATCCTTTGCCTGCTATGCAAGAAGCGGCACACCAAGTGTTACTCGAACAAGTTCAACGGATTGCTATTCCAAAACGCTTTAGCATGCCCACACGTGAAATCTGGGATATGCAAGAACGCCTGCCGCGTCGTGCAGGCAAGCGAGCCGATACGCTGTTAGCCAATCAACGCTTTCGCGCAGGTTATGACTTTTTATTGCTGCGTGAAAATTCAGGCGAGCAAACTCAAGGTCTCGGCGACTGGTGGACTGAGTACCAAGATGCCAGCGACAGTAAGCGCCGCGAAATGATTAGTAATCTATCCAATAAAAGTAGTACCCCACGTAAACGACGCCGCAAGCCACGCAATAAAAACCCAGCAGCGACAGCAGGCGAAGAGTAATGGAGCCGGTGTACATTGGCTTAGGTAGCAACTTAGCCACACCTGAACAACACATCAATACTGCGCTAAATACCTTAGCGCAGTTGCCGCAGACACGCCTCATCAGCCATTCAGCATATTACTCAAGCGCACCGCTTGGCCCTGCTGATCAACCACGCTACATGAATGCTGTTGCGCACTTAGAAACCACCTTAGCAGCCGATGAGTTACTCGATCATTTACAAGCGATTGAGCTGAGTCAGGGGCGAGAACGCAAAGCTGAACGCTGGGGTCCACGCACCCTAGATTTAGATATTTTATTGTTCGGGGAGCGTATAATCAGTAATGAGCGCTTGTGTGTACCGCATTATCATATGCACGCGCGCCCTTTTGTTTTACTGCCGTTAGCAGAGCTCTGCCCTGCCGACTTCCAGCTACCCGACGGTCGTTGGCTTGCAGATTTATTAAGCCACTGCCCTGTTGATCCAACACTGCAACGCTTGCATACTGCGCAGCTTGCTACCACTCCAGCGGTTGATCCAGATTGACATGATTGACTTACAACTAAGCCATCAGGACGATAACACCCCTGATGCGAGTATCATTCAAGGCACCAAAGAGGACGCATTGCATGTCTGATGTCACCTTGACAACATTAGTAGAACTCAAGCAGCGTGGCGAAAAAATCACCATGCTGACCTGCTATGACGCTACTTTTGCAGCGACTGCTTGTGCAGCCGGTGTGGAAATTTTATTGATTGGCGATTCCTTAGGTATGGTTCTGCAAGGTCATGACAGCACCTTACCGGTGACTGTTGCTGATATGGCTTACCACACCGCCGCAGTGAAACGCGGCAATAAAGGTGCGCTGATTCTTTGCGACTTACCTTTTATGAGCGCGGCCACCCTTGAGCAAACCTACCAAAGCTGTACCCAGCTGATGCAGGCAGGCGCGCATATGGTTAAATTGGAAGGCGGCGCTTGGCTCGCAGAGTCGGTGCGATTATTGGCTGAGCGAGGTATTCCAGCCTGTATTCACTTAGGCCTCACTCCACAATCAGTCAATGTCTTTGGCGGCTATAAAGTACAAGGGCGTGGCGAGCAACAAGCACAAAAAATGCTTGATGAAGCCATTGCTCTGGAACACGCTGGCGCAGCACTATTGCTCTTAGAATGTGTACCGAGCGAGCTGGCCGCGCGTATCAGTCGTGCAGTAAGCATTCCCGTGATAGGTATTGGTGCAGGCCCCAATACAGATGGCCAAGTTTTGGTGCTACACGATATGCTCGGCCTCTCCTTAAGTGGCCGTACGCCTAAATTTGTACGCAACTTTATGCAAGACCAGAGCAGTATTAGCGAGGCCATCAGCCTCTATGTCAGCTCAGTTAAAGACCAATCATTCCCAGCAGCAGAGCACGAGTTCCGCGCATGAACACTGTTAAAACCCTGCAACAATTACGTGCCGCAGTCAGTCGCGCACGCAGTGAAGGTAAACGTATTGCCTTTGTACCCACTATGGGTAATTTGCATGCTGGGCACATAGCACTGATTCAGCAAGCCACCGAGCGTGCTGACTTTGTGGTGGCCAGCATCTTCGTCAACCCATTGCAATTTGGCGAGAACGAAGACCTAGACAGCTACCCTCGCACTTTAGCGGCAGACCAAAGCAAATTGCTCGATGCCGGCTGCGATTTACTGTTTACCCCAGACGCACAAGAAATCTACCCACAAGGCATGGCGCAACAAAGCATCATTAGCGTGCCAGGTGTATCCACTGGCCTATGTGGTGGTAGCCGTCCAGGGCATTTTGATGGCGTAGCCACTATCGTCTGCAAGCTCTTCAATATGGTACAGCCCGATATTGCCCTATTTGGTGAGAAAGATTTTCAGCAACTGGCCGTAATCCGTAAAATGGTTGCAGACCTGAATATGCCGGTACAGATTTTTGGCGTCCCGATTGTTCGTGATCAAGATGGTCTCGCATTATCTTCAAGAAATGGGTATCTTAGCGCCCAACAACGTGCTGACGCGCCTGCTTTGCAACGCTGCTTGCAGGCTGTTAAAGCACATATAATAAATGGCCGCCGTGATTATGCAACGCTCTTTGAGCAGTTCAACACCGATCTACAAGCCGCGGGCTTTCGCCTTGACTATGTAGAATTGCGTGACGCGCTAAGCCTACAACCTGCTGATATGCATAGCACTCAGCTGGTCTTATTAGCCGCCGCCTATATCGGCAGCACACGCCTGATCGACAATCTGATCTTTGATTTGTAATAACGACAGACGTTGAGTACTCGATTTTAATCTACGAGTGCCGCGCCAAGTCGAAGAGGAAAACACCATGCAAACCATTATGCTCAAAGCAAAATTGCACAGAGCAATTACTACCCACGCCGTGATTGATTACGAAGGTTCATGCGCCATTGATGGCGACTGGCTGGATCTATCTGGAATTCGCGAATACGAGCAAATCCAGATTTATAACGTTAACAATGGCGAACGTTTCACCACTTATGCGATTCGTGGCGAAGCCGGCTCACAAATTATCTCAGTGAACGGCGCGGCCGCGCACAAAGCTAGTGTCGGTGATTTATTAATTATCTGCGCATACTGCAACTATGAAGAAAGCGAAGTTGCCACGCACAAGCCACGTTTACTTTACATCGGTAAAGATGGCTCACTGAGTCACAGCAGCAATGCGATTCCTGTGCAGCTGGGCTAAGCGCTCATAATTAGTTTTGGGTGGCATCACGCCACCCAAAACGTCCAGAATAAGTAGAGCGGTATCATGACCCATTACCAAAAACCTCTTGATGCCACTTTACATCCGGCGTGGCAACAACTGCTTAAGCAGCACAGTGCCATGCAAGATTTTCGCATGCAGGATGCTTTCTTAGCAGACCCGCAGCGCTTCCAGCGTTTTTCGCTAAACCATGATGGTTTATTACTGGATTTTTCAAAAAACCTACTGGACGACACCACCCTTGATTTACTGATGCAATTGGCTGAGCAAAGCCAGTTACAGCACGCCATTCAAGCTTTGTTTGATGGCGAGCCAGTCAATGCCTCGGAACAACGCCCGGCATTGCATACCGCACTGCGGCGTCCAATTGGCGACAGTTTAGTGGTGGAGGGTGAAGACTTAATTCCGCTGATTCATGGCGTGCTCAACAAAATGACCGAATTGGTCAATCGCATCCATAATGGTTTATGGCGCGGTTACACTGAAAAGCCCATCACCGACATCGTCAACATTGGTATTGGTGGCTCGTTCCTCGGCCCGCAACTGGTTTCTGAAGCGCTTCTACCTTTTGCGCAACAAGGCGTGCACTGTCACTTTTTAGCCAATATTGATGGCAGCGAGTTTCACGAACTGAGCAACAGTCTGAATGCCGCAACCACCTTATTTATTGTTTCAAGTAAATCGTTTAGCACATTAGAAACGTTAAAAAATGCCCAAGCAGCACGCAGTTGGTATTTAGCCCAAGGCGGTACTGAAGCCTGTGTCGATCGCCACTTTATTGCGGTCTCCAGCAATGTTGAAGCAGCGGTTGCCTTTGGTATTGCCCCTGAAAACATCTTACCCATTTGGGATTGGGTCGGCGGACGCTACTCGGTATGGTCGGCGATTGGCCTACCCATCGCCCTGTCGATTGGCATGTCCAACTTTAAAGAGTTATTGGCCGGCGCCTGGAGTATGGATCAGCACTTCCAAAACGCACCGTTCGCGGAGAACATGCCGGTTATCATGGCGATGCTGGGGATTTGGTACAGTGATTTTTGGCACGCACAAAGTCATGCCATTCTACCCTATGACCATTACCTGCGTAATTTCACCCAGCATTTACAACAGCTCGACATGGAGTCCAACGGTAAACATGTACGCCAAGATGGCTCACCTTTAACCTACCCCAGTGGCTCAGTGATTTGGGGCGGTGTGGGCTGCAATGGCCAACATGCCTACCACCAGTTATTGCACCAAGGAACGTTATTGGTACCTGCTGACTTTATCGTGCCAGTGGTCAGCCACAATCAAATTGCCGACCACCATCAGTGGCTGTATGCCAATTGCTTGTCGCAAAGCCAAGCCTTAATGCAAGGCAAAAGCCGAGCACAAGCCGCGCAAGAATTACGTGACAAAGGCCTCAATGAAAGTGAAGTCCAGCGCTTAGCGCCACACAAAGAGATCCCTGGCAATCGGCCAAGCAACACCTTAGTGGTGGAGCGTATTTGTCCGCATCGTCTCGGTGCGTTGATTGCGCTGTATGAACATAAAGTCTTTGTACAAAGCGTCATCTGGGGCACTAACGCCTTTGATCAATGGGGTGTCGAATTAGGTAAAGCACTCGGTGAAGATGTCTATCAACGTCTCACTGGACAAGCGCCAGCCGACACTACCGATGCGTCAACCCAAGGTTTAATTAACTTCTTTAGAAATCGCCACCGCGGCTAAGTTGTAACAGTCGGGCAAACACTAAAGATCTCTGTAAGACACTGATAAATAAAATAAAAATGGCTTTTATCAGTGTTCTGTAACCCTCAGCCAAAGGATGTACTGTATGCATGAAGTTGTCATTGTTGCCGCCACACGCACCGCCGTCGGTAGCTTTCAAGGTAGTTTAGCCAACATTCCCGCCCCCGAGTTAGGTGCCATTGTGGTTCGTAGCCTGCTGGCGCAAAGCGGCGTAGCTGCTGAGCAAATCGATGAAGTGATTCTCGGCCAAGTACTGACCGCGGGTAGCGGGCAAAATCCTGCACGGCAAACAGTAATCAAAGCCGGCTTGCCCTTTAGCACCCCTGCGTTCACCTTAAACAAAGTCTGTGGTTCAGGTTTAAAAGCACTGCACTTAGCCACACAAGCCATTCGCTGTGGCGATGCCGAGGTGATCATCGCCGGCGGCCAAGAAAATATGAGCTTGTCGCCTTACGTGATGCCTGGCGCACGCACCGGTCTGCGCATGGGACACGCTAAAGTGGTCGACACTATGATTGAAGACGGCCTGTGGGATGCATTCAATGATATCCATATGGGTATCACGGCAGAAAATCTTGCAGAAAAATACAATTTAACCCGCGAACAGCAAGATGCATTTTCTGCCGCATCTCAACAAAAAGCCACTGCAGCCATTGCCGCAGGTCGCTTTGCTGATGAAATCACCCCAGTGAGCATCCCTCAGCGCAAAGGTGATCCGGTTATTTTTGATACCGACGAGCAACCACGTGCCGGTACAACCGCTGAATCATTAGCTAAATTGCGTCCGGCTTTCAAAAAAGATGGCAGCGTCACTGCCGGTAACGCCTCCAGTCTGAACGATGGCGCTGCCGCCGTGATGCTGATGAGTGCCGAAAAAGCTCAAGCGCTTGGCCTACCTGTATTAGCACGCATTGTTGCGTACGCCAATGCCGGCGTGGATCCAAGCATTATGGGGATCGGCCCTGTCGCCGCAACGCAGAAATGTTTAAGTAAAGCAGGCTGGACCATTGCTGACCTTGACTTGATTGAAGCCAACGAAGCCTTTGCTGCGCAATCTTTAAGCGTCAATCAAGAGCTGGGTTGGGATACTGATAAAATTAACGTGAATGGCGGCGCAATTGCCATCGGTCACCCGATTGGTGCATCAGGCTGCCGTATTTTGGTCTCGCTGGTCCACGAAATGATCCGTCGCGATGCCAAAAAAGGCCTCGCCACGTTATGTATTGGTGGCGGTCAAGGCGTGGCATTAGCGATTGAACGCTAAACTGCGTTAAGCTGTCGTGGCGTCGACGCAGTCTAGTCTTGAGTCGACGCCACAACACAACAAAAGTCATCTTTCTGCACTGCTGTTATGTGATCAACCTATAACACCTGTCTACTGCTCTGCCGTATGTAGCATACCCTGTAGATACCGCTGATTTGAGGAGCCGCAGTGATGTCCAAAGGTTTAAAGCGCCTAGTCGTTACCCTATTGAGTGGCCTTGCTGTTTATAGCTGGCTCGGTTTTCTACTGGTGCCAAGCATCGCCTTGAAAGTCATCAATCAGCAATTAGGCATCTATGCCAACAGCCCCGCGCACCTGCATCGTTTGGAATTTAATCCATTCACCCTTGAGCTGTTTGCCTGGAACTTTCAAATAGGTGCAGCCGATGATCCGCAACTCAGCCTACAGCATCTGTATGGCAAACTTGCTTACGACAGCCTCTGGAGTAAAACCCTCCATCTACAGGATGTGCAACTCGTCGAGCCGAGCGGACAAATTATTTTTAACCCACAAGGTGAGCTCAATCTCAGTCAATTGTTCAAACTGCCTGAAGCATCTGCTGAACCGGACACACCTAAAAGCGCAGCTCTCGCGGTACTGATTGATCAACTGCAACTGCAGCAAGGCCGTCTGCGTTTTAATGATCAACGCCAACAAGAGCCTGTCGATGTCAGCATTGCTGATCTCAATATCACCTTAAATAATTTTGATACACGCCCTGATAGCAACAGCAATTTACAGCTGCGAGCGCAAGCCAGCGATGGTACACAACTGCAATGGCAAGGCGATCTCAGTATCAGCCCACTGGCCTCACAAGGCCATCTGCAACTGCAAAACGCAGAATTAAAGAGCTGGTGGCCATATGTACGTGAGTATTTTACTGCACAGATCAGTGATGGTCGTTTAAGCCTTGATACACACTACGAACTGCAGTTGACGCCCAGCTTACAAGTTAAAGCCAGCCAGCTTAGCGTACAGTTAGAGGCATTAGCGCTGGAGCAGCAAAACAAACCTGTAGTACGTTTAGAACAACTAAGCATCAGTGATACGCAGTTTGATCTGACTGCACAAGCACTGCAGATTGGTAAAGCCAGCAGTAGCAAGCTGATGGTCTGGACAGACATTGATAAAGCGGGGGTGAGTAACTGGGAAAAACTGCTGCCCAATACACCCGCAAAAAAATCGACCAGCAGCGCCCATCCTGCACCTGCCAAGCAAACTGATACAGAGAACAACGCACCTGCTAGCGCAGAAGAAAAACCCGCATGGCATATTGTGGTCAAACAAGCCGAGCTGCTCAAACAGCAGTTTCACCTTACTGACAACAGCCGTAGCGAACCGCTGGCATTGCAATTATCTAACTTTAATCTACACATCAAAGATTTCGACAGCCAAGCAAGCACACCTTTTAGTGCCGAACTGGATACGCAAGTGGGCGAGCAAGGGCAACTCAGCAGTCGCGCGCAAATCCTCTTGCAGCCATTAAAAGTCGATATGACTGTCAATAGCCATGATCTCGATTTACGCCCTGCACAAGCGTGGATTACGCCTTACGCGCATTTAGAGCTGCGCAGCGGTTTACTGAGTAGCGCCCTTAAACTACAGATCAGCGACTTAGACAATCTACAACTGAACGTGCAAGGTGATGCCGCCATCAATCAACTGCATCTTCGTGACAGCCTGCACCAACGGGATCTTTTAAAGTGGCAAACGGTTGATATCAGCGGTGTGCAATACGGTTTACAACAACAAAAGCTGTTTATTCAGAAGCTGGTACTGCAACAGCCGTATGTGCGCTTTATTATCAATGAGAACCTGACCACCAATATCAGTGAGCTGATCATCCCGCAACCGAATAAACCCGCGGCGACAGTAAAAACCGACAGTCCTGAATTCGCTCTGCATATTGGCGCAATTAACATCAAAGACGGTTCAGCTAACTTCGCTGACTTTAGCCTTACCCCAAACTTTGCTACGGCGATTCAGCAACTCAATGGGCAAATCGGCACACTAGATAACCAAGCCAAGAGTGTTGCTAAAGTGGACATTAAAGGCAATGTTGACCGTTATGCGCCCGTGACCATCAAAGGCAGCCTGATGCCGTTTGATCCACTCAAACAACTTGATATTGCCACCGCCTTTAAACATGTAGAACTGACCACGCTGACCCCTTATTCGGGCAAGTTTGCAGGTTATCGCATTCAAAAAGGCCGCTTAAATTTAAACCTGCACTACCAAATTAATGACGGCAAACTCAACGCGACCAACCAACTGCTGCTTGAACAACTGCAGCTCGGTGAGCGCGTCGACAGCCCTGATGCAGTCGACCTGCCGGTGCGTTTAGCGATTGCTTTGCTGAAGGACCGTAAAGGCCAAATTGCTATAGAGCTACCGATCCAAGGCGATCTCAATAACCCTGAGTTTAAAGTTGCACCGATTGTCTGGCAGACCTTACGTAATCTGGTGACTCGTGCAGTAGCGGCGCCGTTTAACTTCATTGCTGGCTTAGCCAACGGCAATGCCCAAGAGCTGAGTGAAGTGGTGTTTTCACCTGGCGATTTTATGCTCAGTACGCAAGCTGCAAAAAACCTCGATACGCTAGCATTGGCGTTAAAAGAGCGTCCGCAATTACGTTTAGAAGTTGAAGGTAGCAGCTGGGCTGAAGTAGACGGTCCTTTCCTCGCTGAAGCGCGTCTAAACACAGCCTATCAAAACGCTTGGTACAGTATTTTACAGCGTCGCGGCGGCAAAATTGAGTCAACGAAGGAGGCCCTAGACGTCCCGGAAAGTGCGCACGCAGCCTTGCTCGAAGGCATCTATCGTAGCCAGCTCAAACAGCAGCCTCCAGCAGAATGGGCTGATTTAGATAAGGCGCAGCGTGCACAGCAGATGCGTGACGCGGTACTCAACAGTTATGCACAGAGCTCTTTAGGTCTACGCCGTTTAGCGCAAGCGCGCGCCAATAGCATTAAAGTATATTTGATTGAACAGGCGCAACTTGACGCCGAACGGATCTACTTAATTGATGTCAGCAGCGCTAAAGCCAGCACCCAAGCCGGCGTGATTAGCACCCTACACTTAGGAAGTATGTGATGAAAAACTTAATCCGTATTGTTCTATGTCTGTTACTCAGTGTGACCAGCGCAAGCAGCTTAGCCAGTACTTTTCGCTGCGGCAGTCAATTGGTCAGTTTAGGCGATCGATCTTTTCAGGTCTTAAAGAAATGCGGTGAACCCATCGCACGCGAGACAATCGGCTACACAATTGGCGAATACAATCACCGTGAATTGCACATCCAAGAATGGGTCTATGGCCCAAATAATGGCATGTACCACTTTTTACGGTTTGAAGGTAATCGCTTGACCAACATTGAGAGCCAGCGTGATCAATAAAGGGCGTTATCTCGCCTGTGCACTACTGCTGGCGAGCGTGGCAGCCCCTGCGAGCGCCGCTTCAACATTCCGCTGTAATAGCGCGTTAGTCAGCCTGCATGCCAGCACCTATGAAGTGAGCAATAAGTGTGGCGCACCAACCGATCAAGCGCATCTGGGTTATAAGCAACTGATCAATGAGTATGGGCACAGCTACGAAGTGCACGTAGAAGAGTGGACCTATGGGCCGAAAGGCGGCATGTATTATTTCTTGCGCTTTGAGGGCGGCTATTTAGTCAAAATCTCTAGCCGGCGCTAAACATAGGCTATGCTGTAGGCGATTGAAGCCGTCAGGACCTCCGGATCACACCAAAACCTTACTTCGCTTAATCGGCACGATTTGCAAAGCGCCTTTAAAGGATTGCTGCCTTAAGCCCTTTTGCTTTTGTACGTTATGCATCAACAACGCTTGCAATGGGTCATCAGCGGCGAGTTGCTGAGCAAAAGCGCTGACACTCTGCGCCAAATGAATTTGCTTGGCGTCCTGAGCGATATCATTGGCCTGCTCTAGCAGGTATTCATGTAGCGCTAGCATCACGTGGCTATAGCCACCATTGACGGCGAAATTAAGCCCAGCACTGTCATAATCACCAAAGTAAATCAGGTTTTTACCGGCCAATACGCACGCTTCACATAAGGCTTTACAGCCTTTACTTTCGTCGCCATCGCCGCGGTAAATCACCAACGCATTTAAAGCCTGTTCGGGCAATGTATAACGCTGTGGATGCAAAGCAAAATACTGGTAAAACGCATCGCGATTTTCCACCACCACAAGGTCCGCAAACTGATTTAATTGCAAGGTTTGCCAGTCAACATCCATCACCCACTGGCTCGGTGCTTCGGTGACCCACTCTGGGAAATAGGCGCCGCAGTTGGCTTGCGCCATTAACACGCGTTTTTCCATTGGCGCCAAACCTGCACTTTTATATTCAGCGGCACCACTGTCACTTTGTGCAAAACGGTCTTGCTGACTGAAATCAACCTCTATCCCAGCCAAACCCAGCTCACTTAAAGTCTGCTCTATCGCCTGGATAACCTCGTGATCAAAGCTGACCACCTTAGCTGCAAACCAGCCGCTACTGGCCAACTCATGACGATCACACCAAGCCTGCAACTGCTGCATGCTCACGAGCTTAGCAGCGCGCTCGACCTGCTGCTCTTTTTGCAGCTGTGTTTTTACGCGCTGTAAAACCTTGCGTACACCCAGCGCTAAATCGACACTCATGCGCGCATGCCTTGACTCAATACCTGCAATTGCACATCAGCAATGATCTGCAGATCATTAAACGGCCCTGCTTTGTGCTGGGTATATTGCAAGTGAAAGGCTTGTTTCTCAGCAATAGATAACCCTTGGAACTCAGCAATCACTTGATACAGCCAGATTTCCGGATCCCAACTCAGCTCCGTACTCAGCAGATATTCAAGTGCGCTTTGCTGTTGCTGCTGATCCAAGACATATAAATAAAACGACACCACATCTTCATGCAAGGCTCGACGTTTAGCCAACACCATTGCCTCATCTTGTCGGGTGACCGGCTGAGCAATATCCAGCGCATCAGCATCCTGCTGCTGACGTGCAGGTAATTGTGCCAAGATCTGCTGCATATCTTGGCTATCACGCTGACGATCTAACGCAATCGAGACACTCGGCTGCAACGGCGCAGCTTGGTTGAGCAGATCAACCACCTGGCTACGCTGGGCATAATCTGCGGGTTGAAAGTTGGGTTTTTGCTGAAAGAACTGCAACATGCCACGCACCAACAGATTACGCGCTTGCTGCTGACGAAAACGCGCCATCAACTCATTCAGCCGGCTTTGCACTTCACGCAAACTACTAAAGTGCCCACTGACTTGGCCTTGCAATTGACGCACTAAGATGTGGCGTAAACCACCATTACTGCCGGCAAACGCAATCAACTCAGCAAAGTTGATCAGCTCTAAACCATCCAACCAACGCAGCACTTCGTTGTGCGCTTTTTCGTTCTCATCAATCTTTTCTTGCACAGTGTTAACAAAAGCAAAATCGTTGTTAAGACGATTCCATAAGCTGTCGATTCCCGTGGCGATACGGCTGTTGAGGTCATCCACTTCCTGAGTCAGTTGCGTCTGTAAATAAACGCTGCCTTGGTAATTGCCTTTTTGTTCAGCTTCGTTAATTTTGCCCACCAAGCGGCGGATATTCACCAGAAAATCAGCAATATCGGCATTGACCTTACGGCGCTGCTCATCGGCAATCAGATGCACAATCATCTCGCGCACTGGATCGCTGAGCTTCAGACCTGACTCTTCATCAGGCCGCCACAGAATATGCGCATCCAGCAACTGATTAATCGCCCGCGCACCCACTGCCACTTCATCCAGCGCCACGCCATAGTAGTTTTGCATCAGTACGTCACTGTGCTTGCCGAGCAGCTTTAAACGTTCAATACCTTGCTTGACCGCTTCACTGTGGTAATCGAGGGTACTCATGCGAGCAGGTCCTCTTGATTGGGCACGCGCTCCTCTTCAATCTGAATGTTTTCTTCTTCACGAATAAAGCGGGTTAGATCAATCAAATAATCAATTTTTCCCGTCACCAGATAATGATGGCGATCTTTATGGGGTTGATGCAGGTAGCCGTGACTGCGCAAACGCTCAAACACTTGCTTGAGCTGCCCTGCTACATCTTCACTCTGCGACTGGAAAAAACGCGTTTGCGCCAGCCCATGCAATTGTTCGCGCAGGCTTGGGTTATTTTCAATACGCGCAGCCATCTCATGGCGATTAAGAATATCGTTAGCGGTCAGTACATTTTCATGGCCTAGGGTTTCTTGCGCCAACTGCAACAGTTTGAGCATCGGGATCAAACTGTCGAGGGTGTCTTTAAACTGCTGCGACAGTTGCTCGCGCAGTGGCTGAGTTAATTCTCGCCAGGCCAAAAACCACACACTGCCTTCAGGGTTGCTGGCTAAACGGCGGTTGAGCGGGCGCAAATACTGATCAAAAGCGGCGCGCGTGTCTTCATTGTTTAACTGGCGAAATGCTTCGCTGTCAGTCACTTCACAAATAAATCCGCCCGCGAGTAACTGTTCCAATAAATAACTGTGCTGCATCATCATGGCGCAATCTCCTCACGGCGTTCTTGTAAGCGTTGCGCCAAGCGGCTGAGCTTTGGTTCAATCCGTTTAAGCTGGCTGTGTGCGCCTTTACGGTTGTCTTTTTCAATCAAATAGCGATGTTTAAACAAGGTCAACACATCGGATTCTGGGTTGGGGAATGCGCCAACAATAAAGATATTGTTGTTTTCACAGGCTTTGAACAGCTTCTCGACGTTGTGATAAGCCAAGGTGCCAATCTCATCAATCGGCCAGTGAATGGTCACTTGTGCCTTGCCGCGTAACAGTCGAGTAAAGGCCAGCAGATACTTACACAGAATCAAATAGGCCATGCCGTGACTGGACGACTCGAGCAGTTGGCGGTCATTACGGATGACTAAATCAGCGCCACCTTCATTCAGATGCAATTCGAGGCGCAGCAAGCTCTCAAAGGTAAACTGCTGGTCGCTGCGCAATAAGTCAGCCACCGCACTTAAGGCATCTAAATAAGCATCATTGGGTAAACGCTCAGCATCTTGCTCCCACGCCGCGTAGAGCTTGGCAAAGTCTTTCAGCGGCTTCCAAAAGCCCAACTCGTCGATAGTGGACTGGATCCGCACTTCTGATTTAGTAATGCCTTCAAGCACAAATTCTTCAGTGACTTCTTCGCTTAAACGACGGCTTTGCGCGCTGATACGGCGATTCAAATCACTGAACACAGTAAAGAAACCTTGCAGATCTGCGCCGTAGTTACGCCCTTGCGCCAACAAATTCAGTTGTTGATCTTGCAGAATTTGCAGCATGTCTTGATACGCAGCCAAGCAGGCTTGCGGGCTTGGGGTAAAGCCCAAGTGTTGCTGTTGGCTAGCCCACATATCGGTAAAGCTGACCGTCGCTTCTTTGAGCAGTTCGCGCTCAAACAGTTGTAGATTATTTTTAAGACGCAGATCCAACTGCTGCTTTTCTTGCAGAGCTCGGCGCGCGCGCTCAATCCGTTCAGCACAATCGCCGGTTCGGCTGTCCGTCTCGGGTTCAAGCGGCTCGTGTGGCATTGGAAACTGTTCCAGCTGCTTCAATAACGGCAATACTTGATCGCGTAACTGACGCTGCTGATCCAATTGCTGCTCACAACCTTTAATCACTAACAAAGCATTTTTTTGCTGATCTAAAAACTGTTGTTTGTGCGCAGCTAACTGCTCGGCCAAATCAATTTTCTGCTGTTTGAGCAGATGTTCTTGCCCCAATAAATCAGGTTTACGCAACTGCCAGTCAACCCGCATAAAGTTGCGGTAATCATCCAACTCATCACGGCGCTGCTCAGTCTCAGTGACTTGCTGGCGAATAGCTTTTAGGCGCTGCTCAATGTCTTTAAGTTTTTCTGGGTCAATGCCCTGCTCGCGCAGCTCGCGCTCCAAAGCAATTTGCAACTCATGCACTTGCTGCTCGGTTTCGCGGCGCTTGGCGGTGATATTTTTTGTATGCTGCTCAATTTGATCGAGCAATACTTGCACAGCTTGCTGCCAGTCGGCTTGATACTCTAAGAGCATTTCATGGAACGCACTATCACGCTCGTGCAGGGCATTTTTTTGTTGGCTTTTTAACGCGTCCAATTGCTTAGTCAGCTGTTGCTGCTGCTCTTGCAGAGCCTGTTTGCGCTGCTGCTGTACTTGCTGATAACGCTCAATTAAACGCTGGCGTGCCTCACGGGCAAAACGCAGATCATTATTGTAACGCTCACGGGTTTGCCGCGCTTTATGCAACAGATCGTTTTGCAGTTCAGCATTGGCATTCAGGGTTTTCTGTACTTCTTCTAAGCCAGCTAATTGCTGCTCAATGCTGCGCACCTGAGCGAGTGCTTGCTCGATCGCGGCTAATAAAGCTTGATCATCTTGCGCGTAACCCGGCAGATCAATCACGGCTAAATCTAAACGAATGTTAAACAGCTGCTGCTCAAGGGTGTGCGCTGGATTAGCGTCACTGGCTGCCGCTGCAGTCAGGTTTGGCGCAAGATCCGTGCGCTCAAGTAAATCTTCACGAATGACTTTACCAACACTGTGCTGCCAGCCCGGTAATTGCTGCTGTAAAAAATGGCGCAAACTACCCGGTGTCGGTGCTTGTTGCAGCTTGAGTTGTTGATAACGCTGTTCGGCACTGCGCAGAGTTTTACGCTGGGCTTTAATCTCTTCGAGATGTTGATCTTGCTGGGTTTTGCAGCGTTCATACTCTTCGCGCAGGCGTTCAACAGCATCGCTTTGGTTGGACAGTTGCAGCTGTACATCGTCAACTCGCGCTTGTTCTGCGTCTAGATCCTGCTGTTCTTCAGCGGTCAGCAAGCCAACGGCTAAACGTGCTTTGACCTCAGCTTGCTGCTCAATAATGGCGGTGTGCTTATTTTGAAACTCATCGTGTAATAGCTGACGTTGCTGCTGGTGCTCTTGTTCCAGTAGACGTTGCTGTTGCGCCTGCTGCGCCCGCAGTTCTTGTTCGTCATTACGGATTTTTTGCTGCTGATGACTGATTTTTTCGACAAACTCATTGAGCTGCTCAGAAAGCTCCAGCTTGCGAGACTCAAAGCGCTGTCTGGAGCCGCCTTCGGCTTCACGTAACAGTTGTAAGTGAGTCGCCAGTTCATCACGTTTAGCGCGCCACTCTGGCAGCTGATTGACGGATTGCTCAAGGCCTTGCATGTCCGCCTGAATAAATGTCTCATGGCGCAATTCAATGTCATTGAGGTCGACTTCGACCTGAGCAAGATCACTGCTGACTTGGCTGTGCTGGCTGTTTAATGTGTGGCGCTGATTCTCATACTGCTCTTCTTGCAAGGCCAGATCACGCTTGGATTTTTTAATCTCAGCATCTTGATCAGCGCAGTGACGCTCAAGCTGGTTGGCATCTTTTAACAACAAGGGTTGCAACTGCCAAAGGGTTTGCTCGGTGGCATTGAGGCTATCAACTTGTTTACTTAAGCCGACGATGTCATTTTTTAAGCCACTGAGACGCCGTGATTGGCGCACTTGCTGTACCCATTCGCGCACTTGCGCACCTTTAATACGCGTGGTTGGCAGCGCCACACCCTCATCCTCGAAAATCGCTGCGAGCATGGTTTTCAGGGTGTCCATTTTGCCTTCTTTGGCATGCACGGCTGACACCAGCTTTTCGATATGGCGCAGGCGGTGCGGGCTTTCGGCGAGGCTATAGCGCAAGGCGGTTTGTCTTAAGCGCGTCGATTCTGCACGCGGCAAGCTGCCGGTCAGTAAGCTGAAGTCATTTTGGATGATGCTGCGGTATTCGCTGATGGTGTCGATGCGGTGCGAGCTATCAATGCCGCGCTGGCGTAAACCTGCGGTGAACTCTTGGTAGCTGTAGGCTTGCAGTTTGTCTTGCGCATCACTGTTTAGATACAACTCTGGGCTGTAAGCGGCATTGATAAAGCGGTAGCTGACGCCATCATCTTTTTTGCGCGTAATGGCCACATGGCACACCGTGCCGGCTTCGCGACGGTATTCGTAAATCAAATAGGCGTTGCTGTGTGGCAAGTAGTATTGGTCGAATTTCTTACGGGTTTTCGGCACGACGTTGTTGGGCCGTTCGCCATAAAATACCGGAATCAGGCGCTGGAGTGTGGTTTTCCCTGATGCGTTGGTTCCGCAGATGTTGGTGTGGCCATCGAGCGCGAGTTCAACAATACCGTCGAGATGACCATGGATCATGATGATGCGTAGCAAGTGGGACATAGGGATGCCATTAACTCCGTTTTAAGTCAGCAGTGCTGTGCTGCACCCAAGTGTTTAGGCGGCTAAGAGTACAATAATTTTGCACCTTCGAAAACGTTAGGTGAGCGCTGAGGGATAAAAGCAAATCAGATGTGCGCATGTCGTACCTCGCTCATGTCGCTTTTCCCTCAACGGGTCATCCTGACCCCATTCGGGCGCTCACCATCCGTGGCTCGCTCGTCGCGACACAAGCAAGGTACTCATTGATCAGTGATGTTGTCTGCAAGTGCTGAGCTCGGCTCTTTAAAAAAACTCTGGATAGCTCAAGATCTTCACAGCTAACTGGAACTGCAATAGTGCTCACAACGCAAACGATCAACGAGTGCTTCGGGGTCAGTGTGCTGAGCGAGCCGGGGATGGCGAGCGCCGGAGTTGAGCCTAGGATGGGTTCATCGACGGATTAACACCTGCCCCGAAGTACGGTGTGCACAGGTTTATCGTTTTTAGCACAGCACAGTAGCAAGGACGATAGGTGCATGCCGCACCTTGTGAGTATCGCTGTTCCCTCAACGGGTCATCCTGACCCGATTCGGGGCTACGTCATCCATGACTCCGCTAGTCGCGACACTCACAAGGTACTCATTGATCAATGATGTTGTTGGCGGATTTGGCGTATGACGCTTTTAAAGCCATCATTTTGCATAAATCTATGCAGTTCTATTGGTCTGTAACACGTGTAAACCTGTATAGATGATTGAAACTGCAATAGTGCTAGCACTGCAAATGGTTAACGAGTACTTCGGGGTGGGTGTGCTAAGCGAGCCAAGGATGGCGAGCGCCGGAGTTGAACCCGGGATGGGTTCATCGACGGATAAACACCTGCCCCGAAGTACGACATGCACCGCACCAGCCAGCCAGCCAAACGATGCAAGCACAGACTTAACGCTTGATGGTTTTCAGCAAATCTTCAGGACTGATATGACCAACGATACCCGCGTTAAATTCTGCGCTACCCAACTGCGGCATATTAAGAATATGGCCTTTCATCTTACCAATGATGTGCATCTCACACGGCTTGCAATCAAACTTCAAAGTGAGCACTTCATCACCATGGATCAACTGCATATCGCTGACTTTGGTATGCACTCCAGTAACACCTTTGGCTTGCTTTGGACACAAATTAAACGAGAAACGTAAACAGTGCTTAGTGATCATCACTGGCACATCACCGGCTTCTTCGTGGGCTTCATACGCTGCATCAATCAGCTGTACACCATAGCGATGGTAAAACGCGCGAGCTTTTTCATTGTAAACATTCGCCAAGAAGGTCAAGTGCGACTCTGGATACACCGGCGCCGGATCACTCACCGGTTTACGAGACCCTTTTGGATGGACCGCTACGCGAGCAACCGTCAGCGCTGCAATCGCATCACGGCGCAGCGTTTTCAACTGAGAGTTCGGCACAAACCACGCTTGCTCAGCCTGCACATTAATGTTCTGCGCATGATAAATCGTCGTACCCAGTTTACTCAGGGTATCTTTGATTTGCGCAATCGCTTGCTTACCATCATCAGCGACAGTGAACGGGCCAAGTTGCTGCACGCTCACACTCACCCCCTCATCACTGGTCGCGGTCAAAGTCAGTTGTTGCTCATCCAACCGCACCTGCCAATCCACCAACACTCGACGCTCAGAAGATTTCTTTTGCAGCGCTTGCTGCCAGTTATGATCCATATTGCGGTTCAATTGATACGGTGGGCGCAGCTCTTTTAACTCGGCACGCATATCATTGGGCACCACACGGTACTGACGAATCATCTGGCCGTCTTGCTCATACTCGCACACTTGCTGCACGGTATTGGCACGAAAGCCAATCACTTCACGCTTGTATAAAACGTTTAAACCGTCACCATTGGCCAAAGGCTCAGTGGTTTGTACACTGATATCATTTTTACCAATGCCTAAGATCTCGCCCACCGGCAAGCCGATAAATTTTGGCGAATCAAACGCACCGATATCAATTTTACGGTCGCTGACAAAATAATCGGTGCTGCCACGGTGAAAGGTTTTATCCGGATCAGGCGCAAAAAAGTGCTCGGTAAAACCACTGGAGGAACGGGCTAGTTCAGGACGTTCAAGCAAGATCTCATCCAATTGCTGACGATAATACGCAGTGATGTTTTTCACATAACTCATATCTTTGTAGCGCCCTTCAATCTTAAAGGAACGCACACCAGCATCGACTAAATCGCGTAAATTGGCGCTTTGATTATTGTCTTTCATCGACAATAAGTGCTTGTCATAAGCCACCACGCGGCCTTGATCGTCTTTCAAGGTATAGGGTAAACGGCAAGCTTGCGAGCAATCACCACGGTTAGCGCTGCGTCCAGTTTGTGCGTGAGAAATATTGCACTGACCAGAAAAAGCCACACACAGCGCGCCATGAATAAAGAACTCAATCGCAGAATCCACACTTTGACTGATTTTACGGATTTCTTGCAGGTTCAGCTCACGGGCTAACACCAACTGTGAAAAGCCGACTTGCGAAAGAAACTTGGCTTTCTCAAGGGTGCGAATATCCGTCTGCGTACTGGCATGCAGTTCAATCGGTGGCAGATCCATTTCCATCACGCCTAGATCTTGCACAATCACTGCATCTACACCGGCTTCATACAACTGACAAATAAGCTGTTGTGCCGGTTCTAGCTCGTTATCATGCAAAATGGTATTGATGGTGACAAACACCTTGGCATGAAACACATGAGCAAACTCCACTAACTCAGCAATATCACTCAGGCTGTTACTGGCATTATGCCGTGCGCCAAAGCTTGGCCCACCGATATACACCGCGTCAGCGCCGTGCAAAATGGCCTCTTTGGCAATCATGGCATCGCGCGCAGGGCTGAGTAGTTCAAGGTGATACTGAGCTAAGGACATAGTTTTAAGAATTCATAAATATAAAAGACAGGGCGATGCGCGGCGCGATTAAACAATCGAGACCAAGCAATAAATTTGATGCGCGCAGTTTATCACAAGGCAGCACCTGACTGGCAGACCATCAGTCGACCACAGAGAATTGCACTGAACCGGTTTGCCCGGCCTCATCGAGCACACTGAGTTGATAAAGCCCTGGTTGGCTAAAAATATGATCAAAACCCTCTCCATCCTGAGTACTTAACAATGGTCGACCATTGAGATACCACCACTGTTTTGCACTGCCGCCCAAGCTAGAGAAACGTACGTTCAAGTCACTGCTTTGTGGGCCCGCACGCTGCAAACGGTCGCCTTGACTGACACCAACAATTTGGATGGGCTCGCTATGCAGCGCTACAGGTGGAGGGCAAGTTGGGTCAATCGGTGCTAAACGCGTACGTCGTTGCTCCGCCAACGGCAACCAAGGTTCTAACGCGGCCGGCCACAAAGCAATGCGCTGCGCGTGTGCGCCTGGGCAGTCTTTGGCTACACGCAAACCGCGCGCATTGAGCCAAATTAACGATTGCAATTCACTGCTAAACGGCTCCCCCATGCTTAAAGTTGGTGGAATGGTGCCATTCAACGTCCAAGCAAAACGCAGCCGCCGGCAATTGTCATCGCTGCGCGGTAGCACTTGCCCGAGCGGCCAACAAATTGCCGCGACGCCCACGCTAGCAGGCTGAGGATCAGCCACGACCCGCTTACCACTCTGGCGATCACGATGATTCAGCACATCATGCACTTGCAACAGCAATGGCGTGGCCGAAGCCAAACCAAACTGCCCAGGCACCGGTGTGCCATCGGGACGACCAATCCATACCCCAATTAAATAGCGCGAACTGACACCCACCGCCCACGCATCACGAAAGCCATAGCTGGTGCCGGTTTTCCAAGCCAAAGGCGCACGCTCGACCAACTGCGCACGCGGATCCAGATCTGGCCTGCGCTGTCCGGATAAAATGCGCCGCACTATCCAAGCCGCTCCAGCTGACATCAGTGGCTTTTCTTGCAATCTTTGCTGCGGCTGAAAACGCAACTGCGCCACCTTGCCCTGCCGTGCAAAAGCGCTAAAGCCGCTGACTACATCCTCTAAACGCGTACCCACACCACCCAAGATCATAGCCAAGTTTGGCTGCGCACCTCTAGGTAACAATAGCGGAACGCCAGAATTACGCAGTTCCCCGGCAAAACGTTTTGGACCGTACACTTCCAGCAACTGCACCACCGGCAAATTCAGCGAGCGTGATAACGCCTGACTGGCTGCCACCGGACCACTGAAGCCTTGTGAGAAATTACCAGGACGATAATCACCCGCATGACGCGGTACATCTTGCAGTAAAGACTCAGAATGAATTAAACCTTCATCCAGCGCCAGCCCGTATAAAAAAGGTTTCAGCGTCGAACCCGGCGAGCGCACCGCTTGCACCATATCAACATGACCAAAACGCTGGGTATCTTGAATATCCAACGAACCTAAATACGCCTGCACGGCCATGCTGTCATGCTCAACCACAATAATTGCTGCCGAAGTGCGCTCTGGTAAACGCGCACGCCAACCAAGCAGCAGATCTTCCAAACGGCGCTGCAAGCTGGCATCGATAGTGGTTGCAATCACCGCAGGACTCTTGGCGTGATTTAAACGTCGCGCCAGCAACGGTGCTAACGCAGGCTCATGACGCGGCGCTAACCAAACAGGCTCTTGCAAGGCATCATTAATTGCCGCTTGCGGCCACACAGTAAAGTGGCCTAAACGCTGCAAGATTTTATCGCGCGCGGCCTGCGCACGCTGCGGATGCCGATCAGGACGTAAACGACTCGGCGCTTGTGGTAATACCGCTAATAACGCCGCTTCCGCTCGACTTAAGCGCTTTGGCGACTTCCCTAAGTACGCCCAGCTCGCTGCAGCAACACCCTCGAGAGTGCCGCCAAACGGTGCGCGATTGAGATATAAGGTGAGAATTTCGTCTTTAGATAAATGCCACTCCAACTGCACAGTACGCCAGACTTGGCGCAACTTTCCGCGCAGCGTTCGAGGATGCGGATCAAGCAAACGCGCCACTTGCATCGACAAAGTACTGCCGCCTGAGACGATCTGCCCATCACGCAGGTTTTGCCAAGCCGCACGCGCAATCGATAATGGATTAACCCCCGGATGCTGATAAAACCAACGGTCTTCGTAGCCCAGCAACGCTTCAATATAATAGGGTGAGACTTGATCAATCCGTATGGGGTAACGCCACACGCCATTATGGTCAGCAAAGCGCCACAACGGCGTACCATCCTGCGCCAACACCACCCGCGCCATATCATCTTTGGGTAAAGGTAAAGGATCAAGCAGATCGGCCAGCCACAGTAACCCACAACAAAGCAGCAAGCCCAAGCCAGCCCAGCGCAACCAGCGCCTATGACGCCCCAAACTGACTCGCACCAGCAATGCCTCCTAAGTCACTAAAGCTAAAGAAAATAGTCAATCTCTCTTTGCAGGCGAGACGCACATCTATGGCAACTGTAAACCCATAATGTTGTCCGTTAGACCGCATCGAGAATAAACTCTCTCCTACAGTCAATTGCCACGCCATTCTCTAGCGCATCACAAAAACGAATTTTACGCGAAATCAGCAAGCAACACGAATAGTCAACGAGTGCTTCGCGGTGCTTGTGACGAGCGGAGCCATGGATGGCGTAGCGCCCAAATTGAATCAGGATGAGTCATTGAGGGAAAAACAGACAGCGCGAAGTACGGCAGCCGCAAATCCACAACACAATCATGCGGACGAGCTCTATACAGAATCTGCATTCAACACCGATGATCAAATCAGAGTACGCCAAGCGCGCAATCGACACTAGCCCTCAAGCAACGCACTAAACTCAGCCAACTCACGCATCTGCGCCAGTTTATAGCGCAAAGTGCGCGGACTAATACCTAAGCGTTGCGCGGTACGCTCACGACGACCTTGCTCAGCCTGCAAGGCTTGGGCAATCAAGCGAAATTCATGACGACGTACATCCTCTTCCAGTTCAGCACCGACCGACTGCATTGCTTCGTTATCACCAGTAGACCAGCCAAGCGAATCCCCGCCAGCCAACCGAGCATTGAGCCGTTCATTCACCGCTGCAATCGATGCTTCAGTAGAGTCCACTGCCCGCACATGCGCCACAGACTCAGCCAATACAGCCTCATCATCCGCCATAACAGCCGCAGATGGCGCGGAACGTCCCAATAACGCAAAACCATACAACCCTAAATCACCTGCCGACAACAACCCACCTGCCTGCAAAATCAGCGCCCGTTGCACCACGTTATCCAGCTCGCGCACATTGCCCGGCCAAGCATAGTCGAGCAACGCTCGCTGTGCACATTCAGAAAAACGCACACCCTTCCGCCCCTGTTTAGCCGTATGCACCGCTAGCAAACGATTGGCCAACGGCACAATATCCGCCACTCGGTCACGCAACGGCAGCCACGCTAAAGGAAACACCGCAATGCGATAAAACAAATCTTCACGAAACTCACCCGCGGCAACCGCTTGCGGCAAATCACGGTTACTGGTGGCAATCACCCGCACATCTAAAGGAATCAGTTGACGGCCACCCACCCGCTCCACCTCGCGCTCCTGCAACACACGCAGCAACTTCGCTTGCAGAGCCAATGGAATTTCAGAGATTTCATCCAGCAATAAAGTGCCACCATGGGCCTGCTCAAACTTACCGGCACGCGCAGTCACCGCACCCGTAAAAGCACCTTTCTCATGACCAAATAAAGTCGCTTCCAACATATTCTCAGGAATCGCTGCGCAATTAATCGCCACAAACGGTTTTTGACTTCTTGGCGACTGCTGATGCAGATAACGCGCCAGCACTTCCTTACCCGTGCCCGATTCACCCGTCAGCAATACGGTGGAATCACTTTGTGCCACCCGTGTCGCCAGCGCTAATAATTGCTGGCTTGAGGCATCTTCAGCAATCGGTTGATCATCATCTGCGATCAGACCCACAGCATAACGTTGCAGCACTTGCTGCAACGCCTTAGGCGTAAATGGCTTCAATAAATAATCCACTGCACCTTCACGCATGGCTTGCACTGCGCCGCGCACATCACCGTAAGCCGTCATCAGCACCACCGGCATACCCGGCACCCGCGCACTCACTTCGCGCAGCAAGTCCTGGCCATCCATACCCGGCATATTGATGTCACTGAGCATCAAACTAAATACCTGTTGCTGGAGTGCACCTAAGGCTTGCTCGGCATCTGGCACAGCCACACAGTCGTAGCCACTGAGTGCCAAGGTATCTTCTAAAGCCTCACGCAGCGCGCGATCATCCTCAACCAATAGAATTCGTACCGTCATAGATCACCTCTAGCCACAACAGGGCGAGCCCTTGCTTCAGACACAACCGCGCTCACAGAAAAATCAGCCAACAGCGGCAACTCCACCAATGCAGAGGTACCACGACCCCGTTTCGAGCGTAGAACAAAACGCCCCTGATGCGCCTGCACCACTGCACGCACCACCATTAAACCCAGACCGGTACCGCTGCTTTTGCGGGTAAAGAACGATTCTTGCACGCGCTCTAGTAGCGCTGCGTCCATACCCTCACCATTATCCGTCACCACGATCCGTAATCTATTTTCACGCAAATACGCATGCACTTTAATCGCCACTGGATGCGCTGCAGATTGTGTGCTGTTATGCACCAAGTTAAGCAAAGCGCCGAGCAATACATCCTGATTGCACAGCAAACCAACTTGGCGCGCGGCTAACACATCACACTGCCAACGTAACTGATGCTCACGCACGTGCGGCTCAGCCGTCTCTTGCAGCGCGTGCCAGAGTTGCGCAACACTGCTGCGCTGCTCACGCGGTAAAGGGCCGCGAGCAAATAACAACATATCGCGCACTTGCCGCTCCAACTCATGCAGACGTTCTTGCAAACGCCCAGCAAAACGCTGTTGCAGTTCTGGATTTAAAGCATTGTCGGTCAGATGACTGGCGTACAACATTGCCGCCGACAAAGGCGTACGAATCTGATGCGCCAAAGCCGCGGTCATTTTCCCCAATGCGGACAGACGCTCATGCTGCGCCAGCTCAGCCTGTAAGCGTCGCGTGTCGGTCATATCCGTTAACATGATCAGCTGCCCCGGTTCATTGGGCAGCGCTTGCAAGGCAATCGAAACACGCCGCCCACTCTGCAAAGACACCTCATGACCATCGTCTGCGCGCGGCACAAAACATTGCCCAATCACCTCACGCCACAGTGCACCGACTAAAGGCACGTCCAGCAACGCTAACGCCGCCGGATTGGCTTCTTTAATCAAGCCCTGACCATCAACAATCACCACCGCACCGGGCAAAACATCTAAAATCTGCTGCAAACGCTGAGCTAAACGTTCTTTTTCTGCGAGTTCTTGCAAGCGTTGCTCGCTCACCTGGGCCAATTCATCTTGCACTTGCGCATAACGGGCCTGCATCGATTGCAAAGAGCCTGCAAACTGCTCACTCAATCGAGTAAACTGTGCCAGCTGTATTTGCAATTCGGCAACCGCCGGCGCAGCATCAACAACAGGGCTTAATGGACTCTGCAAGGTAGTTAGCGAAGCAGTCATGGCAGGCACTCAACTTAAAACGTCAAAAATCAGTCATATCAACTGTACTAAGACCCCTTCTGCAAAAAGCATGCCGCCCTTCAAACTCGCAGGTATTCACCCACCTTTCATCAACTTGACTGAACAAAAGACCGCACAATGGCAGAGATTGATCACGCACACGTAAATTGGGACGAACAAGGCCAACCCCTGTCGAGTCAGTTTGCTGACATCTACTTTTCCCGTGCCTCAGGTCTGGCTGAATCAGAATATGTATTTATTCAGCACAATCAACTCGCAGAACGCTTCGCTGCATTAAAAGACGGCGACACCTTTGTCATTGGTGAAACCGGTTTTGGCACGGGTTTAAACTTCCTTTGTGCGTGGCAGTGCTTTTTAGAGCATGCCGCAACGGGTGCTCGCCTACAGTTTATTAGCGTTGAAAAGTATCCCTTACAGAGCAGTGATCTTGCTCAAGCTCTAGCGCTCTGGCCACAGCTTCACGGGTTGAGCGAGCAGCTACTGCAACAATACGTGGCCATCCATAGTGGTTTTCAATCGATGCAACTGGCTGCTGGCCGTATCACACTCAGCTTACTGATTGGTGATGCCCTAGAGATGCTGCAACAGCTGGATGGCAAAATAAATGCTTGGTTTCTTGACGGCTTTGCCCCTGCAAAAAATCCCGACATGTGGAATGAACAGGTTTTTGCACAACTGGCACGGCTCGCCACAGAAAGTACGACAATCGCCACCTTTACCAGCGCAGGCTTTGTTCGCCGAGGCTTGCTTGCAGAGGGCTTCGCCGTTAAACGCGTCCCCGGCTTTGCGCATAAACGAGAAATGCTCGCAGGTCAGTTTCAGCCAACCGCCGACAGCCTGAACGCCAGAACAATCTCCGCGCCGTGGTTTGCCAGACCCGAACAACTCAACTTAGCACCCACGCAACGTCATGCCATTGTTATCGGCGCAGGTCTAGCGGGTTGCGCCAGCGCCGCCAGCCTTGCTGCCCGAGGCTGGCGCGTAACGTTAATTGAACAACACGCAAGAATTGCCCAAGAAGCCTCAGGTAACGCACAAGGCATTTTATATTTAAAACTATCGGCACATGAAACCTCATTATCGCGTTTCATTCTCTCAGGCTTTGGCTACACCCGCCGCTTACTCGAAGCGCATCGTGCAAAGCAAGCAACCAATAACTCAACAGACCAAACAACACTGCACAAAGATGATTGGGATATTTGCGGCATTTTACAGCTGGGCTTTAACGATAAAGAACAAAAGCGCCTCGACGCTCTCTGTGCTCACTTCCCTAAATCATTATTGCATTCGGTGACTGCTCAACAAGCCAGTCAACGGGCTGGAGTAGAACTGGATAAAGGCGGTGTATTTTACCCCGAGAGCGGCTGGGTCAACCCTCCTGCGCTGTGCGCTGTGCTCAGCCAGCACCCCTTAATCACCCTAAAAAGCACACAACACGCAGTGACTCTGCGTCAAGAAGATGATCAGTGGCGCGTACACACAGCGCAAAACCTCATCGCAGAAGCACCGGTGGTCATTCTGTGCAATGCCGCCAATGTCGCACAATTCAGTCAAAGCCAACACTTACCGCTCAGTCGTGTACGTGGACAAACCACCCAGCTGCCAAGCACAACACGCAGTCAAGCGATACATTGCGTGATCTGCGCCAAGGGTTATATTTCCCCGGCACGGCACAACGCCCACACTATTGGCGCCAGTTTTAACTTTGGCGAGGACAGTCAGGACGCAACGCTGGCCGAACACCGCAGTAACCTAGACTTACTCAAGGCCTTAGCGCCTTCGTTTAAGTTGTATTTTGAAACAGACTCAATTGATATTACCCGCCTCAAAGGCCATGCTGCTTTTCGTTGCACCAGCATCGACTACCTACCCTTAGTCGGCCCCGTCGCTCAGCATGAGGCCTTTATGCAAACCTATGCAGACCTTAAAAAAGACGCCCGTTTACCACTCAAGCAAACGTGCCCATGGCATCGCGGTTTATATATCAATAGCGCACATGGTTCACGCGGTTTAATCAGCGCACCACTGGCCGCCGAACTGCTCACTGCATGGATTTGCGCTGAGCCATTACCCTTACCGCTGGAGCTTGCACAACAATGTCATCCAAACAGATTTGCCGTGCGCACCTTGATCCGCAATCGACCTGAATAAAACAAAGCAAACCACAGCACAACGCACAGAATCATGGTTTTCTGCTAGAATTGCTGCTTCTATTGTTTACTTCTGCGTGATTTACGCTTAGAGGATCGCATGACCGTTTCTATTAAGACCCCTGACGACATCGCTAAAATGCGCATCGCAGGCCGCTTGGCTGCTGAAGTGCTGGAGATGATTGAAGAACACGTTCAAGTGGGTGTAACCACTGACGAACTCAACACCTTGTGCCATGACTATATTGTTAATGTACAAGAAGCCATTCCAGCACCACTGAATTACCACGGCTTTCCCAAGTCGATCTGCACCTCAATCAATCATGTGGTGTGCCATGGCATTCCCAATGACAAACCGCTGAAAGATGGCGATATTCTCAATATTGATATCACCGTGATTAAAGACGGCTACTTTGGCGACACCAGTAAAATGTTTATGCTGGGTAACACGTCAGAATGGGCTCAGCGTTTATGCCGCGTCACTCAAGAATGCCTCTACAAAGGCATTGAAATCGTCCGCCCTGGCACGCGTTTAGGCGACATTGGCGCAGTGATTCAACAGCACGCTGAAAGCAACGGCTACTCTGTGGTGCGCGAATACTGCGGCCACGGCATTGGCACGGTCTTTCATGAAGAACCACAGATTCTGCACTACGGTAAAGCGGGTACGGGTCTAGAGCTCAAAGAAGGTATGACCTTTACTATTGAACCCATGATTAACATGGGTAAAAAAGAAACCCGTTTACTGGGTGACGGCTGGACGGCAATCACCAAGGACCGCAAATTAACCGCACAATGGGAACACACGTTGATAGTCACCGCTGACGGTTATGAGGTTTTCACCCTACGTAAAGACGAAACCTTTCCGGCCAAGTCCTCTTAATTTATAAGCCGCGCCGAAGTGCTTGTCGACCCAGTACTTCGGCGCGTTAAATCGGCTAAGAAATACTAACAAGCCGTGCTTCGGCGATTACACGGCTCGATAAAGACATAAAATAATCGTTCTTTGTACGAGGTGCTGAACATGCTGCCGATGGATCTTGAACTGTTTAATCCAGAAGAATTCCAGCAGAAACTGGATGAGCAACCCCAGCACTTATCAGTGTTTCGCAGCGCTATCGAACATGCGCGAATGGTGCTTGACCAGCGTTTTCTTGATCAACATGATATCCATGATGTCGTGCATGCTCGCGCGTGGTTTATTGATCAGTTACTGAGTTATGCCTGGTCCTTACAGCCTTACCATGACGACCAATGTAAGGTTGCTTTAGTCGCGGTCGGCGGCTATGGACGTGCTGAATTGCACCCGCACTCAGATATCGATTTACTGATCCTCTTAGAGCACGAAGAACACCAGCACCTGCATGAACAAATATCCTGTTTTTTAACCTTTATGTGGGATATGGGTCTTGAGGTTGGTCATAGCGTACGCACTGCGCAGCAATGTGCAGAAGAAGCGCGCAATGATTTAACCATAATGACCAACTTGCTCGAAAGCCGCCTCGTGCAGGGTGATAAGCGGCTACTGGATACCATGCGTGAACGTATTGGCCCGCAGTATATGTGGCCCAGCGAGCAGTTTTTTATTGGTAAAATTTCCGAACAACGTGAGCGTCATAACAAATACAACGATACCGAATACAATCTCGAGCCGAATGTTAAAGGCTCGCCAGGTGGTTTGCGTGATGTGCAAACCATTATGTGGATTGCCCGTCGTCGTTTTGGTATGCGCACGTTAAGCAGCTTGGAAGCCCCGGGGTTTCTCACGGAAGGCGAGTACCGTCTACTCTCACAAGCACGCGCTTTCTTATGGCAAGTGCGCTACGCCCTACATATGCTCGCAGGACGTAATGAAGACCGTTTGCTGCTCGACTACCAGCGCAAAATCGCCGATCTGTTTGGCTATCAAGATGATGATAACAAGCAAGCCATTGAGCACTTTATGCAGAAGTACTATCGCGTGGTGATGGGTATTTCGCAGCTGTCTGACTTGATTAATCAGTACTTTGAAGAAACCATTCTGCGCAGCGACAGCACTGAATTACCCACAGCAATTAATCAACGTTTTCGGATCCGCGGGGGTTATATTGAAACCTGCAACCCGTACGTATTTAGCGATACGCCATCGGCCATTTTGGAAGTCTTTGTGCTGCTCGCACAGCACCCTGAAATTAAAGGTGTACGCTCACAAACCATTCGTTTACTGCGTGATCACCGCCATTTAATTGATGACAATTTTCGTCATGATGAGCGCAACATTAACTTATTTTTAGAGTTATTCCGTTGCCAAGAAGGCGTGCATATGAACCTGCGACGGATGAATCGCTACGGTATCTTAGGCCGTTATTTACCAGAGTTTGGTCATATCGTTGGGCAAATGCAGCACGACTTGTTCCATATTTATACGGTCGACGCGCACACCCTGAATTTAATTAAACATTTACGCAAATTACGCCACCCTGATTTTGCCGAAAAATACTCATTAGCCAGCGCCGTAATCAGTCGACTACCTAAACCTGAGCTCATCTATTTAGCCGGTTTATTTCACGATATTGGTAAAGGGCGTGGCGGCAATCACTCGCTGTTAGGTGCTGAAATTGCCGAAGCTTTTGGTAAGCTGCATAAGCTACCGGCGTGGGACACACGTTTAATCACCTGGCTGGTGCGCAGCCATTTGGTCATGTCCGTGACCGCACAACGCAAAGATATTGCCGACCCTGAAGAGATTTATAACTTCGCTTTATTAGTCGGCGACCAAACGCGCTTAGATTATTTGTATGTGCTGACTGTGGCGGATATTAATGCCACCAACCCAACCTTATGGAACTCTTGGCGCGCACAATTACTGCGCCAGCTCTACAGTGAAACCCGTCGTGCCTTACGCCGCGGCTTAGAAAACCCACTGGAGCGTGATGAACAAATCGCCACCCGTCAAGCCACCGCGCTCAGCTTACTCACTGAAGAAGGGGCTGACGTTGAGGCTGTAGAGCTGCTCTGGGCTCAACTCGGAGATGACTATTTCCTGCGTCATACGGCCGGTGATATTGCTTGGCACAGCGAGGCCATTTTACAACATGGTGAGAGCCTAGAGCCTTTGGTTCTGGTTCGAGAAACCACTCAGCGCGAATACGATGGCGGCACTCAAATCTTTGTCTATGGCGCGCATCGCCATGACTTCTTCGCAGTGACGGTGGCGACCCTCGACCAACTGGATTTGAGCACTTTAGATGCACGAATCATGACCTCTAAAGGGCACTTCAGTATCGAAACCTATATTGTTTTAGATGCCGATGGCGGTCGAATTGGCAATGACCCTGAACGCATTCAAGAAATCCGTGCGGGCCTAACTGCGGCCTTGCGCAACCCCGCTGATTACCCGGCAATCATTCAGCGCCGGGTGCCACGTCAGCTCAAACATTTCTCTTTTACGCCACAAATCACCATTCACAATGATGCGCAACGCCCTTACACCGTGGTCGAGGTGGTGGCGCCTGATCGCCCAGGATTACTGGCGCGTATTGGCGGGATTTTTCTTGAGTTTAATCTCGCTGTGGTCAATGCAAAAATTATCACTTTGGGCGAACGCATCGAAGATGTGTTCTTTATCACCGACGTCAATAGCTTACCTTTATCTGACCCGACCCTGTGCCATGCCTTACAAGAAAGCATGATTGCCCAGCTGTCGACGGGTGCCAGCGGTACAGTCACCCATTTATCCAATACTTACTAACAAGGAATGACATGGACAACCCTCTTAACGTCATGACAACACTGATCACCATCGGCCTGTTTTGTTTAGCTTTTGGTTATAATTGGCGTGCTCGTTCATGGGGCATTGCCTTATTGATGTTTGGCATGGCGTGTATGTTTGGTTCAATCATTTATCGCGTCAGCTTAGCGATTAATTAAGCGCTATTACGGAGGCCCTTATGAGCGAGTTAACCCTATATGGCATTAAAGCCTGCGATACTATGAAGAAAGCTCGTACTTGGCTGGATGAAAACGGTAAAGTCTATACTTTTCATGACTACAAAAGCGCTGGCATTGATCACGCGCATTTAGAGCGATGGTGTAATGAGCATGGTTGGGAGACGATTCTTAATCGCGCCGGAACCACTTTCCGCAAACTTGATGACGCCAGTAAAACCGATCTCGATCAAGCTAAAGCTATTCTTTTGATGCTGACACAACCCTCGATGATCAAACGCCCGGTCCTGGACTTGGGTGAGCGCACATTGGTGGGCTTTAAACCTGAGCTCTATCAAAGCGCCTTCAACACCTAAACTGCATACTCTGAACAGCGTAAAGCCATATTTTCGCATAAGGAATTCTCATGTCACATTCTCTGTTTAGCATCGCCTTTGGCGTCGGTACCCGTAACCGCACAGGCCAATGGTTAGAAGTATTCTTCCCAAAGCCTTTACTGCAACCTAGCAACACATTTTTAGAGCGGATTAACACAATTTTAGGCTACAACGGCGGCAACCAAATTATTGATTTTGATTTTTCCGTGGCCTCTGATTTAGCTCACGCACTCAGATATATCGCCCCAGAACAAAGCACCTTATTAGTGCGTCTGGCAGAAAGTCACAAACCAACCGTGGCGTGTATTTTAGAGCACGACTCACAACCAGAGTCAGTGCCGGAGGCTTACCTTAAGCTGCAATTGATCTCGCACCGCTTATGCAAACCACATGAGATCGATCTAACTGATTTATTTAAAATTCTGCCGAATGTAGCCTGGACCAATCGTGGTGCGATTGATATTAATGAAGTGGCTGAACTGCAGCTAGAAGAGCGGATTAAAGGCCGCATGCTTAATGTCTTCTCAGTCGACAAACTCCCGAAACTCACCGACTACGTAGTACCTAAAGGCATTCATATTGCAGATGCTGCGCGCGTGCGCTTAGGTGCTTATGTCGGTGAAGGCACTGTGGTGTTGCACGAAGGATCGATCAACTTCAATGCCGGCACCCAAGGTGCAAGTACCATTGATGGCTGCATTGCCTCTGGTGTTCTAGTTGGCGCAGATTCAACCCTACAAGGAGGCTGTTCAATGGCCAGCAGCGCCAGCCAGCCATTAATCAGTTTAGGCAATCACTGTGTCATCAATAGCCATGCCGGCGTTGGTATTTCCCTTGGCAATAGAAATACCGTTGAAACAGGATTGTGGCTGACTGCGGATACGCAAGTCACTGTTATAGATAGCAGCAAACACGTACTGAAAAGCGTATTGGCCAACGAATTAGCCCTGCAAGATGATTTGTCTTTTTACCGCAATCCAGAAACTGGCGCGGTAGAATGCACTGTAGGTAATGCTGAATAAAACTAATACATGCAGGCAGCGAGATAAGCCTTGCTGCCTGCATGGTGTTCGCATCTTTAGTCTTTTTATTAACTCTATTGCTCTCCTGTAGTGGATATTCCGGTCATGTTTCTGCCCTCCCCTTGGCGTCAGTTTTTTCCCGGCATTCTTGCGTTTGCTGAGCAACAACAAGTTTGGTTGGATAGCGCTGCCACTGCGCAAAAACCACACATAATGATTGATGCTCTGAGTCAGTACTATCAGCACGGCGTGGCTAATGTGCATCGCGCCCAGCATCAACCAGGCGAGCACGCAACCCGCTGCTTTGAGTCTGCACGCAACACGATTGCTGATTGGTTACAAGCCGCTGCGCAAGATACGATAATTTTTACCAAAGGCACGACGGAAGGGATTAATTTACTCAGCCAAGCGTTGGCGCATCACTTTCAGGCAGGTGATGAAATTCTAATCAGCGCTTATGAGCATCATGCCAACCTTCTGCCCTGGCAGCAGTTAGCCTTGGCGCATGGCTTGACCCTGAAAGTATTACCCATGGATGCCGATGGGCAGTTGGATATTGATCATGCAATCACCCAATTGTCAGCGCGCAGTCGCGTCTTGGCAGTCAGCGCCCTATCCAATGTCGTGGGCCGTCAACAATCATTACAGCGCTTGCTCAGTGCCGCAGGTAAAGCCGGTGTTTGGACGGTGATTGATGGCGCTCAAGCGGCAGTCCATCAACGACCCAACCTGCAACAATTAGATTGTGATTTTTTTGTCTGTTCGGCACATAAGCTGTATGGCCCAGATGGCGTAGGCGTGCTATTCGTTAGGCAGCGTGCAGTAACGGCGTTACGTCACTGGCAGTTTGGCGGCGAAATGGTACGCCAATGTGACTATCAACAAGCAGAGTTTTTACCGGCGCCTTTAGGTTTTGAACCAGGTACCCCCAGCACGGCCAATATTGTGGCGTTTGCTACAACCTTAGCGTGGCTACAAAGCTTAGACAGCCAAGCAATTGTGGCACATGAGGCGGCGTTGCATGCAGCGCTACTGGCGGGCTTACAAGCACGTGCTATGCAGATCATTGGCACGCCTAATTGTGCGCTGGTCAGCTTTAATGCGCCGCACGTGCATCATGCCGACTTGGCCTTATTGCTCGGCGAGCAAGGTATCGCCGTGCGTGCAGGCCATCATTGTGCAATGCCCTTGTTAAAGAGCCTAGGCTTGCCTGGCGCATTACGCGTATCGTTGGCCATGTATAACGATGGCGCTGATCTGCAGCGGTTTTTTAGTGCGCTAGACCAGGCTTTAGAGATTTTACAGTGAACGATTTGACCCGAGCGGCGCAGCAAGCTCTCGCTGATTTCCAGGCCTGCCAGCAATGGGAGCAGCGTGCACGTTTGTTATTGCAGTGGGGCGCACAATTAGATGAGTTACCAGAAGAGCTGCGCGTCCCTGACAACTTAGTGCATGGCTGCGAGACACGCGTCTGGTTAGTCTTAGATAAAAACGCTCAACCGCTACACTTTCAGGTAGCCAGCGAAGCACGTCTACTACGCGGTTTGCTGGCGTTACTCCTGCTGCGGATTGAAGGTCTGAGTGCCAACCACATCGCCGCCGTTAATCTGGTTGATTGGTTTGCTCAGCTCGGTCTCAGCCGCCAGCTCTCACCTTCACGCAGTAATGGTTTAAATGCCGTACTGGAGAGAATGCGTGAGCTTTTGGCGCACTCAGTTGATTGACTAAGATCGTTTTAAAGCGTCCTTAGCGCATGTCGTACTTCGGGATAAGTGTTAATCCGTCGATAAACCCCTCCAGGGTCCAACTCCGGCGCTGCGCCATCCATGGCTGCGCTCGTCACACCGACCCCGAAGCACTCGTTGATCACATGCGTTGTTAGCACTATTACGGTTTCATCAAAGCAAACAATCACAGACTTCTGCATGCTGGGTTTGTGCTTTTTAGAGGCGTGTTAAAAATCTAACGACAACATCATTGATCAATGAGTACCTTGTTAGTGCGGCGGTAAGTGTAGCCATGGATGGCGTAGCGCCCGAATGGGGTCAGGATGACCCGTTGCGGGAAAAGCAGCATTAACAAGGTGCGGTATGTGCGTATATACGTTGCTTTTAAACTTGCCCAGCGCACAACTTAGAGTGTTAGTGACTTAGCAAAGCTTGGCGACCAACAACGCTATTACTCAATCAATATTCAACACATCGGCTTGAATACCTAAACCACGCAGCGCCACGACAACTTCAGCTAAAGGCAAACCAACCACCGCACTGTAACTACCAGCAATGGAGCTGACAAAAATAGCGCCTTTGCTCTGAATACCATAACCACCGGCTTTATCCAGTTGCTCGCCTGTTTGCCAATACCATTCAATCTCTTTACTGGTCAGCGGTCTAAAAAAAACAGTGGTATTGACGCGCTGCACGCGCATTTGTTTATGGGTTTTAATTGCAAAGGCAGTCATCACTACATGAGAGCGCCCTGACAGCGAGCGGAGCATTTCATGTGCCTGTGCTTTGTCTTGCGGCTTGCCAAGAATGTTATCTTCTAAGACAACAATCGTATCGGCTGCCAGCACGACTGCATTGTCATCATCTACAACAGACAAAAAACCAGCTTCAGCTTTTTCTTTAGCTAAACGTTCTACATAAGCAGTTGGTAATTCATTGGCACGCTGTGACTCATCAACCGCCACATTGAGTACCGTGAAATCAATACCTGCTTGTGCTAACAACTCACGCCGTCTAGGTGAAGTGGAAGCTAAAAACAACGTCATACGTTTTAAAACCTTTGTGATAAAGCATGTATTTATGGCATGAAAAATTTAAAACGCGGGAGTATTTCCATATAAATTGACGATAAACGACACCACATAACGACTAACGTACAAATTTATAGTGCTGAAATACTCCACAGCTGGACGACAACTAGCTGAGTAAATCCTCTGGGATATTGCCACCATTCTCAGCAATGCGGGCTAGAACTGTTTTGTGTAGCCACATATTCATCTGCGCTGAGTCGCTCATCAACGCGTCGGCACAGCCTAACTCTGCAGCCAGCTCTTTACGAGCAGACAAGCTGCTGTCGATCTCAAGAAGCTTGAGCAAATCAACGATGGATACACGCCAGTTGAGCTTCTGCGAATTGGCAGCCGCACGTTCTTCAAGTTGTGCAACCACATCAACCAAGGTAATGGCGGCAACCGAAGGTGCGGCCCCCACGACTGCAGTGTCTGAGTCTTCCAACGGTGCTGCGTCAGCACTGCCGATACCTAACTTTGCAAGAATATTGCTAAAGAATCCCATGCGTCTCTCCTAATAGGGTATTTTTAAATGGTAGCGATGCTATTTTATAGGTTTTTCCCATGCGCTGCGTCGCTAACTTAGTGGTTTTTTTATTTTAATACACAATCAAAGAAAATATTTCTTCAATTGTGTTTATTTGAGCGGCTACACGTATGCTGTTTGATTATTTAGCTGAGTAATATTGATGAATCGCGCAGTTATTCTTGTTGATGTGCAAAATATTTATTACACCACCCGTCAGGCGTACGCCGCCAGTTTTGACTACAACCGTTTATGGCGTGAAGTGACGGCTGGTAGCTCGGTGGTCAAAGCGATTGCATACGCCACCGAACGTGGCGACGAGAAGCAACGTCAGTTCCAAAACATTTTGCGTGCGATTGGCTTTGAAGTGAAGCTCAAGCCCTATGTGCAACGCGCTGACGGCAGTAGCAAGGGCGACTGGGATGTGGGCATTACTTTAGATGCAATGGAGCATGCAGCGCACGCCGATCGGTTAGTACTGGTTTCAGGGGATGGCGATTTTGATCTTTTAGTCAGTCGTGTGCGTGATTTATATGACGTGACGGTCGATGTCTATGGGGTGCCCGCGCTCACCGCGTTTTCATTAATTCGTGCGGCCTCCAGCTTTACGGCCATCGAAGGCGACTGGCTGCTAAAGAAGCGTTAATTTGAGTCTAATTCTCGCGCAGCACTAACCCATGCAAGATTTTCCATACGCGTGATTTAAAGCAGAACGCAACAATCATCTCACTGCGCTTGGCACCCCACTACAAATCTGCCTGCGGTTTTACCCAAGCGTTTTGCTGTGTAAGATAAGCCTCATCCAAAGATCGGGAGGTTCTACATGCAAGACAATTCCATAACGCATTGGTTAGAAGAAGCACAAGCCAACTGGTTACCCGTGCTCATTGAAAATGGCACGCATGCTGTATACGCGCTGATTACACTGGCCATTGGCTGGTGGTTGATCAGTCGCATTATCGCAAGCCTTAGTCAATTCATCCACAAGCGCAATGCTGATCCAATGGTCAATGGCTTTTTAAGCTCACTGCTCAGTGCCCTACTGCGCGTTCTGCTGCTACTTAGCGTCGCCGGAATGATTGGTATCGAAACCACCTCATTTATTGCACTGATAGGTGCCGCCGGTCTTGCTGTAGGCTTAGCTTTACAAGGCAGCTTAGCCAACTTTGCAGGAGGTGTACTGATCCTGTTCTTACGTCCGTTCCGTGCCGGCGACTATATAGAAGCCCAAGGCACTGCAGGTACTGTAGAAAGCATTATGATTTTCCATACTGTATTACGTACTGCCGATAATAAAACCATCATTCTACCCAACGGTAGCTTATCCAACGGAGCCATCACCAACTACTCACGCAACCCGACCCGTCGCGTGGATATCAATGTTGGGATTGATTACGGCGATGATATCAAACAAGCACGCCGTATTTTACTGGCCTTAGCCACGGCGGATGAGCGCGTGCTTAAAGACCCAGAAGCAGTCGTTCACCTCACCTCCTTGGGTGATAACTCGGTCAATCTATCCCTGCGTATGTGGACCAACAGTGCCGACTACTGGGGGGTATTCTTTGCGCTACAAGAACAAATGAAAGAGGCCTTTGATCAGCACGGCATCAGCTTCCCATTCCCACAGCGCACCGTGCATATTCAGCAGCCTGAGCAATAAATACAACGGCACCCTGCCAAGGATGGCGGTGTTATCTATGCGGGCAAGCTGCCCGCGCCCCAAACCACCCATAACTTGCTCACGCTCACAAGTAACGCATAGCCAACACCCATACTTAAGCAACACTCTGCTGTATACGTACTCTAGAGCGCAGCCTTCACGCGCCTATTTGTAGGAGAGAATTTATTCTCGATAATGGTATTTGCGAGGCAGGCAGTCCCCTCGCGCTGCCAATCAGCAAAACCTGTATCATCTACAATCACGCTTTCATCATCCCTATCATTTTATTCTGATTGAGCCAGCCACATGAATGCCGCCAAGCGTTATGAAATTTTTAGCCGTTTTCGCGAAGACAATCCTAAGCCCGAAACCGAACTGAACTACTCATCCCCTTTTGAGCTGCTGATCGCGGTGATTTTATCGGCGCAGGCCACTGATGTTGGCGTCAACAAAGCCACCGATAAGTTATTCCCCGTTGCTAATACCCCAGAAGCCATTTACGCACTGGGCTATGATGGATTGTGTGAATACGTAAAAACCATCGGCCTCTACCCCACCAAAGCAAAAAACATCATCCAAACCTGCCGTCTACTGATTGAGCGGCACAACAGCCAAGTACCGGAAACCCGTGCAGAACTTGAAGCCCTACCCGGCGTTGGGCGTAAAACCGCCAACGTTGTGCTGAACACCGCTTTCGGACAAATCGCGATGGCTGTCGATACGCACATTTTCAGGGTCAGCAATCGCACGAATATCGCACCAGGTAAAACCGTGTTGGATGTCGAAAAGAAATTACTCAAGACTATTCCTAAAGAGTTTTTATTGGATGCCCACCACTGGCTAATCCTCCATGGGCGCTATGTTTGCCAAGCCCGCAAGCCACGCTGCGGCAGTTGTCGCATCGAAGATTTATGCGAATTTAAACATAAAACCTCTGATGATTAGCTTTATCTATTGAAAACCATTAAATCAATTTAAAAAATGTTTTTTACCAAATAAGATTTTATCGCTATAAGGTGCGCCAACGGAAACACCCGTATGCGAGGCTCTAATCATGAGTAGTGAAGATTTAGAATTAGATGACGATTTTGTTGCTGAAGACAGCGAAGAAGTCGAAGACGATGCACCTGCTGAAGCCGCAAAAACCAATCTTACCAAGCGTCGAGTGATTGATAACATGCTCGAAGAACGGCGCTTACGTAAACAATTGGCCGAGTACGACTTTGATATTGATTAACACAGCAACACGATAGACCAAGCAAAACAGCCCCTAAACTGTTTGGCTTGGTCTATCGCACAACAATAAATCATTTCTTACTGGCCAACGCGCCCAGACACCTCTGCACACCTTGCCTATTCTAGACCGTTCAGCAAAGGCGAACCCATCACACTCTGGTAGATTTTATTTGCGTTTCGTCTCGCCTCGTCTTTACTCAAGACATCTTGATAAAAAGAGCAGTTTGGCATGCACACACTCCCGCAAGTTCTGCACCATGGCGCAAAAGATGGCGTTACCGGCTCATGCCACCAACTCATCATTGATGCAAAAAATAGCTTACTGATTGACTGTGGGCTCTTTCAGGGCGCAGAAACCTCTACAGAGGGTCAAGCCAGTCAGGAACAGCTGACCATTGAATTTGATATTTCCACGGTTAAAGCGCTGTTGGTGACCCATGTGCACATTGATCATGTCGGACGTATTCCCTATCTACTCGCCGCGGGTTTTAACGGCCCCATCATCTGCAGTGAACCTTCGGCAAAACTGCTGCCAATTGTCCTTGAGGATGCTTTTAAACTCGGTGTCAGCCGTGATCAACACTTGGTTGAAAAATATATAAAACTGATTGCCAGCCGTATTATTGCTCTGCCCTATAACCGCTGGCTGCCAATGCTCAAAGCCCCCAAGGTGAGTATTCGCTTACAGCGCGCAGGACATATTTTAGGCTCCGCGTATATAGAGCTGGATATACCAGGAGCAACGCCAAACAACACTCAGCGCGTGCTCTTCTCAGGTGATCTTGGAGCACCTTACGCACCAATTTTGTCTGCACCTAAACCGGCCTATCGTGCTGACCTTGTGATCTTAGAAAGCACCTACGGTGACCGTCAGCATGCTAATCGCCGCGACCGACGCAAGCATCTCCAAAGTATCATTGAACACGCCTTACGCGACCAAGGCACCGTGCTCATTCCAGCATTCAGTATCGGTCGTACCCAAGAGTTATTGTATGAACTGGAGGACATTATCCATCGCAACCACTCTCAAACCTCTCTCAGCAACAGCACACAATTATTTAACGAAGTCAGACAACCTGAACACAGCAACCTGTGGCAGGACATTCCGATTATTTTAGACTCACCCTTGGCCAGCCGTTTTACTCAGGCCTACAAAGCGCTACACAGATTTTGGGATCAAGAAGCGCAACAACGGGTGCAAAAAGGCCGTAATCCGCTCGACTTCCAACAACTGCTGACTGTTGATGAACACCATGACCATCAACGCATGGTGCAGCATTTAGCAAATAGCAAGCGCCCGGCCATTGTGATTGCCGGCGGCGGCATGTGCAGCGGCGGACGTATCGTTAACTATTTAGAAGCGATGCTCGATGAGCCTCGCCACAATGTGCTATTTGTCGGTTATCAAGCACAAGGGACGCTGGGCAGTCGTATTCAAAAATATGGCCCGCAGGGCGGTTATGTCGATATTAATCAGCGCCGTATTGAAATACACGCAGAAATTAGCACGCTAGGCGGTTACTCTGCGCACGCTGATCAAAGCAGCTTACTGCGCTTTATTACTGGTATGCGCAAGTGGCCCACACAAGTACGCTTAATCCATGGTGATGCCCAGGCTAAAGCCGCTCTACAAGGTAAAATCAAACGCGCCTTTACTGAGAAACAGCATCACGGAGAAGTTATCATCCCCAGCTAAACCATATGGTATGTGGCATTTAGTCACAGCATCCATTGACTTAGGTCAAGTCATAAACGCCTAGCTTCTTGAATACTGCAAATGACGCGCTTGCATTGCAACGACCAATAACCTTCCCGGGTACGTGTCAGTTTTGTAGTGCGGTGCGCGTCGTTTTAATTCTCTAGCGCTACATCTTGAAACAGTATCCAAAAATACTGGCTTTTGTGCGTCTTGATCACTATCAAGGCGCATTTTTTTCTATCATGCAAAACTCTGTTCCCATGCCTTGGGAAGCAGAGGTTAAGCATGTCCCGCGCGCAAACACCGATTATCTATTCTTGTTCAGGTTGCTCAAACGTCGCGCAACTGGCGAACACCCTCGCTGTACGCCTTGATCGCGCAGGATTAGCCGAAATGTCTTGTATTGCTGGCGTTGGCGGCGATGTCAAAGCTCTGGTTAAAAAAGCACAAAGCCCACGTCCAATCATTGTGATTGACGGCTGCCACTTACACTGCGCAAAAGCCTGCCTCAGCCGCCACGATGTAGAAGCCGATATGCATGTCACGCTAAGTGATTATGGATTGCGTAAGCGCTACGGAGAGGACTGCTCGACCGAAGAAGCCGATCAGTTATTTGATGAGTTCAGTACGCTTATTGCCAGTGATCGTTTAAACCAGACAACCTAAAACAGAGATCACACGCACACGCACAGATTTAACGAGGTTAAATGTAAATGGGCGACAGTGTTTTTACACTGCCGCCCAATCTCATTACGCTTGTAGATTAACGCCAACAGTCCAGCACAAACGTTCTATCAGTCGCACTACCAGCGGTCGTCTTACCTTTAGCGCCTTTATCACCCAAAGCATTTAAAGTTAAGTTACCGCACTTGGTATCATTAAAACTATTTGTCACAGTCAGTGTATAACCACCACCACCGCCAGC
>JAVESM010000032.1:0-24152 GCA_034006605.1 Pseudomonas sp. | reverse complement strand
GCAGCTTTTTTGCTACTGAAAGTCAAAATATTAAGCGCTTCACCCACTTTCTTCCCGCGAATTTGGTCAGCGACCAAGCGAGCTTTCTGGGCAGAAATGCGAGCGCCCAACAGCTTAGCGGCAACTTCCATCATTAATACCCCTTAACGCTTGGCTTTCTTGTCTGCTACGTGACCACGATAGGTACGAGTAGCAGAAAATTCGCCTAGTTTATGGCCGACCATGTCTTCGCTCACGAGAACTGGAACATGTTGACGACCGTTATGTACAGCAATGGTTAAACCAACCATTTGCGGAAGAATCATCGAACGACGCGACCAAGTTTTCACTGGTTTGCGATCATTCTTTTCCACCGCTACTTCGATCTTCTTCAAAAGGTGAAGATCGATGAAAGGACCTTTTTTAAGAGAACGTGACACTTGCGTATCCCTCTAATTATTTGCGGCGATGAACGATCATGTTATCGGTGCGTTTGTTCGAACGAGTTTTCGCGCCTTTAGTTGGCTTGCCCCACGGTGTAACCGGGTGACGACCACTACCAGTACGACCTTCACCACCACCATGCGGGTGGTCAACCGGGTTCATACAAGCACCACGGACGGTAGGACGAATGCCTGCCCAACGTGAAGCACCTGCTTTACCCAGTGAGCGTAAGAAATGCTCATGATTCGAGACTTCGCCCAGTGTTGCGCGGCACTCAGAGAGCACTTTACGCATTTCACCTGAACGCAGACGCAAAGTCACGTACACGCCTTCACGCGCAACTAACTGCGCTGAAGTACCAGCAGAACGTGCAATTTGCGCGCCTTTACCTGGCTTCATCTCAACACCGTGAATTGTAGAACCTACCGGAATGTTACGCAAAGGCAAGCTATTACCCGCTTTAATCGGCGCATGTGCACCCGACATCAGCTGCTCACCAGCACTCACACCTTTAGGCGCTAAAATATAACGACGCTCACCATCTGCATATTTCAATAATGCGATGTGCGCAGTACGGTTTGGATCATATTCAATACGCTCTACTGTTGCCGGAATGCCATCTTTGTTACGACGGAAATCCACCAAACGGTAATGCTGTTTATGTCCACCACCGATGTGACGCGTGGTAATACGACCATTATTGTTACGACCACCAGTCTTCGATTTTTTCTCGAGCAGTGGTGCGTAAGGAGCGCCTTTATGCAGCTCCTTGTTGACTACGCGGACGACGAAACGACGGCCAGGCGAAGTCGGTTTGCATTTAACAATTGCCATGATGCACCCCTATCTTACTCAGCACTGCTGGTGAAATCGATATCCTGGCCTGGCTGAAGAGCGATATACGCTTTCTTCCAGTCGTTACGTCGACCTAAACCACGCGCAGTACGCTTAGTTTTACCCTTAGCTTTAAGAGTATTAACGTTAGCCACTTTCACGTCGAACAGGCTTTCAACGGCCTTTTTGACTTCCAGTTTAGTTGCATCAATTGCAACTTTAAAAACAAACTGGCCCTTACCATCTGCCAACATAGTAGCCTTTTCAGAGACGTGCGGGCCAAGTAGCACTTTAAATACGCGTTCCTGGTTCATCCCAGCATCTCCTCAAATTTCTTAACTGCAGACACAGTCATTAAGACTTTGTCATAAGCAATCAGACTTACTGGATCAGATGCTTGAACATCACGCACATCAACATGCGGCAAGTTGCGAGCAGCAAGATACAAATTCTGCTCAACATTCTCTGAAACGATCAAGACATCCTGCAGACCCAAAGTTTCCAATTTACCCAGCAGGGCTTTTGTCTTAGGCGCATCAACAGAAAAATCTTCAACAACCACTAAGCGGTCTTGACGTAGCAACTCAGAAAGAATTGAACGCATCGCAGCACGATACATTTTCTTATTGAGTTTCTGTGAGTGATCCTGTGGACGAGCAGCAAATGTCGCCCCGCCCCCACGCCAGATAGGGCTACGAATCGTACCAGCACGAGCACGACCAGTACCTTTTTGACGCCAAGGTTTTTTACCACCACCAGAAACTTCTGAGCGAGTCTTTTGTTTTTTACTGCCTTGACGACCACCAGCCATGTAAGCCACAACAGCTTGGTGAACTAGAGTTTCGTTGAACTCGCCGCCAAAGGTACGCTCACAGACATCTATTGCCTGGGCGCCATTTACATTAATTTGCATTTCGGCATTCCCCTCTTAACCGCGAGCCTTCGCCGCTGCACGCACAATGACATTACCGCCGGGAGCGCCTGGAATAGCGCCTTTAACCAACAGTAAATTGCGCTCAGCATCGACACGCACGACTTCTAAGGACTGTGTAGTCACGCGCTCAGCGCCCATATGACCAGACATTTTTTTGCCTTTGAAGACGCGACCCGGAGTTTGACATTGACCAATCGAACCCGGAGCACGGTGAGATACAGAGTTACCGTGAGTATTGTCTTGACCACGGAAGTTCCAGCGCTTAATGGTACCGGCAAAGCCCTTACCTTTAGACTGGCCCGTCACGTCGACAAGTTGACCCGCAGTAAACAAGTCAACAGTGACTTGATCGCCTGCTTGGTACTCGCCGTCTTCAAGACGAAACTCGAGAACTGTACGACCAGCAGCAACGCCAGCCTTAGCAAAATGACCTGCTTGCGCTTTAGTCACGCGGGAAGCACGACGCTCGCCCACAGTCACTTGCACAGCACGATAGCCATCGCTTTCTTCGTTTTTGAACTGAGTGACTCGATTCGGCTCGACTTCAATAACAGTCACCGGAATAGAGACACCATCTTCGGTGAAAATACGGGTCATCCCGCACTTACGACCGACTACACCTATAGTCATGTCTAAAACCTCATGAGTGTACGGGGCTTTCACCCGCTATGGCCGCCCATTTCAGAGCGTTACACGACTAAAACCACCTGGTTTTAGCCGAGGCTGATCTGCACTTCCACACCGGCCGCAAGATCAAGCTTCATTAACGCGTCAACTGTTTTATCAGTCGGCTGAACAATGTCCAGAACACGTTTATGAGTGCGAATTTCGTACTGATCACGCGCATCTTTGTTAACGTGCGGTGAAACCAGAACGGTAAAACGCTCTATACGGGTAGGTAGCGGAATTGGACCACGCACCTGAGCACCAGTACGTTTCGCGGTTTCCACGATTTCCTGGGTTGATTGATCGATCAGGCGATGGTCAAAAGCCTTCAACCGGATACGAATTTGTTGATTTTGCATTCTGACCTCAGACTCTTAGTTACCTTCCCCATCAGACGAAGCACGCCCGATAAAAGGAGGCGCAATTCTAATGGCGTCTAGCAAACATGTCAACTATAAAGAAAAACCCCCGCAAGCGAGGGCTAATCTATTCACATCACTTATGCGATAATTTTTGCAACAACACCAGCACCTACGGTACGGCCACCTTCGCGAATCGCGAAACGTAGACCTTCTTCCATGGCGATTGGTGCAATCAGGGTAACGTCAAGTTTCACGTTATCACCTGGCATTACCATTTCAACGCCTTCTGGAAGTTCGCAGCTGCCTGTTACGTCAGTTGTACGGAAGTAAAACTGTGGACGGTAACCTTTAAAGAATGGAGTGTGACGTCCACCTTCTTCTTTTGACAGCACGTAAATTTCTGCTTCAAAGCGAGTATGCGGCTTGATTGAACCAGGCTTAGCCAATACTTGACCACGCTCGATATCTTCACGCTTAGTACCACGCAACAGAACACCAACGTTCTCGCCAGCACGACCTTCGTCGAGCAACTTGCGGAACATTTCAACACCCGTACAGGTAGTCTTTACAGTGTCCTTCAGACCGATGATTTCAACTTCTTCACCGACTTTAACAATACCACGCTCAATACGGCCTGTTACTACAGTACCGCGACCTGAGATAGAGAACACGTCTTCAATTGGCATCAAGAATGGCTGATCCACTGCACGTACTGGCTCTGGAATGTAAGAGTCTAAAGTCTCTACCAGAGTTTTTACTGCAGTTGTTCCAAGACCATTCTCATCACGACCTTCCAACGCCATTAGCGCAGAACCAGTAATGATTGGAGTGTCGTCACCTGGGAAATCGTACATGCTAAGCAGATCACGCACTTCCATTTCAACCAATTCCAACAACTCTTCGTCATCAACCATGTCCGCTTTATTCAGGAACACAACGATGTACGGAACACCAACCTGACGAGACAGGAGGATGTGCTCACGAGTTTGTGGCATAGGGCCGTCAGCAGCTGAACAAACAAGAATAGCGCCGTCCATTTGAGCAGCACCAGTGATCATGTTTTTAACGTAGTCAGCGTGACCCGGGCAGTCAACGTGCGCGTAGTGACGGATTGGTGAGTCGTACTCTACGTGAGACGTGTTAATGGTGATACCACGTGCTTTTTCTTCAGGCGCGTTATCGATCTGGTCGTAACCTTTCGATACACCTGTTCCGCCAAAAACTTCATGGCAAACACGAGTCAGCGCAGCTGTCAGCGTGGTTTTACCGTGGTCAACGTGACCAATGGTACCAACGTTCAGGTGCGGTTTATTACGTTCAAATTTTTCCTTAGCCACGATAGATTACCTCTTAACGAAATGGGCTGGATTAACCTTGTTTTTTAACAATTGCATCGGCAATATTCGCCGGCGCTTCTGAGTACTTAGAGAACTCCATAGAGTAACTCGCACGACCTTGAGACATTGAACGAACGTCTGTAGCGTAACCAAACATTTCTCCCAACGGAACCTCAGCACGAATCACTTTACCGGAAGGACTATCATCCATACCTTGGATTAAGCCACGACGACGGTTCAGGTCACCCATCACATCGCCCATGTAGTCTTCAGGTGTTACCACCTCAACCTTCATGACTGGCTCAAGCAGCACTGCGCCGCCTTTTTGAGCAAGCTGCTTAGTTGCCATCGAAGCAGCGATCTTAAACGCCATTTCGTTTGAGTCAACATCGTGGTACGAACCATCAAACACTGCAGCTTTCAAACCGATAAGCGGATAACCGGCAACAATACCGTTTTTCATCTGCTCTTCGATACCTTTCATGATTGCCGGAATGTATTCCTTAGGAATAACACCACCAACAACCTCATTGGTAAACACTAAACCTTCCACGCCTTCATCAGCAGGAGTAAAGCGAATCCAACAATGACCGAACTGACCACGACCACCTGATTGACGAACAAATTTGCCTTCAATCTCACAAGCGTTACGGATCGTTTCGCGGTATGCCACTTGCGGCTTACCGATATTCGCCTCAACGTTAAACTCACGGCGCATACGGTCAACCAAGATATCAAGGTGCAACTCACCCATACCAGAGATGATCGTCTGACCTGTTTCTTCGTCAGTTTTAACACGGAACGATGGATCTTCTTGCGCCAAACGACCCAAAGCGATACCCATTTTCTCTTGGTCAGCCTTAGTTTTCGGCTCTACCGCTACAGAGATAACAGGTTCTGGGAAGTCCATACGCTCAAGAATGATGGGCTTATCGATAGCGCACAAGGTATCCCCTGTCGTCACATCTTTCATACCAATCAACGCCGCGATATCACCTGCGCGAACTTCTTTAATCTCTTGGCGATCGTTTGCGTGCATTTGCACCATACGACCGACGCGCTCACGCTTACCTTTTACCGAGTTAACCACTGAGTCGCCTGAAGACAGGACGCCAGAGTACACACGAATAAAGGTCAAGGTACCCACAAATGGATCTGTGGCGATTTTAAACGATAACGCAGCAAAAGGTGCTGAATCATCAGCTGGACGCTCATCAACCTGCTCTTCGTTGTCTGGATGCACACCTTTAATTGGTGGAATCTCAGTTGGCGCAGGCAAATAGTCGATCACCGCATCGAGAACCAACGGCACACCCTTATTTTTAAAGGATGAACCACAAACAGCTGGAACGATCTCACCAGCAATGGTACGCGCACGTAAACCAGCCTTGATTTCCTCGTTGGTTAATTCACCACCTTCGAGGTATTTATCCATCAGCTCTTCGCTTGATTCAGCAGCCGCTTCGATCATCAATCCGCGGTACTCTTCAGCTTCCGCAAGCATCTCAGCAGGAATGTCTTCTTCACGATATTCCAGGCCCATATCGGCATCATCCCAGTAACGGGCTTTCATGCTGATCAAGTCAACCTGGCCAATAAAGTTCTCTTCCATACCGATCTGCAACTGCAGAGCAACTGGAGTGTGACCTAAACGTTTTTTGATTTGAGTCAAAACACGTTTAAAGTCTGCACCTTGGCGGTCCAATTTGTTTACGTAAACAATACGTGGAACGCCATATTTGTTGGCTTGACGCCATACAGTCTCAGACTGAGGCTCAACGCCAGACGAACCACAAAATACAACCACAGCACCATCGAGAACACGTAGAGAACGTTCAACTTCAATAGTGAAGTCAACGTGACCCGGTGTATCAATAATGTTTACACGGTACTTATCATACTGCTTTTTAGAGCCTTCCCAGAAAGCTGTAACAGCAGCAGAAGTAATAGTAATCCCGCGCTCTTGTTCTTGCGCCATCCAGTCAGTAGTACTTGCACCATCATGGGTTTCACCCATCTTATGGTTTACGCCTGTGTAGAACAGGATACGCTCTGTTGTCGTGGTTTTACCCGCGTCAACGTGCGCACAAATACCAATGTTACGGTAGCGATTAATAGGGGTAGTACGAGCCACAGTAAGTTCCTCGCTAAATTAAAAACGGTAATGCGAGAAAGCCTTGTTAGCTTCTGCCATGCGGTGAACATCTTCACGCTTTTTAACAGCTGAACCTTTACCATCAGCCGCATCAAGCAGTTCGCCAGCCAAACGCAAAGCCATTGATTTTTCACCACGCTTACGCGCAGCGTCAACCAACCAGCGCATTGCCAATGCGTTACGGCGCGAAGGACGCACCTCAACAGGAACCTGGTAGGTAGCACCACCTACACGACGGGATTTAACTTCGACCAGCGGAGCGATGGCGTCGAGAGCTTTCTCGAAGATTTCCAGCGGTTCACTATTCTTACGGGTTTTGACTGTTTCCAGTGCACCGTAAACGATACGCTCGGCAACGGCTTTTTTACCGCTTTCCATAACGTGGTTCATAAATTTTGCAAGAATCTGACTACCATAAATTGGATCGTCTAGAATCTCACGTTTTGCGACTACGCGACGTCTTGGCATTGATAAGCCCTCAAACGGTCTTCAGGTTAGCTCGGCACACAATAAAATGGTCCGACCTTACTCTTATCGACTCGAAGTAACAGAAAAATTATTTAGGACGCTTTGTTCCATACTTGGAGCGACCTTGTTTACGGTCTTTAACACCTGAAGTGTCTAAAGCGCCGCGCACTGTGTGGTAACGAACACCTGGTAAGTCTTTTACGCGACCACCACGGATCAACACAACACTGTGCTCTTGCAAGTTATGACCTTCACCGCCGATATACGAAGCGACTTCAAAGCCATTAGTTAAGCGAACACGACAAACTTTACGTAAGGCTGAGTTCGGTTTTTTTGGCGTAGTGGTATACACACGAGTGCATACGCCACGACGTTGCGGGCAGTTCTGTAACGCAGGCACGTCGCTTTTCTCGACCATGCGCTTGCGCGACTTACGCACCAGCTGGTTAATAGTTGCCATCTACAAGCTCCACTGTTGTCTTCCGACATAAACAAAATGACGGAATTGTTAAAATCCCGCCAATTTTAGGGGTACAAGAGTCTAATGAGAGACTTGCACCCCGTCAAGGCTAATCCTTAATGCAGTTGCATTAATTTATAGCGTTACTCTTTCAAATTGAGCGCCTCACTCAGTGCGGCCTCAACATCACTGGCACTTACACCTTGCGGTGCTTCAATACCACGCTTGCGTTTACGCTCAGCGTGGTAGGCCAATCCTGTACCTGCTGGAATTAAGCGACCAACAACTACGTTTTCTTTCAAGCCACGTAAGTAATCACGCTTACCTGTCACTGACGCTTCCGTTAGAACCCGTGTGGTTTCTTGGAAAGATGCCGCAGAAATGAATGACTCTGTCGACAATGACGCTTTAGTGATACCTAACAAAACACGCTCAAACTTAGCAGGGAAACGATCATTACTGACCAGCTTCTCATTTTCCTCTAAGACATGATTGTACTCCGCTTGATCGCCTTTGATCAGTGAAGAATCACCTGACTCAGTAACTTCTACCTTACGCAGCATTTGACGCAAAATCGTTTCAATGTGTTTATCGTTGATTTTCACACCTTGCAAACGATAAACATCTTGAATTTCAGTCACAATATAACGCGCCAAGGCACTCACACCCAACAAACGCAAAATATCATGTGGATTGCTTGGACCATCAGAGATAACTTCCCCTCGGTTCACTTGTTCACCCTCAAACACGTTGAGGTGACGCCACTTGTGAATCAACTCTTCGTACGGCTCGCTACCATCTGTTGGTGTAATCACCAAACGACGCTTACCTTTAGTCTCTTTACCGAATGAAATCGTTCCGCTGATTTCAGCAAGAATCGATGCTTCTTTCGGACGACGCGCCTCAAACAAGTCAGCAACGCGTGGCAAACCACCAGTAATATCGCGCGTTTTAGAAGTCTCTTGTGGAATCCGCGCAACAACGTCACCGATGTTGATACGTGCACCATCATTAAGGCTCACTAATGCGTGTGGCGGCAAGAAGTACTGAGCAATGACATCAGTACCTGGCAAGAGCAAGTCATTGCCATTATCGTCAACCAGCTTGATTGCAGGACGGAGGTCTTTACCCGCCGCAGGACGATCTTTAGGATCGCTAATCTCAATATTGCTCAGACCCGTTAACTCGTCGGTCTGACGTTTCATGGTAATACCCGCTTCCATACCCACGAACTGCACAATACCTGTTGTCTCAGTCACAATTGGGTGGGTGTGCGGATCCCATTTAGCAACAATAGCACCAGCAGCGACGATATCGCCTTCGTGAACTGAAATGACCGCACCGTACGGTAGCTTATAACGTTCGCGCTCACGACCAAACTCATCAGCAATAGCTAATTCACCAGAACGCGATACAGCGATCAAACTACCGTCAGCACGCGTAACATGCTTGAGGTTGAGCAGGCGAACCGTTCCGCCATTTTTCACCTGTACGCTATCGGCTGCAGAAGTACGACTTGCCGCACCACCGATGTGGAACGTACGCATGGTTAACTGGGTACCAGGCTCACCAATCGACTGAGCAGCAATCACGCCCACAGCCTCACCTTGGTTGACCTCATGGCCACGCGCTAAGTCCCGACCATAACACTTCGCACAAATACCGTGCCGAGTCTCACAGGTAATAGGAGAGCGCACCACCACTTCATCAATGCTGTTATTCTCAATGAACTCAACCCAGCTCTCATCAATCAATGTATCCATTGGGATAAGCACTTCTTCGCTGCCTGGTTTTAGCACATCTTGTGCAATAACCCGACCCAATACGCGATCGCCGAGCGGATCAACAACATCGCCACCTTCAATGTGCGGGGTCATCACCAAGCCGCCATCAGTACCGCAGTCGACTTCAGTCACAACTAAATCTTGAGCGACATCAACCAAACGACGCGTCAAATAACCAGAGTTAGCTGTTTTCAAAGCCGTATCGGCAAGACCTTTACGTGCACCGTGGGTAGAAATAAAGTACTGAAGTACGTTTAGACCTTCACGGAAGTTTGCAGTAATTGGCGTTTCGATAATCGAACCATCTGGTTTAGCCATCAAACCACGCATACCAGCCAACTGACGAATCTGTGCAGCGGAACCCCGCGCACCCGAGTCGGCCATCATATACATTGAGTTGAACGATTCCTGGCTAACTGTTTCGCCAGCACGATTGACAACATCTTCTTTAGAAAGATTAGCCATCATCGCTTTCGATACTTCATCATTAGCTTTCGACCATAAGTCGATCACTTTGTTGTACTTCTCACCCTGGGTTACCAGACCTGAAGCGTACTGTTTTTCGATTTCTTTAACTTCTTCGATGGCATTATCAATGATTGTGCTTTTCTGTTCAGGAATAACAAAGTCATTTACACCAATCGACACGCCAGAAATAGTCGAGAAGGCAAAACCGGTGTACATCAGCTGATCAGCAAAGATAACGGTTTCTTTTAGACCAACCACGCGATAGCACTGGTTAATTAAATTTGAAATCGCTTTTTTCTTCATCGGCTGATTGACGATAGAGTATGGCAGGCCAGCCGGCACGATCTGGAACAATAATGCACGACCCACCGTGGTATCCACGATGCGAGTGTTATGCGTTGAGCTGCCATCACGATCATTCACAGTTTCATTGATACGCACCTTAACCTTGGCGTGCAATGAAGCATCACCAGATCGATAGACACGATCAACTTCCTGTAAGTCAGCAAAGATACGGCCTTCACCTTTGGCATTAACCGCCTCACGTGTCATATAGTACAAGCCAAGAACAACGTCTTGCGAAGGTACAATAATTGGCTCACCGTTTGCTGGCGATAGAATGTTGTTGGTTGACATCATCAAAGCACGCGCTTCAAGTTGCGCTTCTAGCGTCAACGGCACGTGAACAGCCATTTGGTCACCGTCAAAGTCGGCGTTATAGGCCGCACAAACCAACGGGTGTAATTGAATGGCTTTACCTTCAATCAATACCGGCTCAAACGCTTGAATACCTAAACGGTGCAACGTTGGTGCTCGGTTAAGAAGCACTGGATGTTCGCGAATCACTTCAGCTAAAACATCCCATACTTCAGGCAATTCACGCTCAACCATTTTCTTCGCCGCTTTAATGGTTGTCGCTAAACCGCGCTGTTCAAGTTTTCCGAAAATAAACGGCTTAAATAACTCAAGCGCCATTTTTTTCGGTAAACCGCACTGATGCAAGCGCAATGCAGGACCAACCACGATCACCGAACGACCGGAGTAATCCACACGCTTACCGAGCAAGTTCTGACGGAAACGACCTTGCTTACCTTTGATCATATCAGCCAAAGATTTCAATGGACGCTTGTTGCTGCCAGTGATCGCACGACCACGACGACCGTTATCTAACAGCGCATCAACAGACTCTTGCAACATACGCTTTTCATTGCGCACGATAATGTCCGGTGCAGATAGATCCAGCAGACGCTTCAAACGGTTATTACGGTTGATCACACGACGATATAAGTCGTTCAAATCAGATGTGGCAAAACGACCTCCATCCAACGGTACCAACGGACGCAAATCAGGCGGCAAGACAGGCAGAACTGTCATCACCATCCACTCAGGTTTGTTACCCGAACCAAAGAATGCTTCCATCAGCTTTAAACGCTTAGAAAGTTTCTTTATTTTAGTCTCTGAATTAGTCTGCGGAATCTCTTCACGCAAGGCGTTAATCTCGTGTTCGAGATCAATTTCCATTAACAATTCACGAACCGCTTCAGCACCCATACGGGCGTCAAAGTCATCACCAAACTCTTCTAACGCTTCAAAGTACTGCTCATCATTGAGCAATTGACCTTTCTCCAGCGTAGTCATGCCTGGATTAATCACAACATAGCTTTCAAAGTATAGAACACGCTCGATATCACGCAGCGTCATATCCAGCAACAAACCAATACGGCTTGGCAGGGACTTCAAGAACCAGATATGCGCAACAGGTGATGCAAGTTCGATATGAGCCATGCGCTCACGACGCACTTTAGAGAGCGCGACTTCAACGCCACATTTCTCACAAATTACACCGCGATGCTTAAGACGCTTATATTTACCGCATAAGCATTCGTAGTCTTTTACCGGGCCAAAAATCTTGGCACAGAATAGACCGTCACGCTCAGGTTTAAAAGTGCGGTAATTGATCGTTTCTGGCTTTTTAACTTCACCAAACGACCAAGAGCGAATCATTTCTGGAGAAGCGAGCGTGATTTTAATCGCGTCAAACTCTTCAACCTGATTCTGGTTTTTTAATAAATTCAGTAAATCTTTCAAGGCCTTTCCTCCTGACGGAGCGGGGAGCGGGTATCTCTACTCCGCTCCTAATACGCACGCGTGTTAAACGGTTTCCAGTTCGATATCGATACCGAGCGAACGAATTTCTTTGATCAGTACGTTGAAAGACTCTGGCATGCCAGGCTCCATACGATGATCTCCGTCTACAATGTTTTTATACATTTTAGTACGGCCGTTCACGTCATCCGATTTCACGGTCAACATTTCTTGTAGAGTATATGCAGCACCGTATGCCTCCAATGCCCACACCTCCATCTCACCAAAGCGCTGTCCACCGAACTGTGCTTTACCGCCCAGAGGTTGCTGCGTGACAAGACTGTATGAGCCTGTTGAACGCGCATGCATTTTGTCGTCCACCAAGTGGTTCAACTTCAGCATGTACATATAGCCAACAGTCACAGGACGATCAAAAGCATTACCAGTGCGACCATCATACAGCGTCATCTGACCGCTTTCTGGAAGATCTGCTAATTTCAGCATGGCTTTAATTTCAAGCTCTGAAGCACCATCAAACACTGGTGTTGCCATTGGCACACCCGCACGCAGGTTTTCAGACAGATCCATAATTTCTTGATCTGATAAGCCATCGAGATCAACTCGATCTTCGTCAGCGCCGCCGATTTCATTGTAAATCTGATGCAAGAAAGCACGCAGCTCAGTGACCTTACGCTGCTCTTCGAGCATACGATTGATCTTCGCGCCTAAACCTTTAGCCGCTAAGCCAAGGTGTGTTTCAAGAATCTGACCTACGTTCATCCGCGAAGGAACACCCAGCGGGTTCAGTACGATATCAACCGGGGTACCGTCAGCATCATGCGGCATGTCTTCGACCGGCATAATTACCGATACCACACCCTTGTTACCGTGGCGACCGGCCATTTTATCGCCAGGCTGAATGCGACGCTTGATTGCCAAGTAGACTTTGACGATTTTTTGTACGCCAGGTGCTAAATCATCGCCCTGCTGAAGCTTACGTTTTTTGTCTTCGAACTTGTCGTCTAACAATTTACGGCGATCTGATAGATACGCTTGCGCCTTTTCAAGCTGCTCGTTTAAACCATCTTCAACCATACGTAATTTGAACCACTGACCGTGCTCAATACCATCAAGGATAGCATCAGTCACTTCAGTGCCTTTCTTAACACCGGCACCGCCTTCTGCTTTAGCACCCACTAAGTGGCTACGCAGACGTTCAAAGGTTGCGCCTTCAACAATACGAAACTCTTCGTTCAAATCTTTACGGATTTCATCAAGCTGTGATTTTTCAATCGACAAGGCGCGCGCATCACGCTCAACACCATCACGAGTGAACACTTGTACATCAATGATAGTGCCTTTAGTACCTGTCGGTACACGCAAAGACGTATCTTTAACATCAGAGGCTTTCTCACCAAAAATAGCACGCAACAGTTTTTCTTCTGGCGTCAGCTGCGTCTCACCTTTAGGTGTAACTTTACCAACCAGAATGTCACCCGCTTCTACTTCCGCACCAACATAAACAATACCGGCTTCATCCAGCTTGTTCAGCGCCGCTTCACCAACGTTAGGGATATCCGAAGTAATTTCTTCAGCACCGAGTTTGGTGTCACGTGATACGCAAGTCAGTTCTTGAATGTGAATTGTGGTGTAGCGATCTTCTTCTACAACACGCTCAGACAGCAAGATGGAATCTTCAAAGTTGTAGCCGTTCCAAGGCATAAATGCCACGCGCATATTTTGACCTAACGCCAACTCACCCATATCGGTGGATGGGCCATCAGCCATAATATCACCACGCGCCACTGAATCGCCTTTACGCACTAATGGACGCTGGTTGATACAGGTATTCTGGTTAGAACGGGTGTACTTCGTCAGGTTGTATATATCGACACCTGCCTCACCTGTTTCAACTTCATCATCATTGACGCGCACAACAATACGGCTGGCATCAACCGATTCGATCACGCCGCCACGACGAGCAACTTCACACACACCTGAGTCACGAGCAACGTTGCGTTCCATCCCCGTACCGACAAGAGGCTTGTCAGCACGCAGTGTTGGAACTGCTTGACGTTGCATGTTCGAACCCATCAATGCACGGTTAGCATCATCATGTTCAAGGAACGGAATCAATGAAGCCGCAACAGATACAACCTGCTTCGGAGACACATCCATCAAAGTCACATCTTCTGGAGCTTTAACAGTGGTTTCGTTCATATGACGAACAGTTACCAACTCCTCGGTGAGGATGTTGTCTGCGTTCATCGCTGCCGAAGCCTGAGCAATCACATGATCAGATTCTTCAATGGCAGACAAGAAAACAATTTCGTCCGTTACTTTACTGTCTTTTACTACACGGTATGGGCTCTCAAGGAAACCATAACTATTGGTACGTGCATACGTTGCCAAAGAGTTGATCAAACCAATGTTTGGCCCTTCTGGGGTTTCAACTGGGCAAACACGACCATAGTGTGTTGGGTGTACGTCACGCACTTCAAAGCCAGCACGCTCACGCGTCAAGCCGCCTGGGCCGAGTGCTGAGACGCGACGCTTGTGGGTAATTTCTGACAGCGGGTTATTTTGGTCCATAAACTGTGAAAGCTGGCTGGATCCAAAGAACTCTTTAACAGCAGCAGCCACCGGCTTAGCGTTAATAAGATCTTGCGGCATCAAACCTTCACTTTCAGCCATCGACAAACGTTCTTTAACTGCACGCTCGACACGAACCAGACCAACACGGAATTGGTTTTCCGCCATTTCACCAACGCAACGTACGCGTCGATTACCGAGGTGATCAATATCATCAACAATACCGTGACCGTTACGGATCGCAACGATAGTCTTCAGCACATCAACAATGTCTTCTTTGCTGAGCACGCCTTCGCCGAGAATTTCAGTACGACCGATACGACGATTGAACTTCATCCGACCAACAGCAGATAGATCATAACGCTCTGTAGCAAAGAACAAGTTTTTAAATAAGTTCTCTGCCGCATCCTTGGTTGGTGGCTCACCAGGACGCATCATGCGATAAATTTCCACTAATGCTTCAAGCTGATTGGTGGTGCCGTCGATTTTCAGGGTGTCTGAAATAAACGGACCGCAGTCAATGTCGTTAGTGTATAGCGATTCAATCTGCACAACTTTGGCATCAATGATTTGCTGCAATGTTTCAGCAGTCAGCTCAGTATTGCACTCAACGAGGATTTCACCGGTCGCAGGATGAACAATGGCTTTGGCTGCAGTGACGCCAATAATGTACTCAGCAGGAACAACAAGCTTGGTGATGCCTGCTTTTTCCAGTTGATTAATGTGTCGCGAAGTAATCCGACGACCTTCTTCAACGATAACTTTATCTTTATCATCTTTGATGTCGAAAGAAGCAATTTCACCACGTAAACGTTGTGGCACCAGCTCAAGACTGATTTCATCTGCTGAGACATGGAACACGTTAGTAGCGTAAAAGGTTTGCAGAACTTCTTCAGTCGTGTAACCAAGCGCACGTAACAATACAGACGCAGGCAATTTACGACGACGGTCAATACGTACAAACACGCAATCTTTAGGATCGAATTCAAAATCGAGCCAAGAACCACGGTATGGAATAATACGCGCTGAATATAAAAGTTTACCTGAGCTATGCGTTTTACCACGGTCGTGGTCAAAGAACACACCCGGTGAGCGGTGCAGCTGGGAAACAATAACTCGCTCAGTACCATTAATTACAAAGGTACCGTTTTCAGTCATTAATGGGATTTCGCCCATATAGACTTCTTGCTCTTTAATATCTTTAATCGCTTTACTTGAAGACTCACGATCAAAAATAATCAAGCGCACTTTCACACGCAATGGCACGGCATACGTGACACCGCGCAAAGAGCATTCTTTAACATCAAAGGCGGGCTCGCCAAGACGATACCCTACGTATTCAAGAGCCGCGTTACCTGAGTAACTAATAATCGGAAAGACCGATTTAAAGGCTGCGTGCAGGCCAATATCACGGAACTGCTCCTTGCTCACGCCTGCCTGCAGAAATTCTCTATAAGAATCCAGTTGGATTGCCAATAGATAAGGCACATCCATCACATCCTGCAGCTTGCTAAAGTCCTTGCGGATACGTTTTTTCTCAGTATATGAGTAAGCCATCAGCGTTCCCCAGCTTGGTCACCTGCTTCTAGGATACTTCCGGCGGAAATACCCAATAAATCGTGCAAATATTTATTTTTCTGTCTGAAAGCGATTTGAGTTCTGCATCAAGCATCCACTCTAAAGACTCGCTATAACGGAAAAAGGCCGGTGACATTAGTCACCAGCCATCAGCCCTTTGCTCAGGCTGTTATGCTGAATCAAGCTTATTTAAGCTCGACTTTAGCACCTGCTTCTTCCAGCGTTTTAACAGCTGCTTCAGCTTCGTCTTTTGATACATCTTCTTTAACAACGCCTGGAGCGCCGTCTACAACAGCTTTAGCTTCTTTCAGGCCTAGACCTGTCAGCTCGCGCACTGCTTTAATCACGTTAACTTTCTTCTCGCCAGCTTCTAACAGCATAACGGTGAATTCAGTTTTCTCTTCAGCAACAGCGGCAACAGCGGCAGCTGGACCAGATGCAGCAGCAGCAGTCACGCCGAATTTTTCTTCCATTGCAGTGATCAGTTCAACAATTTGCATTACTGACATTTCTGAAACGGCGTTAAGAATATCTTCGTTAGTAAGAGCCATGACTCTATGCTTCCTATATTGGTGATGACTTAAATTAAGCCACCAAAATCAAAAATTTGTATAAAGAACGAAACCTTAAGCGGCTTCTGCTTCTTTCTGATCGCGAACTGCTGCAAGTGTGCGAGCCAGCTTGCTGGTCGCGCCTTGGATAACACTCATCAACTGAGAAACCGCTTCGTCGAATGTTGGCAAGGTTGCCAATACGTCGATTTGGTTGGCTGCAATCAAGTTACCTTCAAAAGCGGCTGCTTTGATCTCAAACTTATCCTGACCTTTAGCAAATTCTTTGAAAATACGAGCAGCAGCGCCCGGATGGTCATTAGAAAAAGCAATTAAGGTCGGACCTGTGAACACGTCGTTAAGGACATCATATTGAGTTCCTTGAACAGCGCGACGCAATAATGTATTACGCACAACACGTACATAAACACCTGCTTCACGGGCCTCTTTACGGAGTCCGGTCATAGCGCTCACTGTCACGCCGCGGGCATCAACCACAACAGCGGAAAGGGCAGCTTGGGCAGCCTCGTTGACTTCAGCGACGATAGCTTTCTTGTCTTCGAGTCTAATTGCCACGGGTTTTACTCCTGCTTATTACATTTCACTCAGTAAACCGAGCGTTTCTTTGGTGTCTGATTCAAAAAAGAACCGGGAGCACCATCTACGTAGGCTAATATGCACTAGACATATTTATTAAGACCAAGCCACCTACGGTCTTTGACGGCCCCCGCTAAGCAGGGACCCCAAATTTTCAGCGTGACAGTTACTTGCTGTCTTCTAGGCTTGACTGATCAATAATCAGACCTGGACCCATTGTACTGCTTAAAGTAACACGCTTTACATAGATGCCTTTTGATGAGGACGGCTTCAAGCGGCGTATCTCAGCCAATAACGCTTCAGCGTTTTGCTTGAGTTTAGCTGGTTCAAAATCAATCTGGCCGATCGCAGCATGAATGATACCGTTTTTGTCAGTACGAAAACGTGCTTGACCTGCTTTAGCATTGTTGACTGCTGTAACTACATCAGGTGTCACAGTGCCAACTTTAGGGTTAGGCATCAGACCGCGAGGACCCAGCACCTGACCTAATTGACCAACAACGCGCATTGCATCAGGAGAAGCAATAACAACATCATAATTTAGATCGCCGGCTTTCATTTCTGCAGCCAAATCATCCATACCTACTTTATCCGCACCAGCAGCCAAAGCAGCTTCAGCAGCAGGACCTTGGGCAAACACGGCAACACGTACAGTTTTACCTGTACCGTTCGGCATTACCGTAGCACCACGGACGACTTGGTCCGATTTACGCGGATCAACACCGAGGTTAATTGCTATATCTACTGATTCTTTAAATTTGATAGTAGACAGCTCATTTAATAAATTCGCCGCTGCTTCAAAGGAATACTGTTTACCTGACTCTACTTTAGCTGCGATAGCTTGTTGACGTTTTGAAAGCTTAGACATTATACGCCCTCCACGTTCAAGCCCATGCTGCGCGCAGAGCCAGCAATGGTACGAACAGCAGCATCAAGATCAGATGCAGTTAAATCAGCATCTTTAACTTTTGCAATTTCTTCTAATTGTGCGCGAGTCACCGTACCGACTTTCTGGGTATTGGGACGCGCTGAACCAGAAGATACACCTGCAGCTTTTTTCAACAATACAGCAGCCGGCGTACTTTTTGTCTCAAAAGTAAAACTACGATCGCTGTATACAGTAATAATTACTGGTGTAGGCAAACCCGCTTCAACACCTTGAGTTTTCGCGTTAAACGCCTTACAAAACTCCATAATATTCACACCATGCTGACCCAACGCTGGACCAACTGGTGGCGAAGGGTTCGCCTGACCTGCTTTAACTTGCAGCTTGATATAAGCTTGAATCTTTTTAGCCATGATTCACTCCAAATGGGTATAACGCCCGAAGGCTTCCCGTTAATTTATTTCGCAATCCTTTGACAAAAAAACCCCGCAACTAAAAGTTGCAGGGCAGATCCTTAAAAAATATCAGACTTTTTCCACCTGACCAAATTCAAGTTCCACTGGCGTGGAGCGACCAAAAATAAGCACAGCCACTTGCAAACGGCTTTTCTCATAATTAACTTCTTCAACAACACCATTGAAATCCGCAAATGGCCCATCATTGACCCGCACAGTTTCACCCGGCTCAAACAATGTACGCGGACGTGGCTTATCACCACTGTCTTCAACACGACGCAAAATCGCATCAGCTTCTTTCTCAGTGATTGGCGCAGGCTTATCTGCTGTACCACCGATAAAACCGAGCACTCGCGGCGTATCTTTAATTAAATGCCAAGTTGCCTCATTCATTTCAACCTGAACAAGCACATAACCTGGAAAGAACTTACGTTCGCTTTTACGCTTCTGACCATTTCTCATTTCAACGACTTCTTCAGTCGGAACAAGAATATCGCCAAACTCGTCTTCCATTTCAGCGAATTTGATGCGCTCAAGCAAATGACGCATTACTTGTTTTTCGTAGCCTGAATAGGCGTGAACCACATACCAACGCTTAGCCACAGAGCACCCTTAACCTACAATCAATGAGACAAGCCACCCAAGGAACGAATCAAGTCCCCAAAGCAAGAGCGCCATTACTAAAACCACCACAACCACAATCAATGTGGTTTGCGTAGTTTCTTGTCTATTTGGCCAAACAACCTTACGTATTTCAGCGCGTGATTCTTTAGCTAAAGTCAGAAAAGCTTGGCCTTTTGCCGTTTGGACAGCAACGAAAGTCGCTATAGCAGCCAGAACAAGAAGCCCTAGTACTCGATAAAGAATTGATTCAGCAGCAAAATATTGATTACCAACAACGCCCAATGCAACAAGCGCGACAACAACCAACCACTTAACAGAATCTAAACGACTTACCTTGGATTCAGTTTTTGCATTCATTACTTAGAATCCTAAATTGGATTGCCAGCTAATTAGAAAGCTGGCAGGCCAGGAGGGAATCGAACCCCCAACCTACGGTTTTGGAGACCGTCGCTCTGCCAATTGAGCTACTGGCCTAGAACATTGCTAGGCCGGCTATTATGCCGACCTAACGCAACAAGTTCAAGCCTTATGCGATAATTTTTGCAACAACACCAGCACCTACGGTACGGCCACCTTCGCGAATCGCGAAACGTAGACCTTCTTCCATGGCGATTGGTGCAATCAGGGTAACGTCAAGTTTCACGTTATCACCTGGCATTACCATTTCAACGCCTTCTGGAAGTTCGCAGCTGCCTGTTACGTCAGTTGTACGGAAGTAAAACTGTGGACGGTAACCTTTAAAGAATGGAGTGTGACGTCCACCTTCTTCTTTTGACAGCACGTAAATTTCTGCTTCAAAGCGAGTATGCGGCTTGATTGAACCAGGCTTAGCCAATACTTGACCACGCTCGATATCTTCACGCTTAGTACCACGCAACAGAACACCAACGTTCTCGCCAGCACGACCTTCGTCGAGCAACTTGCGGAACATTTCAACACCCGTACAGGTAGTCTTTACAGTGTCCTTCAGACCGATGATTTCAACTTCTTCACCGACTTTAACAATACCACGCTCAATACGGCCTGTTACTACAGTACCGCGACCTGAGATAGAGAACACGTCTTCAATTGGCATCAAGAATGGCTGATCCACTGCACGTACTGGCTCTGGAATGTAAGAGTCTAAAGTCTCTACCAGAGTTTTTACTGCAGTTGTTCCAAGACCATTCTCATCACGACCTTCCAACGCCATTAGCGCAGAACCAGTAATGATTGGAGTGTCGTCACCTGGGAAATCGTACATGCTAAGCAGATCACGCACTTCCATTTCAACCAATTCCAACAACTCTTCGTCATCAACCATGTCCGCTTTATTCAGGAACACAACGATGTACGGAACACCAACCTGACGAGACAGGAGGATGTGCTCACGAGTTTGTGGCATAGGGCCGTCAGCAGCTGAACAAACAAGAATAGCGCCGTCCATTTGAGCAGCACCAGTGATCATGTTTTTAACGTAGTCAGCGTGACCCGGGCAGTCAACGTGCGCGTAGTGACGGATTGGTGAGTCGTACTCTACGTGAGACGTGTTAATGGTGATACCACGTGCTTTTTCTTCAGGCGCGTTATCGATCTGGTCGTAACCTTTCGATACACCTGTTCCGCCAAAAACTTCATGGCAAACACGAGTCAGCGCAGCTGTCAGCGTGGTTTTACCGTGGTCAACGTGACCAATGGTACCAACGTTCAGGTGCGGTTTATTACGTTCAAATTTTTCCTTAGCCATTACTACCACCCTCTGATTGAGCGCACTTATTTTAAAACACATACAAGAAAGGCAGATATATACATATCTGCCTTTCTGTTAGCTATGGAGCTCATGAGCGGAGTTGAACCGCTGACCTCACCCTTACCAAGGGTGTGCTCTACCAACTGAGCTACATGAGCAAAATATTGCAAAAGCAATTGGAGCGGGTAGCGGGAATCGAACCCGCATCATCAGCTTGGAAGGCTGAGGTTCTACCACTAAACTATACCCGCATTGCATTTGCTTAAAATTGGTGGAGGGAGAAGGATTCGAACCTTCGAAGCTCACGCGTCAGATTTACAGTCTGATCCCTTTGGCCGCTCGGGAACCCCTCCTTAAGCGAGGCGGTACTATCCGCTAAATCGGATTTAATGTCAAGCTATCTATGCATTTTAAATGGATATTTTAGCTCTCAGCACCGTGTTGCTTATTACTGACCTATAGGTTTGTCACTCGGCAATAGCAAATGCTTCATTTCAGCAAAGTCTAACACCAGCTGCCGAAGAAGAGACTGATCAACCAAACGTCGACTATTCTCACCAATAATCACCCAATATAAACGCTGCGAACGTTGAATAGGTCTAACCAAAGGCTCATACCCGGCCTCCTTGAGGCGCTCAGCAACACTTTTTGCTGAGTCTTCTCGAGCAAACATGCCCAGAGAAATACCATTAGTTAGCTCTCCTTGAGTAATTAAATAGCCCTCTATTTTACGCGCCTGCATCTCTTTCAGCTGCCTCACCGACGCTTGACGTGAAGCAAGTGGAGCAAGGTACACCCAGTATTCAATATCAACCTGGTTATCTAGCGATGTAATCGTTGACTGAATATCCAGACTCAATAAACGCTGCTGTAAGGTTTGAATCAACTGCTCATCAGCAAAACCTCCCAGCAACATAATCTCTGATTGATCAATACGTGATTCAGCAGGCTGCCGCTGTTTGTGCAAATTAGCAGCCTCATTAATCAGTTTAACCGCCTGCGGTCTTGCGTCTTTCTGTAACACAACCGAATTAATCGCAACGGTTTCAGCTACAAAATCTTGCTGACTCCAAACAAAATATAGTGCGTTTACTATAAGTAATCCTAAAAACAACCACCGCATTGACTTACACTCCCGCAATAAAGGGACAAGCAATCGCGAGCCCTTTAAACACCAAATCATTATCTAGCACTGCAATATTCGACGCTACGTTTACCACAGAGCCATCACCACCAGTACAAAAAATATCAAAACCAGAACCTAGTAAACGCTCCGCACTAAATAATTGATCTTTAACAAATCCTCTCATCATAGCAGACACCCCACAAGATATGGCCGACTGAGTATTCTCACCGCACACTAACTGAGTACTGGTAAAGACTACAGGGATATCAGCTAATTGTTGTGCATCAGCACTCAATGCTGCTCTCATCATACGCTGACCTGGAGCTATGCAGCCCCCCAGATGAACACCTTCATCATTAACGTAGTCAACCGTGAGAGCTGTTCCAAAGTCAAATACAACGCAAGCATTATTTGTGAACGCATAAGCCGCAACAATTACAAGCCAGCGATCAACACCTAACTTAGCAGCATTGCTATAGCCATTCACCACACCTGCAAGCTGCTCTGTTGCAACAGCATAAACCGGTTCAATCTCAAACCACCGCTTAATTAACTCCGATAACCTATTATTATCAACAGCTGTTCGCACAGAGCACACTCGACAAAACCGTACCGGTGTTTGTGCATGCTTACCTATCGCTTGCAAAAGTTCTTCTGGATTAATAACAGCCCCGCGAGCGATACAATCCATGTTAGTGCAATTCAATAAACGCCATTTTAAACGCGTATTGCCGTAATCGATCTCAAGTATCATCTTGCAACCTTAGACTTAGTTCGCCACCAACAAACAAACGCTCATTACCATCCACTAGCAGGCAGATCTCCCCCTTATTACCAACCCCTATAATCTTCCCCCATACTTTTTCGTGACCTGCAGATAAAATAACATTACGCCCCTGCCACGCATGCGCACTAAGCCATTCATTCTTGAGGCTAGGAAAACCATACGTTTTTTGCTTATCCAAATAACGATCTAACTCATCGAGAAGATTTTGAGCAAATGCCGTTCTATCAATTTGCTGACCCGTATCTTTATATAATGATGTCCACTGCTGATCTATTACTTGATTGGCCCCAGTCATATTAAGGTTAACTCCTATACCAATGACGACATGGCATAAGTCAGCCGGATCCCCAACAAGCTCAAGTAAAATCCCTGCAGCTTTCTGATTATTAATCAAAACATCATTAGGCCATTTTAACTGCGCAGCGGTTCCAATAACCTTTTCTACGGCACGCACAACAGCCAGCCCGACGACCAAACTTAACCCATCGACTTGCGCCATACCTTGAGAAATCGGCCAAACAAAAGATAAATATAGATTTTGAGCATAAGGACTGCACCATTCACGACCTCTTCGCCCCCGCCCAACTAATTGGTGCTCTGCCAAAACAGCAAACGGCGCAGCACTTATTGCCAATAATTTCTTTGCCTCATCATTAGTAGATCCGATCGAGTCATAAATAAATATTGGTAAAGATGGAAAGCTAGTTCGTAGAATATCTGATTTTAATAAACTTAAAGGATAAGCTAAGCGATAACCTTTACCAGGAACACTTTGCACCTCAAGGCCAAACTCATCAGTTAATCGCTGTAAACGCTTCCATACAGCGGCGCGACTGACACCAATCTCATAACCAAGATCATTGCCTGAGTGAAAACATCCATCAGCCAATAACGTTAATAGTTTTAACATACTCATTAGATACCTTCACATGCGGTTACGCATTATGCTGCTTATTCAAAATAAAGGTAATTAATACCACTGAATTCATACTGGGCAGGCGTCTATAAGCGTCCAGCTCAGCAACAGTAGCAGCTATGACTAACAGGACTGCGCTATATCTGTGAAGCGCGCAACCAGAGCGGTAAAACATCAATAACTTGCATGCAGCCCACCTGCATCGTCAAGATTGCTGTTTTTAAGCTCGGATTGAATCCGCCAATACAGATTTTCTTTGACGCATAAAAAAACCCCAGACCATCACTGATCTGGGGTTTTGCTGTATAAGCTTGACGATGACCTACTCTCACATG
>JAVESM010000011.1:0-99182 GCA_034006605.1 Pseudomonas sp. | reverse complement strand
TTTTGCCAATAGAAGGGGAATTCTCAATGATGCGTCCGCAAATAAATTCAGCGACTTACACAACCTTTGCTGCCAGCGCTTTAGCGCTAATGATCTCATCGCAAGCGATGGCGGGTACTGTGACAACAGATGGCCCTGATATCACCATTAAAACCAAAGGTGGCTTTGAGGCTGCTGCAGTTGATAAGTCTTTTTCATTTAAGTTGGGTGGTCGTATTCAAGCTGACTTTGACCAATTTGATGGGGTTTATACGAAAAATGGTAAGAGTGCTAACGAGGCGTATTTTCGTCGTGCGATTTTAGAACTTTCTGGTACGGTCTACCATGATTGGAAATATGCCTTTAACGTAGATTTTGCAGAAGATGGCAGCAGTAAATGGGATGAGGCATCCATTACTTACACAGGTTTTAAACCAGTGAAGGTGAAAGTGGGTCGTTTTGATACAGACTTTGGTTTAGAAAAAGCGACCAGCTCTAAGTGGATTAGCACCATTGAACGCTCGATTATCTATGATGCTGGCGAGTGGGTTAACGACAAGCAAGACGGCATGGGTGTGCAGGTCAGCGGCACAGCAGGCATGTTCTACGGTTCGGCGGGTATCAATCGCGCCAAAGGTAATGAAGACAGTAATGGCAGCAACAACAATACTTACAACATGCGTGGTGTGATTGCACCCATGGCTGAGGCCGGTAATGTTCTACACTTTGGCTTGAACTATGCCCAGCGCAGTACTGAAGATTTTGATGGGCGTATTCGCTCGCGCCTCGGTGTGCGCGGTACCACGGAAGACTCAACCAACGGTAATCGTCCAACCTTTGCTAGCAGCCAAACTGGGCAGTTTGATAATGATAGTGCTTGGGGTTTAGAGGCAGCCTATGCGCTAGGTCCATTCTCTGCGCAAAGTGAATACCTGCGCCGTAATATAGATGCGAAGTCGGGTTCAGCCATGAAAGACCGTCAGGTAGATGGCTATAACGTACAGCTTGCCTATACCTTAACGGGTGAAGCGCGTGGTTATAAATTGGATGGCGGTAAATTTGATAGCATCAAGCCGACGAATAAACAAACAGGTGCTTGGGAACTGGTCTATCGCTATGATCATTTAACTGTTGCTGATGCGGATGTGGACATGATTGGCAACTTTTATGACACTGAAGCGAAAGTGCATACGATGGGTGTGAACTGGTATGCCAACGATGCGATCAAGGTGTCTGCGAATTACTTGAAAGCTAAAACTGATAAAGTTGCCAATACCGCCAATGATGATAGCGGTGATGCAATCAGTTTACGTGTTCAGTACGTCTTTTAAAGATTCAAACGTATTGTAGTCAATGGTGCTCCTTTAACCCTGCTTCGGCAGGGTTTTTTTATTTGCTTCAATAAAATCTGATTTTTTACACACTATTGCTGACATTTGCAGTAAAAGTAGGCATATTCAGTGAATTGTCTTTAAAACCAAGGATTATCGATGGCCAACATTTTAGTTTTACATGGGCCTAACTTGAATTTGTTAGGTTCGCGCGAGCCAGAGGTCTATGGCGCCATCACGTTAGCGCAGATTAATCAGGCTTTAGTTGAGCAAGCACAGGCGGCAGGACATCACCTGACGTTCTTGCAAAGCAATGCAGAGCACGTACTCATCGAGCGTATTCATGCCGCGCGTGATGAGAAAATTGACTGTATCATTATTAATCCAGCTGCTTTTACTCATACCAGTGTCGCATTGCGTGACGCGCTGCTTGCTGTGAGCATCCCATTCTTTGAAGTGCACTTATCTAACGTGCATAAACGAGAACAGTTTCGTCATCACTCCTACTTTTCTGATGTGGCAGTGGGTGTGATTTGTGGTCTAGGTGCTAGCGGCTACCGCTTCGCTTTAGACGCAGCGTTTGAACATATTAAATAATAATCTCTCAAATTTGGAGCCATGGTCTATGGATATTCGTAAAGTAAAGAAGCTTATTGAACTACTAGAAGAGTCTGGTATTGATGAATTAGAAATCCATGAGGGCGAAGAATCCGTTCGTATCAGCCGTCATAGTAAACAAGTCGCACAACAGCCGATGTATGCGCCTGCTCCACAAGCACCCGTTGCTGCACCAGTCGCCGCTCCTGCAGCAGACGTAGCCGCACCTTCTTGTCCTAAATACAATGGTACAGTTGCTCGTTCACCTATGGTGGGTACTTTCTACCGTGCCGCGTCACCAACGGCAGCAGACTTCGTTACTGTTGGTTCAACTGTGAAAAAAGGCGATATTTTGTGCATCGTTGAAGCGATGAAAATGATGAATCACATTGAAGCCGAAGTGGGTGGCGTGATTGAGTCTATCCTAGTTGATAATGGCCAACCGGTTGAGTATGACCAACCTCTATTCACCATTGTCTAACGACTTAGGAGTTTACAATGCTGGAAAAAGTCCTGATCGCCAACCGTGGTGAAATTGCGTTACGCATTTTACGCGCTTGTAAAGAGTTAGGTATCAAAACAGTGGCCGTGCATTCAACCGCAGACCGTGAGTTGATGCATTTATCCTTAGCTGATGAGTCTGTTTGTATTGGACCTGCGCCTGGCGCACAGTCCTATTTACAGATCCCCGCTATTATTGCAGCGGCGGAAGTTACCGGTGCTACTGCGATTCACCCCGGTTACGGTTTCCTAGCGGAAAACGCTGACTTCGCTGAACAAGTGGAAAAATCAGGTTTTGCTTTTGTTGGGCCGACTGCTGCAGTGATTCGTTTAATGGGCGACAAAGTCTCCGCCAAAGCAGCGATGATCGCTGCTGGGGTACCTGTAGTGCCGGGTTCTGAGGGAGCCTTGCCTGAAGATGAAAAAGAAGCGTTAGCGATTGCTCGCGAAGTCGGCTACCCGGTAATCATCAAAGCATCGGGTGGTGGTGGTGGACGTGGTATGCGCGTCGTGCACAAAGAAGAAGATTTGATTCGATCGGCTATTTTAACGCGTAATGAAGCTGATCAAGCCTTTGGCAACCCAGTGGTGTACTTGGAAAAGTACTTGGGCAATCCGCGTCACGTAGAAATTCAAGTATTGGCTGATGGCCAAGGTAATGCGATTCACTTAGGCGATCGTGATTGCTCACTGCAACGTCGTCACCAGAAAGTGATTGAAGAAGCTCCCGCCCCTTTTATTGATGAAGAGGCGCGCCAACGTGTCTATGCGCGTTGTGTGAAGGCCTGTATTGATATTGGTTACCGCGGTGCTGGCACCTTTGAGTTTCTTTATGAAGACGGTAACTTCTACTTTATTGAAATGAATACGCGCGTGCAGGTTGAACACCCTGTCACTGAGATGATCACCGGTATAGATATCGTTAAAGAAATGCTCAGTATTGCGGCTGGTAATAAGCTGTCAATTAAGCAAGAAGATGTTGTGCTGCGTGGCCATTCAATTGAGTGTCGGATTAACGCTGAAGATCCTGATAATTTTATGCCGAGTCCGGGTAAAGTGAAACACTTCCATGCGCCCGGCGGTAATGGCGTGCGGGTTGATTCACATTTGTACAGCGGCTACACCGTACCACCTAACTATGATTCGCTCATTGGCAAAATCATTACGTGGGGCGCGACACGTGAAGAGGCGATGGCACGTATGCGTAATGCTTTAGATGAAATTATCATTGATGGTATTAAAAGCAATGTGGCACTGCACCGCGATTTACTCAATGATCAAGGTTTCTGCAAGGGAGGGGTGAATATTCACTACCTTGAGAAGAAACTTGGCATGCAATAAGTCGGATTGTGTTAACAAAAAAACCGATCTTTTGATCGGTTTTTTTGTGTCTGTGAATTCTGGCGGTTAATGGCTGTTGTAAAATGGTTTAGCGACCGCGCAAGAAGAGTTTATCCAGTTCGTCCATACTGAGCTGAGTCCATGTAGGGCGGCCGTGGTTGCATTGACCGCTGCGTTCGGTGACTTCCATATCACGCAGCAGCGCATTCATTTCGATAAGCGTTAAGCGGCGGTTGGCACGCACTGCGCCGTGGCAAGACATGGTTGCTAGTAACTCATTGGTATGTGCTTGAATACGATCGCTGGTGCCGTACTCCATTAAATCCGCTAGAACATCGCGCACTAACTCTGCAGCATCCGCTTGTTTAAGCAGGGCAGGGATTTGTCGGATGGCTAAACTTTCTGGGCCTAGACCTTGCAACTCAAACCCCAGCTGAGTAAACCACTGCGCATATTGTTCTGCACAATCCACTTCGCGTTCGCTGAGCGCAAGGGTTTCGGGTACCAATAGTGGTTGACCGCGTAAGCCTTCATTGGCCATTGCCAGCTTGAGACGCTCGTACATCACCCTTTCATGGGCTGCATGCATGTCGACCAGGATAAGGCCCTGTTGGTTCTCGGCAAGGATATAAATGCCTTTAAGTTGGGCAATTGCGAACCCCAGTGGTGGAATTTCTTCCTGTGTTGATTCAGCTAAATTAGCTAAGGGCTCAGCAAATGCTTGATAGGCATGTTGATAGTTTTCAGGCGTCCGTGCTGCTTGGCCGTAACTGTTTTTATTAAAGCTGGCTGACGATGTACTGGGTTGGAATGCAGGTTGTACCTTAGGTATATTACCGAGCGGAATATGACCTTGTGGACCAAACTCGCCGGCTTCTAAGCCGCTGACAGTGGGCTGTGCATGTAAATTCAAGGTGCTTGCGGGTTCCAGCTTATCATCAGGGCGTATATCTGCGATCGCACGGTGCAAGGTGCTGTATAAAAAATCATGCACGCTGCGATTTTCACGAAAACGCACTTCATGTTTCGTCGGGTGTACATTGACGTCAACTGTATTGGGATCAAGCTCAAGAAACAAAACAAAAGCGGGGTGGCGACCACCATACAACACATCACTATACGCTTGACGCACGGCATGACTGACTAATCTGTCGCTGACGATGCGGCCATTGACGTAAAAGTGTTGCATATCGGCTTTGCTGCGCGAGAAGGTGGGTAAGCCAACCCAGCCCCATAAGCGTAAGCCATTGCGCTCAACATTAAGGGGTAAGGCTTGTTCGAGGAAGGCTTCGCCGCAGACTGCCGCAATGCGCCGTGCTTGCGAGACGTCATCTTGTGCAGGGTGTAATGCAAGAATCGTTTTGCCGTTATGCCGCAGGTGAAAGCCTACATCAAAACGTGCCAGTGCCATGCGTTTGATCACATCTTGTAAGTGATCAAACTCGGTTTTTTCAGTGCGTAAAAATTTACGACGTGCAGGCGTGTTGAAAAATAAATCACACACTTCAACCGTGGTGCCGACGGGGTGTGCCGCAGGTTGCACGCGCGGCTGCATATCACGGCCTTCAGCTTCTACTTGCCAGGCTTGTTCAGCACCAGTCGTGCGTGAGGTCAGCGTTAAACGTGATACTGAGCTGATAGAGGCGAGTGCTTCACCGCGAAAGCCTAGGCTGGACACGCCCTCTAAGTCTTCCAATATGACAATTTTACTGGTGGCGTGTCGAGCAAGGGCTAAAGGCAGCTGCTCTGCAGCGATACCATGACCATCATCACGGACTTGTAGGCGTTTTATCCCGCCTTGCTCAACATCAATATCAATGCGTTTAGCGCCGGCATCCAAGCAGTTTTCCAACAGCTCTTTAACCACCGAGGAGGGTCTTTCAACGACTTCACCTGCAGCAATTTGGTTGGCTAAGCGCGGGCTGAGAAGGTGAATGGCGCGTACATCCGTCATTATTGTCCTGCTAGAGTAGTGGCTGGCACAGTCAGTACTTGACCTATTTTAAGTGCATCGCTTTTTAAGTTATTCGCACTGCGTAGCTGTGCAGGGCTGATTTGATAACGCTGGGCTAACAAGGAAACACTTTCACCTGAACGTACCACGTGTTCACGTGGACCAATAGCCAGTTTGCCGGAATCGCGCAGCCAAGCAACATAGCTGCCGGGTGGTGGGTTTTGTTGGAAAAATTGACGAATACCGGAATGAATTGAACGTGCCAGTGCTTGTTGATGCGAGCGATTGGCCAGTTTGTTCGATTCGTTTGGATTGCTGATAAAGCCTGTTTCTACCAGGATGGATGGCATATCAGGTGATTTAAGCACCATAAAGCCAGCTTGTTCGACACGCTTTTTATGCAGTGGAGTAATGCGCCCCATATTGCTCAGTACTTTTTGCCCGATATCAAGACTGGATGACAGCGAAGCCGTCATGGACAGGTCAAGTAATACCCCAGCCAGCATGGCGTCTTTATCATCTAAGGTAACATTGCCTGCGCCGCCAATTAAGTCAGAACGGTTTTCACTATCAGCGAGCCAGCGTGCGGTTTCTGAGGTAGCACCGCTATCGGATAGCGCAAATACTGATGCGCCAAAGGCGGATGAGCGAGGGGCTGCATCGGCATGTACCGAAACAAATAAATCAGCACCTTTTTTGCGAGCAATTTCAGTGCGTCGTCGCAGGGGAATAAAGTAATCACCGGTGCGGACCAGTTCTGCGCGGAAGCCTTTTTCAGCATTGACCTGTCGTTGTAACTCTTGGGCGATTTTCAGTACGATATCTTTTTCACGTAAGCCTTTAGGGCCAATAGCTCCAGGATCTTCGCCACCATGCCCCGCGTCAATCGCAATCACAATGTCGCGTTTACCTGAGGAGGGTAAGGTTGACAGTTTAGGCGTAACAGTGCTGTTTGGTGGCTGAATAACAGGCGCAGGGGTTACTGGATGCGCATCACTATTGGGTGAAATATCAAATAGATCGACGACCAAGCGATGCCCGTATTGCTGGTTAGGCGTTAAAGTAAAACTCTTTGGAGAGACTTGCGCAGACACATCTAAAACTATACGCAGCTCATCGGCTTCACGACTCCCCGTGCGCACTTGGGTGATGGGTGATTTGCCGCCGGTTAGGCCTGTCAGTTCAGCCGATAACTGAGTGTGTTTAATATCAATAACAATACGATCAGGTGCGCTTAAGGTAAATACGCTGTGTTCAACAGGGCCTGTGAGGTCAAAGACCAAGCGCGTGTTATCAGGTGCTCGCCACAAGCGTACGCTGTTGATTTGCGTCATTGCAAAGGCTTGCACAGGTAAAACAATGCAGACAGCAAATGCTACCAATAAAGAATGTAGGCGCACAGATAACCTCGCTATGAATTTAAGTTCAGGTGGCTAGAGCAGCGCACCAACTTTCGCCACGTGTGCTATAAGGTAATAATCGCACAATTCGCCCTTCATTATGAGCCTTTATCGCTATTTCCAGGTCGGGTTGTGGTAAAAAACCTTGGCCTTGCTGCGGCCACTCAATTAAGCACAAATCATCATCAGCAAAGTAATCACGAATGCCTAAGTACTCTAGCTCTTCAGGGTCAGCTAAGCGATAGAGGTCAAAATGCCACGCGCGTAGGTTATCGATCTCATAGGGTTCAACCAATGTAAATGTTGGGCTTTTTACCGGACCTGTGTGTCCTAAACCACGTAGAATGCCGCGTGATAGGGTGGTTTTGCCTGCACCCAAATCACCCTGAAGAAAAATAATGCCATGCCCCGCGCTTTGTTGAGCCAGCGCATGACCTAATTGAGTCATTGCAGCTTCATCTTCAATATATAACTCTACGCCTGACATGGGCTATGCTCCTCTAGCAATTGTCGGATGGTCTCGCACATGTCGCTGGCCACTAGGCCACGCCCTTGGCTGGCCCGCTGCTCGCCTGCGCAGGCATGCAGCCAAACTGCTAAACATGCTGCTGAATAAGCGGGTAAACCTTGTGCTAACAACGCAGCAATGACGCCACTGAGGACATCACCAAAGCCCGCGCCAGCCATCACTGGATGACCCCGTTCAACGCGGGACAGTTCACCGGTAGGGGCGGCAATCAGAGAATGATACCCCTTAAGTACCGTCACGGCATTGTAGCGTTGTGCGATCGCTAATGCAGCAGCACAGCGATCGGCTTGTACCTGTGCTGTGCTGATGTTTAAGAGGCGTGCGGCTTCTCCTGGATGAGGCGTTAGGATGCATTGCGCGGGTGGCTGGCAGACATTATTGGCAAGCAGGTTTAATGCATCCGCATCCCATACTTGCATGATGGCACGCTGCGCTGCGCTACTCAGTAATGCGCGCGACCACGCTGATTGCCCGAGTCCTGGACCGACGGCTAGAACAGTGGCGCGCTGTAAAGGCTTACGCAGTTCAGCGCTTGAGCGTATGGCGCAGGCCATGACCTCAGGTAGACGGCTTAAGGCAGCACTGATGTGCTGTTCTCGGGTGGCCAAGCTGACCATGCCAGCGCCACAACGTAACGCCGCTTGCGCACAGAGTAGACCCGCGCCACCCATGCCTAGATCACCCGCAATGACGAGTACGTGACCGAGCTGGCCTTTGTGCGTATCTATCGCGCGCGGTGCAAGGCGTTCAAGATTCTCCGTGTGTATACTGCGCACTGACGTATCATCCATCATTATGGTGTGTACCAATGGTTGCTCAATAAATAACAGTATAACGGCCTTTTTTAGAGGGGATAGAATTGAATGTCATCTGCGCAGATTGATCTGATTGCCCTCACTGCTTCGATTCGTGAGTGGGCTGCTCAGCTGGGCTTTCAACAGGTCGGGATCGCTGATATTGAGTTAGACGAAGACGCTGCGCGACTGGATGCGTATTTAGCGGCTGGCTACCACGGTGAAATGGCGTATATGGCCAATCATGGCACGATGCGTTCACGTCCAGATGAGTTGGTTCCAGGTACGATTCGAGTGATTTCTGTGCGTATGGATTATCTTCCAGGTGATACGCAGATGGCGCAAGTGCTTGCGCAGCCTGAACAAGCGTATATTTCTCGCTATGCGTTGGGGCGTGATTACCATAAGTTAATCCGCAAGCGTTTGCAGATGTTGGCAGATAAAATCAGTCAGACGATAGGTCCATTTGGGCATCGTGCCTTTGTCGACAGCGCCCCTGTTTTAGAAAAGCCGTTAGCGCGTAAGGCTGGTTTAGGTTGGATGGGTAAAAACACTCTGATTTTAAATCGTAAAGCGGGTAGTTGGTTCTTTTTAGGCGAGCTATTAGTTGATTTGCCTTTACCTGTTGATCAACCTAACGATCGAGATCATTGTGGTAAGTGCACTGCTTGTTTAGAGGTGTGCCCAACCCAAGCATTTGTCGGTGAGCGCGTACTGGATGCCCGGCGTTGTATTTCCTATCTCACCATTGAGCTGAAAGGTACGATCCCAGAAGAGTTGCGACCATTGATTGGTAACCGAGTGTTTGGTTGTGATGATTGTCAGCTGGTTTGCCCTTGGAATCGTTTTGCTAAACCGACTCAAGAAGATGATTTTCAACCGCGTCATGGTTTGGATAACAGCAGTTTGGCTGAGTTATTTATGTTGACTGAAGCGCAGTTCTCCGCCCGCACGCTGGGCTCACCGATTCGGCGTGCGGGCTATGAGAATTGGTTGCGTAATCTGGCGGTAGGTTTAGGCAATGCACCGACGACTATTCCGGTGCTGGAAGCACTAAAAGCACGTCTTAACTATCCGTCTGAATTGGTCCGTGAGCATGTGCGCTGGGCGTTGCAGCAGCATCAATCAACGGCTGTCGCGGTTAAGCGACTGCTGACTCATTGAGTCAGCAGTAACAGAGACCCGTATTGATTGTATAAAGACCTGCGTGCGGGCAAGCGAACCTGTGTAAAAATCGCTATGATACGCACTCCTATTGACCCTTTAGTGTTTTAAAACATCATGACAGAAAACGATTATCAGTTGGCTTGGGGCATTTATGCTATTTCTGCCGTAGGCTGTTTGTTGGCGTGGTTTTATTTTACCGGATGGATGTGGCGTTATTTGCGCGAGCCTTTGCGCGTCATCGCTGCGGTGATCCTATTTACTCCCACGGTGGTTGATCCTGCGCGTGATTTTTATGCGCCAGCGATTGCTATGACGGTGATGGATTTGCTGTTTAAAGTCAGTAACGATGCTTGGCGCTCGATGGCTGACTTGGTGATGTATGGGGCGATGTTGTTTGCGGTGTACTCTATCTTTGTGCTGGTGCGTTGGTTGTTCACACGTAACAAACCTCGCGTAAAGACTGCCGCGAGTCCTAAAGCGGTAGCGGATGCAGAAGAGCCCGACTCTACCTTGACTCTGCAGCAAATGTTGGATTTGGAAAAAGATACTCAACAATCAGGTCTTAGTGCGCGTCGTTAGGAGAGGTTGGTATGTGTGAGTTGCTTGGCATGAGCGCTAATGTGCCGACCGATGTGGTGTTTAGTTTCACAGGGTTGATGCAGCGTGGCGGACGTACAGGCCCACACCGAGATGGCTGGGGGATTGGTTTCTACGAGGGACGCGGTCTACGTTTATTTCAAGATCCACAAGCCAGTGTTGATTCCGAAATTGCACGTCTTGTACAGCGTTATCCAATTAAAAGTGAAACTGTGATCGGGCATATCCGCCAGGCGAATGTTGGTGCGGTCAGTTTGGCCAATACCCATCCGTTTATGCGCGAGATGTGGGGACGTAATTGGTGCTTTGCGCATAATGGTCAGTTGGCTGGATTTGCGCCTGCTAGGGGTGCCTATCAGCCTGTCGGCGATACTGATAGTGAAGCGGCTTTTTGCGATCTATTAAATCGCTTGCGTTTAGCCTGTACAGAACAATGCTGTATCGAGCAGTTTTTGCCGGTGATTGTCGCAGCCTGCCAAGAGTACCGCAGTAAAGGTGTGTTCAATTGTTTGCTCAGTAACGGTGATTGGTTGTTTAGTTTTTGCAGCACTAAGCTGGCGCATATCACCCGTCGTGCACCTTTTGGTCCAGCGACCTTGAAAGATGCGGATATGAGTGTGGATTTTCATGCAGAAACGACTGCTAACGATATTGTGACGGTGCTGGCTACCGAGCCCTTGACTGATAATGAGCGCTGGAATGTCTATGCGCCTGGCGAATGGCGACTTTGGCGTGGCGGCGAGATGATTGCGCAAGGCCATAGTGATTAGTCTGGGAGCGCGGGCGGCTCGCCCGCAAAGGCTCGCAGTACGTTGTGTCTCAAACATACACATGACTCTGCATGTAAAGCAGCACGCAAAAGTGACAAGCAGACTGCGTGTATGACCCAGCGCGTTAGTATCGTTCTTCCCTCAACGGGTCTTCCTGACCCGATTCGGGCGCTGCGCCATGCCTGGCTACGCTTGCCACGAAACCAGCGCACTGCGTCTTAATCATTTATGTTGTTTGTGAGTTTGCAGCAGATAGCGAGCAGTGTATTTCGAATGTCTGAAAACTATGCTGTTGCTGTAGTGACTGGTGCGGCATTCAAGAAAGCACTACAAATCTTCGGCGAGTGCTTCGGGGTGGGTGTGATGAGCGAAGCCAAGGATGGCGTAGCGCCGGAGTTGAACCCTGGATGGGTTCATCGACGGATTAACACTTACCCCGAAGTACGGCATGCTGCGTATGTGTTCAAAACAAAAGCATTAAGCATGTTATGCGCATGCTGCACTGCGCTAGTACTGTTTTTCCCTCAACGAGACATCCTGTCTCGATTCGGGCGCTGCGCCATCCCTGGCTACGCTTGTCACAGCACTAGCGCAGTGCTCGTTGAATATCGGTATTGACGGTAAGCCGTGTAGCACGGCACGCACGCTATGTTCCACCACGAATCCAAACATTACTTGGCTAAATAACGCATGCCTTCTTCGAGGCCTTCAATGGTCAGCGGATACATCTCATCTTCTACTAGCTCACGAATAATCGAAGTGGACGCGCTGTAGTCCCATGTGTGTTTTGGATAGGGGTTTATCCAGATCAGTTTTTTAAACTTCTGCTTAAAGCGTTGCATCCATACATAGCCGGGTTCTTCGTTCCAATGCTCAACACTGCCGCCGGCTTGCGTCACTTCATAGGGCGCCATCGCGGCATCACCAATAAAGATTACTTTATAATCAGCACCGTATTTGTGCAGTAAGTCTTGGGTGGCTGTACGCTCACTGGTTCGGCGTAAGTTATTTTTCCAAACTGACTCATACACAAAGTTATGGAAATAGTAGTACTCCATATGCTTAAACTCAGTTTTACAGGCAGAAAAAAGCTCTTCGCAGACCTTCACATGGGCATCCATCGAGCCGCCAATATCAAAGAGAATGAGCAGTTTGACGGTGTTCCGACGCTCGGGGCGCATTTGGATGTTGAGTAGGCCTGCATCACGTGCGGTGTGATCAATGGTGCCGCCCAGATCAAATTCATCTTCGGCGCCTTGGCGAGCAAACTTACGCAAACGACGCAGGGCAACCTTGATGTTGCGTGTACCCAGCTCAACTTGATCATCGAGGTTCTTGTACTCGCGCTGATCCCACACTTTAACGGCTTTACCTTGGCGCTTGCCTTCCTCGCCCAAACGAAAACCTTCAGGGTTGTAACCGCCCGAGCCGAACGGACTGGTGCCACCGGTGCCAATCCATTTATTGCCGCCGCTATGTTTTTCTTTTTGCTCTTCGAGGCGCTCTTTAAAGGCTTCAATCAGCTTATCGAGACCGCCCAGTGATTCGATTTTTGCACGATCTTCTTCGCTTAATGAGCGCTCAAATTCGCGGCGTAGCCATTCATCCGGGATCAATGCCTCAATATGCTGATCGAGGTTCTCAATGCCTTTAAAGTACGCGGCAAAGGCACGGTCAAATTTATCGTAATGCCGCTCATCTTTGACCAAAATAGCCCGTGCGACATAGTAAAACTCATCCATGTCAGCAAACACCACGTTGTGTTTGAGCGCATTAATTAAATCCAGCAACTCGCGCACTGAAACCGGCACTTTTGCCGCACGCATCTCGTTAAATAAATTCAGTAGCATGGCCACAGACCTCTTATGTAAAAGGTGCAACGGGATGGCCTAAAGTGTTTATTAGGCAATCCCGTGCAGCGCATGTCGTTAGCGGTTCGTACGACGGCTCATAAAGGCCAAACGCTCAAGCAGCATGACATCTTGTTCGTTCTTCACTAAAGCTCCGGCCAGAGGTGGAATCGCCTTAGTGACGTCGCGTTCGCGCAGCACTGCTTCACCGATATTGTCGGCCATGAGCAGTTTTAACCAGTCAACTAACTCGCTGGTCGAAGGCTTTTTCTTTAAGCCCGGCACTTTACGTACATCAAAGAACACATCCAATGCTTCACTGACCAGTGACTGGCTGATATTGGGGTAGTGCACGTCAACAATTTTCTGCAATGTACTGCGATCAGGGAAAGCGATGTAATGGAAAAAACAGCGCCGCAAAAAGGCATCCGGCAATTCTTTTTCATTATTCGAGGTAATGATGATAATCGGACGGTGCTTAGCCTTAATGGTCTCGTCAGTCTCGTAGACGTAGAACTCCATTTTGTCGATTTCTTGCAGTAAGTCGTTAGGAAACTCAATGTCCGCTTTATCAATTTCATCGATGAGCAGGATGACCCGCTCATCGGCATCAAACGCTTCCCATAATTTGCCTTTTTTGATGTAGTTACGTACATCATTGACTTTCTCGGCATTGAGTTGTGAATCACGTAAACGGCTGACCGCATCGTATTCATACAAGCCTTGGTGCGCTTTGGTGGTGGACTTGATGTGCCAAGTAATCAAACGGGCGCCAAAGGATTCAGCCAACTGTTCAGCCAGCATGGTTTTACCTGTACCGGGTTCACCTTTGACCAGTAGAGGCCGTTCTAGGGTAATAGCCGCATTAACCGCTAGTTTAAGATCATCAGTGGCAACGTAGGATTGAGTACCAGAAAACTTCATAGCAAACCTCAGTAAGACAAATTCACTGCTCTTCTCTATAGAGAGCAGTCACAATAAAGCATGGGCTTACTATACCGTGCTCGCTAAGCTTTTGTGAACGAAATGGATATTTCGGTCATTATTTGCTCAGCGAGCCGATAAAATCAGACTAGACGCTAACGCCGCTGGGCTTTACGCTCTCTGTCATTACTTGTCATTCATAGAGGATTATACGATGAGCCGTATTTATGTCGATAATGCACAGAGCGTAGGCAATACTCCGCTGGTACAGATCAACCGTCTCGGTCCTAAAGGCGTGACTATTCTGGCTAAATTGGAATCACGTAACCCCGCTGGCTCGGTCAAGTGTCGGATTGGGGTGAGTATGGTGCAAGCCGCAGAAGCATCGGGGCGCTTAAAAGCGGGTGTGACGATGGTGGAGCCGACCTCTGGCAACACCGGCATTGGCTTAGCGTTTGTAGCGGCAGCACGTGGCTATAAGTTGATCTTAACTATGCCATCCTCGATGAGTATTGAGCGTCGTAAGATTCTTAAAGCCTTGGGTGCGCAATTGGTCTTGACTGAACCGGCCAAAGGCATGAAAGGTGCGATTGAAAAAGCCAATGAGATTGCTGCAACCGATCCGGACAAGTACTTGGTATTGCAACAATTTGATAATCCCGCCAATCCTGATGCGCATGAGAAAGCCACCGGCCCAGAGATTTGGCGCGACACTGATGGTGCGATTGATGTGCTCATTAGCGGTATTGGCACCGGTGGTACGCTGACAGGTATCTCGCGTTATATTAAAAATGCCTGTGGTAAGCCGATTTTATCGGTGGGCGTTGAGCCAACCAGCTCGCCGGTGATCAGTCAAATGTTAGCAGGTCAAGATGCAGTGCCTGCGCCACATAAGATTCAAGGTATTGGGGCGGGTTTTGTACCAAAGAATCTTGACTTGACGATGCTTGATCAAGTTGAGCTGGTCAGTGATGAAGAGGCCAAGTTGATGGCGCTGCGCTTGATGCGTGAGGAGGGTATTTTGTGTGGTATCTCCTGTGGTGCGGCGATGGCAGTGGCGGTACGTTTAGCTCAGCAACCTTGCATGCAAGGTAAAACGATGGTGGTGATTTTGCCTGACTCGGGTGAGCGCTACTTATCCAGCATGTTGTTTGAGGGACTCTTTACTGAACAAGAACTCGCGCAGTAAATTAATCGTCAGAGTTTATACAGTGTGCGCACTTGGTGTGCATGCACTCGGTTGTAATTATTTGGTGGAGCATTCTACATGGCGGTTAAGTGTCCAGCTGTTGCTATTGCAAAGCAGATCTTAGATGGATTTGATGATTACCGAGAGCAGTTTCGTAAAATCACCAATTTAGGCCGTGAGCGCTTTGAAAAAGCGCAATGGCAAGAGATACAAGATGCTTCGGCGGCGCGTATTCAACTCTATAAAATTCGCGTTGGCTTGGCGCGTGAGGCACTGCTGAGTGAGCATGGCAAAGAGGTGTTGCTGAATATTGAGTGCTGGCCGCAAATTAAGAAATCGTACATCGGGCAGATTGATTTACGCCTTGATGATGAGTTATCTGAGACTTGGTTTAACTCGATTTTCAACAGCTTGTTTAGTCATGACCTGATCAGTGATGACTGCATGTTTGTGCACAGCACGCGACCTGCATTGAGTGCGCATGATGCGCCGATGCAAATTCGTACCTATCAGCCGCACGGTGATCTTGCCGCTACACTGCGTCAAATCAGTGAGGACTATCGTTTTGCTGTGCCTTACGCGAATCAAGAAGCAGATTTGCTGCGTCTTGAGGAGCAGTTACGTGCCAGCTTGCCGGATTGGGTCTGCAAGGATCCTGAATTGTGTATTGAACTGTACAGTTCGCGCTTGTATCGGAATAAGGGCGCGTACTTGGTAGGGCGGGTGTTTACTCAAGATGAGCAATGGCCGCTGGTGATGCCGATGCTTAATCGCGAAGGGCAGGGTATCCGTATGGATACAGTGATTGTTGATGAAGCGGAAGTCTCCATTATCTTCTCATTTACCCGCTCTTATTTTATGGTGCGGGTGGCCTATCCTGCTGAGTTTATTAGTTTCTTGCGGCGCATCTTGCCGCGTAAGCATATTTCTGAGCTGTACACCTCGATTGGTTTTTACAAGCAAGGTAAATCAGAGTTCTATCGTGCGTTAATTGAGCACTTGGAAACCACTAACGATAAATTTGTTATGGCCCCAGGTGTGCGCGGTATGGTGATGAGTGTGTTCACTTTGCCGGGTTTCAATACGGTATTTAAAATCATCAAAGATCGGTTTTCACCGTCTAAAAGCGTGACCCGAGAGACGGTGATTGACCGTTACCGGATGGTCAAATATGTCGACCGTGTCGGGCGTCTGGCCGATACTCAAGAGTTTGCCGATTTTCGTTTTCCATTGGCTAAGTTTGACCCAGAATGTTTACGCGAGTTGTTGGATGTGGCGGCCTCTACCGTGGAAGTGCAAGGTGATGAAGTCTTGATTCGCCACTGCTGGACTGAGCGTCGTATGACGCCGTTGAATATCTATCTAGAATCAGCCAATGATCAGCAAATGATGGATGCTCTGGAAGACTATGGTTTGGCCATTAAACAGCTGGCGGCGGCTAATATTTTTCCTGGTGATATGCTGCTGAAGAACTTTGGTGTGACTCGACACGGTCGAGTGGTGTTTTATGACTATGACGAAATCAGTTATTTGACCGAAGTGAATTTCCGTAAGATTCCAGAGCCGCGTTATCCTGAGGATGAGATGTCCGCTGAACCATGGTATTCAGTAGGGCCGCATGATGTGTTTCCTGAGGAGTTTCCCAACTTTTTATTTGCTGATCGTGAGCAGCGTAAGTTGTTTAAAGAGCTGCATGGCGACTTATTTAAAGCCTCATATTGGCAGGGCTTACAAGAGGCCATTCGCGAGGGTAAAGTGATTGATGTTTATCCGTACAAGCGCAAAGATGTTGAATGAGTGAGCTGCTGAACTCTGACGTACATCGGTTTAGGTGTTTAGTTATTGAGAAGCATACGTTTGCGCGGTACAATACCGCGCTTCCATTTTTCCCGTTCGGGAGCGTGCAATATGCTGCGTATCAGCCAAGAAGCTCTGACCTTTGATGATGTATTGTTAATTCCCGGTTATTCCGAGGTTTTACCGAAAGATGTCAGTTTAAAAACCCGTCTTACTCGTGGTATTGAACTCAATATCCCATTGTTGTCCGCTGCAATGGACACCGTGACTGAAGCCCGCTTAGCCATTGCCATGGCGCAAGAAGGTGGCATCGGTATTATTCATAAAAACATGACAGTCGAACAGCAAGCGGCAGAAGTGCGCAAAGTAAAGCGTCACGAAACTGCTATCGTGCATGATCCTGTCACTGTTACGCCAGATACCAAAATCTTTAATCTGCTCAAGCGTGCTGATGAGCTGGGTTTCTCAGGTTTTCCAGTCGTTGACACAGACAAGCAATTAGTCGGTATCGTCACGGGTCGTGATCTGCGTTATACACCGAATGCCGGTGATACTGTAACCGCCATTATGACGCCGAAAGATGAGTTGATTACTGTTCTGGAAGGCACGGGTTTAGAAGAAATTAAAGCACAGTTGTATGAGCATCGCATTGAGAAAATGCTGGTGGTCAACGATAAGTTTCAGCTGCGCGGCATGGTGACATTCCGTGATATTGAAAAAGCTAAAAGCTACCCATTTGCCTCGAAAGATGGCCAAGGTCGTTTGCGTGTTGGTGCGGCAGTGGGCACGGGTGCTGATACAGCCGAACGGGTGACTGCGCTGGCGGCTGCCGGTATTGATGTGATTGTGGTGGATACCGCACATGGCCACTCCAAAGGTGTACTGGATCGCGTGCGTTGGGTGAAAGAAAACTTCCCTGAAGTGCAAGTGATTGGCGGCAATATCGCCACTGGCGAAGCGGCTCTGGCTTTAGTTGAAGCCGGTGCTGATGCGGTTAAAGTCGGTATTGGCCCAGGCTCTATTTGCACCACACGCATTGTTGCGGGTGTCGGCGTGCCACAGATTTCTGCGATTGCTAATGTTTCAGCGGCATTGAAAGGCACCGGTGTGCCGATGATTGCTGACGGTGGTATTCGCTTCTCAGGTGATTTGTCTAAAGCGATTGTTGCTGGCGCTGATGCGGTGATGATGGGTTCAATGTTTGCTGGTACTGAAGAGTCACCTGGTGAAATTGAATTGTTCCAAGGTCGTTCTTACAAGTCGTACCGTGGTATGGGCTCGATGGGTGCCATGGCCCAGGCGCAAGGTTCATCGGATCGTTACTTCCAAGACACCAGTGCGGGTGCTGAAAAACTAGTGCCAGAAGGCATTGAAGGTCGCGTGCCTTATAAGGGTTCGATTTCAGCCATTGTTCACCAGTTAATGGGTGGCTTGCGTGCTTCAATGGGTTACACCGGTTGCGCCGGGATTGAAGAAATGCGCACTAAACCTGAGTTTGTACGCATTACTGGCGCTGGGATGGCAGAGTCCCATGTGCATGATGTGCAAATCACTAAAGAAGCTCCGAACTATCGAGTCAGCTAAGCTAGGCTCATATTCGTTAGACAAGCCGCCGTATTAAGGCGGTTTGTCCTTTCATAAGTTTATAAACCGTTATTGAGACTTATCCCATGGCTGCTCAAGATATTCATGCTCACCGCATCTTAGTTTTAGATTTCGGCTCGCAATACACTCAGCTGATTGCGCGTCGTATTCGTGGCATTGGTGTGTTTTGTGAGATTCACCCCTTTGATGTCAGTGAAGAGGTGATTCGTGCGTTTAACCCACGCGGAATTATCTTGTCCGGTGGTCCTGAGTCTGTGCATATGGATAACAGCCCGCGCGCGCCACAGCTGGTGTTTGAGCTCAATGTACCTGTGCTGGGCGTGTGCTATGGCATGCAAACCATGGCGCAGCAACTGGGTGGTCAGGTGCAAGGCTCTAATGTACGTGAGTTTGGTTCGGCGCGAGTCAATGTCGTGGCAGAGAATCCTTTATTGGATGGTTTGCGTGATGCGGCTACTGCGGCCTCACCGAGCGGCCTGGATGTGTGGATGAGTCATGGCGATAAAGTGACGGCGTTGCCGGATGGGTTTACTACGATGGCCAGTACCGACAGTTGCCCGATTGCCGGCATGGCGGATGTTGCGCGTCAGTACTACGGTGTGCAGTTCCATCCTGAAGTGACTCACACTGCGCAAGGCGCTGAGATTCTCAGCCGCTTTGTCTTGGATATTTGTGGGTGCGAAGCATTATGGACACCGGCTAATATCGTTGATGACGCGATTGCTACAGTGCGTGCGCAAGTCGGTGACCGCAAAGTATTGCTGGGTTTGTCGGGCGGTGTCGACTCCTCAGTGGTTGCTGCGCTGTTGCATAAAGCGATTGGTAGCCAATTGACTTGTGTGTTTGTTGATCATGGTTTGTTGCGTTTACACGAAGGCGATGAAGTGATGCGCATGTTCGCTGACAATATGGGTGTCAAAGTCATCCGTGTTGATGCTGAACAGCGTTACTTGGACTTGCTTAAAGGCGAGTCGGACCCAGAAACCAAACGTAAAATCATTGGTCGTACCTTTATCGAAGTGTTTGATGAAGAAGCCAGTAAGTTAGAAGGTATTGATTTCCTGGCGCAGGGTACGATTTACCCTGACGTGATTGAGTCTGCGGCCATTAAAGGTGGTAAGGCGCATGTGATTAAGTCGCATCACAACGTCGGTGGCTTGCCAGAAGATATGAAGTTCCAGTTGGTTGAACCGCTGCGTGAACTGTTTAAAGATGAAGTACGCAAGCTCGGTGTTGAGTTGGGCCTACCGCACGATATGGTTTACCGTCATCCGTTTCCAGGTCCAGGTTTGGGTGTGCGTATCCTTGGTGAAGTGACCAAAGAGTATGCTGACCTGCTGCGTCAAGCCGATCATATTTTTATTGAAGAACTGCGCAAATCTGGTTGGTACGACAAAACCAGCCAAGCCTTTACCGTATTTCTGCCAGTCAAATCAGTCGGTGTCGTCGGTGATGCACGCCGTTATGCGTGGGTCGTCTCACTGCGCGCGGTAGAAACCATCGACTTTATGACCGCACGCTGGGCGCACTTGCCGTACGATTTGCTGGAAACAGTATCAGGCCGCATCATCAATGAAATCGAAGGCATTTCACGCGTGGTTTATGATGTCTCAAGCAAGCCACCAGCGACGATTGAGTGGGAGTGATTGGCGTTGCACATGTGAGGTCGAGTGACCTGGCATGTGCATCTCTCAAGTGTATAGGCGGCGCGAGTCGACTTCATACACTGCTTTGGCTTTAGTGAGTCTTGGCTTTGAGCGGTCAAATATCGTACCTCAGAGAGGCCTCAGGCGCATGCGAATGGCGGCGCTCTGGCCTCTGCTTGCGAAGGTTTAAAGTATCCATCGCACCTGCGTTTTTAGCAGTGAATTGATGCAAAATTAATTCACGCACTTTCCATGTTATCTGCACATTATCTGCACATTGTTTGTTTAGCATCGCCTTAGGATGGTCGCCGACAGCCAATAAAGAGGATAAAACATGGTTACTTCTATATCGAGTCATGCATTTTCAAGCAGCATGCAAACGCTGCAAGCCAATAATCAGCAATCAATCACGCAAGATCAACGAAAAATTATTGAAGACACGCTTGCTCAATATGATTCGCAAAGCCTGACTCAGGCAGACGCTTCTTCAATTGTTGAGATGTTTAAGGAGTCAGGTATCCAGCCGGGTCGCGCATTGGCTGATGCGATGACTGAGTTTGGCTTTGATGCTAAATCAGTCGGTGATCTGGCTGGGGTTGGCGGTCCTCCACCGGGTGGTCCTGAAATGGGGGCTAATGCAGGGCCGGCAGCACTTAATATTAGCGATTCAATGTTGCAAGAGCTCAATGAGTTATTGAGTGAGTATTACAGTGATGATCTTTCAGAAGAGAGTCGGGATGCTACATTGAGCGCTATTAAAGAAATATTCCAGGAAGGCGTGCCTGAAGGTGGCTTAGTTAACGTTTACGCATAGCTTAACGAGAGAATACTTTAGGAACGTGGCGGACCTGACCCGCGGCAGGTCTTTAACAGTGTCCTTATGAGCATTGAAAATACAGGGGTCGTGAAGCGTAGAAAATCAGCTTCTAATGGGGTTGCTACGTTTCGCGCTGGATCAGCTCAGGATAGATCACCTGTGTACAGTAGAGCGCGTCCGAGATTCTTTGCAAACTTACGGTACGTGCGAAAAGCGCTGGTTATACTGATGACATGAAACTATCGATTTCTAAAAAACTGATCTTGTCATTCTTGGGGCTGACGTTTGTCGTTTTGTTCTCAACTCTCGGGCTCGCTCGCTGGAGCTTTGAGAAAGGCTTTCTCGATTATGTTAATGCGTTGGAGGAAACGCGTTTGCAGCTGCTCGCGGCCAGTTTGTCGCGGGAGTACATTAATGCTGATCGTTCGTGGTCTACAGTCACCAAACAGCGCTTCGAGGACATGTTATGGGAGCATGCGCCGGAGCATCTCAATGAGGAGAACCGGCCGGGTAGGCGGCCACCGCCAGCTTTTATGCGGCCAGGTTCAGAGCTATCCTCGGCTCGTCCCATAGGGCGGCATCCGCCAAGAGAGGCTATGGGGCCGCCAACTGCGCTGTATAGTGTTGATGATCAACGCATTGCCGGCGCACTCCCTCCTTTGGCTGATATCAGGTTGATTAAGGTGTCCGTTTTGGTGGATGGAAAGCCTGTGGGCGAATTGAGAACTGCACCGAGGCGGCCCTTTAGTTTGTCTCAAGAGGCGGCCTTTTCTCGTCAGCAGTGGATGACCAGTGCATTGATTGGGTTTGTTTCTTTGCTGTTAGCTGCTGTGCTTTCATTGTGGCTGACGCGTGTTTTACTGGCACCCATACGTCGTGCGATTTCGGGTATTGCTCAATTATCCCATGGTGATTATTCCATGCGCCTTAACGAGCGCAGGACGGATGAGCTGGGGCAATTAATGGATAACTTGGATCGATTAGCTTACAAGCTTGAGGAAAATCGGTCTTCTCGGCAGCGTTGGCTGGCGGATATCTCGCACGAGTTGCGCACACCGCTGACTGTGCTCACCGGTGAAATTGAAAGCATGAAAGACGGTATTCGCCCGCTCGATATGACCCAAGTTCTGTCCTTGGATCAGGAGATTACTCGTTTGCGCCGCTTAGTCGATGATCTTTACGAGCTGTCTGTCTCAGATGTGGGTGGTTTGCGGTATAACTTTACCTCTGTCGACATTCAACAAAATGTGATCACTGCGGTTGAAGCGATCTCGGTGCGTGCCGATGATAAAAATATTGAATTAAAAGTGATTGGTGACGTTGCCGGTATGCTGAGCGCTGACAGTCAGCGCTTGGATCAGCTGTTTATTAACCTGCTGGAAAACTCTCTGGCTTACACTGACGCGCATGGACGAATAGAGATTTCGTTGGGTACTCGTGCAGATAAGATTGTTATCAGAATTCAAGATACGCTGCCGAGCGTGGATGTAGATGATTGCGAAAAACTTTTCGAGCCCCTTTATCGTCATGAGTTATCGCGCAATCGTCGAACCGCTGGGGCAGGGCTTGGCTTGGCCATCTGTCGGAATATCGTAGATGCGCATCAAGGAAGCATTAGCGCGTTCCCGTCTGAATTGGGTGGCGTGTGTATCGAGCTGGTTTTTCCGATAACTGTCGAGAAATAAGATGAGCAATCCGAAAATTATTATTGTAGAAGATGAAGATAAAATTGCTCAAATACTGGTGGATTACCTAGCAAAAGAAGGTTTCAAAACCCTTGTGTTGAATAATGGTAGTCAGGCCGTGGAGATCATCCGCGCCAGTGATCCTGTTTTTGTCATTCTGGATCTGATGTTGCCAGGCAAGGATGGCTTAACCATTTGCCGAGAAGTCCGACAGTTTTCCAATGTGCCGATTCTTATGTTGACCGCTAGGGTGGACGAAATTGATCGTCTGTTAGGTTTGGAAGTAGGGGCAGATGATTTTGTCTGCAAGCCCTTTTTGCCGCGTGAGGTGGTCGCTCGGGTACGAACCATTTTGCGACGAGTACACAATCATTCCGTGGTTACGACAAGTGAGAAATCAGAGTATCGGGGTATTGCTCTGTCTGAAGAGCGTTTTCAATGTCGAGTTGGCGAGCAGACGCTTGATCTTACGCCGGTTGAGTTTCGTCTGTTGCAAGCCTTGATGTCCCAGCCTGGTCGCGTGTACTCAAGGAGCAGTTTGATGCGTTTAAGCTATCAAGACGATCGTATTGTCAGTGATCGTACTATCGATAGTCATATAAAAAATCTGCGCAAAAAAATATCTGAAGCAATGGGTTGTGAGGACATCATTCACTCTATATACGGTATGGGCTACAAGATTGAATAATTGTCGGTAAGTCTCGCAAATCTCCATGCATTTTCCATCATTTCTTCACCGCCACTCCTTACTTAATGATCATACTGATTGCACATAGACAGCAACGCTACGAAGGAGCTTAGATATGTTAGCCAGCTACAGCAAAACTAAGGTTTTCACTGGATTGTTTTTGGTGTCCATAGTGATGACAACCGCATCCTGCGCCGCTACAGGTGGTCGTGATAAGCCCAAGGGGCCGCCACGCGAGGCTATTCAAGCTTGCGCCGATCATTCGCGAGGAGATGCTTGCCATTTTAAGGGTCGCCGTGATGATCAGGTAAGAGGAACATGTATTGTTTTATCCGATAAGGATCGAGAGTTGGTCTGCGCACCTAAGGGTGGACCTCGTCGTGAGGGCAAGCCACCTAAATAATTTAGGTGGTTTTTGTAAGGCAGTGATTCGTCTGTTGGGTGTTGATCACTCTGCTTGTTGACGGTCCTGCCTTCAGTCTTACAGTGGTTTGACGATTCAATAAGGTGTCACCAAGTTTTTCGATACATGATGGGCTATAGTGCTTTTTATGTTGTCGATCGGCATGATCTGTGCCAAATCTCTCTGTGCTAAACTTTTGCGGGCTATTTATAATCGAGTAGACATGGTTCAATTGCAGTTGTGTAGCAACTGAGTTGTTAGCGGCGAGCCCCAGTGATGTGGCTCGCCGTTTTTATGTAAGTAAGGGGTGTTATGCCAGAGCAAGATGATATGCCGCTGCAAGATGCATTTTTTATGCGTGAAGCGCTGCGTTTAGCAGAGCAGGGCGCAGCCTTGGGTGAAGTGCCGGTGGGTGCTGTGCTGGTGCAGGATGGTGAGATTATTGGCCGCGGCTTTAACAGTCCGATCGCTTTAAACGACCCCAGTGCGCATGCCGAAGTGCAGGCGATTCGTGATGCGGCTGCGCACCTAAAGAATTATCGTCTGCCCAATACCACTCTGTATGTCACGCTTGAGCCGTGCAGCATGTGTGCAGGTTTAATTGTGCATGCGCGAGTGGCGCGAGTGGTGTTTGCTGCACATGAGCCACGGGCGGGGGTGGTTGACAGTCAGGGTTGTTTTTTTACTCAGCCATTTTTGAATCATAATGTGCAAGTCACTGGTGGTGTTTTAGCCGAAGCCTCCGCGCAGTTATTAAAAGCGTTCTTTAAGGCGCGCCGTTAACGCGTTTTGTTGGTGTGGAGCTTAGTGCTCAGGGTCAATAATAGGTGCGTTGCTGTCGCTGCTTTGAATGCCCGGCAGATGGGTGGAACCGCCCGCAATATTGGTGCCTTCCATCTGTGGTTGAGTGGCCCAAGTTAAAATGTCGTAATAACGCCGGATGTTATTGACGAAGTGCACCGGCTCGCCGCCGCGTGCGTAACCGTAACGGGTTTTGCTGTACCACTGCTTTTGCGCTAAACGCGGCAGAATGGTTTTGACGTCCAGCCACTTATTTGGGTCAAGTCCTTCTGCTTCAGTGAGTTTGCGCGCATCTTCAAGGTGTCCCATGCCGACGTTATAAGACGCCAGTGCAAACCACACGCGGTCTGCTGCATAAATACTCTCGGGTAATTGTGACATCAGTAAAGCAATATAACGTGCACCGCCTTGGATACTTTGCTTGGGGTCTAAGCGATCGTTGACGCCCATAGCCTTGGCTGTTCGTTGCGTCAGCATCATTAAACCGCGTACCCCGGTTTTTGAGGTGGCAGTCGGCAGCCAATGTGACTCTTGATAGCCCATCGCCGCGAGTAAACGCCAGTCGACTGTATGGGTTTTTGCTGCATCACGAAAGGCTGTTTCATAGTGGGGTAAGCGTTGTTGTAAGTGTCGTGCAAACGCATAAGCACCAACATAACCGAGCGTATCAACATGGCCGTAGTAGCGCTCAGTGAGACGCTGCAGTAGCCCAGATTGTTTTGCATTGGCCAGAAAACGATTGATTTCATTGAGTAGGCTGACATCATCGCCGCCAGCAATCGCCCAGCTTTGCTGATGACTATTATCCAGGGTGAAGGCGACGCGAATATTGGGAAAATACACTTGATTCATCGCGATTTGGTTGGAGTTGACTACCGTTAAGTTAACTTGTCGCTCATCGACCATGCGCAGTAGGTCAACGGTTTCTACTTGATCGGACACTTCATAACGGAATTCGGGATAGTCTTTTTGTATTTGCTGTAAGTGCGTTTCATGAATGCTGCCTTTGAGCGCCAATAAGCTTCTGCCAAGCAATTGTTTGGGTTGCTTGGGTCGTTTATCTTTTTGGTGATAAATAATCTGTGAGGCCACATCTAAGTAAGGATCAGAAAAGCGTGCGGTGGCTAAACGCGCAGGGCTGGGCACTAAACCCGCGGCGGCCAGAACAGGGCCGTTCTTGGCAGCAAGGCGATTGTACAGCTGGTCAATATTATCAGCCGTTTCAATTTTCAGCTCAACATCCAAGTGATCCGCAAAACGCTTCACCAATTCATACTCGAAACCGGTATCACCGTTGCGGTCTTGGAAATAGGTGGATGGGCTATTGCGAGTAATAACATGCAAAACGCCTTGCGTCTGAATACGCTCAAGAGTTGTCGGTGGTTTACCGCAACCATTAAGTGCAAGCAGCATACAGGCCGTGCAAGCAAGCAGCAGGCGCTGAAAGTAAGAAGACGAGAGTGAATGCATGGGCGCAGTATACGCAAAGGCAACTTAATCCGGCAAAAAAAGCACTGCTAAACACACGCGTCAGGCTAAAAGCCTGACCGAGCAGATTGAATAAACGCTTAAACGGTAGATTGGGATGGTTATTTACTGCCATGGAGACTAGAATATCCGCCCATTTCATACAACTTTTCCGAGGCTGTCACGACGATGCTGATCTTGCGCGGCGCTCCTGCCCTTTCTGCTTTTCGCCATGAGAAACTTCTTGAACAATTACGTCAGAAGGTTCCCTCTGTCAGCGGTTTGTACGCTGAATTTACTCATTTTGTTGAGGTTTCAGCTGCATTAAGCAGTGAAGAAGGCCAAGTTCTTAGCCGTTTGCTCAAGTATGGCCCGAGCGTGCCAAGCCAAGAGTCAAACGGACGCCTATTTTTAGTGGTGCCACGTTTTGGCACAATTTCTCCATGGTCCAGTAAAGCGACTGATATTGCGAGAAACTGCGGATTAGTCAAAGTACAGCGCATTGAGCGCGGTATGGCGTATTACATTGGCGGTGATTACAGTGACGCTGAAACCGCGTTGATTGCTGCGCTGCTGCATGATCGGATGACCCAATTGGTCCTCGGCGCAATGGAAGAGGCGTCGGCTTTATTTAGCCATGCACAACCACGCCCAGTCGCAGTGATTGATGTGCTGCAGGGTGGTATCGAAAGTCTTGAACAGGCCAACGTGCAACTCGGTTTGGCACTGGCTGAAGATGAAATCGAATACCTTGTGAACAGCTTCCAAAAGCTCGGACGTAATCCGCACGATATTGAATTGATGATGTTTGCTCAGGCGAACTCTGAGCATTGTCGTCATAAGATCTTTAACGCCAGTTGGGATGTGGATGGTCAGGCGCAAGAAAAATCATTATTTGCGATGATTAAAAACACCTTCCAAATGAACAGTGAAGGTGTGTTATCAGCTTATAGCGATAATGCCTCAGTGATTGAAGGTTTTGTTGCCGGTCGTTTTTTCCCTGACTCAGAAACGGGCGAATACGCGGCGCATCAAGAACCAATTCATATCTTGATGAAAGTTGAAACTCACAATCACCCCACCGCGATTGCTCCTTTTCCAGGTGCTTCAACCGGTTCGGGCGGTGAGATTCGTGATGAAGGCGCCACCGGTCGAGGCTCTAAACCCAAAGCCGGTTTAACTGGATTCACGGTGTCGAATCTGAATATTCCAGGCTACATTCAGCCGTGGGAAGTGCCGTACGGCAAGCCAGATCGCATTGTCACCGCGCTGGATATCATGCTTGAGGGCCCGCTCGGTGGCGCGGCGTTCAATAATGAGTTTGGTCGACCAGCGATTACCGGTTACTTTCGCACTTTTGAGCAGAGTATTACTACGCCACGTGGTGAAGAAGTCCGTGGCTACCACAAACCGATTATGTTGGCCGGTGGTTTAGGTAATATCCGCGCTGAGCACGTACAGAAAGATGATATTGCGGTTGGCAGTCAATTAATTGTGCTGGGTGGTCCAGCGATGTTGATTGGTTTGGGTGGTGGTGCTGCATCGTCCATGACGACCGGTGCTTCATCGGCTGACTTGGACTTTGCTTCAGTGCAGCGTGAAAACCCCGAAATGGAACGTCGTTGCCAAGAAGTGATCGATCGTTGCTGGCAGTTGGGTGCTGAAAACCCAATCAGCTTTATCCATGATGTCGGTGCCGGTGGTTTATCTAACGCTTTCCCCGAACTGGTGAATGACGCGGGGCGTGGCGGTATTTTTAACTTGCGCAATGTGCCCAATGATGAGCCTGGCATGAGCCCGCTGGAAATTTGGTGCAATGAGTCGCAAGAGCGTTATGTGATGGCGGTTAAGCCAGAAAACCTAGAGCGTTTTGCCGCGATTTGTGAGCGTGAGCGTTGTCCGTTTGCGGTGGTCGGTGAGGCCACTGAAGAGCGTCACTTGACCGTGGCTGATAGCCATTTTGGTAATAATCCGGTGGATATGCCTCTGGACGTGTTGCTGGGCAAGCCGCCGCGCATGCACCGCTCAGTTCGTCGTGAAAACGAATTAGAAGATGCTTTTGCTGCCGCTGAGATTGATCTGAAAGAAGCCGTAGAGCGCGTTTTACGTCACCCAACTGTGGGAAGCAAAAGCTTCTTGATCACCATTGGTGACCGCAGCGTGACGGGATTGGTTGCCCGTGATCAAATGGTTGGTCCATGGCAAGTGCCAGTGGCGGACTGCGCTGTGACGGCGAGCAGCTTTGATGCCTACGTGGGTGAAGCGATGGCGATGGGTGAACGTACGCCTTTGGCTATTTTAGATGCGCCTGCGTCGGGTCGTATGGCTGTCGGCGAGGCCGTTACTAACCTTGCTGCGGCACGCATTAATAAAATTTCTGATATCCGCTTATCGGCCAACTGGATGGCTGCAACGGGTCATCCAGGTGAAGATGCGCGTTTGTATGACACCGTGCAAGCGGTTGGTATGGAGCTTTGTCCTGCGCTGGGCATGACTATTCCAGTGGGTAAAGATTCGATGTCAATGAAAACCAGTTGGCAGGATGAGGACATTGATAAGTCAGTGACCTCTCCGTTGTCATTGGTGATTACTGGCTTTGCGCCAGTGCCAGACATCCGTCAGACTTTAACCCCGCAGTTGCGCTTAGATAAAGGCGAGAGTGCGTTGGTCTTAATTGATTTAGGTCGCGGACAAAACCGTTTAGGTGCTTCGATCTTTACTCAGGTGTATAGCCAAATCGGTCAGCAAACGCCGGATGTAGATAGCGCTGAGGATCTGAAAGCCTTCTTTAGTACCATTCAAAAGCTCAATGCGCAGCAGCGTTTATTGGCGTATCACGACCGTTCTGATGGTGGTTTATTAACCACTGTATTGGAAATGGCCTTTGCTGGGCATTGCGGTTTAGATGTCAATCTTGATGGGCTGAATATCGCGGCTGAAGATGTTAATGCGGCACTGTTTAATGAAGAATTGGGTGCTGTCGTGCAAGTACTCAGTGCTGATATTGAAGTTGTATTGGCAGCCTTTGCAGAGGCTGGTCTGGCTGAGTGCGTCAGCCTGATTGGTCGCCCACTCGCGGGTGATGCGGTTAAAGTTAGCTTGGCTAGCGAGACGGTATTTGCTGGTGAACGTCGCTTGTTACAACGCTCATGGACAGAAACCAGTTATCAGATGCAGCGTCTGCGTGATAACGCAGAGTGCGCTGAGCAAGAGTTTGAAGCGTTGCTTGATCAAGAAGATCCAGGCTTGTCGACTCAGTTAACCTTTGATGTCAATTTGGATGTTACTGCACCTTATATCAAAAAAGGTGTGCGTCCGCGTGTTGCGGTATTACGTGAGCAGGGCGTCAATGGTCATGTGGAAATGGCGGCAGCTTTTGATCGGGCCGGTTTCACTGCTGTTGATGTGCACATGAGTGATGTACTGGCGGGACGTATTGATCTTGATACCTTTAAAGGTTTAGTGGCTTGCGGTGGTTTCTCTTACGGTGACGTATTGGGTGCCGGTGAGGGCTGGGCTAAGTCTATTCTGTTTAATAGTCGTGCCCGCGATGCCTTTTCGCAGTTTTTTGAGCGTGATGACAGTTTCACCTTAGGTGTATGTAATGGTTGTCAGATGTTGTCGAATCTTAATGAACTGATTCCAGGTTCTGAGTTCTGGCCGCGTTTTGTGCGTAACCAGTCTGAGCAGTTTGAAGCGCGTGTGGCGATGGTTGAGGTGCAAAAGTCTCAGTCGATTTTCTTGCAAGGTATGGCTGGTTCACGCTTGCCAGTGGTTGTCGCGCACGGTGAGGGGCATGCTGAGTACGCCAGTCAGGATGCATTGCTTGAATCGGATGTGTCAGGCTGCGTGAGTCTGCGTTATGTTGATAACTACGGAAAGGTGACTGAGCGCTATCCTGCGAATCCGAATGGTTCAGCGAAAGGTATTACCGGTTTAACGAATCGTGATGGTCGAGTGACCATTATGATGCCGCATCCTGAGCGTTTATTTCGTGCCGTACAAAACTCTTGGCACCCTGATGAGTGGCAAGATGACGGCGCGTGGTTACGGATGTTCCGTAATGCGCGTGTTTGGGTTGACTGAGTCAGTCGTTTAACGCCAGCAACGCCGCTGCTTGTCAGCGGCGTTTTGCTATCTGTAAGATGTGTTTTTTTGCTAGTGCATGTTGTCTGTGTCGTGTTTCGGGTCATGATTACTCGTGAGGGTAAAGCCGTCGACATGTGCAAATCAGGTTTATGAGTATTGGTTTTTTAAAAATCTAGTGCTGCAGGTGTCGTACTTCGGGGTAAGTGTTAATCCGTCGATGAACCCATCCAGGGTTCAACTCCGGCGCTCGCCATCCTTGGCTCGCTCAACACACCCACCCCGAAGTACTCGTTAACCATTTGCAGTGCTAGCACTATTGCAGTTTCAATCATCTATACAGGTTTACACGTGTTACAGACCAATAGAACTGCATAGATTTATGCAAAATGATGGCTTTAAAAGCGTCATACGCCAAATCCGCCAACAACATCGCTGATCAATGAGTACCTTGTGAGTGTCGCGACCAGCGGAGCCATGGATGGCGTAGCCCCGAATCGGGTCAGGATGACCCGTTGAGGGAGCAGCGATACTCACAAGGTACGGTATGCGTATAACTGATTTGCTTTTATCCTTTGGCTGGCTGATGCGGTGTGGTGCATGTCGTACTTCGGGGTAAGTGTTAATCCGTCGATGAACCCATCCAGGGTTCAACTCCGGCGCTCACCCTCCTTGGCTCCGCTCAGCACACCCACCCCGAAGCACTTATTAACCATTTGCAGTGCTAGCACTATTGCAGTTTCAATCATCTATACAGATTTACACGTGTTACAGACCAATAGAACTGCATAGATTTATGCAAAATGATGGCTTTAAAAGCGTCATACGCCAAACCCGCCAACAACATCATTGATCAATGAGTACCTTGTGAGTGTCGCGACCAGCGGAGCCATGGATGGCGTAGCCCTGAATCGGGTCAGGATGACCCGTTGAGGGAACAGCGATACTCACAAGGTACGGTATGCGTATAACTGATTTGCTTTTATCCTTTGGCTGGCTGATGCGGTGTGGTGCATGTCGTTCTTCGGGGTAAGTGTTTATCCGTCGATGAACCCATCCAGGGTTCAACTCCGGCGCTCGCCCTCCTTGGCTCGCTCAGCACACCCACCCCGAAGTACTCGTTAACCATTTGCAGTGCTAGCACTATTGCAGTTCCAGTTCGCTGTGCAGATATATATTTGATGCAGACAAACAAAAGTTAGCAGAATAATTGCTTTAAAAGCGTCATACGCCAAATCCGCCAACAACATCATTGATCAATGAGTACCTTGTGAGTGTCGCGACCAGCGGAGTCATGGATGGCGTAGCGCCCGCATCGAGGCAGGATGCCTCGTTAAGGGAGCAGCGATACTCACAAGGTACGGTATGCGCATAATGAAAGGTGTTTTTAACGCTGCCTGTGAGCTTAAGGCCGAATCTCAATCAGTGTGCCGTCCTTCACAGTTTTCCAGACTTCCTGCATATCAGCATTCGTCAAAGCAATACAGCCTTCCGTCCAGTCCAACGTATTGAAAAACCATTCGGGATACTCTTCATCGGTTGGTGTGCCGTGCAGCATAATCATGCCCCCAGGTGGTAGGCCAATTTTTTCAGAGCGCTTCAAGTCTTTTGCGTTTGGATAAGAGATATGCATTGCTAAATTATAGTTATCGCTGTGTTTGCGCCAATTAATCCAATACAGCCCTTCAGGTGTGCGCTGGTCACCTTCATATTCTTTTGCACCCATTTTTTTACCGAGCGATACACGATAGGATTTAATCACTTCACCGCGGCGCATAAGATGCAAAGCACGCTCTGATTTGACCACAAGGACTTTATCAACAGGAGGGTTGATATGGCTGTTAGATTGGCTGGCGTAGCCAAGAGCAGGTAGCAATAAAAATAAAGCAACACACATAGCGCGCATAAAACAAGCTCACGAAAAGAACTAAAACAGTTGCTGTTAGTCGGTTACTGGGCGAGATAACTCGAGTGGGTTATTGTTGTGGCGGCTATTCTAATCGGTTTATCAGCCGCTGGCGATTGCTAGAGCTACATCGTCGTTAAACTTTATTGCAGCCATGCGCTATGCGCGACTTTTGGTTGAGCTGAGCGCAAGCAGCTTGGGCATAGCGCATGCTTCGTGGCATGATGTTTAAATATAGGGGTGTAGAGAATGCTCATGTTGGATAGTGTATTACAGCGAGTACAAGGCTATTCGCCGCGTGCTTTGGCTACGCAACCGCACTTTCGAGAAGCCGCCGTGTTGATGGCGCTGACTCGCAGCGCTAATCCGGAATTACTGCTCACTTTACGAGCACAAGGTTTGTCTACTCACGGTGGGGAAGTGGCCTTTCCGGGTGGGCAGCGTGACCCTGAGGATGCTGATTTAATACACACCGCTTTGCGTGAGGCGCAAGAAGAAGTGGGGTTATCGCCAGGGTTAGTGGAAGTGGTCGGGCCGTTGAGTGAGGTGGTCTCCCGACATGCGGTCAAAGTGACCCCGTACGTAGGGATTGTTCCTGATTACGTCGAATACCGTGCTAACGCGAATGAAATTGACTCGGTGTTTTCAGTGCCGCTGGATTTTTTTGCCAGCGATCCGCGTGAAATGACTCATCGTATTGATTATTTAGGACGTGCTTGGTATGTGCCGAGTTATCAATTTGCCGGTTATAAAATATGGGGGCTGACCGCAGTGATGCTGATTGAATTAGTTAATTTAGTCTACGACACGCAGATTATTCTGACTGAGCCGCCGCAATTGAGTAAAAAAGAGTTCTAAATAATAACCATAAAAGGAATCACAGATGAAATATCGTTTAGCTGATAGTCGAGTTGATGCGCATCCGGAGAGCTGGATTGCACCCACTGCCGCGGTAATTGGAAAGGTTCGTTTAGAGGCTGGAGCCAGTATCTGGTTTGGTACTGTGTTACGCGGTGATAATGAGTTAATCCATATTGGAGAAAACAGTAACGTGCAAGATGGCACGGTAATGCACACTGATATGGGTTGGCCGCTGACCATCGGCAAAGGTGTTACGATTGGCCATAACGCCATGTTACACGGCTGTACGGTTGGTGATCACAGTTTGATTGGTATTAATGCAGTGATTCTCAATGGTGCAAAAATTGGTAAGCACTGCATTATTGGGGCAAACGCTTTAGTTGCTGAGGGTAAAGATATTCCTGATGGCAGCCTTGTGGTTGGCTCACCCGGCAAAGTGGTGCGTGAACTCACTGAACAGCAGAAAAACATGCTAGAAGCTAACGCTGCGCATTATGTGCAGAATGCGCAGCGTTACGCCAAAGACTTACAGGTGGACAATGACGACACCGCTTAAGCCAAATGAAAAACCAGTTAAATCACCCTGTGTCAGTTTATGCGCGTTAGATATTAACGATATATGCATGGGCTGTCAGCGCAGCGGTGATGAGATCAGCCGCTGGGGTACCATGAGCAATCAACAGCGACGTGATGTACTTGAGCAAATCGAGCAGCGCGCGCGTCAACAAGGCTTGCTGAGTCAGCCAGTGCGTGAATGAGGATAGGACATGCCCCGTATAGGAACACCGTTGTCAGCCAGTGCTGTACGAGTTTTACTCTGTGGCTCAGGTGAGCTAGGAAAAGAAGTGGCTCTTGAACTGCAGCGTTTTGGTGTTGAAGTGATCGCCGTTGATCGCTATGCCAATGCCCCTGCGATGCAAGTCGCGCATCGTAGTCATGTGATTAATATGCTTGATGCGGCGGCTTTACGGGCAGTTATTGAGTTGGAACAGCCGCACTATATCGTTCCAGAAATTGAAGCGATTGCTACTGCCGCGTTAGTGGCTTTAGAGGCAGAAGGCTTTACCGTCATCCCCACCGCCCGCGCGGCGCAGTTGACCATGGATCGTGAGGGGATTCGGCGCTTAGCCTCTGAAGAGTTGGCATTACCGACCTCACCGTATTGCTTTGCTGACAATTATGTTGAGTATTGTGCTGGAGTGCAGCAGGTGGGCTATCCGTGCGTAGTTAAGCCGCTGATGAGCTCTTCGGGTAAAGGGCAGAGCGTGCTGCACAGCGAGGCCGACTTAGCGCGCGCATGGCAGATTGCGCAAGAAGGCGGTCGTAGCGGTGCAGGGCGGGTCATTGTTGAAGGGTTTATTGATTTTGACTATGAGATTACTTTGCTGACAGTACGGCACATAGATGGCACCAGCTTTTGTGAGCCTATTGGTCATCTGCAAGAGCGTGGTGATTATGTTGAGTCGTGGCAGCCGCAGGTGATGAGTGTTGCCGCTCTGGCTGAAGCGCAGCGTGTTGCGCAAAGCATTACGGATGCCTTAGGTGGTCGCGGCGTGTTTGGCGTTGAGCTGTTTGTTAAGGGCGATCAAGTTTGGTTTAGTGAGGTCTCGCCGCGTCCGCATGACACGGGGTTGGTTACCTTGATGTCACAGAATCTGTCAGAGTTTGCTTTGCATGCGCGAGCTATTTTAGGTTTGCCGATTCCGCTGATTCGACAAATGGGTGCCACAGCGTCTGCGGTGATCTTAGTTAAAGGTCATTCCACACAAACGGCTTTTACTCATTTAGGGCAAGCCTTACAAGAGCCAGACACCGCGCTACGTTTATTTGGTAAGCCTGCGGTAGAAGGTGAGCGACGCATGGGTGTCGCTTTGGCACAAGCCGCTACTGTTGGCGCTGCGCGTGAAAAAGCATTGCGGGTGGTGCGCGCAATCAACGTTGAGTTGTAAGTCATCAATGATGAGCAATTGGATCAATCGTTGCTCCATAAGCGCGCACGACTGATCCGATTGTCTTTGATTTCTAATGTCTCTAAATAATAAGGCCCAACCTGAATGCACACCGCGCCTTCTGGAATAAATTCTAGAATTTCGGTGATTAAACCATTCAAGGTTTTCGGTCCGTCGCTCGGCAATTCCCATTCCAGTGCTTTATTGATATCGCGGATATACGCTGCGCCATCGATGGTGTAGCTGCCATCACTGAGTTGACGAATCTCTGGGGTTGCACGTCGATCATGGTCGCTGAACTCGCCAACGATTTCTTCGAGGATGTCCTCTAGGGTGACAATGCCTTCTACATCCCCGTACTCATCAACAACGATACCGATACGTCGTTTATGCTTTTGAAAGTTTAATAGCTGAGTCGACAGGGGTGTGCTTTCTGGCACGAAATATGGATCGCTGCAGGCTTCTTGTAGGTCATCGTGGGTTAGTTTATTTAGGGTTAATAAACGTGCAATTTGCCGCATATGGATCACGCCAATGATCTGGTTAATATTTTCACGGTACAGCGGCAAGCGTGTATGCGTGGTAGTACGCAGCTGCCAGATAATCTGATCGAGATTGCTATTGAGGTCGATGCCAAACACTTCGTTACGCGGAATCATAATGTCATTGACAGTGACATTTTCAAGGTCAAGGATACCAAGCAGCATCTCTTGGCGGTTGCCTGGTAATTCTTGTCCGGCTTCGCGTACGACACTGCGCAGCTCTTCAGTGGACAGGCTTTCTGAAGAGCGGTGGCGTGGATCAACACCAAATAACCGCAGCAAGCCATTACTGATGGTGCCGGTTAGCCACACCACGGGACTGAGTGGTGTCATCAGCAATAAAATGATACGACTGGAGGGGAAAGCAATTAATTCTGGGCGTAATGCAGCCAATGTTTTTGGGGTGATTTCCCCAAAAATTAGAATCACAATGGTTAGCGCGGTGGTTGCGATAACTACGCCGGCATCGCCCCATAGCTCTACCGCAATCACGGTGGCAATTGACGCAGCAAGAATATTGACGACGTTATTGCCAACTAAAATGGTGCCGAGTAGACGATCTGGCGTGCCGAGTAGACGCTGAGCGCGCTGTGCGCCACGGTGTCCTTCGCGACTCAGGTGGCGCAATCTATAGCGATTTAGGGTTAATAAACTGGTTTCCGAGCTGGAAAAAAACGCAGAGCAAATAATCAAAAAGATCAGCAAGCCTAATAGGTAGCTGATATGCATATCGTCCACAAGCAAAGGGCCTCAAATAGCTAAAATAAATTCACGGACTAATTTACTGCCGAAATAGGCCAGCATCAGTAAGAAAAAGCCAGCGATTGTCCAGCGAATGGCTTTATGCCCGCGCCAGCCGAGCTGATGGCGGCCCCATAAAAGAGTGCCGAAAACCAGCCAGGCGATACACGAGAGCAGGGTTTTGTGGACTAGATGTTGAGCAAATAAGTTGTCAAGAAACAGCCATCCGCTGATGAGTGACAATGAAAGCAGTAACCAGCCCGCCCATAAGAGGCCAAACAACAAGCTTTCCATGCTTTGTAAGGGAGGGAAGTGCTTGATTAGTGTGGATACTGGGCGCTTGCGCAGTTGTTGATCTTGAATCAGTAAGATCATGGATTGGAATACGGCAATCGTGATCATTCCGTAAGCTGCAATCGAAAATAAGATGTGCGCCAAGATGCCGGGTGCTTCATTGATTGGCTGTAGATTACCTTGAGGTAAAAACTGCGCGCATAAAACAGTGATAGCGCCGAGGCTCAGTAGGGGTACGAGGAGAATATGTACCGACATGCGCAGTAGGCAAATTAACACTAGGCTTATAATCGAAAAAGCAATGAGACTGGCAGCATTAAAAAAACTTAATAGCAAACCGTGCTCGGTGAGTAACACCGAGTATAAATGCATGCCGTGTGCAATCAAACCTATCAAGGTGGCTGCAGTAACGAGCGTGTTGTTGAGTGTAGTGCGCCGCCAAAAGCAGCCAATAATGTATAAACAGGTGGCTAAATAAAAAACTGCAGCGAAAACACTAGAAAGCAGAATGGACATAATACCTAATACAATAAATGCTACGGGCTAAGTTTGGCATATAATACATCAGCGCAGAAATAATATTTGCTTTGCTGTGCAGAGAGGCTTGGTATTTCCAGTCTTTTTTACATGAGGCCGTTATTGGATCATCTAAAGCACAATATCCTTTGACAGTTGCAGGGTCTATCCATAGAATACCGCGCCTATGATAAATGGACCGATTCCTCCTCACGTTGATCCGCGAAAACTTGCAGATCGCAGTATTTCCTTAGCTGGAGAGCTGCAACTGTCACAATTTCCTAGGGTCAGCGAACTGCTGACAAGCACTGCTGGACATGTCCATGCAGCGTTTGCGTTTAGTCGCGACGAGCAAAAAGTAGCAGTAATGCAACTTAAGCTTGAGTCGGAGGTTAGGATGATCTGCCAGCGTTGCTTGGATGAGGCTGTTATTCCTGTAAGCGGTGAGTATCTGTATGCCATAGTCACACCTGGCACAGATGCGTTACACTTGCCTAAAGGGTATGACGTGCTTGAAGTAGGTGAAGAACCTTTAGATTTATTGGCATTGATTGAAGATGAGCTTTTGCTTGCTTTACCCATTGTTCCAATGCATCCACCTGAAGAATGCCAGCAACCGGCTGGGCTCCTAGAGTCCGAATCGAGCAAGAACGCGGTTAAAAGGTCCAACCCGTTCAGTGTATTGGCCCAGTTAAAGCGCGACCCAAACGTTTAGGAGTTAAAAACCATGGCTGTTCAGAAGAGCAAGAAATCCCGTTCAGCGCGTGATATGCGCCGTTCGCACGATGCACTCACCGCAAGTACTTTGACTGTAGAGAAAAGCACAGGCGAATTACGTTTGCGTCACCACGTATCACCGGAAGGTGTGTACCGTGGTCGTCAAGTGATCGCGAAGGATTCTGCTGAGTAAACCTTGATCGGTTTAACGATAGCAATTGATGTAATGGGCGGGGACTTTGGTCCCCGTCTTGTCGTTCCTGCTTGTATAAAAAGTCTAACCGAATATCCATCGCTGCATTTAGTGTTGGTCGGTGATAGTTCTACTATTGAGCCTATTCTTGCTCAGTATCCCCAAGTCGATTATTCACGCTTAACTGTGCAACATGCCGGTGAAGAAGTGACGATGGCTGACTTGCCAGCGCATGCGTTGCGTCACAAACCTGATTCTTCGATGCGTATTGCTTTGCAACTATTGCGTGATAAACACGTGCACGCTTGTGTCAGCGCGGGTAATACCGGGGCTTTAATGGCGCTGGCAAAGCACGTGCTTAAATGCTTACCTTGTATTGATCGCCCAGCAATTATGACCGCCTTGCCAACCTTGGCAGGTGAGACGCATTTGTTGGATTTGGGTGCAAATGTTGATGTCAGTGCTGAACAGTTGGTGCAATTTGCGCTGATGGGGTCTGCGGCGCTACAGATTCAAGGTGTTGATCAGCCGCGTGTGGCATTGCTGAATGTGGGTCGTGAAGCCATTAAAGGTAATCAGCAAGTTAAACAAGCGTCAGCATTGCTCGAAAGTATTGAACAGCTGAACTACATTGGTTATGTGGAAGGTGACGGGGTGTTTCGTGGTGATGCAGACGTAGTGGTGTGTGATGGTTTTGTCGGTAATATCTTGCTCAAATCCAGCGAGGGCTTGGCGCAAATGATTACTGCACGCGTTAAACAACGCTTAGGTCGCGGCTTGCGTGCAGGTTTGCTGGCTTGGCTGGCAGCGCCGTTACTTAAGGTGTTGCGCACTGAATTAGCGCCTGATCGTTATAATGGCGCTTGCTTATTAGGTGTTGATGGCGTTGTTGTGAAAAGTCATGGTAGCGCCAGCGAGGCGGCTTTTCAGTCGGCTATTGGCGTGGCCTATCGTGCAGCACAAGAAAGCCTTGCAGAGCGTTTACAACAGAATCTGCAACATATCATGGCCGTTGTTGGGCCAACTCTTGCTGCTAAAGTGTGACGGATGATTAGGGCTTATCATCCAATAGTCGGTTTGTTATTGGCAGTCTAAGCGTGGCAAACTTCCTTTGTTGAATGGCAGGTATTATATAGTTATGAAGGCTTCTCTTGCGTTTGTATTTCCCGGTCAAGGTTCTCAGGCCGTTAGCATGCTGGCAGACATCGGTGCTGCTGAGCCAGTGGTCACTGAAACATTTGCCGAAGCCTCTGCTGCTTTAGGTTATGACTTGTGGGCGCTATGCCAGCAAGGTCCGGCAGAAGTATTGAATCAAACTGATAAAACTCAACCAGCTATCTTGACTGCTTCGATTGCTTTGTGGCGGTTATGGCTGGCTAAAGGTGGTCGGCAGCCTGCTTATGTAGCTGGACACAGTTTAGGTGAATATTCGGCGCTGGTTGCTGCCGGTAGTTTGTCGCTGGTTGATGCGGTGCGTTTGGTAGAGCGCCGTGGTCAATTGATGCAGGAAGCCGTACCTGCGGGCACTGGTGGCATGGCGGCTATTTTAGGTTTAGATGATGCTGATGTGCAGGCGGCTTGTGCAGAAGCGGCGCATGGCGAAGTGGTCAGTGCGGTGAATTTTAATGCGCCCGGTCAAGTGGTGATTGCTGGTGCAGCTGCAGCCGTTGAGCGTGCGATTGCAGCCTGTAAAGCGCGCGGCGCAAAACGTGCAATGGCTTTGCCGGTGAGTGTGCCTTCGCATTGCGAGTTGATGCGTCCTGCTGCGAAGCAATTTGCTGAATCATTAGCTGCGATTGCATGGCAAAAACCGAGTATCGCCTTAGTGCAAAATGTTAGCGCTGAAGTGGTCACAGATTTGGCTGTTTTAGAACAAAATTTGTTAGCGCAGCTCTATAGTCCAGTACGTTGGGTTGAGTCTATGGTGTGTTTGGCCGCGCAAGGGGTTACTGATGTGGTGGAGTGTGGCCCGGGTAAAGTCCTGTCTGGCCTCAATAAACGCTGCATTAAAGGTGTCAATACATATAATTTAGACAGCCCCGACGCTTTTGCTGCAGCCTTAGCTGAGCAACTTTGATATGGAGAAAATGATGAGCTTAGAAGGTAAAGTAGCGCTGGTTACCGGTGCAAGCCGTGGCATTGGTCGCGCTATTGCTTTGCAGTTGGGTGCACAAGGCGCCACTGTGATTGGTACTGCAACCTCGGACAGTGGTGCAAAAGCTATCAGTCAAGCACTGCAGGACAACGGTATTCAAGGCGCGGGCATGGTATTAAATGTGTGTGATGCGGCGTCTGTGGCAGCAACACTTGAACGTATCCAGGCTGAATTCGGTGCGCCACTGATTCTAGTCAATAATGCAGGTATCACCCGTGATAATCTGATGCTGCGCATGAAGGACGAAGAGTGGTTTGATGTTATTGATACCAATTTGCACAGCCTCTACCGTATGTCGAAAGCAGTCCTGCGTGGCATGACTAAAGCGCGCTGGGGTCGTATTATCAGTATTGGCTCAGTAGTAGGTGCAATGGGTAATGCAGGTCAAGTAAACTACGCTGCAGCAAAAGCAGGCCTGGAAGGTTTTGGTCGTGCATTGGCCCGTGAAGTGGGCTCTCGCTCAATTACCGTTAACGCCGTTGCGCCGGGTTTTATTGATACAGATATGACGCGTGAATTACCTGATGCACAGCGTGAAGCATTATTGACTCAGATTCCATTAGGGCGTCTGGGGCAGGCACAAGAAATCGCTAATGTTGTAGGTTTTCTTGCGTCAGAACAGGCTGCTTATGTCACGGGAACAACGATTCCAGTGAATGGTGGCATGTATATGAGTTAAAATGACTGCTAATGTGACCAATGCATCGTGTTTTGAGTCATAATTGCAGTTTGAAAAATATGATTTGTTTGAGTGGCGTATCGCGCAGAACGCAGATAAATCAAACAAGTGGTTCGCAAAGGGCAAGCAGTTCGCTTAAAATGCGTAAACCCTTTCATACACTAGTGGCAGCTAGAGTTGCCCAGTTTTTTCCATTTAGGAGTGATACACGGTATGAGTACTATTGAAGAACGCGTTAAGAAGATTGTTGCTGAACAGTTAGGTGTTAAAGCAGAAGACGTGACTAATAGCGCATCTTTTGTTAATGACTTAGGCGCGGACTCATTGGATACAGTCGAGTTGGTAATGGCTCTTGAAGAAGAGTTTGAGACTGAAATTCCTGATGAAAAAGCTGAAAAAATCACGACTGTTCAAGAAGCTATTGATTACATCAACGCTCACGCGCAGTAATGTAGTCAGCTACTTGATAGCAGCGAAAGCCGCGCGACTTTTATAGGTGTGCGGCTTTTTTTTTGCACAGCGCATTATGCATTAACAAGAGGTTTTCGCCATGTCGCGTAGACGTGTCGTAGTTACCGGGATGGGAATGTTGTCCCCGCTGGGTGTTGATGTTGCACAGAGCTGGTCTGGCATCCTTGCAGGTAAAAGCGGTATTGGTTTGATTGAGCATATGAATGTTGATGCTTTTTCAACCCGCTTTGGCGGTTCCGTCAAAAATTTTGATATTGAACAGTATATGCCGGCTAAAGATGCTCGGCGTTTAGATTTGTTCATTCAATATGGATTAGCGGCGGGCTTACAAGCCATGACTGATTCGGGCCTAGAAATTACTGATGCTAATCGCCAGCGTATTGGCGTAGCAATGGGCTCTGGAATTGGTGGTTTGACTAATATTGAGAATACCAGCCATACATTGTTTGAGCAGGGTCCGCGGAGAATTTCGCCATTTTTTGTGCCCGGTTCAATCATTAATATGATTTCCGGCGTTTTGTCGATCCAGCTTGGCTTGCAAGGCCCTAACTATGCTATAGCAACGGCCTGCACCACTGGTACACATTGTATTGGTATGGCCGCACGCAACATTGCCTATGGTGATGCTGATGTGATGGTCGCCGGTGGTGCTGAAATGGCGGCCTGTGGTTTAGGTCTTGGTGGTTTTGCTGCGTCACGTGCGTTATCGACGCGCAATGATGATCCGCAAACAGCAAGCCGTCCATGGGATGCTGGGCGTGATGGTTTTGTACTGTCTGATGGCGCTGGAGCACTGGTACTTGAAGAGTTAGAACACGCTAAAGCGCGTGGGGCAACCATTTATGCGGAAGTTGCGGGTTTTGGCATGAGTGCTGACGCCTATCATATGACTTCACCTCCTGTGGAAGGAGATGGAGCAGCGCGCTGCATGGATAATGCACTGCATGATGCGGGTATGCGTCCTGATCAAGTGCAGTATGTCAATGCGCATGGTACGTCAACGCTCGCTGGTGATTTGGCTGAAGTGAATGCCCTGAAAAGTGTTTTTGCTGAGCATGCAAAAAACCTGTGCGTCAGCTCAACCAAGTCGATGACGGGACACTTATTGGGTGCTGCTGGTGCTGTGGAAGCGATCTTTAGTATTTTAGCGATGCGTGATCAAGTAGCACCACCGACCATCAATCTTGATGAGCCGGGTGAGGGTTGTGATCTCGATTTTGTTGCGCACCAAGCTAAACCGCTGCAGATTGATGCGGTACTTTCCAATTCCTTTGGTTTTGGCGGCACCAATGGTTCATTGCTGTTGCGCCGGTATCGTTAGGCGTGCAAGCTTGGGTTAACGGTCAGCCCAGCGACTCTATTGTGCTGGCTGACCGTGGTCTTGCTTATGGTGATGGTCTGTTTGAAACCATTAAAGTACGAGCGGGGCGCGCGCTCTTGCTGGAGCGGCATCTTGCACGCCTGCACGAAGGCTGTCAGCGTTTAGGCATACCTTGTGATATGCCGTTGTTACGGCAAGAATTACTCGCCTATTTGCCGCAACTGGGTGAGGGCGTGTGTAAGCTGATCTTGACGCGTGGTGTTGGGCAGCGGGGTTACGCGTTGCCTGAGCCTTGTATGCCGCAGCGAATTTTACAAGCCTCAGGCCTTCCGCAATGGCCTAAGGCACATCGAAAGACCGGTATTCATCTGTATGCCTGCCAGCTGCGTCTTTCTGAGCAGCCTATTCTGGCTGGTTTAAAACACCTCAATCGTTTAGAGCAAGTCTTAGCGCGTGCTGAATGGTCAGACCCTGCTTATGCAGAAGGTTTACTGCTGGATCGCCAAGAGCGTGTGGTTGATGGCGTGTTTAGTAATATTTTTATTGTGCGCAATCAGCAGTTGATAACTGCCGATTTAAGTCGGTGCGGAGTGGCAGGGGTAATGCGTGCTGAGTTATTGGAGCGCGCGCAAGACGCTGGTATTGATGTTCAGGTTAGAGATATTACCCTGCAGCAATTACAACAAGCGGACGAAATATTGACCTGCAATAGTCTCTACGGTATTTGGCCGGTGCGCAGCTACGCAATGCAACACTGGCCAGTTGGCGAGCTGACCCGCAAGTTGCAACAACTTATTAACGACTTAGTGGATGAATAGCCGTGTTACGTAAGTTAACTATTGCTTTTTTTAGTAGCTGCTTGTTTGGCGTAATAGCTGTTGCTTGGCTATTTTGGATGCAGAGTGAAGTGCTTGAGCAGCCGTTGCAGATTGAAGCCGAGCAAGTGCTCAATGTACCTGCCGGCAGTACGCCAAGTGGCTTGCTGCTGCAGCTGGAGCAGGATGGGGTTTTGCGCGGGGCTTTCTGGCTGCGTTTAAGCTGGCGTTTGCAGAGTTATGTGCAGCCTTTACATGCTGGCGAATATCAACTGACGCCAGCGATGAATGTTGCACAGTTGCTTGAAAAATGGCGTACAGGTGATGTCTTACAATACCGCGTGACCTTGGTGGAAGGCTGGAATTTTCACCAAGTACGCAGCGCTTTAGCCCAGCAAGAAAAACTCCAACAGACCCTTGGTCAGGTCAGTGACAGCGAATTAATGCGCCAACTGGGTCAAGCTAATGTGCATCCTGAGGGACGATTCTTCCCTGATACGTATAATTTCGTGCGCGGGCAAAGTGATTTGGATATCTTGCGCCAAGCCAGTCAACGTTTACAAAAAGTGCTTGCTGAAGAGTGGGTAAAACGCTCGGAGAACTTACCCTATCGTAACCCTGATGAAGCATTAGTGATGGCTTCAATTATTGAGAAAGAAACAGGGGTTGCATACGAGCGAGAAGAAATTTCTGGGGTGTTTATTCGTCGACTTGGCATCGGTATGTTACTGCAGACTGACCCTACTGTGATTTACGGTATGGGTGAGCGTTATAAAGGAAAAATCACTCGGGCTGATTTGCGCCGGCCAACACCTTATAATACGTATGTGATTGCAGGACTGCCGCCAACCCCGATTGCAATGGTGGGACGTGAAGCTATTTATGCTGCACTGCATCCCAAACCAGGGAAAAGTTTATATTTTGTCGCGCGCGGCGATGGCAGTCATGTTTTTTCTAATTCATTGGCTCAACACAATAAAGCGGTGCGTGAATATCAGCTTAAACGCCGCGCTGATTACCGTTCCAGTCCCGCTCCAGCGGCCGCTCAATAAGGACTTATTATGCGTGGATTATTTATTACCTTAGAAGGCCCAGAGGGTGCGGGTAAAACGACCAATCGAGCGTATTTAGCTGAGCAATTGCAAGGGCAGGGTTTTCGCGTAGCATTGACCCGAGAGCCGGGTGGCACCGTCTTAGCTGAGCAGATTCGTGAGATTCTCTTGGCGCCGCATGATGAAGCAATGGCTGTAGATACTGAGTTGTTGCTGATGTTTGCCGCGCGCGCACAGCATTTAGCGCAAGTGATTTTACCCGCTCTGGCAGAAGGTAAAATTGTGATTTGTGATCGTTTCACTGATGCCACCTATGCTTATCAAGGTGGCGGGCGTGGCCTTGATTGTTCGCGTATTGCTCTGCTTGAACAGTTTGTGCAGGGCGACTTGCGTCCAGATATGACTTTGCTATTTGATTTGCCGGTCTCGGATGGCATGGCGCGCGCGGTGGCGCGTGGTAAGTTGGATCGTTTTGAGCAAGAGCAGCAGGTTTTTTTTGAAAGCGTGCGCCAAGCCTACTTACGGCGTGCTGCAGAGGATCCGGAACGGTTTCGCTTAGTGAATGCCCAACAAGCGCTTGTTGATGTGCAAAAAAGTCTTGATGTGCACTTGCTTGAAATTATGGATCGTGCGCGTGAACAATAATCTATACCCGTGGCAGACTGAGTTGTGGCAGTCCTTGGCTGGGCGCAGTCAGCAAGCGCATGCTTATTTATTACACGGTCCTGCTGGCAGCGGTAAACGTGCTTTTGCTGAGTATTTTGCGGCATTTTTGCTGTGCAAAGCACCTGTGCAGCAGCAACCATGCGGGCAGTGTGCCGCTTGTAAGTTGTATGCTGCCGATACTCATCCGGATTTAGTCAGGCTGATGCCGGAAGAGGAAGGCAAAGGTATTTTAATTGCCAATGTCCGTGAATTGGTGGCGAAGATATTACAAACCTCGCAGCAAGGCGGCCGTAAAGTGGTGATCGTTGAACCGGCTGAAGCAATGACCACGGGATCAGCAAACGCCTTATTAAAAAGCCTTGAAGAACCGGCGGGTTCAACTATTTTCTTGCTGATTAGTCATCAATTTAGTTTTTTATTGCCGACTATTAAAAGTCGTTGTGTGTTGCAAGCTTGCCCGTTACCGAATGAGCAGGTCAGCGTGCAATGGTTGCAACAGCAACAGCCGGATCTCACCGCAGAGCAATGCCAAACGTTATTGGCTTTAGCCTCTGGTTCACCGTTGAATGCGCAAAAACTCTTAGCGGCTGATGTGTTAATCATTCGTGAGCAGGTGGTGAGTGGTGTTAAGCAGCTGTTTAAGCAGCGTAGCAGTCCCAGTGAATTGGCCTTGGCGTGGGCGAAAATACCGCCAGAGTTACTCTTTGACTGGTTTTGTCAGTGGGCGCAGTTAATTCTGCGCTATAAAATAACTGAAGATGAGAGTCAGCTGGGCTTGCCAGATATGCGTGTTGTGTTAAAACATGTAGCTCCCCGCGCGCCACTCACGCTGTTGTTGGAGACGCAGGATTGGTTGCTTGAGCACCGCCAGAAAGTTTTACGACGTGTGCCGTTGCGTGCTGACTTACTGCTTGAGGGACTGTTGGTGCGTTGGCAGGCGTTGTTGCCGCGCTGAATATGTCTATCTATGCGTATAATGAAAACATTGCGCTGGGTTGTCCCGACAACTCTGTACTAGAATCACACGGTTATTGACTTGCAAGGAAGGTGCTATGAGTTTGCCCCCTAATATTGGTCCGCGTAATGGTATTTTATCGCTGACGATTAAAGATAAATCTGTATTGTATGCGGCGTATATGTCGTTTATTAAAAATGGCGGCTTGTTTATTCCGACCAATAAAGATTACAAGTTGGGTGATGAGGTCTTTATGTTGCTCAGCTTAATGGAAGAGCCAGAAAAACTTCCCGTGGCAGGTAAAGTTGTGTGGATCACTCCGCGTGGCGCGCAAGGTAACCGGGCTGCAGGTGTTGGCGTGCAATTTAATGATACGGATATCACGGCGCGTAATAAAATCGAAACCTATTTGGCTGGCGCGCTGAAGTCAGACCGTCAAACCCATACCATGTAGTCAGTGTGGCGTGTAGAGTACACGCTGTATTGTTTACATCTTTAATCACGGCCGTACTTATGCTTATTGACTCGCACTGTCATCTCGATCGACTTGATTTAACTGCTTATAATGGCTGTCTTGATAGCGCCTTGCAGGCTGCTCGTGAACGAGGTGTGGGGCATTTTTTATGCATTGGTATCAGTGTTGAAAATGCACCTACGGTACGTGCTTTTGCTGAGCGTTATGCTGATGTGGATTGCTCAGTGGGTGTGCATCCGCTGGATTTGACACGCGGTAGCGAGCCGACGATGCAATGGCTGCTTGATGAGTTGAATCATCCGGGTGTGGTGGCTGTTGGCGAAACTGGTTTGGATTATCACTATCAAGCTGAAACGGCGCAGATGCAGCAGGACTCTTTTCGACTGCATTTAGATGCTGCGCGTGAGTCTGGCAAGCCGGTGATTGTGCATACGCGTGAGGCCAAGCAAGACACCCTCGATTTATTACGCGAGGCGGGGTTACCGCAAGCGGGTGTGATGCATTGCTTTACTGAAGACTGGCCGATGGCGAAAGCGGCGTTGGACTTAGGCTATTACATTTCGTTTTCTGGGATTGTGACCTTTCGCAATGCGCAGGCGCTACGCGAAGTAGCTTTGCAAGTTCCCAGCGATCGTATTCTGGTGGAAACTGATTCGCCTTATTTGGCACCGATCCCGCACCGTGGACGGCCTAACTTTCCTGAGTATGTGGCGGATGTGGCGCAGTTTGTTGCTGAGTTACGTGGCGTGTCTTATGACGAACTGGCGGCACAAACCACGGATAACTTTAAGCGTCTCTTCCCATTAGCGCGAGTAGCGAACTCTTAGTCTTGTGAATTTGACTGGGAGCGCGGGCGATTCGCCCGCAATCGAGATCACACAGCGTTAGTTGCAGATATTAAATCAGTTTCGCATCTTGATCTAAGAAATATTGAAAGACTCGCGCATGCCGTACTTCGGGATCGGTGTTTATCCGTCGCTGAACCCATCCAGGGTTCAACTCCGGCGCAGCGCCATCCTTGGCTCGCTTATCACACCTATCCCGAAGCACTCATTGATCTTTTGCGTTGTTTGCACGTTCTGCAGACCTGCCGACAATACACATGATCAAGAAGTGCCTCGCTGATGCTGCGACTCGCGTAGCCAAGGATGGCGTAGCGCCCGAATCGGGTCCGGATGGCCCGTTGAGGGAATAGCAGCATTAGCGAGGTACGTCAGGTACATGTTTTGATTGATGAAGCGTTAAAACAATCTCGCATGCCGTGCTTCGGGATAAGTGTTTATCCGTCGCTGAACCCATCCAGGGTTCAACTCCGGCGCTACGCCATCCTTGGCTCGCTTATCACACCTATCCCGAAGTACTCATTGATCTTTTGCGTTGTTTGCACGTTCTGCAGACCTGCAGACCATATGCATGCTTAAGAAATAGCTCGCTGGCGTAGCGCCCGAATCGGGTTCGGATGACCCGTTGAGGGAATAGCAGTACCAGCGAGGTACGTCAGACGCAAAACTTACGCAGTGATTGCACGCAAAATATTGAAACAATCATACATATGGTGGTGGAAAATGCTTAAGGTTTGCGCGCGACAATCACTGCTCGCATGGGAGCAGGCAAGCCTTCAACGGTGTGTTGTGGATTCTCAGGATCTAAGAAATCGCCTAAAGACTGATACTTCATCCACTCGGTTGAGCGCTGTTCGTCGGTTGAAGTGTGGCTGACATCAACGCAGTGCACATCAACAAATCCAGCGCGACGTAACCAAAGTTCTAGCGCCGCCACTGAAGGCAGAAACCACACATTACGCATCTGTGCATAGCGGTCTTCTGGCACTAGTACTTGGTTGCAGTCACCCTCTATCACCAAAGTTTCCAGAACCAGTTCGCCGCCACTGACTAAGCAATCTTTCAGTGCTAAGAGGTGATCAATTGGCGACTTGCGATGGTAGAGTACGCCCATCGAAAAGACGGTATCAAAACCTTCCAGCTTGGCCGGTAAGTCTTCTAAGGTGAAAGGTAAATGCCAGACTGGTGGCGCATCAAAGAAGCGCAGCATGGCTTGAAACTGGCAGAAAAATAACCAGTTTGGATCAACTCCAACCACGGTTTTGGCACCGGCACCGAGCATGCGCCACATATAATAACCGTTGCCGCAGCCGACATCCAAAATGCGTTTATCGGTTAAATCAAGATGCGGACTGACGCGATCCCATTTCCAGTCTGAGCGCCATTCAGTATCGATATGCACATCAAACAGATGAAAAGGGCCTTTACGCCATGGAATTAAACCTTGTAAAGCCGTGCGCACTTGCTCGCGCTGAGCATCACTGCAAGGGCCATCTAAACGAAATTCTGTTTTAAGTTCACGGTTGGTAAGGGGCAGATCTGGTAATGCATTCACTGCCGCTAGCCAGCGTGGTAAGTCACCGTGACTGATTGCGAACAACGCATCAAATTGTTGCTGAATACCGCGTGACCACTCTTTTAATGGCGTGCCGGTAAGTTGCTGAACTAAAGGGCTAAAATCAATCATGGGCGAGCAATCAACGAGGCAAAATTAAAACACTGGAACCACACAACAACTTGACTGAAACCGGCGCTGTATAAGCGTTCGCGGTGTTCTTCAAGGCTGTCGGGTAGCATGACTTTTTCAATGGCACGGCGTTTCTGCGCAATTTCCAATTCGCTGTAGCCATTGGCGCGTTTAAAGGCGAGGTGCAACTCGTTGAGCAGTTCATGCTCGTCGGCATCATGGAAGCGTAACTTTTCTGAGAGTATCAGTGCACCGCCAGGCAGTAGGGCACTGTGAATATTTTTCAGTAGTTCGAGACGTTGCTCAGGGGCAATAAATTGCAGTGTAAAATTCAGAGTGACCAGAGAGGTGGGCGCTAATGCTAACGTCAGGATATCGGCTTCAATGACATCCACCGGTAGCAGTTCTTGAAACATTGCGTCCTGTGCGTTGAGGTGTTCACGACAGCGCTTCACCATCGCCGCAGAGTTGTCAACGGCAATGACTTTACAACCACTGTGGCTGACATGACGGCGCATGGCTTGGGTTACCGCACCTAATGAGCAGCCTAAGTCGTACAGTGTGCTGTTTTCTTGAGCAAACTGTGCTGCCAGTACGCCGGTATTTTCCACAATTGTTGGATAGCCGGGTACTGAGCGTTTGATCATATCGGGGAATACGCGCACCACATCCTCATTGAACGTGAAGTCGGGGACTTGCGCGAGGGGGGTGGTAAACAAGCGGTCAGGGACGTGTGTCATGGGCTTTAATATGAAAAAAAGAAAGCCATTATGCCACATCTGGTACGAGAGAATGGCGGTAGCGTTTAACCAGTAAAGCCTTGTGAATGCCATAGGTGTGCAGCCACTAAGGCACGCCAAGGGCTGAACTGTTCGAGCCACTGTTCGGTTTGCTTGGCGCTCAGCTGTTCTTGCTTGAGTAACACCTGCAAATAGCGGCGCACAGCGGCATCACCGTGTAATGAGCCGTCTAACCAAGCAAAACCACGCATCAAGGTATAGTTGACTGTCCAAGGGCCTATTCCTGAAATGGCCAGCAGGTCCGTGCGGAGCTGCTCGACATTGTCGGCAGTAACGTGTTTGGGAAACTGCAATGTCTGGTGATTTAATAGCTCGCTGACCTGTGCCATCGTGCGGGCTTTATTCAGTGATAAGCCGACGTCACGCAATGCGTCAAGCGAGGTTTGTGCTGTACGTTGGGCATTGGGATAGCAGTATAGACCCGATGAGTGCTGCACCCCGACCCGTTCAATAAAGCGTCGGCGCACATTAAGTGCGGCAGCTACACTGATTTGCTGGCCAATAATCGCCCAACTGATGGCTTCAAACGGACTGCTGACCTGTGCAACCCGTAAACCTGGGGATTGACGTATTAATGCACCCAGTTCGGGGTGTTGCTGATGCTGCTGGTAGAATGCAGCAGTAGGTTGTTTAAGGCCTAGAAAATATTCCAGCCATGTGGGCCAGTCCTTTGATGTTGCAGGTGTATGGCTCTGATTCGAATCAATGCGCAGTTGCGCATGCGCATACTCTGCGTCGAATTGGAGGCTCAGGCAGGCGGGTTGGTTGTCCCAAATCAAGCCTTTTTCAAGGGCGTTATGGGTGACCCGTTCAGCCCGTTGTTGTTTGTCGCGTTGATGAAAGCTTAAAAAATCTGCGAGTTGATAATCGCTGGGTAACTTAATGCTGTGAGTTAAAACCATCATCGTTAAGGCTGCCGCTGCGTCAGTGTGAGGGGCAGAATATACCCGTTTAGCGGTTGTGTTGCTGAGTGATGTGTTGCTTAAGGCCTGATTTTCTGGGTTGCTTGCGTGAGTTTTTACATTTACGCCCTTTGGCCTATAGCGCGTTATGTGTCGTCAGGCTATTGTGTTGCGTCATAGCTGGAACAGATTTTTAGGCTTGGCCGCCGACAAAGACACGCACGATTGTGCGTATTTTTTTCCCTATCAGTGACTCTTTAGTCAAGTGCTGGGTTGGTGGTCATCTACGCGGCATTTAACGTGGAAGATGCACGATGATTGGCATACGCAGCATTGCAAGTTACATCCCCGAAGGCAGAATCGATAACATTGCGCAGGCAGAGAGTTTTGGCCGCGATGAAGAGTTTGTGCGCAACAAATTAGGTACGACGACTTTGGCTATTAAAGCCGACGATGAAGAAACTTCAGATTTATGTGTGCGTGCGGTGCAGAACTTGCTCGCGAAGAACGCTGATTTAAAACTTGAAGATGTTCAGGCGTTAGTGGTTGTGACACAAAATGGTGACGCGCAAGGATTGCCGCATACTTCTGCGATTGTTCAGCATAAGCTGGGTTTGCCCACGCATGCGGCTTGTTTTGATGTGTCGCTGGGTTGTTCGGGTTATGTCTATGGCTTGTATGTGTTGAAAGGTTTTATGCAGGCCGTGGGCTTGAAAAATGCCATTTTAGTGACCGCTGATCCTTATTCAAAAATAGTCGATCGTTCTGATCGTATGACCACGTTATTGTTTGGTGACGCGGCCACCGCGACATGGATGACTGAAGATCCCGTATGGGAACTTGGTCCTGCACGCTTTGGTGGTGATGGCGCGGGTGCTGAGTATTTAGTGGTAAAAGATGGTCATTTTCATATGAATGGTCGTCAAGTGTTTAACTTCGCCAGCTTGAAGATTATTCCGCATATGCAAGATGTGCTGGATGAATTGGATATGAGTTTGGATGATGTCGATGCGTTTTGTTTGCATCAAGGTAGTGGCGCGATTGTCGATGCGCTTGCTAAGCGTCTTGGTGATAACGGCGCTAAGGTGATTAAGGATATGTTTGGTGCCGGTAATACAGTGTCATCATCGATCCCGATGTTACTTGAGCACTATGGCTTTGATGGTCAGTGGCGTAATACTTTGCTATCGGGCTTTGGCGTGGGCTTGTCTTGGGGGTCGGCGTTGTTAGTGCGCCCGACGCGTTAATTATGTTTGCTGAGCGCGCGGGCGGCTCGTCCGCCACTCTTTGGCAGATATGTAGGTGCTGAGCCTGCTGTGCTCAGCAGTAATCAGTTTGAAACACGCTTCGGTTTGATTTTTCAAATTAAACCCTGTGCTTGGCGTACTGCGCGTTTGCTGTTTTTCCCTCAAAGAACCCTCTTGGTTCGATTCGGGCGCTGCGTCATCCATGGCTGCCCTTGTTACAGCCATCACGCAGCACTCATTAACCACCGATTAATCCGCTGTTTGTGCAGGTTTTCCGTTTGCTTCAGTGCTGCTGTGGTCTCCTGTGGGAGAGAATTTATTCTCGAAGCGGTTTTTCAGATTGCAGTTGAAGCGAGCAGAACAGTTTTGATATTTTATTACTGTCTCTTAAGTCGCGCTGCGTTTCGCATTCGGCTGATCTTTACTTGCTGGTATACTGCCTTTTTGAACGGCGCCAGTAAGGATTCTTGTTTATGAGTACACAGCCAGTCGGCGCATTGTTGCATCCGCGTAATCGCCATCAAGGCCGTTATGACTTTGCAGCGTTGATTGCTGTTGAGCCGCGCTTGCAAGCTTTTATGATTATTAATCCTTATGGCAAAGAGAGTATCGACTTTGCCGATCCTGCTGCTGTACGTGTATTTAATGCAGCGCTATTGAATCAGTTGTATGGAATTAAGAGCTGGCGCATTCCAGAGGGTTATTTGTGTCCGCCTGTGCCGGGTCGTGCCGATTATATTCATGGTTTGGCTGACTTGTTGGCTGCAGATGCTCGGGGTGAGATTCCGCGTGGTGCCAGTTTTACAGTGCTGGATGTGGGCACGGGGGCGAACTGTATTTATCCGTTGCTTGGGCAGCATGATTATGGCTGGCGTTTTATTGCCAGTGATATTGATCCTAAGGCTGTGGCCAGTGCGGCTGAAACATTATTGGCAAATGGTTTGGATAGGCTGATTGAGCTGCGTTTGCAGTCAGATAAAGCTGCTTTTTTTAAAGGTGTGTTGCGTGCCGATGAGCGGATTGTCTGTACTTTGTGTAACCCGCCTTTTCATAGCAGTGCTGCTGAGGCGAGCAGTGGCAGTGAGCGTAAGTGGCGTAATTTAGGCAAGCAGGATCCGCAGCGTAAATTGCCCGCGTTGAACTTTGGTGGCAAAAGTAATGAATTGTGGTGCAAGGGTGGTGAGCTGACTTTTGTGCGCAATATGATCAAAGAAAGTAAGGATTGCGCGGAGCAGGTGCTGTGGTTTACCACGCTGGTCTCGAAGTCAGCGCATCTTCGTTTGTTGCAGCGTGTTTTGAAGCAGGTGGGTGCTGTGGATGTGCAGGTTTGTAGTATGGCGCAGGGGCAAAAGCAGAGTCGCTTTTTAGCGTGGACCTTTCATACTACTGAGCAGCGGCAAGCTTGGCTGGCAAAGGTTTAGAGTATTTTCCTTTGATTCAAATGATCAGCAGCAAGTATTCCATGGTTTGAGCTACTGATGATTCAAGCTGCGAGCGTGCAAACAATGCAAAAGATTAATGAGTGCTTCGGGGTCGGTGTGATGAGCGAGCCAGGGATGGCGTAGTGCCGGAGTTGAACCCTGGATGGGTTCAGCGACGGATAAACACCGATCCCGAAGTGCGGTATGTGCGATTGTTTTAATGTTTTATAAATCAAGCCGGGTGCCTGACGTACCTCGTTGGCACTGCTTTTCCCTCAGCGGGTCATCCTGACCCAATTCGGGCGCTTCGCCATCCTTGGCTACGCTGGCATATTACTGGTAAACCTTAAATCCCTTGCGGGATTTCTTCGCCGCCGAGTGCTTCGAGCAATTCTGGAATGAATTCCATAAAGGTCAGCATCATTAGGATAAAGCTGGCATCAAACTGACTGGCTGCATCATCACCGCCGTCTTCTTCTGCTTGATCAAGCAATAAATCTTCAAAGCGCAGGCGTTTAATGGTCAGTTTGTCGTCGATTAAAAAGCTTAATTTGTCTTGCCACGCCAAAGTCAGTTGAGTCACCAGTTTGCCTGCGGCTAAGTGATTTTGTACTTCTTCGCTGGCCAGATCTTCACGCTTGATGCGTATGATGCCGCCGTCTTCTGCACTGTCGCGTAGCTCGCATTCGTTGGTCAGTACTAAACCATTGCTGGCCTCGTGCTGTTTTACCCAGTTAGTGAATGTAGCTGTTGGCGCTGCTTTAACCGCGACAGGGCGCACGGGTAAGCTGCCGAGTACTTCGCGTAGGGTGGATAGCAACTCTTCAGCACGCTTAGCGCTTGAGGTGTCGACTAAAATCAGACCTTGTGCTGGAGCGATCGCTGCGAATGTTTTAGAGCGGCGAATAAAGGCGCGTGGCAGCAGTGCTTGAGTGACTTCGTCTTTAATTTGGTCGCGTTCTTTCTTGTAAACTTTACGGCCTTCAGCGGCTTCGATTTCATCCGTTTTTTCTTTCACTGCATCACGTACAACGCTGCCTGGCAAAATACGTTCTTCCGTGCGCGCGCAGATCAGAAAGAAGCCTTGGCCGCTGTGTACCAGTGGTGCGTCTTCGCCTTTACCAAAGGGCGCAACAAAACCATAGGTGGATAGCGTTTGGCTGCCACACGCTAAAGCCGGTTTGCTGGCAAGGGCAGTCTCCAGTGTTTCAAGGTCTAAAGCTGTGTCTGAGGTTAAACGGTACATCAGCAGGTTGCGAAACCACATAAAAGAAAACTCCACACATAAATAATAAATAACATGCACTGGCATGCAAAACAGATGAGCAAGGATAACGCGCTCGGCAAAAGTCTGCCTCGAAAATCTAAGAGCGTTTATAATGCTGTATATAATATCAGTATTTTATCGGCTGCGACTGATGATTTCTACTGAAATGTGATGAGTGGCACCTGAGCAAAATGATGTGGATGAATACAAAAACAGTGTTTTCCGTTAGATTCCGCTAAGTCATTGGATTAACTGTGAAAATAAATTGATTTAATCCTTGCCAAGAGTGCTTTGGATCTCTAATATACGCACCACTTCGAGAGACAAGGGTGATTAGCTCAGCTGGGAGAGCATCTGCCTTACAAGCAGAGGGTCGGCGGTTCGATCCCGTCATCACCCACCACTTGTCCTTAAAGTATGCGCAGTGGTAGTTCAGTTGGTTAGAATACCGGCCTGTCACGCCGGGGGTCGCGGGTTCGAGTCCCGTCCACTGCGCCATCTTACGAAAACCCGTTAGACTTAAGTGTTTAACGGGTTTTTTTGTTTCTGGGTATAAAAATCTGTTTTTATCCTCAAGAATCAACCTCTATTCCTACCGATCTGACCTTCGTTGCACAATACATCAGCTGCCCGCGAACAGCTTGACCAAACACAACGTCTCTGTGTACATAGCCAATAAGCAGCGCCTTAACAGATGCAAGGTCGGGCGCTTTGTGGTACAAATGTGTCCGTTAAACAACTGTTTAATTGAACTACGTTCTCAGGGCGGGGTGGAAATCCCCACCGGTGGTAATTGCACGGTGAGTGCAGAGCCCACGAGCGCTTATTGATGGGTATTAATCATCCGCAATAAGGTCAGCAGACTTTGGTGCGATCCCAAGGCCGACGGTTATGAAAACTGTGCACATTATGTGACAGCTTTTTCTTAAAGTCCGGATGAAGAGAGAGCGGGATCTAGCGCCGTACAAGTCTTGTATGGTGTGCTCCCATTCGATCAAAAAAGCCTTGTTTTCCACAAACAGGAGATCGACAGCATGCAGATGGATGCATTTTTTGCAGGGGCAGAATCAATATGTTTACTGGAATAATCGAAGCCGTTGGCAGTATTCGCAGCTTATCGCCTAAAGGCGGTGATGTGCGTGTACGCGTGGCGACAGGCAAGTTGGATTTATCCGACGTCAAGCTTGGCGACAGTATTGCGGTGAATGGTGTGTGTTTGACTGCGGTTGAGTTACCGGGCGATGGTTTTTGCGCCGATGTCAGCCGTGAGACGCTAGCGCGCAGTGCCTTTATTAACTTAAAGAACGGCAGTCAGGTCAATCTAGAGAAAGCCTTATTACCCACCACGCGCCTTGGCGGACACTTGGTCAGCGGCCATGTCGATGGTGTCGGTGAAGTGATTTCTCGACAAGACAATGCCCGCGCGGTGCAGTTTTGGATTCGTGCCCCTAAGCCGTTGGCGCGCTATATTGCGATGAAAGGCTCAATCACCGTGGATGGCACCAGCCTGACGGTGAACGGTGTCAATGGCGATACGTTTGAGTTGACCATTGTCCCGCACACCTTGCAGGAAACCATCATGGCGGATTATCACGCGGGGAGCTTGGTCAATCTAGAAATTGACCTGATTGCACGCTACCTCGAGCGCCTGTTGCAAGGCGAACATGCCGCAGAACCGACCAGCACAGCCATTACTGCAGATTTCTTAGCAGAACATGGTTTTATGCGCTCTTAATTGAAAGGTTATCCCATGTCATTAAACAGTATTGAAGAAATCGTTGCGGATATCCGTGATGGCAAAATGGTCATCTTAATGGATGATGAAGACCGTGAGAACGAAGGTGATTTAATCATCGCCTCTGAGTGTGTGACGGCTGAGCACATCAACTTTATGGCCAAATATGCGCGCGGCTTGATCTGTATGCCGATGAGCGTTGAGCGTTGCGAGCGTTTAGGCTTGCCGTTGATGGCGCAACATAATGGCTCAGGTTTTGGTACTAAGTTCACTGTATCCATTGAAGCGGCGGAGGGCGTCACCACTGGTATTTCTGCAGCAGATCGCGCGCGTACTGTACAAGCCGCCGCCGCTAAAGATGCAAAAGCCAGTGATATCGTTAGCCCTGGACATATTTTTCCATTGATGGCTCAAGCCGGTGGTGTTTTAGCGCGCGCGGGTCACACGGAAGCGGCTTGTGATTTAGCACGCTTAGGAGGCTTTGAGCCCAGCGGTGTGATCTGTGAGGTCATGAACGACGATGGCACCATGGCGCGCCGTCCAGAGCTGGAAGTGTTTGCACAAGAGCACGGGATTAAAATTGGTACTATCGCTGATTTGATTCACTATCGAATGATTCATGAACGCACCATTGAGCGTATTTCTGAGCAGGCGTTAGACAGCGAACTGGGTCAATTTAAGCTGGTGACTTACCGTGAATCATCTGTGGGTGATGTCCATTTGGCGTTGACTTTAGGTACTATTGCGCCGGAAGAGCCCACCCTGGTGCGTGTGCACAATATGGATCCGTTGCGCGATTTATTTATGGTCAAGCAAAACGGTCGCTGGAGTTTGCGTGCGGCGATGGTTGAAGTGGCTAAAGCGGGTAGTGGGGTTGTACTGTTGCTTGGCAATCAAATGACCGGTTCGAGCTTGTTAGCTCATCTTGAGCGTCAATTGGGCGGAGATGGCGACGCAAAAGCTACAAAAACTTCAGGAACCTACAGTACTGTGGGTGCCGGTTCACAAATTTTACGTGATCTGGGTGTACGCAAAATGCGCTTATTAAGTGCACCAATGCGCTTCAATGCCATATCCGGATTTGATCTAGAAGTTGTAGAATACCTGCAACCGCAGGATTAACTGTTACTGGGGCAGCAGATGTTGCTGCTCCTTCGCTCTTTATTAGGATGGGAAAAACATGACCTTGAAGACAATCGAAGGTACCTTTATTGCCCCGCAAGGCACATTTGCACTGGTTGTTGGCCGTTTCAACAGCTTTGTTGTAGAAAGTTTGGTGAGCGGTGCGATTGATACGTTGGTGCGCCACGGTGTGAGCAAAGATGCCATTACTGTGATTCGTGCACCAGGTGCTTTTGAACTGCCTTTAGTGGCGCAAAAAGTGGCAGAGCGCAAAGAATTCTCTGCAATTATTGCGTTGGGCGCGGTGATTCGTGGTGGTACACCGCATTTTGAATATGTGGCTGGCGAGTGCACCAAAGGTTTGGCGCAGGTGTCTATGCAGTTTGGTATTCCTGTGTCGTTTGGTGTGTTGACGGTTGACTCGATTGAGCAAGCCATTGAACGTGCGGGCACTAAAGCCGGTAATAAAGGTGGTGAAGCAGCGTTGTCGGCGCTGGAAATGGTCAGTCTGCTTGCGCAGCTGGAGGCCAAGTGAGCTTAAATAACGACGATTGCCGCGATAACCCTCCGGCACGTGCTAAAGGTCGCATTGCCATGCGTCGTGTGGCGCGAGCTTTAGCGATGCAAGCGTTGTATCAATGGCATGTGGCTGGGCAAAATCTCAATGAAATCGAAGCGCAATTTCGAGTCGATAATGACTTTCAAGGCGTAGATGGTGCGTATTTCAATGAAATCTTACGTGGTGTGCCAGGCAAGAAAAGTGAAATTGATGCTTTGATTGAGCCGTTTCTTGATCGCCCGATGAGCGAGCTGGACCCCGTTGAATGGGCGATTTTACGCTTATCAACGTGGGAATTAAGCTGCCGTATTGATGTGCCATACCGTGTCGTGATCAATGAAGGCATTGAGCTCGCCAAAGTCTATGGCGCCACCGATGGCCATAAATATGTGAATGGCGTATTGGATAAACTGGCGCTGCGTTTGCGTGGTGCAGAAATCCGTGACGCTAAACTCAACAAGCAATAATCTTTGGCAGGCTCGCCGAAGTGTCATGGTGGGCGTTGCTCGATGAATGAGTTTGAGTTGATTCAACATTTTTTCACCCGCTCTGCCTGTGCGCAGGGCGGTGAAAATGTCTCCTTAGGCATTGGCGACGACTGTGCCTTACTACAGATTCCTGCAGGGCATCACTGCGCGGTGTCTACCGATACGCTGGTCAGTGGCATTCATTTTCCTGAAAATCCTCCTGCTTTCTGGCTGGGTCAGCGTGCCTTAGCGGTCGCGGTCAGTGATTTAGCCGCGATGGGCGCCACACCGCTTGGTTTTACTTTAGCGCTTACTCTTGAACAGATTGATTCGCCCTGGTTGCAGGCCTTTAGTGAAGGCTTGAGCGCCATGGCGCAGCGCTGTGCGATTACTTTAATCGGTGGTGACACCACGCGCGGGCCCTTATCGATGACCGTCACGGTGATGGGCGCAGTACCCATTAAGAAAGCCTTGTTACGTTCGGCCGCACAGGTTGGTGAAGTGCTGTGTGTCAGCGGCCCGTTAGGCGCGGCGGCGGCGGCATTACCGCTGGTGCTTGGGCACATCGAAGAAAACAGCTTGGCACAAGACATTCAACAACAGCTGTTAGCGGCCTATTGGACGCCACAGCCACAATTGCAATTGGGCCAGTGGTTGCTCGGTAAAGCCAGCGCTGCGCTGGATATTTCCGATGGTTTGTTGGCTGATTGCGGGCACATTGCTAAAGCGTCGCATGTTGCGCTGCATATTGAACAGGCACGGGTGCCGGTGGCGACAGCCGCGCGAACAGCTATTGGCGATAGGGCTGCGCTGCAGTGTGCGCTAAGCGGTGGCGACGACTATCAGTTAGCCTTTACTATTGACGAGCAGTACCTCGAATCATTACAACAGCAATTTACCCAGGTGCAGGTGATTGGTCGTGTCTGTTCGGGGCACGCTGTACAGTTACTGGATCAAACAGGGCAGTCCATCGCCATCCAACTCAGCGGTTATCAGCATTTTCAACAAGGATAAGACAACCCATGCATTCTCCTAAAGTATGGCGCAATTTCTGGCATTTTCTCGCATTTGGCTTCGGTTCTGGCTTAGCCAAAAAAGCGCCGGGCACTTGGGGCACCTTAGTGGGTTTAGCCTTTGTGCCGTTGCTGCATCTGCTGCCATTATGGTTCGCGTTATGCGTGATTGCTGGCGCGAGCGTGTTTGGTATGTGGCTGTGTGGCCGTGTTGCTAGCGATCTAGGTGTGCATGATCACGGCGGAATTGTTTGGGATGAAATCGTCGGAATTTGGATCACGCTGATTTTTCTGCCAAACACTTGGCTGTGGCTGGCGCTGGGTTTTATTACGTTTCGAGTGCTCGATATTGCCAAACCTTGGCCTATCTCATGGCTCGACCGTAAGGTGGGTGGCGGTTTGGGCATTATGATTGATGATATGTTAGCGGGGGTGATTGCTGCAGGCGTGCTGTATGCCGCGTGGTTTTTTACTGTGTAAACAACGGACGTCTTAAGGGGGGAAGAGAGGATGCGCTATTTTCAGACCATGATGGGGGTTGTGTTGCTGTGCTGTGCTGCGCTGGCGGTGGCTCAGCCATCAGTGCGTGTGGTCGGCTTGTTTCCGAACGCGGCGCTATTGAATATTGATGGCCAACGTTCATTGGTTAAAGCCGGTAAAACGGGGCCACAAGGTGTCAGCGTGGTCAGTGCTGACAGTCGTTCTGCGGTATTACAGATTGATGGTGTAACAAGCACCCATACTTTGAGCCGAGATTACGGCAATGGTAGCTTTGCCGTACCAGAGAAACGTCGTCTAACTATTTCCAAAGGTGCCGCAGGGCATTACTGGGTGACCGGCTTGGTCAACGGCAATACCGTGCCTTTTATGGTCGATACCGGAGCAACCACCATTGCGATGAATGCGACACAAGCGCGGCGCTTAGGCATTGATTTTAAGAGCACAGGCCACCCGGTCAGAGTCAGTACCGCCAGTGGCACAGAAAAAGCTTGGCGGGTGTATTTGAACAGCGTCAAGCTGGGCAGCATCGAAGTGCTGGGTGTTGACGCGATGGTGTTGGATGGTGAGTTTCCACGCGACGTGTTGCTGGGTATGAGTTTTCTCAGTCGTGTCAGCTGGCGTGAAGAGCAAGGCGCGCTGATTGTTGAAGCCAAACACTAGTGTTTGGATCGGTATTTTTTGGGTGCTGCTCGAACGTGCGACTGCTGAGCAATTTTTCTTCTGCGGCAGATCAGTTACTATCTCTTTTTTGTTGTTATAGGCGATCAATCTAAATGTATTGTCCTTTTTGTGGTGCCAATGATACCAAGGTGATTGATTCACGCTTAGTGGCCAATGGCGACCAAGTGCGCCGTCGCCGTGAGTGTTTAATTTGTGAAGAACGCTTTACTACCTTTGAAACCGCTGAATTGGTGTTGCCACGCTTAATTAAGCAAGATGGCAGCCGTCAACCCTTTGATGAAGATAAATTCCGCGCCGGTATGTTGCGTGCTTTAGAAAAGCGTCCTGTGAGTTTGGAGCGTTTAGAAGAGGCCGTCGCCAATATTAAACGTAAGCTGCGCGCCAATGGCGAACGCGAAGTTAAGACCTTGGTGGTCGGTGAGTTGGTGATGAATGAGCTTAAAAAACTCGATGAAGTGGCTTACATTCGCTTTGCCTCGGTCTACCGTCGTTTTCAAGACTTGAACGAATTTCGTAAAGAAATCGATCTGATGGCCAGTGGTCAAGACGAAAAATGACTGATCAAGGCTATATGGCGCAGGCTTTGCGTTTAGCAGAACAGGGTTTGTACAGCACACACCCTAATCCGCGCGTTGGTTGCATCATCGTTGCCGACCAACAAGTGGTCGGTGAGGGTTGGCATGTGCGCGCCGGTGAGCCGCATGCCGAAGTGCACGCGTTACGCCAAGCCGCTGCCTTAGCGCAGGGAGCCACCGCCTATGTCACCTTAGAACCGTGCAGCCATCATGGGCGTACGCCGCCGTGTGCAGAGGCTTTAGTGCGCGCCGGTGTGGCGCGTGTAGTGATCGCCATGCAAGACCCTAATCCGCAAGTGGCAGGCCGTGGCATTGCTCATTTACGCGAGCAAGGCATCCAAGTGGATCTGCTCAGTGGTGAGCTTGCCGTGGCTGCTCGCGCGTTAAACAGCGGCTTTGTTAAACGCATGGAAACGGGTTTGCCTTTTGTACGCGTAAAATTGGCCATGAGTCTTGATGGGCGTACCGCCATGGCCAGCGGTGAAAGTCAGTGGATTACCGGGCCGGCCGCTCGCGCCGATGTGCAGTGCTTACGTGCGCGCTCCAGTGCTATTTTGACTGGGGCTGAGACAGTCTTGGCCGATGATGCACGGCTTACCGTGCGCGCTGAACAGTTGCCACTGGAAGCGCCATTCCGCGACTTAGCCTTATCGCGCCCGCCACTGCGAATTGTCATCGATGGACGCTTGCGGGTGCCGAACGATATGGCGTTTTTTAACGCCGGCCCCGTTTTAGTCGCGACCTATCAAACCCCGCCGGATAATACGGCGCAGATTGAATATCTACAGGTGCCAGAAGTACACGGCCATGTTGATTTGACGGCCTTACTGCACGCGTTGGCGAAACGCGGTATCAATGAATTGCTGGTCGAAGCAGGCCCGCAATTGGCTGGCGCTTTTGTCCAAAGCGGTTTAGTTGATGAGTTCTATGTCTACATGGCTGCCAAACTGCTCGGCTCCAGCGCCAAACCTTTACTGCAGCTACCGATTGATACGATGGCCGATGCCATCAACCTGCAAATCACCGATCTCCGCGCCATAGGCCCCGACTGGCGAATCATCGCCAAACCCATACTGTAGGAGGGAATTTATTCCCGATATTCCAGAGCAGGTGATTTCTGTAGGAGTGAATTCATTCGCGATTGCTGCTCGCAAACAATATTGCACTTTCAAGCACCCTGCGCATCGGAGGGAATTTATTCCCGATACAAACCAGCTTATAGCTTCCTCGGTAGGTCTTTAGCCCGACAGGGGGTATTGCAAACGCCCTAATGCTTGCCAATTCCATCAGCAGTTTATCCGTAATAACCAAGCCCTCCAAGTTACTTCACAAATAGCTGCTGTTGTGCTTGCCAAGAGGCGTTGCGATCTCTAATATACGCACCACTTCAAGAGACAAGGGTGATTAGCTCAGCTGGGAGAGCATCTGCCTTACAAGCAGAGGGTCGGCGGTTCGATCCCGTCATCACCCACCACTTGTCTTTTAAAGTATGCGCAGTGGTAGTTCAGTTGGTTAGAATACCGGCCTGTCACGCCGGGGGTCGCGGGTTCGAGTCCCGTCCACTGCGCCATATTACGAAAAACCGTTAAGTATCAACTACTTAACGGTTTTTTTCGTTTCTAGGTAATAATAAACCTGTCCTTTCTTTATACACGCGCTTCTGATTCATATTTCACCTCAAGCTAGGCGGAATCTATTGTCTCTCTTTGAAGTGTCCATTTGAATTAGACCTGAACAGTACGCATAATGCTTGTTACTCAGGTCACGTTGTTGCCATTCTTGATGCTCATCAATCCAGCGCCCCTTGAGTCTGGAAATAGTATTCGCCAACAAGCCTTTAGCGTTGTCGCCGAGCCGGGCTGCTACGGTCACGTACTTTAGGCACTTTGATATCAACCTCGCCAATGCCCGTTTGGATGCTGCGCTCAGGCAAATAACCATTACGCACAACCGCTTTACGGCCATCAGACAAGCATAAATCATAGATCCTGATGACTTTGTAGCAACTGCAGCAATTCGCTTTCAACGGCTTGAGCAACGAGCTGCTGAGCACCGTTACGCAGCAAAGTTGTTAGAAAATCAGTACCGGCTTCATCTGGTTGTGAAAGAATATTCAGGGTAGTATTTGTCATGGCGTATCCCGCTGATTATTTCTTGGTCGGAATAATCAGCGGGATACGCCACCCTCTTTTCTCCTTATACACCAAAAATGACTATAGCTCTGATGAAGGTGGTATAGCTTGGAATTGTCCGCTGCTGAATATTGCTTGGCCGCTACAAGATGTACAGCTTTCAGAAAAAGACAGCAACTATCTTGGTTTGAAAGATCTAGATGCCTAATTGGCTGTTATCTGAGTATCGAATGCAATAGAGAAAATATTAAAGCAAATACTTAAGCCAAGCAGAGAGCAATGGATAATACGAGCCAACCAAAAATTGCTGTCCTATTAGCCGCCTATAACGGCATGCAATGGATAGAAAAGCAGATTGAAACAATTTTTAATCAGCAAAATGTACAGTTAACAATTTTTATCAGCGTCGATCTATCTGCAGATGGTACTTATGAGTGGGCTGAGCAGTTGTCTGCTATGAGTGATAATGTGGTTGTATTGCCTTATGGTCAGCGGTTTGGCGGTGCAGGGCCAAATTTTTTTAGACTGGTTAAAGACGTTGATTTTTCTGGGTTTGATGCTGTTTCCTTTGCTGATCAGGATGATATCTGGCATCCAGAAAAACTAGGAAAAGCTTACAGCAAAATAGCGACAGGCCAATGTGATGTGTATTCATCCAATGTCACGGCTTTCTGGGCTGACGGTCGAGAAGTTTTAATTAGGAAATCACAGCCACAAAAAAAGTTAGATCATTTTTTTGAAGCAGCAGGGCCTAGCTGCACTTATATGTTTAGTATTGCTGCTATGCAGGCCTTTCAGTCGTTTTTAGTCAATGCTGGTAACGATCTTAATAAAGTATCTTTGCACGACTGGCTTGCTTATGCTTTTTGTCGTGAGCAAGGGTTTACTTGGTTTATAGATGAATGGCCATCCATGCGTTATCGCCAGCATGACAATAATCAGGTGGGTACAAATAATAATCTGACTGCTTACAAAAAAAGATTTGCGATGGTTCGAGGTAAGTGGCTCAGAAATCAAGTAAATACTATTACTGCTTTAGTTGCTCCTGAAAAGCTTGCTCAGCTAAATAGTCGCTTGTATTTAATGACTCATTTTCCTGAATTGCGCCGCCGTTCTAGAGATCGTTTTTTTTTATTTTTGATGGTTTTACTTGGTATTTATTAGTAACGCCAAAGACGTTAGGGGCGTTCGCAAAGGCGCACACCGTCTCTGCGAGGCCTTTAGGCTGTGGCAGTCCATGGCAGGGCAATGTGGCGTTTGCGAAGTGGATTGCTTCGCTACGCTCGCAATGACGGAATAAGGGCTGGCAATGGCAACAACGTCTCTGCTAGGCCTTTAGGCTGCGGCAGTCTGTGGATTGTAGTTACATAGCATCATAAATTAATGGAGTTTAAATTTTGATCACCCGCTGGCTCAACGCCTTCTACTCAGTTAAACCTAAAACAACTATTCCTGCGCAGTCCGTCAGTTTCGGCACCTCCGGCCACCGCGGTTCTTCTCTTGCTGGCAGTTTTAATGAGCTACATATTCTAGCGATTGCCCAGGCCGTCGCCGATTACCGTCAACAGGCCAATATCACTGGCCCATTGTTTATCGGCTTAGACACCCATGCATTGTCCTGTCCTGCTTGGGAGGTGGCGTTGCAGGTGCTGGTGGCCAATCAGGTGTCGATCTATGTGGCGACTGAGTATGGTGTGACGGCAACACCTTTGGTCAGTCGTGCGATTTTAGTGCACAACGCAGGGCGTGAGCAGAGTTTGGCCGATGGCTTGATTATTACCCCGTCGCATAATCCACCGGAAGATGGCGGAATTAAATACAACACACCTGATGGTGGGCCAGCGGACAGTGAGGTGACAGGCTGGATTGAAGCGCGGGCTAATCAGTATTTGCGTGATGGCTGTGCTGCAGTGCAGTGTGTGGCTTTAACGGATGCTTTGGCTCAGGTGCAAGAATACGACTTTGTCGCCCGTTATATTGCTGAGCTTGATCAGGTGGTGGATTTAGCGGCGATTCGTCAGTCGGGTTTAAAGCTGGGTGTTGATCCCATGGGCGGCACGGCCTTGGCTGTGTGGCAGGCGTTGGCGGCGGATGCTGGGTTGAATATCACTGTGGTCAATAGCAGCCAAGATCCTGAGTTTGCTTTTATGCCGCCGGATCACGATGGTCGTATTCGCATGGATTGCTCCAGTCCTGCGGCTATGGCCAATTTGCTCAAGATCCGCGAGCAGTTTGATTTGTCCTTTGCCAATGACCCTGATGCGGATCGCCATGGCATTGTCGATGCCGCGGGTTTGATGAATCCCAATCACTTTTTGTGCGTGTGTGTGGATTACCTGTTAACTCATCGGCCTCTGTGGTCAGCATCGTTGCAGATTGGTAAAACCTTAGTGACCTCGTCGCTGATGGATCGTGTAGTCGCCGCCCATGGTCGCAAGCTCTATGAAGTGCCGGTGGGCTTTAAGTGGTTTGTGGAGGGTTTGTATAAAGAGCAGTTGGCTTTTGCTGGTGAAGAAAGTGCTGGAGCGACCTTGTTAACTTTTGCCGGTGAGACTTGGACCACAGATAAAGACGGCATTGTTTTATGTTTGTTGGCTGCCGAGATCACGGCAGTTACTGGCTTAACTCCATCCCTGTATTACGCCAAGCTTACTGCGCAACACGGTACACCTTTTTACCGCCGCATTGATGCGCCTGCGACGGCTGAACAAAAAGCTACTTTTAAATCTTTAACCGCCGCTCACATTACTACTACAACCTTGGCCGGTGAGTCGATCACCGCGGTGCTACTCAACGCGCCGGGTAATGGTGCGACGATTCGCGGGATTAAAGTCGGCACTGAGAATGGCTGGTTTGCGGCGCGGCCGAGTGGCACTGAAGCCTTGTATAAAATCTATGCAGAAAGCTTTATCAGCGAAGCGCATTTGCAGTTGTTGATTGATGAGGCACAGGGGTTGTTGGCTGGGGGTTTTTGAGGTGGATTGCTTCGCTGGGCTCGCAATGATCCTAAATGCGGGCCAGCGGCCCGCGCTCCCAAGGGCCTCGTCTCGGTGAGGAACGTAGCGACGTGGCAGTCTATTGATCCTCGTCTCTGCGAGGCCTTTAGGCCGTGGCAGTCCATGGTTAGGTGCCGAGTGGTTTGCGAGGTGGATTGCTTCGCTGCGCTCGCAAAGACGGAGTGGGGGTCGCAAAGACGGGGGGGGGACGCAAAGGTCGTGAGGCGTCTTGCCTGTGTGCGGCTCCCAGCGCTATGCTGTGGTTGTTACTGGAGGAAAAATATGAAATACACCAAAACTCAACTGTTGGCGTTCAAGGTTCGTCAGGCTGTTGGCTCTATGGCCATTGAGGGAATACAGGTGTCGAAGCAATCAGAAGCTACAATGCTGGAAGTGGCTGCTGGTCGCGTGTCAGGAGAATCTGTAAGAGAGCAACTGGTAGCAAAGTACAAGCAAGCTTCTTCGGCCTCTTGATGTGATGCAAGGCTATGAGAACTATGATCTTCAGGAACAAGATCCTTATCTGCTTAGTGGTTCTACATGTCTGATAAATCGCTTGGGCATTACGGATACCCAAGCGCTGAATGAGGCTGAAGCCGCTATCAGCGAAGTGGCTTTTGCGGAGTTGATAGCGAGCCCGATAGAGCCGACCTTCAATCTTGAACACCTATGCCGCATTCACCACTATCTTTTCAAGGATATCTACGAGTGGGCTGGTCAGTTGCGAAAAACTGAAATCTCTAAAGGTGGTCAGCTTTTTTTGCCTTACCGAAATATCGAGGATGTGGCTGCTGAGGTATTTTATCAGCTGCAGAAAGATAGTTTCCTTCGTGAGTTAGATGTAACCGATTTTGCATATAAAGCCGCATATTACTTGGGGCGGGTGAATATGATTCATCCTTTTCGAGAGGGTAACGGCCGCGTGCAGAGAATCTTTTTAGACCAGTTGGCAGAGCTTTCTGGTTATGCTTTTCAGTGGAGCGGGGTGTCTGGAGAGCGGATGGCGGCTGCATGCAGGGAAGCGCGTCAAAAGAAGCCGGCTTACACGAAGTTAGAGCGGCTTCTGGTGACAAGTATTATTCGGTTGTAGCGTAGCGTCGGTGCACCCGTCTCTGCGAGGCCTTTAGACCGTGGCAGTCCATGGTTTGAGCACCGCGCTGTCTGTGAGGTGGATTGCTTCACTACGCTCGCAAAGACGGGGTGGGGTTTGCAAATACGCGCCACTGTCTCTGCGAGGAGTGTAACGACGTGGCAGTCTATGGCAGGGCTCTGCGCGGTTTGCGAGGTGGATTGCTTCGCTGCGCTCACAATGACGGGGTGGGGATGTGTTGTGCTTGTATATTACGGGCAATGAGCCTTTGCACTGAGATAACCCAGAATTAAGTTAAATGTTAGTCGTGCTTTCCAGCAGAATATTTTACTAAGCAGTTACGGCTGCTGAGAGTTATTTATGAATTTAAAACAACAGCGCGTCTTATTGACGGGCGCTACGGGATTTGTGGGCAGTGCGCTGCAACAGCGTTTGCTAGCGGATGGTCAATATGATTTAACTATTGCTGTGCGGCGTGCGCTGAATACGCCAAGTGCTGTGCGTACTGTGCAAGTAGCGGATTTAACCGCAGAGACTGATTGGGCTGATGCATTGCAGGGTGTGGATCTAGTGATTCATGCCGCTGCTCGCGCACATATTATGCGTGATGAAGTGGCTGATCCTTTGGCTGAGTATCGTAAAGTGAATGTTGATGGCACTTTAAGTTTAGCGCGGCAAGCAGCGGCGGCAGGTGTTAAACGGTTTGTGTTTGTTAGCTCGATTAAAGTTAATGGCGAGCGCACTGCGTTGAACCAACCTTTTTTTGCTGATGATCAGCCAGCGCCAGAAGATGCTTATGGCCTCTCTAAGTTAGAGGCCGAACAGGGCTTATGGGAAATAGCTAAAGAAACAGACTTAGAGGTTGTAATTATTCGCCCACCTTTAGTCTATGGACCTAATGTAAAAGGCAATTTTGCCAGTATGAATATGCTGGTTGCTAAAGGGTTACCACTGCCTTTAGGCGCCATCCACAATAAGCGTTCTTTAGTTGCGTTAGATAATTTGATTGATCTTATTGTCACTTGCCTTGCGCATCCGGCTGCCGCCAATCAAGTGTTTTTGGCTGGCGATGGCGAAGATTTATCCACCAGTGATTTACTTCGAGGCGTCGCGCAAGCAATGGGTAAACCTGCACGCTTGTTACCTATCCCCGCAGGTTTGTTGCAGCTAGGTGCTACCATGCTGGGTAAAAAGGCGATGGCTCAGCGTTTATTAGGTTCATTGCAGGTGGATATCAGTAAAAATCGTGAACTACTCGGTTGGCAGCCTCTTTTGACGGTTGCGCAAGGATTAGCCTGTTGTTTTGTATCAGAGAAAAAATTGTGATTCGTCTTTTGGATTTTATCTTTGCCTTGCTCGGCTTAGTGTTTGGCTTTCCAGTGCTGTTGGTGATTTATCTCATTGGCGTGTTTGATACCGGTTCGCCTTTGTTTTTGCAGGAGCGCGTAGGCCGTAATAAAAAACCTTTTACTCTGGTTAAGTTTCGCACCATGAAGGTTGATACGGCTTCGGTCGCCAGTCATCTCGCATCGACTGCATCCATTACTCAGTTGGGTGGTTTCTTGCGTAAAACCAAGCTTGATGAGCTGCCGCAGTTGTGGAATGTTTTAAAAGGGGAGATGAGCTTGGTGGGCCCGCGCCCTAACTTATTCAACCAAGATGAATTGATTGCTGAGCGTGATGCTTTGGGTGTTTATGCTGTGCGACCTGGGATTACTGGCTTGGCGCAAGTTAATGATATCGATATGTCTACGCCTAAGCTTTTGGCTGAGACAGATCAGCAGATGATTAAGAATTTAAATATTGCGGATTACTTTCGCTATATCTTTATGACCGTGGCTGGTAAAGGTTCTGGCGATCGGGTTAAAAAAGACTAAGTGCTTGAAGGCAGTGCGCATGCGGTTTACTCCCCTATGAGGGTGTTGCTAGCACCTGTGTCGCCCTGAAGTAGGTGACCTACCTGGTGTGTGAAGTGCGACCTATCTCGTTTTGTGATGAATCTATAGGACATAGAGATGTTTAAAAGCTGGCTCTTGGCTTTACCGCGCCGTTACAAGCGTTTGCTGCAGGTGTTTACCGATATTATCTTGGTGTGGTTTTCTCTGTGGCTGGCGTTTGTGGTGCGCTTGGGCATCGACTATCCGGTTGATGTGCTGGGCGAACAGCGTTGGTTGTTTATTATCGCGCCGCTGATTGCCATTCCGCTGTTTGTTCGCTTTGGCATGTACCGTGCGGTGATGCGCTATGCCGGTAAGGAAGTGTTGCTTGCTATTGCTAAAGCGGTGACCATTTCGGCGTTGGTGTTTGCTCTGACCATTTATTGGTTTCAAAATGACGCTGTTTTGGTGCCGCGCTCGTTAGTGGTTAATTATTGGTGGGTGAGCATCCTGATCCTGGGCGGTTTGCGTTTGCTGATGCGCCAGTATTTTTTAGGAGATTGGCTGGGCAGCGTCAACAGTATGCCTTTTATGAAGCAGTCTGATCATTTGCCGCGTGTGGCCATTTATGGCGCGGGTTCGGCGGGTAATCAGCTGGTTGCTGCCTTGCGTATGGGCAAATCGATGCGCCCCGTGGCGTTTATTGATGATGACGATACGATTGCCACGCGCACCATCGCAGGGCTGAAAGTTTATAAGCCCAAACACATCCAGCAAATGATTGATCTAACCGGTGCCGCCCAAGTGTTATTGGCAATGCCGTCGGCAACGCGGGCGAGGCGCCGTGAGGTGTTGGCTGCGTTGGAACCTTTCCCTTTGCATGTGCGCAGTATTCCTGGATTTATGGATTTGGCCAGCGGCCGGGTTAAAGTCCAAGATCTGCAAGAGGTTGATATTGCTGACTTGCTTGGACGTGATGCGGTCGCGCCGCAGCTTGAGCTGTTTGAGCGCTGTATCAATGAAAAAGTTGTGATGGTGACTGGCGCGGGCGGCTCGATTGGTTCGGAGTTGTGCCGGCAGATTCTAGCCAGCGGTGCGACTACTTTGATTTTGTTTGAACACAGCGAATTCAATCTATACAGCATTCAAAAAGAGTTGGATACACGCATCTGTCAAGAAGCCTTGCGGGTGTGTTTGATCCCGATTTTAGGCTCAATTCGCAATCTAAAGCGTTTACGCGAAGTGATGAAAACCTGGAAAGTCAATACGGTGTACCACGCAGCGGCGTACAAACATGTGCCGATGGTTGAGCACAATACTGCTGAAGGGATTCTGAATAATGTCATCGGTACCCTCAATACTGCACAAGCAGCAATTGCTGCGCAGGTTGAGCATTTTGTGTTGATCTCCACCGATAAAGCCGTGCGCCCGACCAATATCATGGGCAGTACCAAGCGTTTGGCTGAGATGGTGTTGCAGGCGTTGAGTAAAGAGGCAAGTTGTGGCTTGTTTAGCGATCTGAATAACGAGCAGAGCTATCCGAATCACACACGTTTTACCATGGTGCGCTTTGGTAATGTGCTGGGCTCTTCGGGGTCGGTTATTCCGTTGTTTCGCGAGCAGATTAAGCATGGTGGACCGGTGACGGTTACGCATCCGAAGATGACTCGCTATTTTATGACCATCCCAGAAGCCTCACAGTTGGTGATTCAAGCCGGTGCCATGGGACAGGGCGGTGATGTGTTTGTCTTGGATATGGGCGAGCCCGTTAAGATTGTTGAGCTGGCGGAGAAAATGATTAACCTGACCGGTTTAACTGTGCGCAGTGAAGGCAATCCAACGGGTGAAATCACCATTGAATTCAGTGGCTTGCGCCCGGGTGAAAAGCTCTATGAGGAGTTATTGATTGGCGATAATGTCTCGCCTACCGAGCACGCCATGATCATGCGTGCAGATGAAGCCTTCTTGGCGTGGGATGAGCTGCTGATTGTCTTGCAAGAACTGTTGAGCGCAGTAGATAGCGGCGACTGTGTACTGATCCGTCAGATTCTACGGCAGACGGTTGACGGTTATAGCCCACAAGGCGAGTTGGTCGATCTTGTGTACAGTCAAAAAAAGCTTAGCGTGCAGAATGAGGGTGAGAGCACTAGAGGTTTTTGATGGTCACTGCGGAGTGTGACTTGATGGGTGTTGTGTTATTTGTCGTGAGCATGACTTGCGACGGCTGCCTTCTGAGCGAATAACCTCTTTCTGATATACCTCTCAATGCAGCAGCGCCTTATTTGTATAGGATGCTGTTGCTTGGCAGTGAGCATGTTCTGGATGATGGCATTTTAATGCGATACACAACATATTTATATTGCATTGAGAATAAAATAATAATAACGTATTTCCCTGAAATAATGATTGCAGCGCATACAATGTAATAATAATTTAATATTACATTGTATGGTGTGGCTGTTAATTACGTGCTAGGCGTTTCGCGTCCAGTGTCTAGCATCTATCAAAAGGGACGAAAACCAGCTAGGGAATCATATGAATTGGTATATTGAAGTTCTGAAAAAATACGCGGTTTTTAATGGTCGAGCAAGAAGAAAGGAATATTGGTTCTTCATTTTATTCAACCTGATCATCAGTATTGTTTTGGGTGTTATTGATGGCGTAATTGGCAGCGTGAGCGCCGAAGCGGGTATTGGCTTGCTGGGTGGCATTTACTCATTGGCTGTTCTATTGCCTGGTTTGGCCGTGTCAGTTCGTCGTCTGCATGACACCAATCGTAGCGGCTGGTGGTTGCTTATTGGTTTGATCCCATTAATTGGTGCAATTGTTCTTATTGTGTTCCTTGCTTCTGATAGTAAGCCTGAGGAAAACCAATATGGTGCCAATCCAAAGTTGGATGTAGCGTAATCGCTTAATTCGGCAAGTTTATAGGTACGCTTAAAAGCAGCTTAGTTTTCGCTAAGCTGCTTTTAATGTTTATGACAAGGTTAAAATGTGTAATCTTGGGTTAAACATATTATTAATAAGTTATTGACTATCAATATACTGAGCTGTTTTCTAATTTGACAGTTCATTCAATCTAAAGCCTATGTATTGTTTGATTTGATTAAGACAGAAGGCTTTCTATATGCAATAGAGAGTATTTTATGGAATGCAAAAGCTGTCCTTTCTGCCAAGAAGATATCAAGGTTGGAGCTATAAAGTGTAAGCACTGTGGTTCGATGTTGGTTGATATATCACATGGGCAAACCTTAAACGGGCCAAAAGAAACAGGGACGCTATGGTTGCCTGTACCGTCCATGGTTATCGGAATCATCTGTTTATTGGCGCTCTTTGATGACTCTGGGTGGGATGTGGATATGCTTACCGGGCTGTTTTTTATGGGTATTGTCAGCTTGGTTTTAGGTATCGTCAGTGTTGCTATCCAGCAAGCAGGAAAGGGCATGGCTATTGCGGGCATTGTGTTATCAAGCCTCTCATTGCTGGCAGGCATCGGCCTGCTTATTGAGTAACACTATCGACGCTGCTGTACAGTTGCATCGTTGCAGAGGTTAGCCATAAATAGTGTTTGGCAGCACGGAAAGTGGATGATTTGGAGGGTGGGACTTATGCGTTGGTTACTCTTGGCCGTATTTGGATTATTAGCAGCGTGTCAGATGACGTCTGTGACGCCGCTTGATGGGGTGGTTGAGCATATGCCAGCGCATGATGGGTTGCCAGTGTGGCAGAGCCCGCGTGAGCGTGAGAATGCGCGTGTAGGGCAGATTATTGATTTGCGCAGTGGCGTGCAGATGACAGTGACGCAGTTGTTGGCGGAGCTGGCGGATGCATCGGTTGTTTTGCTGGGTGAAAAGCACGATAACCCCGATCATCATGCTTTGCAGCTGTGGTTGTTGCAGTCTCTTGAAGCGCGGCGTGCACAGGGCTCGGTGGTGATGGAAATGCTGACCGTTGATCAGCAGGCCACCGTCAGTCAAGTGCAGAGCGTCGTGCGCAAAGGTGTGCAGCCAGCAGATGTGCCATTGGCTTTGAACTGGCATAAAGGTTGGGATTGGCAGCAGTATGCGGGTGTGGTCTCGCATGTTTTAGCACAGCCTTATCCTTTATTGGCAGGCAATTTAAACCGTGCTGCGCTGATGGCGATTTACCGTCATCCACCTACATTGATTGGCGCGGAGTCAACTCGCGTCGATGTCACGGCGCGTTTGTCTGAACATATTCGTGAGGCGCATTGCAATAAATTACCGCCCGCGCAGTTGCCTGCTATGTTGGCCGTGCAGCAGCAACGTGATCGCAGTATGGCTGCGGTTGTGTTGGATGCGCCAAAACCTGTGCTGTTGATCGCCGGTGCTTATCATGCCCGTTATGATTTGGGTGTGCCGCTGCATATGCAAGATTTACAGGGTGTTGATCGTCTCCAGTCGAGGGTGCTGATTTTTGCGGAGGCTGATCAGGATGTGGCGGCTGGCAGTGCCGATTTTGTTTGGTATACACCGTCGGTGGCTGAGCAAGATTACTGTGCAGACTTGTAAAGGTTAAGCATTTATTCAGGCTTAATCCTCGGCGCAGTGACAGCGATTCTTGTACACTGCGCCGATGTTTTCTAATCAAAATAATCAATCAACTATGTTGCAGCATGATGCGGGTTGTTTAACCCAGAGTATTGCCGATGCGCTGGCGCAACGTATTATTTGCGGCGAGCTGCCGGGCGGTTTTGCCTTGCGTGAAGTGGCAATTACGCAGGCCTATCAAGTCAGTCGTAGCTCGGTGCGTGAGGCTTTGTTATTGCTGCAACGGCGTTACCTTGTCGACATTTATCCGCGACGTGGCGCACAGGTTCGCGTACTCACCGCGCAGAATGTGCAAGATTTGTATGACGTCAGCACTGAGCTGTATATATTGCTCGGTACTTTGTTGGCCCAGCGCTGGCAAACGCAAGGGCAATTGCTGCCTTTTGTGGAGGTGCGTCGGGCGATGCAGTTAAGCGTGCAAAACCATGATGTGGAAAGTTTTGTGCAGCACTGTTTTACCGTGGTTGATCTGGCTGCACCGATTGTGAATAACCCGTATTTACAACAAGCGTTAGGCAACGTGATTCCGGCGGTGAGTCGTACCTATCATTTGGCTTTTAAGCAACGGAGTGCAGAAATGCTGCTGTTTACGCGGATCTTTGATCAGTTATTGCTGGCGATACAAACCCGGCGGGTCGACGATATTCGTTTGCTGGTGCACTCCTATGCGCAAAAAAATTGCCAGTTGGTTTTGTCTGCCTTGCCGAGAGAACACTGATCCATGCGTCTAAAGTGCATTCGCCTTGCAGGTTTTAAATCCTTTGTTGATCCGACCACGGCCAGCTTTCCGAGCAATATGACCGCAGTGGTCGGCCCTAATGGCTGTGGTAAGTCCAATATTATTGATGCGGTGCGTTGGGTGCTGGGCGAAAGTTCGGCGAAGAACCTACGCGGCGAATCAATGACCGATGTGATTTTCAACGGCTCCAATACCCGCAAGCCGATTGCCCAAGCCAGCATTGAACTGGTGTTTGATAACAGCGACGGTACCTTGCAGGGCGAATATGCCAGTTATGCAGAAATATCGATCCGCCGCCGCGTCACCCGTGAAGCGCAAAGCACGTATTTTTTAAACGGGGTGAAGTGTCGCCGCCGCGACATCACCGATATTTTTCTCGGTACTGGTCTTGGCCCGCGCAGCTACGCGATTATCGAACAAGGGATGATTTCGCGTTTGGTTGAAGCACGCCCTGATGATCTGCGCATTTTTATTGAAGAAGCGGCAGGTATTTCCAAATACAAAGAACGCCGCCGCGAAACTGAAAATCGGATTCGTCGTACCCAAGAAAACCTTGAGCGTTTACTCGACTTGCGCGAAGAGCTGGGCCGACAAATCGAGCGCCTACAACGACAAGCGCATGCGGCAGAAAAATATCAAGAATACAAAACTGAAGAGAACAATTTAAAGGCTCAGCTGACCGCTCTGCGTTGGCAGCAGCTCAATGGTCAAGCGGGTGAACACGAGGCGGTGATCAGTGAGTTAGAGACCGCTTTGCAGGCGTGCATTGCTGAACAGCGTCAAGCCGATGCGAAAATAGAAGTGCTGCGCGATGGCCATCATGAATTGTCGGATAGCTTTAACCGTGTGCAAGGGCGCTTTTATGCGATTGGTGCCGATATTGCGCGGCATGAGCAAAGCATCCAGCATGCGCAGCAACGGTTACGTCAGCTGCAGGACGATTTGAATGAAGCCGAGCGTGCGCGTTTAGAGACAGAAAGCCATCTGGCCAGTGACCGTGAATTATTGGCCAGTCTTGATGACGAATTGCTGATGCTTAACGAGCAACAAGCTGAAGCGCAGTTAACCGAAGAGTGCAGCGCCGCAACTTTTATCCAAGCGGAAGAGGCGATGCACGATTGGCAAGAACGCTGGAATATCTTGACCGAGCAGAGCGCGCAGCCTCGCAGTGAGGCGGGCGTACAGCGCACACGCATTGCTCAGTTAGAGCAAAACAGCCAACGCTTAATCACTCGCCAGCAACGTTTACACGATGAACAGCACAGCCTGCAAGATGATCCGCAGACCGAGTCAGTGGATGAGCTGCAGGAGCGTACTGAGCAAGCGCAAGCGCATTTGGAAGGGTTGTCTGCCAGCCAGCAATTGCAGGCGGTGCAGCTGCATGACACGCAAGAACAATTAACCGAAAAGAATCAGCAACAGCAGCAAGTGCAGGGCAATTTACAGCGTTTGCAGGGGCGTATCTCCGCGTTAGAAGCACTGCAGCAGGCGGCACTGAATCCTGAACAAGGCGTGCAAGCGTGGCTGGAAAGTCAGCAGCTTGAGCAACAGCCGCGCTTGCTCGAAGGCTTAAAAGTGACCTCGGGTTGGGAACTGGCGGTAGAAACAGTGTTGGCCGCAGATTTACAAGCCGTGCAGGTTGAGAGCTGGGCTGATCTTGAACTGAGTCATTTAAGCCGCGGACACTTGCGTTTGGTGAGCAGTGGCGCGGCTGTTGCGCCGGTGAAAAATAGTTTATTAAACAAGGTGTTAGCCTCTGCGCTGGATATGTCGCCGTGGCTCGCCAAGGTCTATGCAGTCGACACTTTAGATGAAGCGATACAGCTGCGCACGCAGTTAAACAGCGGCGAAAGTGTGGTGAGTAAAGACGGTTATTGGCTGGCCGCGCACTTTTTGACGGTGCAACGCGGCGATGAAAATAGCAGCGGCGTGCTGGCGCGTGCGCAAGAATTAGACGCGCTTCTGTTAAGCGTGGCTGAGCTGGATGAACAACAGCAAGCCTTGGCCGATCAACTGCAAAAGCTGCGCAGCACTCGACAAACCCTGCAAGAGCACAGCGAGCAATTACGCCGTGATGAGCAAGGCGCGCATCGCGCTTTAAGTGAGTTAAAAAGTCAGCTTGCAGCGAGGCTCGCCCGCGTTGAGCAGCTGCAATTACGCCGTAGCGCGATTACTGCCGAACTCGACGATGTGACTGAGCAGCAGCAGATTGATGCAGAGCAAATCGCTGAAGCGCAGTTATTACTGCAGGATGCACAGGATCAAATGCTCGCGACCGAACAGCAACAGCAGCAGTTGCAAGCCGAGCAAGGCCAGTTGCGCAGCCGTTTCGAACAGTTACGCCAGCAAGCGCAGCAGGATAAAAACACCCAGCATCAGTTGGCGTTGCGCATTAGCACCCTGACCACGCAAAAACGCTCGACTGAGCAGGCGTTGCAGCGTTTAGCGCAGCAGTTTGCCCAAGTCGATCAACGCCGTGAGCAGCTCAATTTAAACTTGCAAGAAGGTGAGTCGCCAATTGATGAGTTGCGGGCGCAGCTGGAAGAATTATTGCAGACCCGTTTGGCGATTGATGATGAATTGCGCGCGGCGCGCACTGCGCTAGAAGATGCCGACACCCAGATGCGCGATGCGGATAAACAACGCAGTCAAGCCGAGCAGCGTGCACAAGGTGTGCGTGAGCAACTGGAGCGCCAGCGTTTGGCCTGGCAAACCTTGCGCGTGCAACAAGACACCCTTAATCAGCAGCTGCAAGCACTCGAATTGAATGTGCATCAATTGCTTGAGCAGTTACCTGTGGATGCGGAGCTCAGTGTCTGGGAGCAACAACTGGCGGCGGTAGCGGCACGCATTGAGCGTTTGGGGGCGATTAACCTTGCCGCGATTGAAGAGTACCGCCAGCAGTCGGAGCGTAAAACCTATCTGGATGCGCAAAACGATGATTTGGTGGAAGCGCTGGACACCTTAGAAAATGTGATCCGCAAAATCGACCGCGAAACCCGTAACCGTTTTAAAGAGACTTTTGATTTAATCAATAATGGTTTGCAAGAGCTGTTTCCGAAAGTGTTTGGTGGCGGTCATGCCAGCCTTGAAATGACCGGCGAAGACTTGCTCAGCACGGGTGTGGCGATCATGGCGCGCCCACCGGGCAAGAAAAACAGCACCATCCATTTACTCTCCGGTGGTGAAAAAGCTTTGACCGCATTGGCCTTGGTGTTTGCCATCTTCCAACTCAATCCTGCACCCTTTTGTATGCTCGATGAGGTGGATGCGCCATTGGATGACGCCAACGTCGGCCGCTATGCGCGCTTGGTTAAAGAGATGTCGGAGAAAGTGCAGTTCATTTACATCACCCACAATAAAATCGCCATGGAAATGGGCGACCAGTTGCTCGGTGTCACCATGCACGAACCCGGTTGCTCACGTTTGGTAGCGGTGAATGTGGAAGAAGCCGCGGCGTTGGCGGAGAGCTAAAAGAGTGTCTGCCCTTAAGGCGGGTTGTCGATTTAATTAACTATAAAAGCTAAGGCAAAATAATGAAAAAATATACGCTATTGATACTTCTTCTGATGGTCACCGGTTGCGCCTCTAATAAAGGTGTCACAACCTTGGATCCAGTTAATTTAGAAAAAAGCACACAGATATTCATATTGAAAGATGCAGCCACAAGAGAAAGTGTTCTGCCTGTTTTGGAAAAGTGGTTTCAAAATAATGGCTACAGTGCAACTGTCATAGAGTCTTTGAAGGAAGCCCAACCCGATAATTACGTGCTTTCATATAGCGCACGCTGGGGCTGGGACATGGCAACATATATGCGAGCGGTGGAGATGCGCGTCAACTCGAACGGCGAGTCGCTCGGTCATTTAAATTTTGATGCGCTGCAATATGGTGGTTTTGGTAAATTTGGCAGTGCTGAAACACGATTAAATATTTTGCTTGACGCTCTGTTTGGAAAAATAACCCTTGAACAAGCGAACCAGTTATTAGGGGACGCATAGTTATTCGCATCAATGACCTAACAAAAAGCTTAAGCACGCTCGCGGCCTAAAGACTGTCCAGCGGATGTTTCGGTCGGGCCGCAGCGCTGTACACCAGTAAAAGGCAAAACTGATACAGCCTGGCACCTGCTGGCTTAGTCAGTTTTGTTGCTGGTCTCGTATTACTGGCTTTTCAAATCTGGGTCAGATGGCAGTTCATAAACCAGCAGCAGAGGTGATTTAGCAGGGCACAGCACTCGAATAATTGTTATGTTGTTACGGCAAAGCCAGCAGAGCGCTTAGCATTGGTTTACTATTGGCCGTGTCAGGTCACAACTCAGCACCCGACGCTATTGTTTTAAGCCTATCGGATAATAATAAAACATGCTTTTAGACATTCACACATTATTGGTTGCTGTGGCATTAGCCACCGCGTTTTGCGCTGGGGCTAGGCTGTTGCTGTGGCGCATGCATTTGTCTCTGCCTGGGCTGGGTCGCTGGGCATTGGGCGGTGTGAGTGCGGTTATTACCTTTATCTTGATCCTTTCTTATGGCAAGTTTCATTGGCAGCCATTGTTATCATTGGCGCAGTTATTTGTGTTTATTGGTCTGCTCCTGAGTTGGGATGGTTTTCGGCGCTTTCTCGATAAACCACCTTTAAAGTCTTTCGTTTTCGTTGGAGTGACAGCGCTCGGATTGATTTGGCTCTTGGTCGCACAAACTCACTACTCAGTGGGAACTAAGGCCGTCGGCAATGCCTTTCTGATCGCAATTTTGTCATTATTGATTGCTGGCGAGCTATTCTTTTCGGCTAAACGAAGCTCACCAGCTGTTCGCGTCACAGGTTGTATTTATGCCATTAATGCTGCGGTTTTTTTGATCCGCGCAGTGGTTGCCCACGAGAGTCCAGATACAGTCGATCCATTAAATCCAAATGGAGTGGCGGCTTTCGTGCTGCTTTGGTTACTGTGTTCAATAATTGCCATCACCCTTGGGATGGTCTTGATGACCGCTGAACGCCTGCAAGCTGACCTCGATCATCAAGCCAATCATGATCCGTTAACGGGTGCATTGAATCGACGCTCATGTGGTGTGCTGTATGAGCAAGCCATGGCTGATGCTCGACTTCACAATCTGCCGTTAAGCGTATTAATGATTGATCTTGATGAGTTTAAAAAGGTGAATGATCATTTAGGCCATGATCTGGGTGATAAAATTTTATGCAGGTTTGTTGCTGTTGCTCAAAAAATATTGAGGGAGGGCGATATGTTTTGTCGTTTTGGTGGCGAGGAGTTTGTTGCTGTATTGCCTAACACTTCAGCGCAAGCGGCATTGATCGTCGCCGACCGTTTGCGCAGCGCCTTTGAAACCGATTCAGCCTTAATAGAGACGGAAAGACGTCATCAGTCTTTTGCAATTACGACCAGTATTGGTATTGCAGAACTGCAGGCCGATGAGGCTTTCGAAAGTTTACTGCGGCGTGCCGACAACGCTTTATACTTTGCCAAGGATAATGGGCGTAACTGTTGTGAACTTGCAGGGTAGGTGAACGCTTTGCCGTTATCGGGTAGCGTTATTGTGTTGGATGAAAGGATTTGAGCGTTCATGAGTGATTTGGCAACATCCCAGCAGCAGCGTTTTTGGTTAGGTGCTCTACATATTCTGCCATTGTGTTTAGCCGTTTTACCTTGGGGTGTGTTAGCCGGCTCGATGGCCGTCAGTCAGGGTTTTACGCCATTACAAAGTATCGGTTTGTCAGTGTTTGTCTTTGCCGGCGCCGCGCAGTTAGTCACGATCAGTATGGTGGCGGCGGGCAGCGGCTTTATCGCGATTTGTTTAACCGTTTTGGTGATTACTGCGCAGCATTTACTCTATGCGTTAATTCTGCGTGAGCATGTAGCAACGCTTGCGTTAAAAAAGCGTCTGCCGGTGGCGTTTCTCCTCACCGATGAGCTCTTTGCTTTAAGTGTCGGTAAACGCACATACGATTTTGCTTATTTAATTGGCGCGGGTTTGTGTTTCTATTTGGCCTGGATTGCTTTTACCGTGATTGGCGTACTGCTGGCTGCATCGGTGCCGAATCTGGCTGACTACCATTTAGATTTCTCGATTGTCGCAACCTTTGTCGCGATTGTGGTGCCGATGATTAAACGTCTGAGCACTTTAGTTGGTGTGGTGATGTCGCTGATGCTGTCGCTTATTTTCAGCAGCCTTGCGGTGTCCGGAGCGATCGTCATCGCCGGTTTGTTGGGCATGCTCTGCGCGGTGATGGTCGCACGTTGGCGCGGGGAGGCGGTATGATTTGGCTGCTGATTTTTGCCCTGGCCGGTATTGTTTTTCTGAATCGCTATATATTACTTGAGCCGCGTTTACCGATTCGTTTACCCCTCTTTATCCGCCAAGCCCTGCAGTACTCTGCACCGTGCTTATTGACCGCGATCTGCGGGCCGATTTTACTGGGTGATACCGGTTTAGCTGGGTTAGGCAGCAACCCTTACACCTACGCAGCGTTGTTCAGTATGGGTTGCGCGTTGGTGATTAAAAACATGCTGCTCTCGGTGCTGGTGAGCTTGGCAGGTTTTTATGCGCTGTTGTATGTGATGAGCTGAGAGATTGGATTAAACGGGCTAAGCTTGAGTTAATTGATGTAAGTATTAAGCTTGCGCAGTCATAAAATGGATATTTTGCAGTAAGGCGAAGGCTGATGGCGTTATTTTTTCCTGCACGCAGTGCTTGTACATTTGATACAACAGGTGAGCGACGCTTTGCCGAGCGTTTAGAAAAGAAGCTCGAAGACGATTATTTGTGCTGGTTTAATGTGCCGATTGGGCCTAAAGCGTTGCAGCCTGATTTTATGGTATTGCATCCTAATCGCGGTATTTTGATTTTAGAAGTTAAAGACTGGAAAATTGATACCATTCACTCGCTTACCAAGGGTGAGGCACAGTTAAAAGTTGCTGGTGAATTAAAAGTAGATAAAAACCCGCTGACTCAAGCCCGAATTTATGCGCTGGAGGCTGCAGTGTTACTGCAAAAAGATGGTCTTCTTAAGCAAATGTCGGGTGCCTATAAAGGCAACTTGATTATGCCTTATGGCTGGGGCGTAGTGCTCACCAATATCACTCGCAAACTGTTTGAAGAGCACCAATTAGGTGCTGTGATCGACGAAGGGCGGGTTATTTGCCAAGATGAGATGCTTGAGTCCACGTCAGCAGAAGATTTCCAGCAGCGTTTATGGGAGATGTTTCACCAAGTTTTTCCTTGTCAGTTGAGCCAAGAGCAAGTCAATCGCGTCCGTTATCATTTGTACCCTGAGGTACGCATCAACGTGGACAGCGGTCAATTTGGCTTGCTGACTGAGGCGCAAGCTCCGATGCCGTCTTTACTTAAAGTCATGGACTTACAACAAGAACAATTAGCGCGGTCTTTGGGGCATGGGCATCGGGTTATCCATGGCGTGGCTGGCAGTGGTAAAACAATGATTTTGGGCTATCGTAGTCAGTATTTAGCTGCCTTATCAAGTAAACCGATTTTAGTGTTGTGCTATAACAAATCACTGGCTAGCCGTTTGCAGCAAGTGATCCAGCAAAGCCAAATGGGTGAGAAAATTGAGGTGCAACATTTTCATGGCTGGTGTGCACAACTTTTAAAACGTCACCAAGTTAAAGTTGCCGAAGGCAGTGCTCAGTATTTCCAGCGACAAGTTACGAGTACGATTGACGCTGTGCAAACAGGTAAAATTGATCATCACCAATACGCTGCGATTTTGATTGATGAGGCGCATGATTTTGAATCCGATTGGTTTAAGGTGGTAGTGCCTTTGCTGGATCCTCAGAACGATGCTTTATTGGTGCTGTATGATGATGCGCAGTCTATTTATAACAAGAAGAAAACCCTTGGCTTTACTTTCTCTAGTGTTGGTATTCAAGCGCGAGGGCGCACTACGGTATTGCGTACCAACTATCGCAACACATTAGAAATTTTGATGGTGGCCAAGCATTTTGCGCAAACCCTCTTTATTACTACGGATGAGCAGCAAGAAGATCGGATTCCAACGCTTAATCCTGACAGTGCAGGGCGTCGCGGTGACATGCCTGAAATGCACCATTTTGCATCCGCGCAAGATGAGTGGCGTTATATCGCAGAGCGCATTGGGCAGTTGATAGGATTGGGTCTTTCGCCTGATAAAATCGCTATTCTCTATCGGAATGGGCATCAGGCTGAAAGCGCCGAAAAAGCATTAGCTTTGAACGGTATTGCTTTTGCCAGTACGCGGGATGATAGCAGTAAACGTCATCTATTTAGTGCTGAACCAAGCGTTAAGATTGTCAGTATGTTTTCCAGTAAAGGCTTGGAATTTGACACGGTCTTTATTGCACATCTCAACCAAATGCCGAATAAGAAAACTGACCTAGAAAGCGAAGCGCGTTTGCTCTATGTGGCCATGACCCGCGCGATTGAAATGCTAGTCTTTACCTGCCATGGCAGCTCTGAGTTTACCGAGCAAGTGCGGCAAGCCATTGCGCATGCAGATGCACTCTAAAAAACGGCAAGCTCTGGATGCGCTTGCCGTAGCACTATGGTTTTACGGCTTCGCCTCACTGACCTTATCAACTAAATACACCAAGTGCTGATAGCTCAGGTTGCTGTAGCTGCTGAGCCCTGCTTCACAGGTACGGCTGGTGGAAAAACCTGCACTGCAGCTGTCCACTTGCACCGCTAAATCGCGCAGAGCGTGTTGGTTGAGAGCGGGTAGGGTAAAACCTTTATCGCCGGCAAAGCCGCAGCAATGAATCCCTTCTGGCACGACAACTTCTGCCGCACATTGTTTGGCAATCGCCAGAAAGTTAGCCGCTTGATTAAGGTGCTGAGTGCTGCAGGTGATGTGCACGGCAATTTTACTGTCGAGCGGCTTAATGGTTAAACGCGGCAGGATTTCTTCACGCAGAAAACGCACCGAGTCGTAAATGTTTAAGCGCGGATCATTCAGGTCTTTGAGCAAACGTAAAGTGCAAGGACTGGTATCTGAATAGATTGGATCTTGCCCATTACGGCTGGCGCGTAACAACATTAAAGCCAATTCATTGAGTTTGTCTGCGGCTTGTTGCGGGTAGCCTTTTGAGGCAAAGGGTTGGCCGCAGCAGTGGCTGTCCATGCCTTCTGGGTAAACCACTTGAAAGCCTGCTTTCTCGAGCAGTTGTTGGGTTTTCTCGCGCAGCGGTGTTTGCTCGGCATCTAGGTGTGCGGGCCCCATCACTTGCGAGACGCATGAGGAAAAATACACCACACGTGGCTTATCTGCTGGCGCGCTGTGGTCGTTTATTGCTTGAGTAAACTTAACCGCTTGTGGGGTTGCGGGTAGATAAACGGGTAGGTCAGTGAGGCGCTGATGCAGCTGTAGCGACCAACGGTACATGCGTGGCGCACCGAGTATTTTACGCGCCAACTCAGCGCTGCTCAGCGCCCAGCGTGCTGCACTGGCAGCTCCGGCAAAGGAGCGAGCAAGACGCTGCGCTATCTGCGGATGCTGCGCTTGCTGGGCACGCAGTTCACGGACTAAGTCGCCGGTATTGATGCCGACCGGGCAACGCTGTGCGCATAAACCGGTGGCCGCGCAGGTATCCACACCGTGGTATTGATAGCGCGCTTTAAGTTCGGTGGTATCAATGCCTTGGCGTTGTTTGTCTTGAATATCGCGCCAGGCAACGATGCGCTGGCGTGGTGATAAGGTTAAGCCGTGTGCAGGGCAGACCGGCTCGCAAAATCCGCACTCAATGCATTTATCAATCAGTGGGTTGGCCTCTGGCATCGGCTTGAGGTTTTTTAAATGGATTTCACTGTCATTCGACAACACCACATCGGGGTTTAAAATACCCTGCGGGTCGAGCAAGCGTTTGATCTGCCACATCAGTTGATAGGCATCGCTGCCCCATTCCAGCTCAACAAAGGGTGCCATATTACGCCCCGTGCCGTGCTCGGCTTTGAGTGAACCGCCAAACTCAACCGCCACCAGATGACTGACCGCCTGCATAAAGGCGCGGTAACGTGCGACTTCTTCCGGCTGATCAAAGCGTTGGGTGAAGACAAAGTGCAAATTACCTTCCAACGCATGACCAAATAAAACCGCCTCGTCATAGTGGTATTCATCCAGCAGCGCGAGCAAGCGATTCACCCCAGTAGCCAAATGCTCTAAAGGAAAAGTGACATCTTCAATAATTACTGTGGTGCCGTTCTCACGTACCGCACCGACCGCTGGGAAGGTGTCTTTACGCATCCGCCAAAGCAGCTCATACACTGTTGGGTCTTGGCTGAAAGCGATGTGCTGTTCTTTAGAGAAAGGTTCTATGGCCTGATTGATCTGCTGCAGCTGCTGCTCAAGCAGTTGATTGTCAGCCGCGCGCGACTCCACCAATAATGCGCAGGCGCTGCGACCCAGTTGCTCAATCCAGTCGGGCATCCCAGCCATATGCTGCACACTGCGCAGGCTGCGTCGATCCAGTAGCTCAACGGCAGAAACAGGCTGTTGTTTTAATACCACGACGGCTTGGCAGCAAGTTTCGACATCGGGAAACACCATCAATGCGGTGGCTTTGTGCGGGTAGTCCGGCACCGTGTCGTAGGTGACTGAGCTGATAAACCCCAGCGTGCCTTCGGAGCCGACCATCAGATGCGTCAAAATATCTAAAGGATCGCTAAAATCAATCAACGCATTCAGCGATAGACCGGTGGTGTTTTTTAAGCGGTATTTGTGTTTGATCTTTGCCGCCAGCGCTGTGTTGCGGCGGGTGTCTTCTGCCAGCTGACTCAGTTGTTGTAAGAGCTCAGCGTGGCTGTTTCTAAACTGACTGATGCTGACTAAATCGGCACTGTCCAACAGACTGCCATCAGCCAGTAACAAGCGCATGGCAGATAACGTTTGGTAGCTGTTTTGCGCAGTGCCACAGCACATGCCGCTGGAATTATTGGCGACAATGCCACCAATTTTAGCGGCATTAATCGACGCCGGGTCAGGGCCGATTTTGCGTTGTAAATGCGCCAAGGCCTGATTAGCATGCGCGCCAATCACCCCAGGCTGTAAACGAATACGCTGGCCGTTGTCGAGAATCTCTTTGTTATTCCAACGGTCACCTAAAACGATTAATACCGAATCGCTGATCGCTTGCCCCGACAAACTGGTACCGGCGGCGCGAAAGGTTACCGGCACCTGTTGGGCGCTGGCCTGTTGCAGAATAAATATCACCTCGGCTTCTGACTCAACGCGAATCACCAGCTTGGGCAGGAGTCGATAGAAACTGGCGTCAGTGCCCATGGTTAGCATGGAGAGCGGGTCAGAAAAGCAGCGCTCGGCTGGAATCTGTTGCTCGATGGCGCTTAGAAACGTTGCCGGTAAACTCATGCATCCTCCACGATCAACACGATCAAATCTTTCGGGCCATGTGCGCCATACGCGAGTACTTGCTCAATATCGGCTGTTTTGGACGGGCCCGAAATCAGTAGTAAGTTACTTGGCATGGGTGTTGGCCAATGTTGCTGCGCCTGATACAGGTTGTCATGGATCTGACTGGCATTGAGTAAAGCAATATGCAGTGGCGGCACTAAGCTCATTAGGCGCGGCTCAGCGGGGTTGGGCTGCACCACCAGTGTTCCGGTTGCGGCAATGCCTGCCAAGGTGCCGGTAAAACTGGCGGGTACATCATCAAACAGCTCGCGCTTCCACGCTTCAATTGGGCGGTCATAGGCCAGTAATTGCAAAGGGTTTTGCGCCGCTTGGCAATGGTCGCTAAAGACTTCACCGTGCGCTGTGTTAGGTGCCAATAGCAGTTTATGGATGTTGCGCGCTGCTAATAAGTCGCTGAGCAACTTGGGCCACTCATCACGGTTGGTCAGGAGTACTTCACTGTGTACCGCTGTCATCAGCTCTTTTAGGCGGGTGACGCGCTCTGCTGGCGCATAACGCCAAGGCTCATCGACCAGCGTCGCATCAAAAGGATCAGCAACCGGTGTGGTGCCCGCGAGACTGCTGCGTAAGCTGGCGAGAATCTTCTCTCTAGCACTCATGATTTTTTCTCCAAATGCGCTTTGGCTAACTCATGCAAACTGCGCGCTGCGGGTTTCGGCGCGCTATGGTTTTGTGTCCAGGGACCGAGGTTCTTGGGTGTTAAGCCGGCGAAGCGTGTGGCGAAAAATGTGCCGATTTTATACAGCCAAGGCAGGCTATTAAAATACTGCCAGCCTTTCCACAGGAGGCGCTCTGCGCTTGAGTAACGGCTGCCTTGTCCATCCATCACCTGACCAGTTTGTTGCGGTGATTTAACGTTCTCTTCGCGCAAACGGCGCAACAGCGCAGGGATGGGGATTTTCACTGGGCAGACTTCACCGCACGCGCCGCAGAGTGACGAAGCCGATGGGTGATCTGGCGTGTTTTCTAAACCCAACAAGTGCGGCGAAATGATTTTACCGATGGGACCAGGGTAAACGGTGCCATAGGCTTGACCGCCAATCCGGGTATAGACAGGGCAATGATTCATACAAGCACCGCAACGGATGCAATTGAGGGTTTGCCGCAGTTCGCTATCGGCAAAGGCTTGGCTGCGACCGTTATCCAGCAATACTAAATGCACTTCTTCTGGGCCATCGAACTCGCCGGGTTGGCGCGGTGCAGAAATCATATTCACGTAGGTGGTAATGCCTTGACCGAGTGCCGAGCGGGTCAGCAAGGACAGTAGCGGTACGGTGTCTTGTAAATTGGCGACGACTTTTTCAATCCCGGTTACCGCGATATGCACCGGCGGCACCGTGGTCGACATACGGCCATTGCCTTCGTTTTCTACCAACAATAAAGTGCCGGTTTCGGCGACAGCAAAGTTCACTCCAGAAATACCAATGTCAGCATGAAAGAATTTCTCGCGCAAAATACCACGAGCAGACTGAATCAAACTATCGACATCATCGGTGTAGGGCAGGGCTAAGCGGTGCTCGAATAAACGCCCAACTTGCTCAGCATTCTTATGAATGGCCGGCATAATAATGTGTGTGGGTTTTTCATTATCCAGCTGAATAATGTACTCGCCCATATCCGACTCAAGCGCCTCAATGCCGTGCTCAGTTAAATGCTCATTCATGGCCATTTCTTCACTGACCATGGATTTGCCTTTAATCACCTGTTTGGCATTGCGCGCTTGCGCGATCTTCAAAACAATGGCATTGGCTTCATCTGTGCTGCTGGCCCAATGCACTTGAATGCCTTGTTGGGTTAGGTTGGCTTCCAGCTGTTCCAATAAATCGGGCAGTTCGGATAAAGCGCGTGCGCGAATTTTATTGCCCAACTCGCGCAAGTTTTCTCGCTCATCTTCATCGGGCATGGAGATGATGCGCTTGCTGATCAGCGCATCCATGGCGCTGCGCATATTGTTACGCAACTGTTGGTCTTTTAAGGACAGACGTGCGTTGGCTTTGAGATTGCGCGCGGTCACATCGACGGTGTGAATCCGTTGATTGCTCATTCGCTCGCCTCCTGTTTAGCCTGCGTGCGCTGCCATAAAAAACTGGCGAGATGTTGTCCGAGCAAGGGCATGTTTTGTTTCTCAAAGGCACCGTTGATATTCATTAAGCAACCGCAGTCGGCACTGACCACCTGCTGTGCGCCACTGGCCAGTAAAGACTGGGTTTTATCGGCGACCATCGCACCCGCAATATCAGGCATACGCACCGAGAAAGTACCGCCAAAACCACAGCATTCGCTTTCGTGGTCATGCTCAACCCGTTCAACCTGGGCGAGCTGACCGAGTAATGCGCGTGCATGCAAATGGGTGTTCATTTCGCGACGGGCTGAGCATGAGGTGTGCAGAGCAACTTGCAGCGGTGCGCCTTGGTCAGCAAGTTGCACCTGGCAGACATGCAGTAAGAATTCAGCCAGTTCATAGGTGCGCGCAGCTAAGTGTTGCACTTTGGCCAAGGTGTCGGGTTCGTCTTTGAATAAGTCGGCGTAGTGTTCACGAAACATCCCCGCACAGGAACCAGAGGTCACCACTACGGGCCAGTCGTTGTCAAAGAGTTTGAGTTGTGAACGCGCCACTTCACGGGCTTGCTCGGTATAGCCAGAGGTGTAGGCCGGTTGCCCACAGCAGCTTTGTCCTTGCGGGAAATCAACACGAATGCCTTCACGCTCTAACAAGTGAATGGCATCCATCCCTGCTTCTGGGAAAAACAAATCCACTACGCATGTGCCAAATAAATACACCTGAGCGGGTTTGCCGGTTGGGTAAGTGCGCGCGGGTTTGCGTGGCGGTGCAACCCGAGTTTCTTGAGGCCCGGCGTTATAGAATTGATGGCTCATGGTCAGCTCCGACAGCGTGAAGATGGAAACGCAAACGGGTCAGGCGGGTGTTCAGTGTACGCCTGACCCGTTTCGAATATAGCGTTAAGGCATTAAAGGGTCACTGATCCCCAGTACATTGACGGCAAACAGCACAATCAGGCCGGTAAAAAATACGTAGTACAAGGTCGGCCAAATGGTTTTTCTTAAGGTTGAACCTTCTTGGCCGAGTAAGCCAACAGTCGCCGATGCGGCAACCACATTATGAATGGCAATCATATTGCCAGCGGCTGCGCCAACGGCCTGACCGGCAACAATGAGTGCGGTAGAAATACCGAGGTTTTCCGCTACACCAAACTGGAACTGACTGAACATCATATTGCTGACGGTGTTCGAACCGGCAATAAAGGCGCCGAGTGCACCAATACTCGGCGCCAATAGCGGATAAATGCCGCCGACGCTATCCGCAATAAAACGCGCCATAGCAATCGGCATGCTCGGAATATCCGCCGCATTGACGCCGGAGTTAATCAGAATGCGTACCATCGGCACGGTAAACAGCAAAACAAAACCGGCACCGAGTAAAACACGGCTGGATTCGCTTAAGGCTGCACGGAAGTGCTGCCATTGCATCTTGTGTAAAAAATACGCGCTGCAAGCGACAATCACTAAGATTCCACCGGGCAAGTACAGCGGCATAAAGTCAGCATTGACTCCAACTTCACCTAAGATATTGGGAAACTTAATCACCACGGCTTTCATCGCGCTACCGACGCTTGGGAATACGCGGCTGATCACCAATAGTAAGCCGACTAAAACATAGGGAAGCCATGCTAACCAGCTGCTCATCGGCTTGCTGGTCAGGTTATCCAGTTTCATTTCAATTGAGCCCAGCCACTCGCTGGGCCATTCTTTGGCTGGGGCAAAATCCCAAGTGGTTTTGGGGGTAAGAAAATTAAAGCGCGCAGCGGTGGTAACAATCGCTAAGCCGATTAACCCGCCTAACAGTGAGGGGAACTCTGGGCCTAATAAAATACCGGTCAGTGCATAAGGGATGGTGAAAGCGACACCGGCAAATAATGCGAATGGAATAATTTCAAAAGCGGCTTTCCAACTTTTTTCTTTACCAAAAAAGCGCGTGAGCATTAAAACCATAATCAATGGAATAACGGTACCGACGATGGCGTGAATAATCGCCACTTGATTGGTGATCAACTGTAGAAAACTCGCCCAGTCTGAGCCATTGGCTAAGAGCTGCGTGCCAACGGTTTGACTGTCTAAACCACTGGTAATACCAATGATAATCGGTGTGCCAACAGCGCCAAAAGAAACCGGTGTGCTTTGCACTAGCATGCCCAGCATTACCGCCGCCATGGCGGGAAAACCGATTGCCACCAATAACGGCGCGACAATCGCTGCTGGCGTACCAAAGCCTGAAGCCCCTTCAATAAAACAGCCGAATAACCAAGCGATAATAATGGCTTGCACCCGACGATCTGGGCTGATGGTCATAAATCCGGCACGAATCGACTGGATTCCACCAGAATGCTTTAGGGTGTTGAGCAGGAGAATAGCGCCAAAAATAATCCACAGTATTCCCGCAGTAATGACCAGCCCTTGCAGGGTTGAGGCTAGAATTCGGTTAAAACTCATTTCCCAGAAGAACAGCGCAATTGTCGCCGTCATGGCGAAGACTAGCGGCATGGCATGCTTAGCCGGCCAACGTAGGCCAATCAGCAAGATGGCGGCGAGTAAGATTGGTGCAAAGGCTAGTAGAGCCAGTAAACTAGGCGACATAGTGCAACTCCAATAGCTGCTCTATGCAACTGACGGGGGTAAAAACAAAGGTAGACATATTTGACATGGTTTAGGCCCTTCGATGTTGTTGTTTTTATTAAATTGGTCATACCAGTTGACAGTGTGGCTTTTTTAGTTAAATACGCTGGGCGTTATCTGTCAAATATTTTATCCGCTACTTTAGTCGTGCAGAACGCTCTGAAATGATTCTGCAGGCGCGTTAAGCGCTGTTGAGAAAGGGCGTTTGTGTTAGCCTGTCGCGCCTCAATAGGCTGTTTTAAGTAGGAAGAGAAGAGCGCCATGAGCTTTGCACATATACAGCAACGCCGTTTGTCGGATGACATTGTTGAGCAGCTGGAGACCATGATTTTAGAAGGCGTACTGCAAGCAGGTGAGCGTTTGCCTGCGGAACGTAAGCTGGCTGAGCAGTTTGGTGTGTCACGTCCATCGCTGCGTGAAGCGATTCAGAAAATGGTGGCGAAGGGCTTATTGATCAGCCGTCAAGGTGGCGGTAATTATGTCAGTAAAGAAGTGGGCACGACCTTTAGTGATCCGCTGCTCGGCTTGCTTGCAGAAAAGCATGACGCGCAAAAAGATTTGCTTGAGTTTCGTCACACTCTAGAAGGCGCTTGCGCGTATTACGCAGCGCTGCGTGCCACTCCTGCGGATTATGAGCGTTTAGATGCCGCGTTTGCACAGTTAGAAGCCTGTTATGCCGGTTCTGCAGAAAACTGCCGCACTGAAGAAGGTTTAGCGGATGCGCGTTTTCATTTAGCAATTGCTGAAGCCAGTCATAATGTGGTGCTACTGCATACCATTCGTGGCTTATTTGATTTGTTGCGCGGTAACGTCGTGACCAATATTGGCGGCATGTATATGCAGCGCAGCGAAACACGCGCCATGTTGATTGAGCAGCATCGCAGCCTCTATCACGCTATCAAAGCAGGTGATGCCGAGCTGGCACGGCAGTTGTCCAATCAGCACATTGAATATGTCTGTGAAGTGCTGGCTGAAGTGGATGAAGAACAACTGCGCGTGCAGCGTTCAGAGCGACGTAAGCGTATTTAGCCGTTAATAGTATGCGCAAACATCGGGGCAGGTGAGGCGCTGGTAATCGCTGGAATAATCAATCCATGTGGATAAATGTCGCGAATGATTGCGCTTAGCTTAATACAGCGAGTAGCTGCATAGGCACGCCAATCTAGCAGCTGAGTTAAATTTTTTAGTAGAATAAATTTCGATATAAAGTTTAAGACATAAAAAGCATGTCATAAGGTAGATCTACGATGAGCAGTTTGCGTGAGAGACAGAAGGAGCAACGCAGGGAAGCGATTCTTGTCGCCGCGATGAATTTATTTGTGAGCAATGGCTACACCGCAACCAAGGTTGAAGAGATTGCCGCAGCGGCTGAAGTGTCAGCACCAACGGTATTTAATTATTTTGGTAGTAAGCAAGCAATTCTCTTTGCTTTGGTCGATAGAGCGGATTGCTGTGCAGTCAGTGATATTCGGTCGCAGATGGAGCCGTTTGATAATGCCGTCGATGCCTTGTGTCATCTCCAAATTGCAATTATCAAGTATGAGCTTGACGCTTTGCCTATTTCGGTCTGGCAAGAGCTTATGAGTCTCTGCTTTAACGGTTCGATTTCCCAAAGTATGGCGCAAATCAACACGCGACTCTCTAAAGAGATCGCAGGCCTACTTCGCGAGCTGCAGGCACGCGGTATGCTGAGCGCCAATTTTGACCCTGATGCCGTTGCTGATCTCTTAAATGACTACTGCGTTTTATTGTTCGCACGGTTTGTTCATCAAGAAGAACCTGACCTAGAAGCGCACGCAAAAAGAATTCGCCTCGTCGTTGAGTTAATCTTCAACGGCCTGCGAGCTTAGCGTGCATTCCGGCGGCATTATTTGAGCGTCCTTTCGCAACTGTAGAGCTTTCAGCACTAAGAGCGTTCAATTCACATCTCTCCGACAAAATCGTTCAACTGCTTTCGCGAATTAAAGTGTGTGCTATGTGTAGTGAGGGTCTTATGTCGGCTCTTTTCACTGTGTTATCAGGCGGCTGCTTCTCTTTTGCTGTCATCCACTTCTCGTATCAAGATAAGCGCTAATAAAAAGCATGCCAAGTTAGCAAGTAAGTTGCTTTTCGCAAATTACTTTTAGTTGACTAAATAATTTAATTTAAATAATATTATTCGTTTCCGTCCTTGCTATCTCAATATGAATAATAATATGCGCAAAGCAAACCATTCGATAATCGTGCTTTCTTCGGAAGTGCTAGGTAGCACACATATTTCAAAGTGTGCTGATGTGTTTGCAAAGACAGTGCTGGTGGTGGGGATGACGATGGCGGGCATGGCGAATGCAACCCCAATCTCTACCACCTGGACAGGGGCGGTCGATTCCGATTGGGGTAAGGCAGACAACTGGGATAGCGGTTTGCCGGCGCCATCAGGTGGTGCATACATCAACGACGACTACCTCGCAGTCAACCAGCCGACCCTTAGCACTACTACGCAGAGCCTGACAGGTACCGTGGTTGATGACTCTGGAACGCTGATAATTGCTAGCGTTGGCATTCTTAATTCAACCACTGTGTTCATATCGAATTCTGGAATGGTAAACAACGCCGGCCTTATTAATGGCAAGGTTGAAATCACAAATAACAGCAAGCTGATTACCAGCGGCGATATTACAGGCTCTATTTTTGTCGGTGACAATAGCCGACTGGAGCTTTCAGGTAACGCAAAAGTCGGCCACCTTTCTTCAGGCGGCGCGGTCCAGCTTGGCAGCAATACCCTGACTGTGGATCCCCCCAGTCTTACAGGTGGTACTTTCTCAGGCGTTATCAGTGGCACTGGCGGATTGATCAAATCCGGTGGCGGTACACAGGTGCTCACCGGCGCTAATACCTACACAGGCACAACAACCCTGGAAGCCGGCGGCCTCACGCTTTCAGGCGGTTCGGCAATTGCCAATACGGGCGCCGTGGTAGTCAACGGCGGTGTCTTGGCGCTTACACATAGCGAAACAATCGGCGCCCTTTCGGGGATCGGTGGCACGGTCGAGCTTGGCAGCAATAGCCTGACGATGCAGGCCAACAGCGGTAGTACCGCCTATGCAGGTGTTATCAGTGGCACAGGTGACATCAGCAAAACCGGCGCGAGTACTTTGGCCCTGTCAGGCATCAACACCTACAGCGGGGCCACGCTTGTTAACGGTGGTTTGCTGACGGTGAATGGCTCGATTGCCAATTCTGCCGTGACCATCAGCAGTAGCGGCCGATTGGGTGGTACAGGCACTGTCGGCTCGACGACTATCAACGGCGGCGTGTTTGCCCCCGGCAATTCCATCGGCACGCAGACGGTAAATGGCAACCTGACCTTGAGCGGTACCTCTACCTATGAGGTGGAGACCGATCCGGCAGGTGCCGGTAGCGATCTGATTCAGGTCAACGGCGTGGCGAACCTGGGCGGGCAGGTTCGGCATGTGGGCGAAAGCGGTACCTATCTGCCGTTTTCCACGTACACCATTCTCAGCGCCACCGGTGGCTTTGCCGGTAGCAGCTTCGCCGGTGTGACTTCGGACTTTGCCTTCCTCACGCCGTCGCTGACCTATGACCTGAATAACGTTTACCTCGGCTTGCAGCGTAACGACACTGCGGTGGTCGACTTGGCCCAAAGCCGTAATCAATTGGCTACCGCTGGCGCGTTGGACAGCCTGCCAGCAGGCAGCGCCTTGCAAAACGCATTTCTTGGTTTAACCACCAATGCAGTGCCCGGCGCTCTGAATGCCCTGTCCGGCGAGCTGTATGCCAGCGCTGCCGGTGCCGTGCTACAGAACAGCCAAGCATTCAGCAACAACTTGCTGCAACGCTCCGGCCGCTTGCTGGATGAAAGCCAGCGCAGCGCTCTGCCACTGTGGATCGAGACGCAAGGCGCGACCCGACGCAATGACGGCGATAGCAACAGCGCAGAAACCATTCAACGAGGTGGTTCGGTGTCTTTGGGCGGTGAGTTAGCGATGCCCAATGACTGGATTCTGGGCGGTGCTTTCCGTTATGGCGATCATCGACTGAGCGTGGATGATCGTAATTCCGATGCTGATATCGACAGTTATAGCATTGGCCTTTACGGCCGTTGGGCGCAGCCGTTTGCTGGCGGCAGCGTGCGCATGACCTTGGGAGGTGTCTACGGTTTGCATAACATTGACGCCGAGCGCGATATCTATACTTCAGGCTTACGGCAATCATTGCGTTCCAATTATGACGTTACCAGTCATCAGGTTTTTGCTGAGCTAGGCTATGTCATGGATATGGGCGCTGATCTTAAGCTTGAACCATACGCCAACCTAAGTTGGACACAAACGAACAGTGATAGCTTTACTGAGAAAGGTGGTTCTGCAGCCCTGCAGGCGCAGAGTCAGAGCAGCGAGAAGACGACCAGTACGCTGGGTCTACGCAGTCAGTTGTCACTAAACAATGATCAAGTGCAGTTGGATGCAGGGTTGGGCTGGCAACATCATTATGGTGAGGTTATCCCAGATACTGATTTGAGCTTTGCGGGCAGTTCGATTTACACCGTGGAAAGTGCTGCACTGGGTCGCGATACAGCGTTACTCGATCTGGGTGCCAGTTATCGCATCGCGCCGGCCATCACCTTGCGTGCTGGCTACAGTGGTCAGTTTGGCGATAACACCAGCAGTAATGGTGCTAATTTGACCTTGAAGTGGGATTTCTAAAGTTAGTATGCGCCGAATTCCCACCAGCAACAAAAGCTGTAGCACATAAGTGTGAGCGTAGCGGGTGCGGTATTTTTAAGGGTAAATTCTATGCAGTAGACGAAAAGCTTGCTATCAGTTATTTGGTAGCGAGCTTTTTGTGTTGCTATGCGAAGCCTTTAAAACATCACATATGCAAAGCATATGCGCCCGGAAAAACTGATGGTCAAAGCCTGCTGAATCTTAACAATGAGTATTTAGGAAAGAACCCTTGTAGGGCGTGGTGACAGCACGGAGGGTTTTTATGGTGATTACTCGCATAAAGCTACAGGCATAAAAAAAGCCCTGACTCTTTAAAAGTTAAGGCTTTTGAAATGGTTGTGGGAGCAGGCTTTGAACACAAAGTGCATAGTTTTCTACTGGTCAATGCACGCTTAGCGCCCTAGAACTTGAGTGTGAGCCACTAAATATAAAGGGTTGACGCTTTTGAAGAGGCAGTTAATGTGTACTCACTTAGAGAAATATGAGCAAGCATAAATTGCTGCTGCTAGCTGTCTTGCTAAGGCTCAAAAAGCTGCGTATAAACAATGTCTTACTGTTAAATTAACCAAGTAGGCATGGCGACGAAACGCGCATGCTTACTAATATAATGTTATGAGTTAATCAATCACCGAGTTCACAGGGAGTTAACGTGGCAAAATCGAAAAAAATATGTTTTGTGATTATGGGGTTTGGTAAAAAAACCGATTATTCTACGGGCAAGACATTAGATTTAGATAAAACCTATAAAAATATCATCCAACCAGCAGTAGAGTCTTCAGGATATCAATGCGTAAGAGCTGATGAGATACAAGATGCAGGTTTAATTGATAAGAGTATGTATGCATTACTCATGCAGGCAGATTTGGTGGTTGCAGATATATCAACTTTTAATCCTAATGCTATATATGAATTAGGCATTCGTCATGGCGTTCGGCCATATTCAACAATAGTAATAAAAGAAGAAGAAGGTAAAATTCCTTTTGATTTAGACCATACTCGAATATTTCATTATAAGCACCTAGGTGAAGACATTGGCGCAGATGAAGCTGAGCGTTGTCAAAAAGCGTTAGCTGAAACTATCAAACGAGTTACAAAAAACTCTATGATTGATAGTCCTTTATATGATTTCATTAAAGATATTAACCCGCCACAGATTCCTCCTGCTGAATATAAAAAAATTATTGGTGATTTAGCTGATAGAGAAACTCACATATTTGCCATTGTTGAAAAAGCAAAAGACCATATGTTAGATGATGAATTTGTTGAAGCATCTAAATTATGGGAAAAAGCAGCAGAAACAGTGCCATCGGAAGATTATTTTCTTCAGCAACAAGCCCTATCTATTTATAAATCTAAAATGCCTTCAGAAGCTACAGCTTTAGCTGATGCTTTAAGGGTAATTGAAAAGCTTGCACCTGATGGTGAGTCAAATGATCCTGAAACTCTTGGTTTAACGGGGGCAATTTACAAAAGAATGTGGCTTGCTAACTCTGATATTGAGTGCTTAAAAAGAGCGATTAAGTATTATGAAAAAGGCTTTCAGATTAGAAATGATTACTATACAGGTGAAAATTATGCACTTTGTTTAGATATGATGTCTGCAGTTGAAGAAGATGATGATGAAAAAACTTATTATTTAATTGCAGCTAAAAAAGCACGTAAACAAATCATCAAAATTTTAGAAGATGTAGAAGATCAAGTTGAAGGTGGTAGTGGCGGTGTAGAAATAAAGTGGGCATTAGCGACACTATCCAACTGCTACTTCGGTCTAGGTGACGATGAAAAAGGCGAAAAGTTTGAGGCTTTATTTCTTGCGCTAGCTGAAGCTAAGTGGGAAAAAGATACCTTTAAAGATAATAAAGAAAAATTAATAGAATTAACAAGGAGTTAACAATGGCAAAAACATATAGTATTTTTATCAGTCACTCATGGCAAAACTCTGATGCGTTAGTAAGCTTACGAAGGTTGTTAAATGACCGTGGTTACTTTAGCGTGGAGTTTGAAGAGGTTAGTAAGGATGAACCAATTGATTCTTCTAACGCCTATTATATTAAAAAACGTCTGGCTGAAAAAATTGGAAATTCAGATGTCGTACTTGGTCTTGCCGGAATATACGCTAGTCATAGTGATTGGATGGAATGGGAATTAGAAAAAGCTTTAGAGCTTGATGTACCAATAGTTGGAGTTATTCCACGAGGGAAAGAAAGGATTTCAACAACAGTGTCTAGTCGCTCAAAAATTGATGTGCGTTGGAATACCGAAAGTATTGTTGCTGCAATTCGAGATTATGCGAAATAATATAAGTCACTCAAACGGACGCTAAAATGTTGGTTAGAGCTAGTTCATCGAACGTTTATCTAACTATTTAGCGCCCTGAGCAAGGTGTTATATTTAAAATTATATAAAGGAGTATAAAAGTGTCTAACCGAATTTTCGTATCTTACAATTTTAATGACCGAGAAATAAGTCGTAGTATTAGTAGTTTTACACAGTTACACGGAGGCCCTGTAAGGGGTAGTTTCACCTTTGTCAAAAATGATGTTTCTGCTTATGGTGATACAGCCATAGATAAAGAAATTAAAGAAGTTATGTCTGGGTGTGACTCTGCTTTTTTTGTTATAGGAAACAATAGCCATAATAGTCCTTGGATTAATAGAGAGGCAGTTCTCGCAATGTCTAAGGGACTTAAAATAGTAGTTTCTATTTTTCCTAATACGAATGGTGGTGTGCCAAGCGCATTAAGGAATATACCTTATACTGAGGTTAAATGGACACCTTCAAATATAGCCCAAGAATTAAACAAGTAGTATTGTCAAATAAACTCATAACAAGGCATTTAAATGGAACTAAAACAGTTGGTTAGGTTCCGCTTCGCTCCACATTATAACCAACAGTTTTAGTCCGCTTAATGCGGCGTTAGGTGTAAAGAGTACTCGATTAGCTTATGCACATTAATAAATAGGATTAGGTGTTTTGGAAAGTATAAATTATCGTAATGAATTTGATTTGCTATTAAGTAATGCATTCTTCCCAGCAGGTTATGAAATAACTAAAGGCTTGGAATTAGATGGCATTCCTGAAAGTTCAAAATATGAAGGGTTAGCTTTTTCTATAAATGATAAGAGTATCGTGTTCCGAAAAGGTAAAGTTACCCCTGATAGACCAGGTGCTTTTTTAGCTATTTGGAAACGTCCATCTTCTGATAAAGAGACCAAACCTATTCCATTACAATCTAATGATCTAGATTATTTGTTTGTTCAAGTAGAAGAGCATTCAAATATTATAAGTACCGACAAATCAATAAACAACCCCAAATCTGGAATGTTTATTTTCCCTGTTTCATTGCTGGTTAAAAAAGGTATTTTTTCTTCAGAAACAAGCAAAGGAAAAACGGGGTTTCGGGTTTTCCCTCCATGGAGTCAAGATAGAGGAGTCGTTGGGACTAAAGTTTTTTCAGAATCAGGTAAAAAAACTCAGCGTTGGCAATTACCATATTTCGTTGAAATTAATGATGGCTCAATTGATTCTAAGCAATTAAACAAGATACTCGATTAGAATAAAATCTAAAAGCATTAACTTAATAGTGCGGTGTGAATTTACACCTAATCGGGTAGCCGAGGGTTTCTAGCCCTCAGCCCCCACAACACCCTGCATGCGGCTCCGCACAGGGCGTTTCATCAAGAATGATGAAGCTTAATCCAACCATCGCGCAATGCGTACAGACCCTGAGATTTTAAGTAAGCATTTGATAATGCCTGATTAATTCCCGGAGTTTTAGAGCTACGCCATGGGCCTTTGCTGGTAATACCGCATGCAACTGCAGCTTGCACATGAACGCCCAGCCGCATTAAGTTTCTTACTTTAGTGCGCGGCTTGCGCC
>JAVESM010000031.1:0-24506 GCA_034006605.1 Pseudomonas sp. | reverse complement strand
AAGGCAGACCCGTTCAACAAACGCTGATTAAACCAAGCCCGCCCGCGGCTGAATCACAATCGCCGAAACAAACCGTTTTTAATGATGATAACTATCAACCTAAAGGCTTGGTGAATTCAATCACACCACCGCCTAGCCGTTATTACAAGGCTGAGTCAGCACGTTCAAATGCTCAGGATCGAGCAGTCTCGCGTTCATTTAATGCGCCGATAACGACGCGAACAATTCCTTGGCAATGGAAAAGTGTAAAGACGCATAGAAGTGGCATATTTACTTATACGCAAACCCACAGTGGCATTGATACGATACGTGTTTGCGCGAACTATCAAACAGGTTCGTTTATATATCGAGATTGTCGTAAAGCGGCTAAAAGATACTTTCAAGAAGTCTGTTCTAATGATTTTAGAGCGGCTTGTGGTGCTGCAGATATGATTCCATAACAACTGTGGAGTGGTCTCAGCTGTAACGGGTTGGCTCAGGTGATTATTCCTGTCACTTTGATCATGCAGAGCGCGGGTGCATTGCACACGCCGCGCTTGCAGACGTTTAGATAATCTCGCGCTCGCGCAGCAATTGCAGAACTTGCTGTACGCCTTCGTCAACGCTGCTGTTTTGTGTGTTGATAATTAAATCAGCGTCCTGCGGCACATCGTAGGGGAAGGACTCACCAGGAATATTGTCTTCGCCAGCGGCATACAGACCTTGTGGGTCGCGCTCTTGGCAGACTTGCGGTGACGCTTGCACATACACGGTGATTAAACGCTCTTTACCGATAGAGGCTTTCGCTTGCTCACGGCCTTCAGCATCAGGGGCAACAAAAGCAGCCAGAGTGATTAAGCCTGCTTCGTTAAACTGACGCGCCACTTGCGCGGCCCGGCGCCAGTTTTCACTGCGGCCAACACGATCCAAAGGCAAACCTTTGTTGATGTCATGGCGCAGATTTTGACCATCCAAAACATACACCGCACGACCGGTATCAAACAGTTTGCGTTCGACCGCGTAGGCAAGGGTGCTTTTACCTGCGCCGGATAAACCACTGAACAATACGGTGACCGGTTGCTGACCAAGACGTAACGTGCGTTCATCACGACTTACACGATTTTTCGCAACACTGCGAGTCGGGCAAGGTATGTTATTGGGGGCGATAATCATCCCTGCACCAACGGTAAGGTTGCTCAGGCGGTCAATCACAATAAAAGCACCAGTGGTGCGGTTGGCGTTGTAATCATCCAGTGCCAACGGTGCATCGAGACTGATCTTAACGCGACCGATTTCATTGAGTTGTAAGCTGCTCACTGCATTTTGCGCGAGCGTGTTGACGTCAATACGGTGTTCAATCGCTGAGATATTACCCGGAATATAACTGGTGGCACGCTTAAAGTCGTAGCGTTTACCTGGCAGTAGCGGCTCTCCACCCATCCATACCAGCATGGCTTCGAAATGATCGCTGCTGCGTACAGTGTCTTGCGCGCTGACGATTAAGTCACCACGGGAAATATCAATTTCATCTTCTAAGGTCAGAGTGATGGCTTGGCCGGCAATTGCTTGCTCCAGCTCACCATCAAAGGTCACGATAGATTTAATCTGACTGCTTTTACCGGATGGCAGTACAGTAATCGCATCGCCTTTACGCAGTGAGCCAGACGCTAAGGTGCCAGCAAAACCACGGAAATTCAGATTCGGACGATTGACATATTGCACCGGGAAACGCATCGGGCGGTCATTCAGATCACCGCTGACATCGACGCTTTCCAAAATCTCCATCAAGGTTTGTCCAGCGTACCAATTGGTGTGTTCGCTGCGATTGACCACGTTGTCGCCTTTCAGTGCCGACATTGGCACAAAATACAGCGACGAGGTATCTAGGTTGATTTGTTTAGCGAAGGCTAAGTAGTCGTCCTTTATCTCGTTATAGACCTGTTCATCATAGCCTTTGATGTCCATCTTATTGATGGCAACCACTAAATGACGAATGCCCAACAGCGAAGTAATATAACTGTGGCGGCGGGTTTGTTCTTCGACACCGTGACGGGCATCGACCAAAATAATCGCCAGATCACAGGTCGAGGCGCCAGTGGCCATGTTGCGGGTGTACTGCTCGTGGCCTGGGGTGTCGGCAATGATAAATTTGCGTTTAGTGGTGCTGAAATAACGGTACGCCACATCAATGGTGATGCCTTGCTCGCGCTCAGCTTGCAGGCCGTCGACCAGCAACGCTAAATCAATATCATCACCGGTGGTGCCAACTTTTTTCGAGTCGCGGGTGATGGTTTCCAAATGGTCTTCGTAGATCATTTTTGAATCGTGCAGCAGACGACCGATTAAGGTGCTCTTGCCGTCGTCGACGTTACCGCACGTTAAGAAACGTAGCAGTTCTTTGCGTTCGTGCTGGGCCAGATAGGCAAGGATATCCTGGCTGATTAGTTCAGATTGATGACTCATGATGCGGATTCCTTAAAAGTAGCCTTGACGTTTCTTTTCTTCCATTGAGCCTGCACCATCGTGATCGATGACGCGGCCTTGGCGTTCTGAAGTGCGGGTGAGCAGCATCTCTTGGATGATCTCTGGCAGCGTGGTCGCTGTGGATTCCACCGCGCCGGTCAGTGGGTAGCAACCGAGCGTACGAAAGCGCACCATTTTCTTCTGAATGCGCGACTTTTCTTCATCGCTGAGGTGCTCAAGAATGCGCTCATCGTCAATCATAATCAGCGTGCCATCGCGCTCAATCACATCACGTTCAGCTGCCAAGTACAGCGGCACAATCGGAATGCCTTCGAGATAGATGTATTGCCAAATATCCAGCTCAGTCCAGTTCGACAGCGGGAACACGCGGATCGATTCACCTTTGTTCACTTTGCCGTTGTAGATATTCCACAGTTCTGGACGCTGGTTTTTTGGATCCCAGCGGTGTTTGCTGTCGCGGAAAGAGTACACACGCTCTTTAGCGCGAGATTTTTCTTCATCACGACGTGCACCACCAAATGCAGCATCAAAACCGTATTGATCGAGCGCCTGTTTGAGGCCTTCGGTTTTCATGATATCAGTGTGTTTGGCGCTGCCGTGGGTGAACGGATTGATGTTCTGTGCGATACCGTCAGGGTTGGTGTGGGTGATCAGATTTAGTTCAAGATCAGCGACCATTTTGTCACGGAAGCTGTACATTTCTTGGAACTTCCAACGGGTATCCACGTGCATTACTGGAAAGGGCAGTTTGCCTGGATAGAAGGCTTTGCGCGCTAAGTGCAGCATGACTGCGGAATCTTTACCGATGGAGTAGAGCATGACGGGGTTGTCGAACTCGGCGGCCACTTCGCGAATGATGTGGATGCTTTCGGCTTCGAGTTGCTTAAGATGGGTTAATTTATCGGCCATGCTGTGCTCACTTTGCTAGATATTGCGCCTGATTTGGCTTTGATTGTTCTAAATGGGTATGGAATAAGATGAGGAACACTTTAGCATGGCATGTTAGTTCTAATGAAATGCTTATTAAGAACTAAAAAGAATAGATATATATATGGAGTGGTCAGGCTATCCTGTCATTGGTCTGAGAGTACTTTGAATACGCGTTGGCTGAGATATTTACAATGCTCTTGCCGCCGAGGCTTGATTTGGCCTAGAGGCTACAGGCTGGCTTTTATTTGGAATAAATTCGCTCTCACAGAGTCTTGCATGTTGGGTTGTGCAATATTTGAGGTCGAAACAGGAGGGTGATGTGGTATAGGAATTTCTTTCAGATGTTAATGATAATTGATATCCGTTGATATCAATTATCATTAATGGAATAATGCGCGCCTTTATTTTGCTCGAACTAGGGGTGCTTTGTGCTTAAGCGTCAGAAACGGCTGGCTGTTGGAACTTACTTAGTTGGAGTTATGAGTCTGGCACAGGCTCATGCGCAGCCAGCTGAGATTAACTTGCCAGCTTTGTCATTGTCGCAAGCAGTGCAACAGCTCACGAGTAACGCTGGTATTAAAGTCGAGGGGCTTGAGCATTTATCCTCGCAAAAAATGTCTGAACTCAATGGTGATTTGAACAGCTTATTGCATCGATTGCTGAACAGTGCGCAGGTTGAGTGGTCGCTGCAGGGTAAGCGTTTAGTCATTCTTCCTAAATCAGCGGGCACGGCTAACACGATGAGCCTGCCCATTTCTGTCGTGGTGGCTGATCGCGCATCCAGTATGGGTAAAATGAAATTTGATCGTGAGTTTCTGGAGAACCGTCCCAGCGGCAATGGTGATCTCACGAGTGTGCTGAAAATCCATCCCAACGTGCAGTTTGATAACGCACAGCTCAGCAGTAAAACACCCGGTGAAATAAGCCCTGCGAATATCAGTATCAACGGTGCACAGTTTTACCAAAACGCTTTTATTGTTGATGGTGTGGGTTTCAATAACGATATTGATCCTGCGGAAGATAACCCTGCTTTATTAGCCTCTGCGCCAGGGCGCAGCCAAGGCTTGGCGCTGGACACGGATTTACTCGACAGTATTACTGTGTATGACTCGAACGTGCCTGCCGCCTATGGGCGTTTTACTGGCGGTGTCGTGGAAGCTAATACCCGTGCGCCCAGTCAGGAGTTGCACGGTAAAATCTCCGCGCAAACCACGCGCTCATCGTGGACGCGCTATCATATTGATAAATCTCAGCAAGAAAGCTTTGAGAGTTCTGGCCGTGCAGCTGATCAGCCAGAGTTCACTAAAATGACTACTCGCGGCACTTTAGAAGGGCATCTCACCGAAAATTTTGGCCTTATGGGCAGCTTTAGTCAAAAGCGTTCAACCATTCCTTTAAGCATGTACTCAGCTAATAACGTTGAGAGAATGGGTTATCACAAAGAAACGCAGAAACGTGAGATTGATAACTATTTTATCAAAGCACATTGGCAAATCAGCGATGCGTTAATCCTTGAAGGTTCGGTTACGCATGCGCCGGAAACCAATCATTATTTTGCTGCCAACGTGATGAACTCTGGCGTAGATTTAAAAAGTGGCGGTCAGCAGTATGCGCTCAAGCTGAAGTGGGATACCGACTGGGCCTATATTGAACAGAACTTAGCTTACGGCGCGCTAGAGCAATCACGTGATTCTGATGAAAACGATTACTTTACCTGGCGTAAATCAGTTGCGACAGATTGGGGGATTGGTGATAAGCCGACCACACTCAGTTTGGATGGCGGCTATGGTGATATTGAGCAAAAACAAAAGACTTACCAATATAAGCTTGCAATCAATGGTTTGCCTTGGCAGACAGGCTCTATTACTCAGCATTGGAGTACCGGGCTGGAGGCCAGTTGGCAGCATGTCAATTATGAGCGTCTGACAGAAAGTGGAACCTATGTATCGCCCAAACAAGCCAGCAGCTGTGTTCGCGCGGATGGCAGTCTGGCCAATGCCTGTTTAATCAGTCCAACTATTAATGGTTGGACTGGCCAATACTTAAGCCAACGTACTCGTTTTACTACCGGCGAGTTTGACTTTACAACCCGTGAATTAGCGGCTTACCTGCAAAACGATATCCATATAGGGCGTGTACAAGTACGTCCAGGTGTGCGCTTAGATCATGATAATTATATGCAAAAAACCACCGTAGCCCCACGCTTGGCAGTGGAATACGATGTGTTTGCTGATCAAAGCACGGTATTTACTGCCGGTGCAAACCGCTATTACGGCCGTAATATCAGCAGCTGGCGCTTGCAGGATGGTCGCAACCGTCTGCGCTTTACCGATACGCGTGCCAATACTAATGCTGACTGGCAAACAACTGCGCAGGCTACCAATAGCACGCTATTTAATACGCTCGATATCCCTTATGACGATGAATGGGTGCTCGGTCTGAAACAGCGTGTTGCCGGTGTTGAGCTGGGTTTGAAATATGTGAATCGTACTGGCAAAGATCAAGTGATTCAGGTCAAGGGTGATACGCTCGGGCAGCCGTCAACCGACCCTACATTATCGAAAAGCTATAGCACCTATACTAATGATGGCCGCAGTCGCGCCGATATTATTACCCTGACAGCGCAGCCACTACAGTCGCTTGAATTTGCGGGCACACAGACCGCCGCACTACTGGCGCTGGACTGGACCAAAAGTAAGTCCAATGCACCAGATTACAGCGACTCCACCGAAGCCGGTCAGTATTATGAAAACGACTATATTCAATACAAAGGTCGCGTGATTCATTACGCCGATCGTCCGGCGGATAACTTCCATAGGCCTTGGACGGCGCGTTTAAATACCATCACGCAAATGGATGCCTTCAACCTGACTTTGAGTAACTTTTTGCGTTACCGCGCGGGTTATGCCAAGGCCGGTACTACGGGAAAAAAGGTTGATTACCAAGGCCAGTTGATCAATGTCTGGGATGAGATTCAGTATTCAGCAGCAGTGACTTGGGATATGCGCATTGCGTGGGACTTGCCGTTCTCTAAAGATCAGGCGGCCTTTGTCAATGTCGATATTTTTAATGTCTTGGATAAAAAAGTGGTCACCGAAGGGAGTAATTCACTGGCCAATAATGTGCCGACCTATGAGATTGGTCGACAGTTCTGGCTGGAAGTGGGCTACCGTTTTTAAGGTGTTAGTAACGTGATTAAAGTGGAATTTAAAGGGTTGTGGTTCGGTGCATTATTGCTCTGTAGTCCATTACTCAATGCCTGCGAATTAACCTCAGCGGGTGAGGGCAAGTATCTGTCCGCCGCCGACTTAACCTGTGTGCAGCAACTTTACCAGGGCCCAGTCAGCTCATGGCCAGCGGCGCAGATTGATCAGGGCGTTGAGTGGCAAGAGCTGGCAGCGCTGCCTGAGCACGCGCCTACTACCGCCAATAATCCATCGACGGCGGCTAAAGTTGCCCTAGGCCAGCGCTTGTTTTCTGATCCACAATTATCACGTAATAAAGATGTGTCCTGTGCCAGTTGTCATAAACCTGAGCTGGGTTTTAGTGATGGTGAAAAAGTCTCGACCGGGCATGAGCAACGGCAAGGTCGCCGTAATTCGCCGAGCATTACCATGAGCAGCTTTAGTCATGCACCGTTTTGGGATGGCCGCACTGGTAGCTTAGAAGAGCAAGCGCTGAAACCCATTGAAGACCCCGTTGAAATGGCCTTTAACGTGGATGAGTTGGTCGTGCGTTTGCAAGCCACGGACGATTATCCGCGCGAGTTTGCCAAAGTGTTTGATCAGCCGGTCACAGTTCAGGGTATTGCCCAAGCACTGGCCAGCTATCAGCGTTCACTCTTGCCACGTGATACGGCCTTTGAGCGCTTTATGCAGGGCGAACGCACGGCTTTAAATGCTGAGCAAATCCATGGCTTACACCTGTTTCGTACCAAGGGTCGCTGCATGCATTGCCATAATGGTCCAGCGTTAAGCGATGATCAGTTTCATAATCTGGGTTTAACCTATTATGGGCGACAGTACGAGGATTTAGGCCGTCATGAAGTCACTGAGCAGCCTGAGGATGTCGGACGTTTTCGTACGCCGTCGCTGCGTTTGGTCGGGCAAACTGGGCCGTGGATGCACAACGGTTTATTTCCGTACTTGTGGGGTGTAATTAATATGTATAACGCGGGTATGCCGCAACATAAACGCCGTGTTGACCAGCTCGAAGACGAACACTTTCCGCAAACCTCACCGCTCCTTAAGCCTCTTGGTCTGACTCCAATCGAGCGTGTCAACTTAGAGGCGTTTTTGCGCAGTTTGTAGTGTAGTGCGTTCTAATGTGGCACATGCCGTACTTCAGGATGAGTGTTCTTCCGTCGACGAACCCGTCCTACAGTTTGCGGTAAAAAGCGCTCCACACAACGCTTGCCAACGCAGCCATTGTTCAACAAGTGCTTCGTGCGTGCTGCGATAAGCGTAGCCATGGATGACGTAGCGCCCGACTTGGGGTGCGACGCCCCGTGGAGGGGAAGGCAGCATGCACGAGGTACGGCATGCACCGATATTGCCAAGCCCCCCAAAGTTTTTATTGCCGGCTCAGAGCACTTGATACTTGAGCAAAGGTGTCGATTTTATGGGTTTGTCGGCCTGAAGAGCGACCTACAGTTTAATTGCGTGTTAGCTGCGTGGGCACAAGCGCCCGCTCTACAATTTGCGTTAAAAAGCACTCCACACAAACATCACACTGGGTTATTGCACTCAACATAATGATGCTCAATGCCAAAACGTTGCGCCAACCACTCGCCTAGTGCTTGCACACCGTAACGCTCAGTCGCGTGGTGGCCGGCAGCGAAGAAGCTGATGCCATTTTCTTGCGCTTCATGAAATGTACGCTCGGATACTTCGCCGGTAATATATGCATCCGCGCCCGCCATAATCGCCTGCTCGATATAGCCTTGCGCGCCACCGGTACACCAAGCGACACGTTTAATCGGCTGTTGATGATCAATCACTAATGGCTTGCGATCCAGTACCTGCTCCATGCGCTTAGCAAATTCAGTCGCAGATATCGATGTTTCCAGCTCGCCGATTAAACCCACATTGCGAGGGTTATCAGGTTGTAGAGGACCGGTTACAGTCAAGCCTAAACGCTGCGCAAGTTGCACGTTGTTGCCCACTTCAGGGTGCACATCCAGCGGTAGATGATAGGCCAGTAGGTTGATATCGTGAGTGAGCAACGCTTTTAAGCGACGCTGCTTCATGCCAATCACCCGTTGATCTTCGCCTTTCCAAAAATAACCGTGGTGTACCAATATCGCATCAGCTTGCAGCTCAATGGCTGCATCAATTAAGGCCTGGCTGGCGGTGACACCACTGACAATGCGCTGAATGTGTGTTTTGCCTTCGACCTGTAAACCATTGGGACAGTAATCACTAATGGCGTTGACGTTTAAAAACTGCTCGATTTCTTTGAGTAAATGGTTACGTGCAACCGACATAATTGTTCCTTAATGTGAATGGGCGATGCTTTAATCACTAACAGCACTCTATAATGCCTCTTGTTATCGTTAATGGCGATTTTACCGCGTATTTTAGTGAGAACTGCAGACCCTTGTTGGATGAGGCCTATGCTTTTAGCGGTTTATTAGCTTGCGTTATTATTGATTTGGGAATCCTGTATGCTCCGCGTTTTGAAAAGTTATGGCTGGCCATTAGTCGCTGGTTTACTAGTGGCGTTATTGTTGATTGAGCGTTTTCCGCGCTGGGTGGGACTGCCGAGTGCCAATGTAAATCTATTACAGGCGCCTTTCACGCGGCAAACCCGTCAAGGGCCGGCCTCGTATGCTAGCGCAGTGAGTCAAGCGTCTCCGGCTGTGGCTAACTTATATACGGCAAAAGTGGTGAGCAAGCCGATTCAGCCGTTGTACAGTGATCCGGCTTTTCGGCGTTTTTTTGGTGACAATTTACCGCAACAAAAACGTATGGAGTCGAGCTTAGGTTCTGCCGTCTTAATGAGTAAGGAGGGCTATTTACTGACCAATAATCATGTCACAACGGGTGCTGATCAAATTATCGTAGCGCTTAAAGACGGCCGTGAAACCTTGGCTCGAGTGATTGGTAGTGATCCGGAAACTGACTTGGCTGTTTTAAAAATTGATTTGCCTGATTTACCGGCAATCACTTTAGGACGCTCTGATGACATGCGCATTGGTGATGTGGTGCTGGCAATTGGTAATCCATTTGGCGTGGGACAAACGGTCACGATGGGTATTATTAGTGCCACTGGGCGTAATCAACTGGGACTTAATACCTACGAGGACTTTATTCAGACGGATGCGGCGATTAACCCAGGAAACTCGGGCGGAGCGCTCGTTGATGCGCAGGGTAACTTGTTGGGTATTAATACTGCTATTTTCTCGCGTTCAGGGGGCTCGCAAGGGATTGGTTTTGCGATTCCGGTCAAGTTGGCTATGGATGTGATGCGTTCGATTGTTGAAGATGGGCAGGTGGTGCGTGGCTGGTTGGGCTTGGAGGTACAAGCTTTAACCCCCGAGTTAGCGGAGTCTTTTGGTTTGCTCAACAGTCCTGGAATATTGGTTGCTGGTGTCTATAGTGGTGGTCCTGCAGCGAAAGCGGGCTTGCAACCTGGTGATGTGATTTTGCAACTGGCCGATGAAAACGCTCAAGATGGCCGCAGCTCGATGAATCAAGTGGCGCGCATGGCACCGGGTGAACAGATCGATATCAAGATTTTACGCAACGGTGATCCGGTAACCTTGACCGCTACGATTGGTATACGTCCACCGACAACAAGCTAGAAAATACGATTTATTCAGCGCATAAAAAAGGAGCTCCAAGTGAGCTCCTTTTTGTTTACTGGCTGAAGATCAAGATTCGCGTTTCAAACCATAGCCTTCGGCGAGCATGCTTGGATCGCCTGTGTGCTTAGTGGCGTAATCGCGAGGAGCTTCTGTTTGCTCATCAAACTGACTGTCTTGTGAGCTTTTGAGGCGTTCACGAACTTTTGGCTCATCAACCAAGCTGGCTAATAAATGCTCACGTGCAACCTCATCTAAAGCTAAACGTTCAGCACCTTGCGAGAGGTGTTGTTGCACGTCCTGATAATTTTGTGTGAGCTTCTTAACTAAACCAGCGGTCGTGTTAAAATGCGAGACAACTTCGCTTTGGTAGCTATCAAAGCGCTCTTGGAGATCATCCAGTTGACGTTGAGTTTTTCCAGGGGCAGCACGGCGCAACACGCGTGCTAAAATAAGGCCAATAATAATTCCACCCACTAGCGTGAGCGCTGGGATTAACCAAACGGGGAGTGACTGTTCCACAAGACTTCCTCTTTAAACGGCTTTGCTTTACGTTAACCACTTATGCCTGTTCTGTACAGCATTGATCAGGCTCCTTAGTGCGACAGTATCAGCTTTATCGAAAATACTTGCCACTAGACGAATTTACCCCATGTGGGGTCACGGAGTTCTTTTTGTTAGTGCGTGAAAATTCTGTAATGATTAATGGCCCAGTCGGTGCTTTAGAAGCGTTGCATTTGTCTGTTGCCGACGCGCGAGGTATCGCGTTAATTTGTCATCCCAATCCCAGCCAAGGTGGCACCATGCTTAATAAAGTGGTGTCGACTTTACAGCGCACTGCACGTGACAGTGGCTTGGCGACGTTACGTTTTAATTACCGCGGTACCGGTAAGAGTGAGGGTGAGCATGATATGCACAGCGGCGAAGTGGATGATGCGCAAGCCGCAGTTGAGTGGCTGCAAGTGCAGCATCCAGGTTTGCCGGTGTACTTATTAGGTTTTTCTTTTGGTGGCTTTGTCGCTGGCAGTTTGTCCGGACGCCTTGAGCAGGCCGGCGTAGATTTAGCCCAAGTGTTTTTAGTCGCCCCAGCGGTGATGCGTTTTGATCAGCAGCATCCGCTGGCGCAACACACGCATTTAACCGTTATTCAACCTGAAGATGACGAAGTGATTGATCCTGAATTGGTTTATCAGTGGTCGAGCTGCTTAACAACGCCCCATAGCCTGTTAAAAGTGGCAGAATGTGGACACTTTTTTCATGGCCGTCTACCCGAGCTGAAACAGTTGGTTGCTGAGCGCCTTTAATTTTCTGCAGAAGTGATTAAGCAAAAATGAGTACAAGAATTTTAACCGGAATTACCACCACGGGCACCCCTCACCTGGGTAACTATGCTGGTGCGATTCGCCCTGCGATTGCTGCAAGTCATGCTGACGATGTTGAGTCATTTTACTTTTTGGCCGATTATCACGCACTGATTAAATGTGATGATCCGGCGCGCATTCAGCGTTCACGTTTAGAGATTGCAGCAACTTGGCTGGCCGGTGGTTTAGATGTTGAGCGGGCAACCTTTTATCGTCAATCCGATATTCCGGAGATCCCAGAGCTGACTTGGTTGCTGACCTGTGTTGCATCTAAAGGTTTATTAAACCGTGCGCATGCATATAAAGCTTCGGTTGAGCAAAATGAAGCGCTGGGCGCCGATGCTGATGCTGGTATCAGCATGGGTTTGTTCAGTTATCCCGTATTGATGGCGGCGGATATTTTAATCTTTAACGCGCATAAGGTGCCGGTTGGTCGTGACCAGATTCAGCACGTGGAAATGGCTCGTGATATTGCTCAGCGTTTTAATCATTTGTTTGGTCAAGGTCGTGATTTATTCACCTTGCCTGAAGCTGTGATTGAAGAAAGTGTTGCAACCTTGCCTGGTTTAGATGGGCGTAAGATGTCGAAAAGTTACGACAATACGATCCCGTTGTTTTCTTCCAGTAAAGAATTGAAAAATGCTATTTCGCGAATTGTTACAGATTCGAAATTACCGGGTGAAGCAAAAGATCCGGATAACTCGCATTTGTTTACGCTCTATCAAGCGTTTTCTAGCCCTGCTGAGCAAGCCGTTATGCGTGCTGAGTTACAAAGTGGTTTAGCTTGGGGTGAGGCTAAGCAGCGCTTGTTTAGTTTGCTGGATGAGCAGTTAAGCGAACCGCGTGAGCGTTATCATGCGTTGTTGACGAAACCCAGTGAACTGGAAGATATCTTGCAGGCTGGCGCTGCAAAAGCCCGCAAAATCGCTGCGCCATTTTTACAGCAGTTACGCGAGTCTGTTGGCTTGCGCAGTTTTGCCGTACAAGGTGTGGATCTGTCGACGGTTAAGAAAAAAGTTAAGAAAGTCAGTCGTGTGGTGAGCTTTCGTGATGATGAGGGTTTTCGCTTTCGTGTTCTTAATAGCAAAGGTGACGACCTGTTGTTATCCAAGGCTTTTGCTGATGGCCGCGCTGCAGGTATGGCCTCTAAGTACGTGCAAACTGCGTCGGATGACTTGGATGTGCGTCAAGCGGATCAGCAGTTGAGCGTTTGGTTAGAGGGCGAGTGCATTGCGCAAAGTCAGCAGTATGCGACAGATGAAGCATGTAAAGAGGCATTAGCAGAGTTACGCAGTGCGTTAGCAAGCGACGAAAACTGAGTGTTGTAGGCGGGGATTTATCTCCGTGGCAGGTTTGCAGGGCTGTATCGACTTGTAGTCGATACAGGTCAAATTCAAGACATAAAAAAACGGAGCTGTAAGGCTCCGTTTTTTTATGTAGCAGCTTAAATTTAAGAGCCCATTTGCTTTTCTTTGATTTCAGCCAAAGTTTTACAGTCAATGCACATTGTTGCAGTTGGACGTGCTTCGAGACGACGGATACCAATCTCGATACCGCAGGCGTCACACCAGCCGTATTCTTCATCTTCGATTAAGCCGATGGTTTCATCGATCTTCTTGATCAGTTTGCGTTCGCGATCACGAGTGCGCAGCTCCAAGCTGAATTCTTCTTCTTGGCTGGCACGGTCAGCGGGGTCAGGAAAGTTAGCGGCTTCGTCCTGCATGTAGTTCACAGTACGGTCCACTTCTTCCATCAACTCTTTTTTCCAAAGATTAAGAATATTGGTGAAGTGAGCGCGCATGTTCTCGCTCATATACTCTTCGCCCTTGGCTTCTTTGTAAGGGACGAAAGCACGGATCAACTGGCTGCTTTCTTTTTTTGCTTTACTGGGCATAGGTCCGCCTCTCAAACGCTCAAAATCACTACGTAAAACACCGTCACGACAAGCCGTTTAGGTGACCTCTACGCTCACAAGCGGGCGAACTTATCAGAAAGCAGCACGCTGCGCTAGTATTGTTTGCAATAACTGCGTTTTTTTGAGTGAGACGCGTGTCTAGTGACTCGATGTCTTACTCGATGAGCCTGCCGTGTAAGGTGAATGGCTTGGCTTCTTCAATAAATACATCAACAAATTGACCGATCAAAGCTGGGTTATTGCTGCGAAAGTAAACGATGCGGTTATTTTCATTACGGCCTTGTAAAAGCCCCGGATCTTTTTTCGCATAATCGTTAACTAGAATGCGTTGCACCGTGCCTGCCATCCGACGGGTATGAGCAAAGCCTTGCTGTTGTAGGCGATGTTGCAAGAGGCCAAGGCGATGTTTAATCACTTCTTCAGGGGTGTCATCTTTCAGTTCTGCCGCCGGTGTACCGGGGCGTGGGCTGTAAATAAATGAGTAGGAAAAGTCAAAATCAACATCAGCAACCAGTTGCATGGTTTGCTCAAAGTCTTTTTCAGTTTCGCCAGGGAAGCCGACGATAAAATCTGAGCTGATTAAGATATCCGGCACGGCGGCTTTGAGTTTGCGAATACGTGATTTGTATTCAAGTGCAGTATGGTTGCGCTTCATTGCGGATAAAATACGATCAGAGCCTGATTGCACAGGTAAGTGTAAGTATTTGGCCAGTTTTGCAATGTTGGCATGCGCATCAATCAGTGAGTCAGAGAACTCCAGTGGATGTGAAGTCATATAACGAATGCGATCAATCCCGTCGATCTCTGCAACGAGACGCAGCAGTTCAGCAAAGTCAGCAATCTCGCCATTACCGCTGTCGCCACGGTAACCGTTGACGTTTTGACCCAATAGGGTGACTTCGCGTACGCCGTGCTCTGCCAAGTGGCGTACTTCTTTGAGAACATCTGGCAGCGGACGGCTGACTTCTTCACCACGCGTATAAGGCACGACGCAGAAACTGCAATACTTGCTGCAGCCTTCCATGACTGACACATAAGCCGTTGGGCCATCAATACGTGGTTCGGGCAGGCGGTCAAATTTTTCGATTTCAGGGAAGGACACGTCGACTTGTGCTTGGCCGGTACTGCGCGCGGCATCAATCATTTCAGGTAGACGGTGTAAGGTTTGTGGGCCGAACACCACGTCAACATAAGGTGCGCGTTCACGAATGGCGGCGCCTTCTTGGCTGGCCACACAACCACCGACGCTAATCACTAAATCAGGATTGGCGATTTTCAGCTCACGCCAGCGACCGAGTTGTGAATACACTTTATCTTGTGCTCGTTCACGAATGGAGCAGGTATTGAGGACGATGAGGTCTGCTTCTGCTGCATCTTTGGTGAGCTCCATGGCTTGCTGTTCGCCCAATAAATCCACCATGCGCGAGCTGTCGTACTCGTTCATTTGGCAGCCGTGGGTTTCGATGTATAGTTTTTTCGCCATGAGGAAACGCGCCTACAGATAACAACATTAGCCGCGTATTATGGAAGACCAATGGAGTAGGCGCAAACCTATTCGTCAAATTGTGGTGAATGCTTGTTTTGAGTTGTTGCCCAGACATTGTGCAGTCGTGCACCGAAATTCTCTAGCTTTGCTCTGCTGTTGCAATGTGGTTTGTTAGGTTTTGTCGAGAATAAATTCTCTCCCGCAGCAGATTGCCATAGCTGCCGGAGGAGTGTCCCCCCCTCAGCCTGTGCTGTTTTTCCGGATGGTGTTTGCCCTAAAGTCTGTGGTGTTTTGCTGGATGGTGTTTATCTCGGAGTCTGTGGTGTTCTGTAGGAGGGAATTCATTCCCGAAGCAATGGCTAAGGCCGACACTACACTCTCTCTAAACTAAGCGGTAAATAAGCACGTTGCTGCGGAAAAACTTACTTCTTGTGGATATTCTTCGGCAGTTGCACAACATCACTGCCTGAGTACATATCAGACCAAGTGCGTTTCTGTTTATCGAATAACATCCACCAGAAGCCTAAACCCGCTGGTAACCAAGAGAGTAGCGCAATTAGAAAACGCAACAGTGCTTGCCAGATGTCAATGGCACTGCCATCTGCATTTTGCACGCGAATGCCCCACACTTGCATGCCCAGCGTTTGCCCGCCGTGCGTCCAGAATTTAGCGAAAAAGGCAAACACTGAGATAAATAAAATGGTTGAAAGCACGGGGTCGATGTCGAGCATTTTGCTTTCAGCCATTTCTTGTAGTACTTGTGAGCCGTAGATCATGCGTAATACGCCTTGTTGATACAGCATGGTGATCACCATGACGAGGGCAACACAGAGCATAAAGTCGTAAAAAATCGCAGCGATACGCTTCCAGAAACTGGCTTTGGGGAAATTGCCTTTTGGCTGTAGTGCTTGCTTGGACATAACCGGCTCATACCCTTGGAAGAAAGTGCTCTATTCTAACCATACCCGTGGGTGGCTGCGAAGCTATTGTGCTGAACGCGCAGCTTTTGTTGTCGGGCTGGTGTTTACAGTCTTATTAACCTTCGGTGCATATTTGATTACGGCCTGCCTGCCTGCTTGGCTTGGTACATACGTTTGTCAGCCAACTCCAAGAGTTGCTGGTGATTTTGTAGTTGGTCGGTAATGTGTTCAGCTAAACCAATACTTGCCGTTAGTGCTTTGCCGTCAGGTCGCACACCAAAACCCTTGGATTGCATGCGCTCCAGTGCGTGACGTGCTTTTTCTAAGCTAGTGTTAGGCATAATCAATAAAAACTCTTCACCACCCCAACGTAACAGGCTGTCTGAGCTGCGCAGGTTGTTACCGAGCTGTTTTACAAAATCACGCAAAATTTCATCGCCAGCTTCATGGCCAAAACCATCATTGATACTTTTAAAGTGGTCTATGTCAATAAAGGCAAGCGAGAGCGGTTGGTTGTTTCGTTGTGCGCTAGCCCATTGAATATTAAGTATTTCTTTGCCGCTACCGCGTGATAAAACACCGGTTAAAGGATCATGGATTGCTTGGCGAACTAGGGTGATCATAAATGCCAATTGACTGGTGCTAGCCAGTGCAGTCACGCCGGCGATTAAAATTAATAACCAAAAACCACCGGCGAACGAAGGCCAGTTTAGGGTGGACCAGTTTAAGTACCCCGCTAACCCTTGAGCCGCCAATAAAATACTGGCCAGAAGGATATTTTCAACAAGGCTCAGCGGGAAAATCGCTAAACCAGCCATCAGCACAAAAGGTAAAAAAGCATAACCTGTGGCAACCGCTGCGGAAATATTATTCAGTTCGTGGCCATTGAGTAGCGAATGCGAGGCAATATAAAACAAGGTTGGGATGATGAAGAGAATAGCGATGGCTCGATAGGCATCTAAGAGACTACCGGTCGGCCTATAAAATATTAATAAAGCAGCGAAAGCAGCGCTGGTAATCAAGCGTAAAATGGCCAGTTGTATCCACAAAGGTGAATCAAACACCATAATGTCGATCACGCCCCATACAGGAGTGAGTACCGCAAATAGCATGGCAAATAAACGCACACGATTAACAATCATAGTTGCGCGGCGCTGACTGAGCAGCAATGAGTGTTGACGCGGTGACAGTAACTGCCAGAGCTCCCAAGTGTTTAATTCATTGGGTAAAAAAGTCACTAAACGCTGGCTAATAAAGCCTAAAAATCTCGACATTATTTTTATAACCTTGGGTCGAAGTATAACTGAATGGTGATTACTGCTGTGCTAGACAACAAAACAGCAGGCAATGCTCCAGCAGCTCACATATGCTGCGTATTATAGAGCGTAGTCTGGGTGAAATAATGAGCTAGATCATTGATGTGCCACTACTTTAGCATCATCGATTATCAGCAAACATTCTTTAATGCTGTGCCTATAACAAGGCTATGTGCTGTTTGCTAGGGATAAGAACGGTGTGAGACTGTGTTTTGTGTCACGTTTTACGGCGCTGTTTGACCATCTATCCTGCGGTTTAAACCAATTATCTACTGCTCAGTGACAGGGCAGTAGCGCTTGCCCATGCTTAGCTCACGAATTCGTTTGGAGTACACCATGTCACGATTAAAAGGCATGCGCGGGTTTACCCTCGTAGAACTGATGATCACTCTCGCGCTATTGGCAATTATTGCCATGATTGCAGTGCCTAATTTCATGCAGTTTATCCGCAATAACCAGGTGCAAGCTAAAGCTGACGAGCTGAAGACCTTTTTGCAATATGCCCGTGGGCAGGCAGTGACAGCGCGTAAAACTTATAAGGTTGTTGCAGGTGATACTTGGGAGGTTCAAACAGCCGATTCAACTGTTGAACGCAAACTTGACTTCAATACTGCGCAAGCACAACCGCGAACTCTTCCTGCAAGTTTGGATATGACTTTTTCGCCCAGTGGTAGAGCATCCGCTGCGGCTAAAATAACAATATGTCGCGACACAGATTTCGCTAATGGTTATTTGTTAGAAATACAATCCAGCGGTGTTGTTAAAATGTATGCGCGTGGTTATAAAGATGATGCATCCAAGCTCACCAGTTGTACGCCGGAGGCTTAGCATGAAACGCAGTCAAGGTTTTAGCTTAATTGAAGTTCTAGTGACTATTGTCCTAACCACGGTTGGAATTTTGGGTATGGTCGCGCTGCAAAGTAAAAGTATTCAATATACGCAAGATGCGGTAAACCGTAATGCGGCAGTCACCCTATCGAATGATTTAATTGAAATTATGCGTTCGCATCGCGATGATCTATTCAATAATACTCCGCCGATTAGTTACTCTTATACAGAGCTAGTAGCGAGTAGTGATATTTACAACGCCAGTGGTGAGCTGCAATTAGATGATGCAAACTGCCCTGCATCGGGTTTAGCAAATAGTTTACAAGAGCAAGGTGACTGCTGGCTTAAACAAGTAATAGAAACTTTACCTGATGCCAGTAATCTCATTGCGGGTTCGTTTAGGGTTTGTCCAAGCTTCAAACTTGATGCTAATGGTGCGCCTGACTGCCCGGGTGCTTCTTATAAAGGTTCTACGCTAGCCATTCAGTTGGCGTGGCGCAGTAAAGAAGAAGTCTGCGGCAAAAACTCAGATTCAGACATTTGCACATTTACCACGCGGGTGGAGTTATGAAAATGTTAAGCGCCTTCCGCCAGCGCGGTTTATCTATGGTTGAGTTATTGGTTGCTTTGGCGATCAGTAGCTTCTTAATTCTTGGTATCACCCAAGTTTATATTGATAATAAACGCAATTATGTCTTTCAGCAGAGCCAAGCCGGCAATTTAGAAAACAGTCGTTTTGCGGTATTAATGCTCGATGAGTTACTGAGTAAAGCTGGCTATCGTCGTGCGCCTGACCAAGAAATGATCGATGCTTTTCCGCAAAGCAATGTGCTTAATACACATTGTGAGACATTCCCTAGTGAGGGCGTTATTACCAGCATTAAGCCTGCTGCGAGCAGTGGTCAGATTGGTTTTTGTATGCGCTATCAGCCAGCTTTTGATGGTGAGCCGATTTGCGACGGCGTTAATGCTGACTTAAGTGAAAAAGTATTTGGCTACCCTTCACAAGCAGAAACAATTTATGTCGCGCTTAAATTTACCCCGCATGCTACGGATCTTAATAAAGGCACATTGAGTTGTATCAGTAATAAAGGCAGTGCTACTGCTGAGTTAATTGATGGTATTGCTGATATGAAGATTGAGTTTGGTTCAGGACCTATTGATGAGAAGAAACTCAATGCCAGTAATCCATTTGAGGATGCCAGTACTTGGACTGCTGCCGATGGTGTTGTCCGAGCAGTTCGCTATTCGGTGCTGGCGGTAAGCCGTAATAATCAGCGCGATAGTGACTCAAACATTTATACGAAATGGCTTGAGACTGCTGGTACTGATGCAAAGACACGTTTAGCAGCGCAGGATAAAAAACAAATTTATCAAGTGTCTGTTGGTGCGCAAGCGATAAGGAATGTGATGCCATGAGAAATTTTAACTCTCAAAAACAGCAAGGTGCAGTACTGGTTATTGCTCTTGTTATGCTACTTGTATTAACCGTTCTTGCGGTCAGCAATATGCGCGGAGTCACTCTTGAATCGCGTATTACCGCTAATCGTGTTGAAACGGGTCGCTTAGAAAACTTAGCCAATGCTGCATTACGCGAAGGCGAATTTCGCTTTTATGGTCCGGCTTACTTACGTGACAAGCTTGAGCCTAATGTAGGTAAAAACTGCATTAAAAATAATAAGCTCAATGTGTATGGTAATAATCGCCCCTGCTTATTATGGGAAATGACCGATGTTGAGCTAGAAGACTATTTCAAAACGCCGATTAGCTTCTTTAAAGCAACCAGCGATTACACCAGTAAGTATGCAAATAAAACCGGTAAAACATCGCAAGCTGCAGGCGACAATGCTGTCGTGGCTTGGATGCCTTACCGTGGTTTGGATGCGGATACGAGTAAATACTTCGTGCCAAGTGATAATAAATATGCGTTCTGGAATACCTATCGAGCCATGTCTGGATCTTCAGAGAATGAGACGGTTAATCCAGAATACGGTGCTGCGCTTGAGGGTAAAGGCACATTCTTTTTCTTAGTGACAGCGCAAGCGAATGATGAACTGGCTGCCCAGTCCACTCTTGCTGTTATCTACCTTGGACTGAACTGAGGATAATTTGATGAACATATATAATAAATACAGCAGTCTAGGTAAGAGCGTTCTCTCTGCTGCAGTGTGTGCTGGTGTGTTAAGTGCTTCTATGGGCGCTCATGCCGATGATGTTACACAGGTTCCATTAAATGTCTCAAAAGGTGTTTCACCTAATATGATGTTTACTTTGGACGATTCTACTTCGATGGCGTGGGCTTATGTGCCAGATGCTACTTTTCAAGTTTATGAAGACTTAATAGGTAGTACAGTTAATCGTCGGTTTCGCGCTTCGAATACAAACCCAATGTATTATAATCCTAATACTATTTATGATATTCCGCCCGAGTTTAATAGTAGCGGCGATGAGTTAATAGGGTCTAATAAGAAATTAAAAACCAGTTTTACTGCAGCTCCGGTAAATGGGTATAAACCAGATGATGATAAGATTGATTTAAGTAAAAACTATAAGGTTGTGCATACTCACAATATACCAAATTCTGGTTATTCTACAGCCAATAATCCAGAGCTAGATTTTGCATGCTCTGTTAATCTTTATTCAAACGGCAATACGGCATCATGCACTATGTTAGGTGGAAGCTTTACTATTAAACGAAATCAATCGAATAGTTGTTCAGTTACTAGTATTCCTACCTTAAATATAGCTGGCAGAAGTTATACACCTCCAGTTGTATACTGCAATGGGTCTTCAGGTACATACACAGCTTCGATGCTCTCAAGTTCAATGCCAGCATATTACTATGAGTTTGATGAAAGCCTTGATAATGGTAATTGTGCTGCTAATAAAAATGATAAATACGCCGGCGGGGAGGCTTGTTATCGACTGCGCTGGGTCGGTGCAGAGTCTGCCTATGATCAATCAGGGAACCGATTAAAGAGGCCCGACGATTCTTTTGTTGATGGAAGGCAGAACTTTGCCAACTGGTATTCTTTTTATAAAACTCGTGCTTTGGCAACCGTTTCTGCAGCAGGCGTTGCATTCTATAATTTATCCAGTGATGTGCGCTTTACCTGGCAGAGCTTAATTCATTGCACTAACTTAGATATAAGTAGTTCTTCGAGTAGCCGTGGTAGTCGTTGCGGTGTAAATAAATTTCAGAACTATTCTAGCTTACATAAGGCTAAGTTTTATGACTGGCTTTATAGTGAGACTCGATTTAATGATGCGCAAGGTACGCCTCTTCGTAGTGCTATGATAAGGTCCGGTGAGTTTCTTAAAGGCACTAAAGCTTGGGTTAAAGACCCTGCTACTAACAGTGGTACAGCTTATGCCTGCCGTCCAAGTTATAATATTGTTATGACAGACGGTACTTGGAATGGTGATGGCGGTTTAAATCAACCTGAAAATAATGATTCTAACTCTAGAGATCTCCCAGATGGTAAGGGGTATGCTCAGCAGAAACCTTATGCTGATAGCGCAACTAAAACTCTGGCTGATTACGCTTTTCATTATTGGTCAACTGATTTAAGCAATTTAGGTAATGAAGTTCCTGCCTATATTCCATATAAGAACTTAACTGATCCAGATGCTGAATATTGGGATCCAAGAAATAATCCGGCTACTTGGCAAAGCATGAGTAACTTTATTATGGGTTTAGGCTTAACCACGTCGTTGGGTAATGAGGATATTGGTATTCCTTGGGAAGGCAGTACTCATGCCGGTCCAGGATATAAAGATCTCTTGTCTGGAGCAGCTTCTTGGCCATCGGCCAGCGCTAAAGATGAAAATAAGGTTCATGATCTTTGGCATGCGGCGCTTAACTCACGTGGTGAGTTCTACAGTGTCGATAGTCCTGAGGCGATGGTGCAGGCATTTAAAGATATTTTAGATCGTATTGCTGATCGAAAATCTTCTGCTGCAATGCCGGGTACCAGTAGCTCGTTAGAGGCTGAGGCTCCAGGTGCTGATGAGCGTTTAGCTTCGTATTCTTATCAGTCGTCATTTGATAATACCGAAGGTTGGACTGGCGATATTAAAAAGGTGAAAAAGTACCGTCGCTATAACTCAACGACTGGAGTGTTTGAAGATGTTGTTGAGTCAGGCTGGAATGCTAAGGATATGCTGCCTGCTGCTGCTAGTCGTAACATTATGATTGCTGATAGTACAGGTGCTGGTTTGCAATCTTTTGTGGAAAGCAATGCTGGTGAGGACGATGAGGCGGCTAGCCTTGCTGCTCTGTTAAATATTGATCCAGAGACAGGTAAGTCAGATGGTCTTTGGAAGGAGCGCATTAAGTATATACGTGGTGATAAAAGCAAGGAAGGTGATGGTGATAACCAATTCCGTCGTCGTGCTTCTGTGCTCGGTGACTTCCTTGGCTCACAGCCTGTTATTGTCTCAGGCGCACGTTATTTAGAGGGCTTTGCGAACCGCTTGGAGCAAACAGGCACTGAAGCTAACACTGCCTATACTACTTTTATGGAAAGCATTAAGGACCGTAAGGAGCGTCTGTATATTGGTGGTAATGACGGTATGTTGCATGCTTTTGAGACACAGCTTGGTGCAGAGACGTTTGCGTTTATTCCAACCACTGTTTTTCCAAAGCTAAGAGAGTTGACCTATAAAAAATACAGTCACCAATATTACGTTGATGGCACCCCAGTGGTTGCTGATGTATATGACGGTACTAAGTGGCGCACGATTTTAGTTGGTACATTGCGCGCGGGTGGTAAGGGCTTGTTTGCTCTAGATATCACTAAGCCAGATGAAGTTGAATTGCTTTGGGAGTTTGATGAGAACTCTGTGGAGGCTAATAAACTCGGTGTACAACCAGGCTACAGTTTCCCGCAGCCTACTGTAGCGCGCTTGCATAACGGACAGTGGGCGGTAGTAACAGGTAACGGTTATGAGGGTAAGGGTGCGAGCACTGGTAAAGCTGCCTTGTATGTTATTAATGCCGTCACTGGGGAAATGATTAAAAGCTTAGAAGTTGAAAGTGCTTTGAAAACGTCTAATGGTTTATCCACTCCGCGTTTAGCTGATTATGATTCGGACGGTATTGCTGACTATGCTTATGCGGGCGACTTACACGGTAATCTATGGCGTTTTGATTTGCTGGGTAATAGCGCATCTGCACCAACAGTAACACCGCCAAGTAACGGTAGTTATGGTAAGAAAAATGATGGCGATAGTAAGTTCAAAGTATCCTACGGTGGTCAGCCAATGTTTACTGCAATCTCTACAGCGGGTAGTAAACGTCAGCCAATTACCTCTGCTCCAAACTTGGTACGTCATCCAACCCGAAAAGGTTACTTAGTGATGTTTGGTACCGGTAAGTATTTTGAAAAAGGTGACAAGTCAGGCGTCGATGATTTTGCGCAAAGTTTGTACGGCATTTGGGATCAGAGCACTAAGGCAGAAACTACATCTGAAGCGGGTGGTAATATTCCTCTGAGTAGCTTACAAGTGCAAACCATTACCGAACAAACCACAGGTACCGGTCTTGTATCAGGTAAAACACGTGTTGCTCGTATTATAAGTAATACTGCGGTTGAGTGGTACACAGGTTTTGACTCTACAAAACCAGTTCTAAAAAAAGGCTGGCGTTTAGATCTTAAGTCTGGTGCTGGTACAACATTCGATGGTGAAATGATCGTTGAAAATATGCGCACACTTGGCTCAATGCTGTTGGTGCAAAGCTTGGTGCCAAATGATGACCCATGTGCCAATGGCTCGACCAACTGGTTGTATGCAATCAACCCTGCCACTGGTGGGCGTACGCTGCACCATGCACTTGATACACGTACGGCAGCTGGTGCTATTGTCTCTGGAATTAAGTTTGGCTCAGAGGGTGGTGTTTCTATCAGTCAGGGTGAGAAAGGCTTTACTGCCAATGCGCCTGGCGATGAAGAGGATATTGCGCCTCCAGCACAGTCAATGGGCCGTCAATCATGGCGTATGGTCCCTGACGCATAATGTACAGAAAAGTGGAGAGTTCAGTCTCTCCGCTTTTTATTTACTCTAGATAAAGAGATGTGAATATATGAAACACTCAAATAGAGGCTTTACCCTTATCGAAGTGATGATCGTTGTTGCGATTATTGGCATTCTCGCAGCAATTGCTTATCCGAGTTATGACGAGTATGTAAAACGTGGTAACCGTACCGAAGGGCAAGCGTTCTTAAGTGATGTTGCTGCACGGCAAGAGCGTTATTTTTCGCAAAATAATGCCTATGTAACGGCTGTTGCTGATATTGCTAAGTTGGGTTTGTCGAGTGCCAATTCACCGACTAATAAATATACAGTCGGTTTGGCTGGCGGTGGTGGTGGTTATACACTGACTGTGACAAATAGTTTTAATGATACCAAGTGCGGTAACTTAACTTTAAATGCTTTGGGTGATAAAGGCGCTAAAGGTAAGACGACCGCTGGTAGTGCGA
>JAVESM010000055.1:0-3065 GCA_034006605.1 Pseudomonas sp. | reverse complement strand
AGATGGAAGAGCAGTTGCCCGCTGGACCGGGAGAATGGCAGGTAGCCGAGTTCGTCCAGGATGATCAGGTCGAAGCGGGCGAGGGTCTCGGCCAAGCGCCCGGCCTTGCCCTCCGCCTTTTCCTGTTCGAGCTTGTTGACCAGGTCCAGCAGGTTGAAGAAGCGTACCCGGGCCCCGCTGCGGATGCAGTGGATGCCGATGGCCACACTCAGGTGCGTCTTGCCGGTGCCCGTGCCGCCGACAAAGACGACGTTCGTCCGAGCCTCCATAAACCCGCCCTGGCACAGCGCCCTGATCCCGTCCTCGCCCACCGCCGAGGATGGGAAGTCGAAGCCCTCCAGATCCTTCATCACGGGAAACTTGGCGATCCCCAATCGGTAACGGATGCTGCGCATGTGGCGTTCGGCCTTCTCCGCCCGAAGCAACTCCAGGAGGATCTTTTCCGGCGTCGAACCGGTCCTGCGACCTTGCTCAAGCAGTCCGTCATAGGCGCAGTGAGCCCCGCTCAGACCCAGTTCCTTGAGCATGTCCAACACGTCATTGCGCAGCATGCGCACCTCGCAGGAGGCGGTCGTAGCGGCCGCAGTCGGCAACAGGCAGGCACCCGAGTTCCAGGCGTGAGGGTATGCTGACTGCCGCCTCGGGCTCGCTATCCTGCTGACGGTTGAGGATGCTCAAAATTGCGTCCTTGCTCACCGTGCGCTGGCGCAACGCCGTCTGGCAGGCCGCTGCGACCACATCGAGGCCACGGCTGGGCACGGCGGTGAGAATCCCGGCGAACTGTCGATCCCAGTCGTCGTAACGTCGCAAGACCTCGCGAACCTGCTCGATGGCCTCGGGTAGTTCCCACGCCGTGAATGGAGCTCCGTTGCGCAGCGCCCCTGGCTTGCGATCAAGCAATGGGACGTAGTGCCAGGGATCGTAGACGGTCTTGTCGCGGCCGAACTCCCGCTTGTGCTCGGCAATCAGCTTACTGCCGTCCACAACCTTGAGCCATCCCGCGTAAGCCTTGACCTGCACGACTTTCCCGGCCGCCTCGCACGGCACGCTGTAGCGGTTGCGGTCGAAGTGCACCAGGCAGGTCGAAGACACCCGGCAATGCTCCAGACGGTATCCGTCGAATTCCTTGGGAGGCTGGATCAACATTTCGCGCTCTGCCTCAAAGACCTCCCAGATCGTCTTGTCACGCTGTCCCGGATGCTTTTGGGTCTTGGCCCAACCCACGGCCCGCTCGATAAGATATTCGTTGAGTTCCTCGATGCTGACGAACTTCGTGCGACCCGCCAGAAAGCGTTTGCGCATGAGTCCGACCGAATTCTCTACCTGACCCTTTTCCCAGCCGGCCGCAGGCGTGCACATGATCGGCTTGACCAGGTAATGGGCGCACAGCTCTTCGAAGCGCGGGTTGAGTTCCCGGAGTTTACCGCGCAGCACTTTCGAAACGGCGGTGGTCATGTTGTCGTAGATGCCACTGCCGCATGCACCGCCAAAGAAGTCGAAGCCACGGTTATGGGCTTCGAAGACCATCTCCATGGTCTCGCGGGGAAAGCCCTGGCAGAAGGGAAAACGGCTATGGCACAGGCGCATGTGCGACACCTTGACGGCCATGGGCAATCCGCCGATCTCCAGTTGCTCATGGCTCCAGTCGAACTGGAAAGCCTCGCCTGGCGCGAATTCCAGAGGCACGTAGGCATCCGACGACTTGAGGCCTGCTTCCTCTTTCCAGCGCCGTATGAATCGTCTCACGGAGTCGTAGCCGCCCTCGTAGCCCCGTCCCTGAAGTTGCTCATATAGGACTTTCGCCGTGCGCCGATACTTCTTGGGCTGCTTGGCGTCGTGCTCCAGTTGCTGGGCAACCCACTCCGTGAATCCGTCCATCCTTGGCATGGGCTGGACCTTGCGATGGTATTCAAACCTAGTCGCGTCAGAACGGAGAACCTTGCGAACAGTGTTCCGGCTCAGATTAAAGTCCTTGACTATCTGCCCAATCGTCTTGCCGTCTCGACCATGGGCCAACTTGATCTTGCGTATCGTCTCCACCGTCAGCATCTCCTCGTCCCCCTCAAGTCGTTCATTCGGACGACCTTGAAGGGCTTGCCGGGGTGGGTCAATTTTCGATGCCGATTACTGCGCTAAGTGGGTCATTATTCCATGCCGATTCACAATTCAGGGCGTGCGTGTTGTGCATTCCGACTGTCGTCATCAGAAGTAACAAACACTTTGTGCGCCGCCTGGATGCTCCGCTACCAGCACTGAAGCCCCATGCCAATTGGACCTGTTACCCATTCTGTCACCAAAGTGGTCCCGCCTGGGTCTCTGAGACCAAGAACCCCGCAGAGTCAGACGCGTTTTTCAAGTGAAAACAGTCTATTGTCATTTATTTGGAACTGACAATGTGATTCGTTTGACTCTTGCATCGCCTTTGTATGAGTCAATATGTGGTTCGCCGACATATGCGAACTCATCCTTGCTGGCCTGTTTTCCCATGCCGTAGATGTTGTCGACATGAACTGGAGCGCTTTCTGTAATCAGGGTGCCATTTTCAGCGAATGCACGGAATGTAACTTGATCGTTGATTTTTTCAATTTCTACTGTGTACCATGATTCTTCATCGTAACGAAATGCAACTTCCCAGTTATCTTCCCTCGTAACCCATTTTTCATCTGACCAGCAACGAAGAAGCGTTGACTGTCCCCCTGCCCAATCTCCGATATTTCTGTCCAGATCTGGATTCATATACACCATGTAAACTGGTTTCTTCTCGTTAATATGGTCATCTGAATCTATTACTATTTTTCTGTAGCGATGCCACCAGTCTTCTCCGCTATTCGGCGCGGCATGCCTGTCAGTCAAGACAATCCAGTAAAACCCATTCTCAAGATATTTCTTGTTATATTTGAAACCTTTCGTATGAAAATCCGATTCTTCATACCTGTCAATCCCATATCTGATTTTACCAACAACAACTGATAACTTGTACTCTGGAGGCAAGCTCTCTGAAATGCGGATAAGTGCAGAGCTTTGAAATTGTTTTGTTTCGAATAAAGCCTCTCCGTCTTTGACGG
>JAVESM010000010.1:0-99930 GCA_034006605.1 Pseudomonas sp. | reverse complement strand
GCGGAACTGCCCTTGCCATTCGCTAGTAGTTAACATCTAATAACGATCATAAATCGCTAAGGATGGTGACCTTCCTACAGAGGACTTTCACCTCATTAGTTCATGCCCATGCTGGGCGTACACAAAATCTTCGCGCCATACACGGGATGTCGACGCACCTGAGCAAACTCTTCATCAGTCAAGCTGCCCGGCTTGTTAAGTATGCTATCAGCAATCGACATTTTGCCGACATCATGCAATAACCCCGCCAAGCCTGCCTCAGAGACGTGCTCTTCCGGTAAGCTCAATTGCCGCGCCAAAGCAATCATCAATGCGCAGACGGCAACCGAGTGCATATAAGTGTATTCATCGGCATTTTTTAAACGCACTAAGCTGAGTAGCGCGGAAGGATGGCGCAGAATCGATTGCGCCATTTCATCGACTAAACCGTTCGCTCTGTCGATATCAATTGCATTGCCCATGCGCACATCGGTGAACATGCTAATCACTGCTTTTCTAGAGCGCTCGCAAATACCTAATGCACGCTTCACTTCATCCTGCATAGCAACCGGAGCGACGGATATCAGCATCGCACCCTGCAACAAAGTGTCTGCACGCTGTGTGGCTTGTTCAATTTCTTCGCTACTCACATCATCCGGCAAATCAAGACCTTTTTGGGTATCAATCCAAACCTCAGTGATCGCGCTGCCTCGGAGACTGTGCAAGTCAGCCTGATTCTGTAATAAAAAACCTGATTTCCAGAAAGGGTGATCCATCCAAGAACCACACAACTCATGCAGATACATACCAAGAGTAAGATCAGCTACAGACACTTTCTTAAGCATAGGCGTATCCACCCACATCGAATATCTACTGTTGAATTTTGCATTGTAATATTTTGCAAAGCCGTTCGTTAGGCTACTTTCTACTAGGTTTTTTGCTGAAAAGCCCAGCACTTCTTTACACCTGAGCGGAATCAAAAGCTTTAAAAAACACAAATCACTCAGTAATTAATTCAACTCTTTCAGCGGTAATTGTATAAGCGGAATCGGCTAGATCGTTACTGTTTACTTCAATGTGCAAGCGTCCTTCAACCCACAAAGGTGCATAGATATCTTGCAAGTCTATACCTTGCGAATAGCGCACTAGAACAATTTGATTAGGCGGCGGCGGCGGTACATGGATACATGCACCGGGATAAGGTACCAAAAAGAACTCAACAAAATGGCCTTGCTGATTGGTTTCTAACGGTACTGGATAACCGCCCAATAAAATTTTGCGGCCATCAAGGGCGGGCACGGTTTGTGCAGAATACATCACCGCCGGTAAGTCTTTATCGGTTGAGCGCAGACCACCAGGCACATAAAAACCGCTATCAGCTTCAGGCGTAACATGACTAATTTCAGGCATATCAAGCAGCGCTTGACGATCTGATTCTGTCAGTAACTCGAGCCAATCCGTTTCTTCCAGAGCAGCGTGCACCGAACCCAGCAGAAAAAACAGGCATAACAAAAAATAGCGCATAGATTTCAATTAGCGCTTACGCACAGCCTCAACAATAAACAGCAAGACAATCGCACCGATTACCGCGCCAATAAAACCAGCAGGCTGCCCCGCGTGGTAAATACCTAAAGCTTGACCGCCATAGGTTGCCGTCACGGAACCCGCCAGACCTAAGATAATAGTCATGATCAAACCCAGACCGCTCGGACCTGGCTTTAATAAGCGGGCAAGGATGCCTACTAAGAAGCCTATAATTAATGTGCCTAAGATTCCCATAGAGCGTTCCTCTGCATTTTACAAGGTGTAATGCTAGACCGTACGGCTAGATGCCAGTTCAGCTTATACCTTTACCAATGCCTCAAGCTGAATAATTTGTTGCTGCAAGCGTTGCGCACTCTGACTGCGCAAGGTGGCATGCCCCACTTTGCGGCCAACTTTCGGTGCTTTAAGGTAATCATGCAAATGGCAGTCTGCAATGGCTAACACCTTGGCTGACTCTGGCACGCTGCCAATAAAATTCAACATCGCGCTATAACCGACACTCGCGGTGCTACCCAGTGGCAAACCTGCCACGGCACGCAGATGATTTTCAAATTGACTGCACTCTGAACCTTCAATCGTCCAGTGACCCGAATTGTGCACCCGCGGAGCAATTTCATTGGCTTTTAAACCGCCAGCCACTTCAAAGAATTCAAAGGCCAACACGCCAACATAGTCCAGCTGCTTTAACACACGACCGGCATAGTCTTGCGCCAGCGCCTGTAAGGGATGCGCATCACTAGCAACGGACAGATGCAAAATACCGTCATTATGAATATTGTGCACCAACGGATAGCAGCTGACTTCACCATCACGACCGCGTACCGCCACCAGCGATACTTCACCAGTAAAAGCAACAAAGCCTTCTAAAATGCAGGGCACATGACCTAAATCAGCAAACGCATCACGCACCTCAGACAGTTCGCGCAAAACCTTCTGTCCTTTACCGTCATAGCCTAATGTTCGGGTTTTCAGTACAGCAGGCAAACCAATCTGCGTCACTGCAGCATCTAAATCAGCCTGCGATAACACATCAGCAAACTCGGTGGTTGGAATATCCAAACTTTTAAACATGGACTTTTCAAACCAGCGATCACGGGCGATGCGTAACGCTTGCGCACTTGGATAAACAGGTACAAATTGCTCAAGGAATGCGACAGTTTCCGCTGGGACGCTTTCAAACTCAAAGGTCACCAAATCTACGGATTGCGCAAGCTGCTGCAGGTGCGCTGGCGAACTGTAATCTGCATGCAGGTGCTCACCTAATGCGGCAGCACACGCATCCACTGCGGGATCAAGAAAAGTAAATTGCATTCCTAAAGGGGTACCCGCTAAGGCCAACATGCGCCCTAACTGTCCGCCGCCAATCACGCCAACTTTCATGACTTAAGCCTCCCGTGGATCTGGATTATCTAATACGCTTTGTGTTTGTTTATCACGGTAAGCATTAAGCGCCGTATGAAACTCTGGATACTGATGACCCACAATACTTGCAGCCAATAAAGCAGCATTCACCGCGCCAGCTTTACCAATAGATAGCGTGGCGACAGGAACGCCTGCTGGCATCTGCACAATCGATAATAACGAATCAACACCAGACAGCATCGATGACTGCACCGGTACGCCCAAAACTGGCAAGTGGGTTTTTGCCGCACACATACCCGGCAAATGCGCCGCACCACCGGCGCCAGCAATAATCACTTGCAAGCCACGTTGATGCGCTTGCTCAGCGTAACTGAATAATAAGTCTGGCGTGCGGTGCGCAGAAACCACTTGCACTTCATAAGGAATACCAAGGGTTTCAAGCATTTCTACGCTGTGACTCATTGTGCTCCAATCCGACTTGGAACCCATAATCACGCCTACCAGTGGACTCATCAGTGTTGCCTCTTCAAGTTTGGGCGCCAATTAGCGCGGCAAAAATAACAAACCACGCAACACGGCGTGGCTTGATAGATGAAACAGTTAAGAAATTATAAGCGACGGATTATAGCGCATTTATTACCCATTGCTAAAACGCTTACCGACAAACGTCTCCTTATCATGTATTTGTTTAGCGCCCACCTTGCACGGTTAAACCAATACCCAGCTCCACAGCCAGCGCCCACGGTAACAACACAGTATCCAGTAACGCACTAAAAGGGAGATCAAGTGCCGCGTACTTTGGCGCGTACGCACCAAATCGTTGCAGCGGATAGCAGCCGCCTTGCAAGCTATACCAATCCAAACGTGAGCCTGAATAAATTACCGGCGCGCCTGCTTGCGCCGCAGTTAAGGTACGCACACTGGCACAGCCACTATTAAGTAGACAGAGAATCAACAGCAGCGCAGCGCTTTTTCTACTCATCCCAGCCGGCTTGATGATGCTCACCCCAACGCGGCAACATATCTTGCGGGATCTGCAAAATATTCAGAATCCGCGCCACGACAAAATCAACTAAATCATCAATACTTTGTGGCTGATGATAAAAGCCTGGGGAAGCTGGCAAAATTACTGCCCCCATATTCGATAGCTTCAGCATATTTTCCAAATGAATACTGGAGTACGGCGCTTCACGCGGCACGAGAATCAGCTGGCGACGCTCCTTCAGCACAACATCCGCAGCACGCTCAATCAAGCTATTACAAGCGCCGCAGGCAATCGCTGATAAGGTCCCCGTTGAACACGGCACCACCACCATCGCACTGGGCGCACCAGAGCCAGAAGCCACTGAGGACATCCAATCTTCTTTGCCATAGACACGTATCTGTCCTGCCGCCGCACCGGTATATTCAGCCAAAAATTGTTGCATCGCCTGTGGTTTCGGTGGCAACAGCACATCCGTCTCCGTGGCCAAAACCAACTGTGCCGCTTTAGAAATCAGAAAATGTACTTCACGGTCTTCTTGCACCAAGCAATCCAGCAGACGCAAACCGTACTGTGCACCAGAGGCCCCCGTCATCGCCAAGGTCACGCGCTGCGGACCAATCATTGCATTGCCTCCAAGCCTTTAATCAGTTGCGCATGAATGCCTCCAAAACCACCATTACTCATAATCACTACTTGAGTATCAGGCTGCGCCAGCGCTAAAACGCCAGCAATAATATCGTCCAAACTGTTACACACCCGTGTCGGTACCGGTGCATTGGCGACGGTTGTTGCTAAATCCCAACCAAGGTTATCCGGCGCATACCAAAAGACATAATCAGCATCAGCCGTTGATGGCGCTAGACCATCACGGTGCGCACCCAACTTCATGGAATTAGAGCGCGGCTCAATCACCGCAATAATGCGTTGTTGACCCACGTGTTTACGCAAACCATCTAAAGTGCTGGCAATCGCAGTGGGATGGTGAGCAAAATCATCATAAACAGTCACGCCACGTACTTGCGCGAGTTTTTGCATACGCCGCTTCACATTTTGAAACTCAGCTAACGCCTGCACGCCATGCTCAGCGGTCACTCCCACATGCCGCGCCGCAGCTAAAGCGACTAATGCATTGGCCACGTTATGCAAACCCGTTAACGACCATTGCACGACGCCTTGCTCAACGCCTTCCAGCAGCACAACAAACTCAGAACCATCCGCCTTAATGAGACGCGCTTGCCACTGCCCATCGGGGCCTGTGGTTTGTACGGGTGTCCAGCAACCTTTCTCAATCACCCGTTGCAGCGCCTGCTCTTGCGCAGGATAAATCACCAAACCATTACTCGGCACCGTGCGTAACAAATGATGGAACTGCAATTCAATCGCCGCTAAATCAGCAAAAATATCAGCATGATCAAACTCTAAGTTATTTAATACCGTGGTCCGCGAATGGTAATGCACAAATTTGGAGCGCTTATCAAAAAACGCGCTGTCATATTCATCGGCCTCAACAACAAAAAAATCGCTCTCACCCAAACGTGCTGACACACCAAAATTTTGTGGTACGCCGCCAATTAGAAAACCTGGCTGCATACCGGCATATTCTAAAATCCATACCAACATACTACTGGTTGTGGTTTTGCCATGAGTGCCCGCAACCGCCATCACCCAGCGCCCTTGCAAAACATGCTCTGCCAACCACTGAGGGCCAGATACATAGGGCAAACCAACATCTAGCATATACTCAACGGCCGGATTACCACGCGACAGCGCATTTCCTACCACCACTAGATCAGGCGCAGGCTGCAAATGTTCAGGACAGTAGCCTTGCATCAGCTCAATGCCCTGCTCTTGCAACTGCGTACTCATCGGCGGATAGACATGAGCATCTGAGCCCGTGACACGATACCCTAAGGCTTTAGCTAATAAAGCCAAGGAACCCATAAAGGTGCCGCAAATACCTAAAATATGAATATGCATATAAACCCCAAATAGTTGCCACCAAGATTAACACAAGCCACGCGCTGCAGCTGCGCGCTCAGTCACTGCAACACATTTGCATGCAAGCATGCTTTTAAGGCACGATTACTGGCCACTTGATGACCATCTGACATGAAAAGAGAATTGCCATGCGCATCATCACCGCCACCTTAGAGCATCTAGACCAGCTGACTCCAATGTTTATCCGTTACCGCGAGCTTTATGGTGCTATGCCTCAGGCAGAGGCCTCAAGAGAGTATTTAACCGAACGCCTCAACAAACAAGAAACCATCATTTTATTGGCTTTTGCAGAGGATACTCTGCTGGGTTTCTGTTTGGTCTATCCAAGCTTTTCATCGGTTTCACTGCGCCCAATTTGGATCATTAACGACCTGTACGTGACTGAAGAAGCACGAGGCCAACACATTGCCCAACAATTATTAAGCGAAATTACTAAGCAAGCGCGTAACAACAGCGCTGTGCGTCTGCGCGTCTCAATTAACGCCAACAACGAGATTGCGCAACGCCTTTATGAATCAGCAAATTTCTTAGAAGATCAGCATTTCAGAAACTATATTTTACCGCTATAAAATAATCACGAGCAGCGCTATGCAGCGCAGAACTAAATTAACAGAAATTACACGGCATAAGAGTAATCTGCACTGCACTACTGACGCACACAGCAATACTTGGTATAGATAAACAAATAGCCCTATAATTGCTGCACTTTTTTATTTTCCATTGGATACTCATATGAGCTTTAGCAAGATCCCAGCTGGCAAAAACGTTCCTAACGACATTTATGTTGCGATTGAAATACCCGCCAATCACGCACCAATTAAGTATGAAATTGATACTGAAACCGACAACTTAATGGTTGACCGTTTTATGGCAACACCTATGTTTTACCCAGCCAACTACGGTTTTATTCCACACACATTGGCTGATGATGGCGACGCATTAGATGTTTTAGTGGTAACCCCTTATCCTGTTGCCCCAGGCTCAGTGATCCGCGCGCGTCCAATTGGCGTCTTGCATATGACTGATGAAGCAGGCGGCGACGCTAAACTGATTGCCGTTCCGCACGAAAAACTCACGCAACTGTATAACGATGTCCATGAATACACTGACCTGCCGCCACTACTCATTGAGCAGATTAAGCATTTCTTTGAAAACTACAAAGACTTGGAAAAAGGTAAATGGGTTAAAGTTGAAGGCTGGGGCGATGCGGCGGCTGCACGCGAAGAAATTGTTAAAGCGGTGGCGGCTTACAACAAATAAATAGTGCATGAGCTAAAGGTTGATGTACCCACATCAATCTTTAGTGTTAAATATAAGCAAGAGTTGTTTCATCTACTTTTATACCATTAGAATTAAAGCAAGTTTGCAGCAACACTCTATTGAGCGAATGGACTTAATCAATGCGCCTATTCTTGCTTATTGTACTGTGCAGCAGCTTAATCGCTGGCTGCAACAATGAATCAGAACCTCTACGCATTGGCAGCAATCGTTGGCTCGGCTACGCGCCAATATACCTTGCTGACGAACTCGGCTGGACTTCTTCAGCCAATATCCGACTCGTGGAATACTCCAGCGCCAACGGCGTTATTCGCGGCTTGCACAATGGTCTACTGGACGCAGCGCTGCTCACCTTAGATGAAGCCATCATGCTGCAGAGCACTGGCCATGACATTGAAATCTTACTCATCACTAATATTTCTGCTGGCGCAGACGTTCTCTATGCACGTCCCAATGTACGGCATATTCACGAACTTAAAGGTCAGCGTATCGCTGCTGAAGGCGGAACATTAGGCGCTTATTTTCTCTCGCGAATTTTAAGCAAAGCTCAGTTGTCAGCAGATGATATTCAAGTCGTTAATCTACCCTTGCATATGCATGTAGACGCACTCAAAAACAACACTGTAGACGCAATCATTAGCAATGCTTCTTTTCACGCCCAATTAGATAAAGTCGGCTTAGTTCCACTGTTTACCAGTCGCGATTTGCCCGATGAAATCATTGACGTGTTGGTGGTTAATCGCCAACGTACCAGCCAAGAACTGCGCACACGCTTACGGGCGCTATGGTTTAACAGTCTTGATGCTTGGTTTGACTACCGAGACAAAAGCGATCCACGCCTATGCCGACGTTTAGGCCTAGATAAAGACTCGTTAATACTAACCCTTAACGGTATTGTAATGGGCGACAGAGCTCTTAACGAACTCTATTTTGAACAAGGCTTGTTAGCCCCCCACATTCAACAAATACAATCTTTTATGCATGATGAAGGCTTAATTAACCAGCCTATTGATGCTAGCAAGCTGCTACCAAGCTGCACTGGGGGCCCATGTTAACTCGCTATCCACTACGCAGGTCAATCCCAGCTTTACTTGGTATTTTCACCTTGATCTTTGCAGCTTTATTGATGGTTATTCAGCTGCCCATCAGTCAAAAAAACGCACTTAACTCATGGCGTAATTACACCAATCATATGCTGATTCAGTTGCAAAGCAGCTTGGGCGATCATCTACGCCTCAATCGCATCGATGAAATGGCCACAGAGCTTTCCGAACTAGGTAGCTTACCGAATGTACAGTGGGCCGCAGTAATTGATACACAACTGCACACTGTTACTGCCACACGTCTTGGCTTAGAGGCCAGTATTCGCAGTCAACTCAGCGCGCAGCAACTCAACGAAGCAATACATAAACACGCCCCATCATGGCACTTGCTCAGCAAACAACGTTATCTAGCGGTCTACCCGCTTAACCATATGCAGCTCAATAGCAATGGTCACTCTGCAGCCCTACTCGTCGAACTCGATTTTAAGCCCTTGTTGCGCCAAACCACTAACAATGCCTGGCTGTACCTCGGCCAAGCCTTACTTTTGTTGCTCGTACTCGGCTTCATTTTAAACCGTTTATATTTTCATTTAGTGATTAAGCGCCTGGCGCATATTAGCGAGACCACCCAACGTTATGCTGCCGGCAATCCTCAGGTTCGTACCCACTTACAAGGCCATGATGAAATCAGTCAACTCGGCACCGACATCAACAGCATGCTTAAACAACTCGAACACAATCATAAAACCCTTGCAGACAGCGAGTTGATGCTACGCAATCTGATTAACGCAGCACCTATTGGCTTATTGGTTATCACAGAACAACAAAACATCATTGAAGCGAACCCCAGCGCACAGCAGCTATTTAGTATGAGCGCCTCCGAGCTCTGCGAGAAGCGCCCCGAACAACTGTTCAGCAACACCGAGCAATTACAAGAGCTGATGAACGGCACATACAAAAAAGCCTTACTATTCATTGATCTAAACACTAAACAACTGACAACAGAAGCGGCGATCAATACATTTGCTCGGGACGATAAAAATTACACCCTGCTACTACTCAACGATATCAGCGAGCGTAAACAAGCAGAACAACGTCTACATTACTTAGCCAACTATGATGTTTTAACCGGCCTATTCAATCGCAATAATATTCTCAGTCATGTGGAGAAAACCCTTAACGCAAATCTAGAACTGAGCCTTATTCTGATCGACCTTGATCGCTTCCAAGACCTCAATGACGGATTGGGCCACAACATCGGCGATCAACTGCTGCAAGCAGTCGCGAACCGCTTGCAAAGTCATACCAAGCAGCAAGATATTCTTGCCCGCGTTGGCGGCGACGAATTTATGGTAGCCTTATTCGGCGCAACCCTGAACGAAGCTGAGGCGTTAGCCGAGCACTTGCTAGATGCTTTCAAGCAACCTTTCAAAGTGCTTGAGTACGAATTATTTATTACCGCCAGTATAGGTATCGCACACCATCAAAGCGCGGCTGGCAATGCGGTGCAATTACTCAAACATGCTGATTTAGCCCTGTATCGTGCAAAAAAAATGGGCCGAAATAGTTACGTCAGTTTCAACGCTGAACTGGCAACAGATGCGGCGCTACGCCAACAACTGACCGAAGAATTGCGTCATGCACTGAGCCATGATGAATTCGAATTACTTTATCAACCGCAAGTGGATGCCACAAACCGCCCAATCGCAATGGAAGCTCTACTGCGCTGGCGTTCGAGCTCGCGCGGCCTGGTTGGCCCAGACAAGTTCATCCCGCTACTTGAAGAAACTGGGATGATTTTAGATGTATCACGTTGGGTGTTCCGCACCGCATGCCGACAAGCAACCGCTTGGAACAAACAAGGCACACCACTGCGGATTGCCGTCAACTTATCACCCCTAGATTTTCTACAAACTGACTTAGCGGGCTCACTGCTCAGTATTATGCAAGAAGAGCAAACACCCGCACGACTGATTGAAATTGAGATCACCGAAAACTCTCTACTCGACAGCGGTTCACACGTACAAAACACCCTTAAACAACTTAAGGCAGCCGGCTTAGTACTGTTCTTAGACGACTTTGGTACCGGCTACTCTTCGCTCACCTATATCAAGCGCTTCCAGTTTGACGGCGTAAAAATTGACCGCGAATTTGTTTTAGGTCTTCCTGATTGCCAGCAGTCAATTGCACTGGTGCAAGGCGTATTAACCATTGCTCGGCACCTCGGCCTAGAAGTCGTCGCCGAAGGTGTAGAAACAGAGCAGCAAGTAACTTTCCTGCGCCAGCAAGGCTGCCAGCGCTTACAAGGTTATTACTTCTCTGCCGCACAGCCTGCCAGCGCACACTTCAACAGCGATAATAGCCTCAAGTTATATTAAGCTTTGCGCAGCTTGAGCAACGTATGCCCAACGCCAATATCATCCGTTTGCTCAACCAAAACAAAACCTGCTTCAGCAGCCAACTCAAGCAATTCCGTACTACGATAGAAACGGCTATTGCCATTGGCTAAACAGGTAAAATACAACGACGTGGCATTTAATGAATAACTGGCGGCCGCAAATTTTTGGCAATCCCAAAACATCTCTAAGATATACACCAACGCATGACCAGGCATCGCCGCATGTATAGCACGTAAAATTTGCAGAATTTGCATGGGTGAAAAACAATCTAAAAACTGACTCATCCACCAAACATCACCATAATCAGGCAAATCATCAGTCGACTCTAGAAGATTTGCTGGATGTGCGATGACACGTTCGCAAAACCCTTGCTCCTGCATATTCTGCATAGCCAATTCAAGCTGTTGCGGCAAATCCACCAAGGTCACCTGAACCTGCTTGTCATAACTGCAACATTGAGAAGCCCAACGCCCAGTATTCGCGCCAATATCAATGAGATGCTGTGGAGGCTCTGCAAACACCAGACGCAGCAACTCTGGAAAAGCCTTGTCACTGTAATAATGATCAAATTCAAACCAACTACGCCGTGCAGGCTCAGGCAATACAGATAAGCCTTCATAAATTGTTGACCAGTCACCCAACTCTTGCAAACCGGCAGGGCGTGACTCTTGTATAGAGGCCGTTAAATGTGTCATAGCGCGGTAGCAGACATCATCAGTGAATGCCATATTCACCCGAGTCATATCATCATGCAGTAAAAAATAACCTACTTTAGCAAGATAATAACGCGGTGCTTGAAAGGTTACGATATGACAGCTCAACCCCATATCCAGCAGTACTTTTACGGCGTACTCAGACAAACTCGCTTTCTCTGCCAGCTGCTCTGCAGTTAACCCCTGCTTGCCGGCCTGATCAAGCTCCGCTAACAAGTTGAGTTGCAGCATCGTACGCGCTGCTTGAAAGGCAATGGGGGCAAAAGCGAGGCGCTGGGCAGATTCCTTGGCTTGCAAGGCCGTTAAGCCGTCGTGAGCATGATGCGACATGGATTCAATCCTATGAAAAAAGCATAAGGGAGCCTTCCACAGACGCCCCAGTGAGCAACGCAGCAAACGGTATAAACCTCTAAACCTTTGCGTAACAGCATGCTTTACAGCTTAAATATTTAGCTCAACCAGCAGTACTGCTATACTTTATGCCGCCTTGTGTTTTAGTGCGCTGAATCATCCCACATTTATAAAGCATTCTAAACACTCACCCCATGGTTTCGAGGATTAACATGGCTCGCCAGAAAAAAACACCCGGTTTTGAGCAGTCACTTAATGAACTGCAAACACTTGTGGAACGCCTTGAAAGTGGTGATTTATCACTTGAAGAATCGCTATCAACTTTTGAACAAGGCATTAGCCTGACACGTGAATGTCAAAGTGCATTACAGGATGCAGAGCAGCGTGTGCAGGTCTTACTTGAGCAAAACGGCACGTTAATTGAAAAACCACTGGATGGAAGTACTCTGCCTTGATCGCTGATTACCAACGCCTCTGCCAAAGCCATGTCGATGCAGCACTGACACAACTGTTGCAAGCACCTAGAGCTGAACTGGAGCGCTTGTACAGCGCGATGCATTACAGCGTGATGAATGGCGGCAAACGCGTACGCCCCTTATTGGTCTTTGCCAGCTGCCAAGCGCTGGGGGGTGATATCACACAAGCCTACGGCGCAGCCTGTGCCGTTGAATTGATTCATGCCTACTCACTGGTCCACGATGATCTACCAGCAATGGACGATGATGCGTTAAGACGCGGTCAACCGACCACGCATATCGCCTTTGATGAAGCCTATGCAATTTTAACTGGCGATGCCCTACAGTCTTTAGCGTTTGACGCGCTTTGCGATGAGAGGCTGTCGCCCATCAGCTGCCAGCAACGTCTAGACATGCTGCAGATTCTAGCTAAGGCCTCAGGTGCGGCCGGCATGGTGGGCGGACAAGCGATTGATCTAAGTTCCGTCGGGAAAATTATCAGTCAAGAAACGCTTGAGTTAATGCACCAACATAAGACAGGCGCGTTGATTCAAGCCAGTGTGCAAATGGGCGCGATTGCCAGTAACCAAGCCACACCACAGGCGCTGCAACAGCTCACTTTATACGCACAAGCCATAGGCTTAGCTTTTCAAGTGCAAGACGATATTTTAGATGTCACCGGCGACACTCAGACCTTAGGCAAGCAACAAGGCAGTGACCTAGAGCACGCCAAACCCACCTACCCTGCATTGCTAGGTCTAGAGAAGGCAAAGGAATATGCCAATATGCTCAAGAACCAAGCACACCACGCATTGGCCGATTTCGACCAGCGCGCCGACCATTTGCGGCATCTGGCTGACTATATTGTATCGAGAAGTCACTAACTGCCGAGCGCACACAACGATGCAAGACTGCAAGACTGCAAGACAATAAAGTCAGCACACAGTTTTTAAGCCTTAGAAACCAAAAAAGCGCTTAGCAATCACTGCTAAGCGCTTCATATCTACTTAAAAGCAAATATACTGGTGGGTCGTGTGGGATTCGAACCTACGACCAATTGGTTAAAAGCCAACTGCTCTACCACTGAGCTAACGACCCAAAAAATGGTCGGGGTAGGGGGATTCGAACTCCCGACATCCTGCTCCCAAAGCAGGCGCGCTACCGGACTGCGCTATACCCCGATGGCTCCACGACCTGGACTCGAACCAGGGACCCAATGATTAACAGTCATTTGCTCTACCAACTGAGCTATCGCGGAACTTTACAAATCACTTGAACTCTTTCGAAGTTCGCCTCATCTGTGGTGCGACATTCTACGGATTTTTCTAACACTGTCAACTCTTTAGCGAAAATAAATCCATCTATTTTTATCTATGCAGCCACTGAGCGAGTGATGCTCTCAATGCAACCTAGCGTCCCTCTCTAAGTGCTAACGTTTATAAGTTGATACTGATATTATCAACTTATGCTTAGGTTTTAATAAAGGATATTACCGTGCGCCCGTTTAGCCACTCAACTCATCTAAACTCTCACAGCGATCAGGATGGCTCTGGGGGCATATTCACGGATAGAAAAATACTTCCTCAGTTCAACAGCCTGACACAAGATGTGCGCAAGCTGTTGCTCAACTATTTAGCTGAGCATGTACGTGCAGCTTTTGCACAAGCCGACAGCACTTTATTTAAATGCGCAGAAAAAGCAGAAAATAATCAAGTGCAGGATATGTTTTTCGAAAGCATTCGCGAAGTGCGCAAGCAGCATTTGTCAATTGAGCGCATCTTTCTACAAAAAATTACCAATCAATTTGATAACTTCATAAATAACACAGGCTCATCTGATCAGAATAAAAACTCAATTAATGCAGACACGCTTACGCTCATTCAAACTGATGATTTTGAAGAAAGCCTGCTCGTCACCAGCATGTCAAAAAAAGTCAGTGAACGCTGTATTGAAGCACTCTACGGTATTGAACAACGCCTAGCGTTAATCAACAGCGGAGAAAAGCCTGGAACCAGCAGTCCGCTTGCACCCACCACGATAGCCAATAGTTTTTACACAGCATTAGCCAGCAGCCCTTTTACGCTACAAATTAAAACTATCTTATATATGTTGTTTGAGCAGTTTGTCATGAGCGAGCTCGATGAACTCTATATTGCTGCAAATCAATTGTTTATTAAGGCGGGCATACTGCCCAACCTAAAATACTCTACAGCACAACCTAAAATATTAAGCACACCACCCACGAAATCACACGCAGCACAGTCTCCGAACGAGCCCACTGAGGAGAACGCCGCAGATCAGGCTAGCACTGCAAGCAAAAGCCATCCTCTCGCCGAGAACAATATCGGCGCGCTCACCATGCTAGCCCAACCCCAACACGACATAGCGCTATAGACGAATCAACCCGTCTACAAGCAGAGACCATTAATAACCTATTCTCTGTCTATCGCCAACAACAAGCAGAAACACTGCCCGATGGTATAACCAGTATTTCTGCACTAACACCACAAGATTCAACGTCACAATACAGCGTTCCACAACTATTAAGCTCATTAACGCAGTTACAGAAAAAGACTGCCGAACAAGCACAGCAGCAGTTTGTTATTCAGTCTGTGGAAAACATCAAGAACAGCCTTGTTGAACAACTTAAAACTGTGCGCGATCACGATGCTGATCACAAAATCCCGGAACAACACGCAAACACCATCGACCTTGTTGGCATGCTATTCAACTTTATTATTGAAGATGCAAGTCTTTCAAAAACCAGTAAAATAATTTTATCAAATCTGCACTCACTTTATTTACAGGTCGCTTTACAAGATAAGTCACTGTTTACTCATCATCAACATCCTGCTCGCAAACTACTCAATGGAATGGCGCAAGCAGGTATCATGTACCGTGGTGCCAGCGAAGAGAATGCTTTACAACAAAAAATGCAATTTACTGTATCCCAAGCGTTGCAATCCTTTAATGGCGACAGCGCTTTCTTTGAGTACTTACTACAAGATTTCAATACCTTCGTTGACGCTTTAAAACAGCGCGTAGAGCTGCGGGAGAAGCGCGCAGTAGAGGCTGCTAAAGGACGTGACCGACTACTTGCCGCACGCAACCAAGCCCGAGCGCTGATCAGTAGCACGCTGACACGCTTTACCCCACCAAGCATCATCCGCAACTTTCTAGAGCACGCATGGGTTGATGTTTTAGTCTTTGCTTTTTTACGTCACGGACCAGCCAGCCGGCAATGGCAACGTTATGCACAGGTTGCCCAACAACTGGCTTGGAGCGGCACTTTACTCGATGCAGAGGAACAAGAAAAACTCGAGACTTTACGCCTTGAGTTACTAGAAGACCTGCGCAAAGGGCTTGACCTACTCGGCAGTCACCACCCAGATATGATCCGGAAACTACTGCAAGATATTGTGGCTTGCCAGCATGCTGTACAGGCCAGGGATACTGTCTTAGCAGAACAAATCAATCCTGAATTACCCAGCAGCCCACTGGGCAGTATGCTAGGCGAAGAGGCGGACTTACCCGCCTCACACTGCGCAGCTAATCTATCAGCCAAAGCGCAAGAGTTTGCTTATCAGCTTGAGCATATTGCTTTCGGAACATGGTTTGAGTTTGAATCACCAGCGGCCAAACTCAAGCTCTCATGGTTTAGCCCAACAACGCGTAACTACATGTTTGTTGATACATCAGGTCAACGCGTGGCTATTAAAGCACTCACAACACTTGCCGTTGAGTTAGAACAAGGGCTAGCACGGATAATCACCGACAGTCATACCACACCTCTAATAGACAGAGCCTTAACGGCAATTCAAAGAATATTTCAACATTTCAATTATAAACCGGCCTAAGGTATAAATAGTCATCATGAGCGAACGTCGCCACAATTTACGTCACACGACCAAGCAAGAACTGGAAGCATATGATATGCACACAGCACGCTTTATTGGCCGTTTTGTCGATATTTCAGAGGATGGGTTCTTATTATTTTGCCCTCAACCTATCGATGTGGATAGTATCTGGCAAGTTCGCGTACTCGCTGCGAACGATCAACGTTTACGCACGCTGCTGTCTTTCGGCGCAGAGTGTCTATGGGTACGCGCAGCAGATGAAAGCACCCACTGTTGGGCTGGTTTCCATGTCATTGATATAACCGCTGAAGACACGAAAAAACTGCAACAATTACTTCCGCATCCATAGTCGCTCAACCACCCTGATGAGCAGATATGACGCAGCAAAGCGGTTACTCCATACAGCGCTAAGCATGATCACTCAACGCAGCTAAGTCTATTGCGCCTAAAACAGTTACACTTGCTACCCTTATCTATTTTTGAATCTCTGTATGCGCCGCACTAAAGAAGAAGCCGAAAACACGCGCACCGCTATTTTGGCAGCGGCTGAGCTGTTATTCCTAAAAAAAGGCGTGTCACATACATCGCTAGAACATATTGCCCGAGAAGCAGGAGTAACACGTGGCGCAGTCTACTGGCACTTCCAAAATAAAGCCCACCTGTTCCATGAAATGCTTAATCAAGTTCGCTTACCTGCTGAACAAATTGCCAAACACATCAGTCAGTGCGATCCCAATAATCCAATTTTAGGCTTACGCAATCTATGTGCTGACGCCTTACTCACAATGGATAAAGAACCACGGAAAAAACGTATTTTCACAATTTTATTACGCCGCTGTGAATTTACCGATGATTTGCGTGAGGCAGAAGAACGTCACGAAGCTTTTATCAATGAGTTTATTGATTTATGCGAACAGCTGTTTGCTGAGCCGACAACAGCAAAACTGTTATATCCTGGAGTCAGCCCAAGAATGGCCGCGCTTTCACTGCACGCCATGTTATTAGGGTTGCTCAGCGACTGGTTACGTGACCCAACATTATTTAATGTGAACCAAGCCGGCTATATGCTGGATGCCCTTTTTCGAGGGCTGATCCAAAATTGGGAATCTGATATGAGTAAAAATGAGAGCCTTTGCAGCTCAGCACAAGACTACTCAGCAACCAACCAATCTAAACGCCAACTCCCATGACCGTGCTGCAAGGTTTTAGTAAGCCACGGTAATAACTGCTTAAGTTCATCCTCTAACCCCCAAGGTGGATTACAGATAATCAAACCTGAACCATTCAAACGAGCAGCATCATTAGGCTCATTTACATACAACTCAATACGTAATAATTTAGTCGCAGAACCACGTTGCAATGTGTTGTAAAACGAACGTAACTGCGCAATATCTTTAACCGGATACCAGATGCATACAATGGCTTGACGCATACGTGCCAAGGTTTCCTCTAACGCTTGCGCGCAGCGTTGCAGATCATTACCTTCTTCAAAAGGAGGATCAATCAGCATCAATAAACGCTTTTCTTCTGTAGGTAATAAGGCTCGCGGCACATGCCAACCTTCACCAATATGCACGCTAACACGCCGATCAATACGCATATTCTCTTTAAGTAGCACACCATCTTCTGGGTGTTTTTCATTTAAATAAAGATGGTCTTGGCTGCGCGTCAAGCAGCGCGCAAACTCTGGCGAACCAGGATAATAGCGCAACTCATCATCGCTATTAAGCTCACGCACGGCACGCAAGTAATCGATTAACAACGGATGCGCAGAGGTCCATATGCGAGCAATACCCTCTTGCCATTCACCTGTTTTAATGGCCTCTTCGCCTTGCAAATCATACAAGCCAATTCCAGCATGTGTATCAACATAAGCAACAGGTGCAGACTTTTTCTGCAGCAATGCGATACAGCGCGTAAGCACCCAATGTTTCAAGACATCCGCATGGTTGCCTGCATGGTAAGCATGACGATAATTCATAATGATCTCAGCGTAACTCTTGTTGAATACTTAAAAAAGTGCGCGGCCAGGGTTTATCTTTTTGAATACGTCCTGGCAAGTCACTGATCGCGGCTTGCGCCGCGGCGCGGTCTGCAAAAGAACTATAGGTCACCACAAACAAAGGCTGACCTTGATGAAGTTTTCTAAAATAATGGTACTGATTCCGATTTTCCCTAACAAATGCTAAAGCCGTCGACTCTGATCGAGTTCCTAGCACTTGCAGGGTATAGCGTGACTTTGCTTGCTGCTTATACCACTGACTGTCTCCGACTGTGCCCGATAGTCTCGCAACCGCTGGTGTCGCCGTTTTCACTGCTGGTTTAGCGGGCTCTTTCACAATGGGTTTGCTGTTCTGCGTAACGGCCTGAGCACCCGTGCTCGGCATATCCCCATTGACTGAAACCACCTTCACCGGCTCTATAACCAGCGTACTAATCGGAACAGGCACACTGACAGGCGTAGAATTGTGGGGCTCTGCAACAGAAGCGGCTATAGGTTGCCCTACATCAGAGCGCTCTTCCTCTGCAAGAAATTGTTCCTCTCCTTCTGCGCCCATGGCTTGCGCTAACGGCTCTCGCATTATCGGTTCAAGCGGCAAATCCACTGTTACCGTTTTTGCTTGATTAATAACAGCTTCAGCAGGGATCACTATTGGCTCAATCACTACAGCGTCAGCACTCACCCCGGCACCACTATTCTCTGGCTCAGAGGGCTGCATAAACCAAGCAAAGGTTAAGCCCACACCTAACAACCCTAAAATCGCAAGATGCTTAAAAGGGATCGCCACGCTAGACCGGCGCGCTTGAGTGGTAGGACGCATATTCTCTAGCAGGAGGTCCTTTGCAATGCTATTCACTTGACCAGGCCAACCCTGCGACTCAGCATAAACAACCGCTAATTGCTGCTCAGTAAACACATCTAAATGCTGGCCTGCCGCAATCAGTCGCTGCTCTAGATAGTCATTGACTTCCTGCTCGCTCCAAGGCTCTAACGCTATAACATGGTGCAAGTCTGCATTATCAGCAACTTTCTCCAGCAATGGGCAAATTGTTGAATCTGAGAAGACAAATACGCGCGCACTGGCGTCATTCACACCTTGTGCAACACGCTGCAAAAACAAGAATGCAGACTCATCCAAGCACTCAGCATTATCGACAATGACATGCACTTCTTGGCCGGTGATAAGCATTTGCTCAATATGCCTTAACACTTCGGAAATATCAGCATTGCGCAGGCCTAGAGCGGCACTTACCTGCTGCAACATAGCAGCTGCATCGGCACTTTCTGAAGCAACAATCACCACGCTTTTCACTGGCTCTTTAGAGCTTGCTACAAGAGCCTGGCGAAGCACGGTCTTACCACTACCCTGCGGCCCTGTAACCACCAGCATCAATTTGCTGTAGCGCGCCAAATGATGAAGTTCAACAAGCACAGAGCGTCGTTTTGCGGCAAAAAACTTAAAGCTTGAGCCTCGCCCTAAAAAAGGGTCATGTTCAAACTGGTAATACTCTAAAAAACCATTGTCTGCGTGCAGCTGAGTCATGATGCTCTCGTTCGGTTAAATACTGGCAGTAATCATTGCATAATCAGTGTTGAGTACACGTTCTAAAACAGTAGACGGATAGTCTGCGGTCACCACGGCCTGCCCTAAATCACGCAGCAGGACTAAACGCAACTGACCATCAAGAACCTTTTTATCAACAGCCATGTGCGCTAAAAAAATATCCGCAGTCATCTCTTTCGGTGGAACAATCGGCAACCCTGCTCGTGCCAATAAACGCACACATCGATCACGCTGTTGTGCGTTTAACCAGCCAAGCTGTGTAGACATTTCTAAAGCCATGACCGTACCAGCAGCAACCGCTTCACCATGCAGCCAGACGCCATAGCCTTGCTCGGTCTCAATCGCATGACCAAAGGTATGACCTAAATTTAAAGTAGCACGCACACCTGACTCACGCTCATCTGCCGAAACAACTTGCGCTTTAGCGACACAAGAACGCTCAATCGTTTCCATTAGCGCTGCGCCATCCAGTGCACAAATACGTAACATGTTCGCTTCAAGCCACGTCAAGAAAGACTCATCATAAATCAAACCATACTTAATCACTTCTGCCAGCCCTGCAGACAGCTCACGCGGCGCAAGCGTATGTAAAGTTGCAATATCAATGATGACGGCCTGCGGCTGATAAAACGCACCGACCATATTCTTACCAAGGGGATGATTAATCCCAGTTTTACCCCCCACGGAGGAATCGACCTGCGAGAGTAAAGTAGTGGGTACCTGAATAAAATTCACTCCGCGCTGATAACATGCGGCAGCAAAGCCAGTCATATCACCAATAACACCACCACCGAGGGCAATCAAAGTGGTTTTACGATCATGCTTCCCCATTAACAACGCATCAAATATCAGCTGCAAGGTTTCCCAATTCTTGTAAGACTCACCATCAGGTAGAATAATTTCAGTGACCTCATAATCACTCAGCGTTTCGCGCAACGTCTGCATATACAGAGGTGCCACTGTAGTATTACTGACAATTGCCACCTTGCGACCAACAATATGCGGTGCGAACAGTTGAGTTTGAGTTAAGAGCCCAGAACCGATATAAATAGGATAACTACGTTCAGCTAAGTCAACAGTCAGCGTGCGCATGCATTCCTCGCGTTATAAATTTATCATTGAAGAAGCCTAATCTTGCTGAGAAAGTGCAGCAGGCTTTAGATATGGAATCAGTATAGCGCAGAATTTACCACAAAATTACTTATGCTTATTGCAGCCAAGAAACTGCATAATTTCCTGGACGACCATACGTGGCGGACGCGTATCTGTTTCAATAATGAGGGTTGCCACTTCACGATACAAAGGATCACGTATCGCAAGTAAATCTGACAAAACTTGTGCGGGGTTTTCAGTTTGCAAGAGAGGACGATTGCGATCTCTCGCGGTGCGCGCCAATTGATGCTCAACCGAGGCATGCAAATAAATAACAGCTGCATTAAGACGCATCGCTTGGCGGTTTTCTGCTCGCAAGATAGCGCCACCACCCGTAGCAAGCACCAGCCCACGCTGTTGACACAACTCCTCGATAACAGCTTGCTCTCTATCTCGAAAGCCAGGCTCGCCTTCTACATCAAAAATCAAAGGAATACTTGCCCCTGTTCGCTCTTCAATCTCTTTATCAGAGTCCTTGAAAGGCAAACTGAGCTCTTTAGCAAGCAAACGCCCGATGGTGCTTTTCCCAGCACCCATCGGGCCTACAAGAATGTAATTACGTGTTTGCATTAATTATTCAGCGTAATAGCCTGATTGTTCATAATGCGCGGCGTAATAAATACCAATAGTTCTGATTTCTGATCCTGCACATAGTCACGGCGGAAGAGACGCCCAACAAATGGCAAGTCACCCAAGAACGGAACTTTATCGACCGACTTGCTTTGCGTGTTAGAGAACACGCCGCCAATCACGATGGTTTCACCATCAGTTACCAATACTTTCGCATTGACTTCATTCTTTTTAATGGGCGGCACACCATCTAAAGCATTGGCAAAATCAGCCTCATCTTTTGTCACTCTTACATCCATAATAATCCGGTTGTCAGGAGTAATTTGCGGCGTCACTTCTAATGATAAAGCAGCTTCTTTAAATGAGGTACTGGTTGCACCGCTAGAGCTGGCTTCTTGATAAGGAATTTCAGCACCTTTCAAAATTTTTGCTGTTTCTTTATCAGAGGTGACAACTTTTGGCTGTGATACAACCTCTCCATTACCAGTTTTTTCCATTGCTGATAATTGCAGATCCAAAATAGCGTTATTTGTTATGAAACCAATGCCTAAACCGGCTGTTGCATTAGCTACGCCCATATCAACAAAAGGACTATTTAGTGGTGTCTCTCGAACACCAGGGTAACGCCCTACTTGTCCAGAAGGTCTATAGTCATCATCACCCGGCTTACCGTTGGCATTAGGGTCATCCGCAACACCTAAATTACCATTCTTGCCCCAAGAGTTCCATTTACTGCCATTTGCCCAGAAATTACCGCCCCAGCGCACACCAAGGCTTTTACTGTAATCAACATTGGCTTCAACAATACGCGCTTCAATCATCACTTGGCGCACTGGAATATCGAGCTGTGTGACAACACGACGTAACTCATCCAGCTTGTCTTGAGTCTGGTAAGCGATGATGCTGTTGGTACGATCATCTACCGTGACAGAACCACGCACATCACTTTGATCGCTGGTCACTGACTGGAATAAAGCTGCAATTTGTGATGCTTTAGCGTAGTTCACCTGAATCAGTTCGCGACGCAAAGGTGCAAGCTCAGCAATTTGTTTCTGGGCTTCCATTTCTTGACGCTCACGTGCGGCAATTTCATCAGCGGGTGCTACCAGCAAGACATTACCAATTTTACGCTTGTCTAAGCCCTTAGTTTTTAAAACCAAATCTAGCGCTTGATCCCAAGGCACATTCTGCAACCGCAAAGTAATGTTGCCCTGCACAGTGTCACTTGCAACCAAGTTTAAATCAGTAAAATCAGCAATCAGCTGTAAGACTGAACGCACATCGATATCTTGGAAATTAAGCGATAGTTTTTCACCAGAATAAGCAAAGCGCTCAGCTTTACGTTTTTCCATAACATCTTGAGTTAAAGGTTTTACACTGAGCGTTAGTTTGTTATCTGTCTGGTAGGCTAAGTAATCATAAAAGCCTGTAGGCTCAACAACAATAGTAACCTTGCCATTTGACTCGCTCGCATTAACATACTGCACCGGCGTAGCGAAATCTTTAACATCCAGTCGGACACGTAGCGCCTCTGGCAGTTGTGATTTAGCAAAGGTCAGGCGGATTTTACCACCCTGCTCTTGGATATCAGGACTGTCGGTTGGGTCATTTAACTCAATAACCACATTCCCTTCACCTTGTTCGCCACGCTGAAAATCAATATTGCGAATGCCTCGCTGCGGAGCGGCGGCATAAGGCTTCACAATTGGCGTATTAGCGATAGGCGCCGAGGCACTTACACCCTCGCCGACAATAATATATATATCATTACCTTCGGCACGCGTGTTGTATGGTGACAAGCTTGCTAAGTTAATAATCATACGCATACGATCTTTTGCTTCAACAATGCTCACACTGCGTGCATTACCTGAACCTAACTCGCGATTTTTACTGCCCAAATTATTCTTAACACCGGGCAAATCTAAAGCAATTCGAGCGGGTTGCTCAATGGTATAACCACGAGGAGCCATTACCGGCTCATCAAAACCAAGTTTGAGCTCAACTTTATCACCCGGTAAAGTGGCTACATCAAGCGATTGTAAGTTTGCGGCAAACAGTGCAGGTGAAAGCACCGCGGCCAGTACAGAGACACTAATACGAGATAATTTTATTTTCATTTTCCAGTTCCGTTGTGCTTTCCAATAGTCAGTTTTCATAGCCAGCTCCACTCAAGAGCGTTCCTGCAAAGCCAGAGTGCGCGGCCGTTCCAACCAGCCACCATCGCCATCAGAAACAATTTCTATAACCTCTATTACAGACGTAGTGATCGCTATAACACGACCGTGATTACCGCCTAGATAGTCACCTATACGTACACGATGCACACCATCCGCACCACGCAGTAAAGCATACATGTTAGCGTTATTTGAAAGCGTTCCCACCATCACAAAACTTTCAATATTAAAGCCTTCTAGAAACTGTTTAATACGTGTTTCATCAGGCTTGACGTCTTTATTGCCTTTTACATTGCCGGTCAGTTCAATTTTGATCGGCGGTTGAAATGGGCTACGTAGCGCAGCAGCAACATAGGTAAAAGGCTCATACACGACCTCTTTAGGCATTGGTTCAATCGGAGTTTTAGGTCGCGATCTAACCTCATCCATAAAAGCTTGCAAATCAGAAAAGCTACCCGATGAATCACAACCCACCAAGCCCAACGAGACTAGCGCAACAAGAATAAAGTGAGAGCGTCTCATTTCTTCGCTCCTTGATCATTATATCGGTAAGTTTTTACTAAAATATCCATTGCCAGTGTTGAGCTATTACCTGCAGTAACCGGCTTTATTGAGAAATCGTGTAACGTCACGATACGCGGCATACCAGCAACCGCACTGACGAACGTAGCAAGATCATGATAGCTCCCGAATACTTTAATCTGTATTGGTAGCTCAATATAAAACTGCTGAACGACTTCAGGTAGCAGTTTAATCTCTTCAAACTCTAAGCCTGAATTCAAGCCTGCACTGGTAATATCCTCCAGCAAACCAGGTACTTCAGTATCACTTGGCAGCTGACGCAATAAGGCTTCAAATGAAGCTTCCATCAGCTTCATTTGCTCTTTATATTCTTCAAGATTAGCCGCTTGACGTACTTTAGAGGTGAACTGTTCTTTCAGAGTGCCTTCTTCTGACTTATTACGATCTAACATTTCCTGTAAATCGGTCAAATGCATAAAGTAGCCAAATGCTAAAACAGCAACCAAAACAACCAAACACGTTAAAGCCTTAACCGCAGCAGGCCAAGAGCCCATGTTATTAAGATCTAACTCAGAAAAGTCAACCTTACCTAAGCTCTTAAAGGAGTCTGCAATACTCATTTTTGTGCTCCTTGCTCATCCTGCTCTTTAGGCAATGTTTGTTGAACAGTCAATTTGAAAGTATTGGCCTGATCTAATTTCTCAGCACTAACCGCTTTTACTTCTGTCAAATTGGGTGCAGCCAACCAATCAGAAGCATCTTGGTTACGCATCAAACTTGATACCAAGTTATTTGATTCAGCAGCCCCTTCAATAGAAACAGACTTACCAATCATTTTAACATCGGTGAAGTGCACCCCATCCGGTAGAGTACGCACTAATTGATCAAAAATGCGCGCGGCAATCGGACGATTACCCTGCAAGTCTTGAATAATTTTCATACGCTCAACCAACTGTTGGCGGCGTGTTTTCAATTCGCTGATTTCTTTGATTCGCGAGTCTAATGCAGAGATTTCGCTGCGAATAAAGTCATTGCGTGCATTTTGTTGGGTAATGGCTGCGTTCAGATACTGGTCTGCTAAGAACACGATGCCACCAGCAACAACAAGTACACCGACTAAGGTGACTAAGAATCGTTGCTTGCGCTCTTCGCGTAACTGTTCGCGCCAAGGAAGTAAGTTGATGCGTGCCATCAGTCGAAGCTCCTCATAGCCAAACCACAAGCCATCATCAAGGCTGGAGCATCACTTGCTAATGCACCCGCATTGACTTTATTACTCATAGTCATATTTGCAAAAGGGTTAGCCACCAGTGTTGGCGTACCTATTTTCTGCTGCACCAATTGATCCAGATTAACGATCGAAGACGTTCCGCCCGCCAACAAGATGTAGTCAACACTGCTGTACTGTCCCGCAGCATAAAAGAACTGCAAAGAACGCGAAACTTGCTGTACGACTGTTTCTTTAAACGGGTTCAACACTTCCACTTCGTAGTCGTCTGGCAAGCCACCTTGTTTTTTAGCCAAGCCAGCTTCTTCGGTAGACAAGCCATAACGGCGCTGAATTTCTTCAGTTAACTGCTTGCCACCAAACAACTGCTCTCGGGTATAAATAGTTTGACCATTATGCAAAACAGTTAAAGTCATCATCGTGGCGCCAATATCAACAACCGCAACAGTTAAATCGTCTTCACCGTTACCGAGCTGCTCAGCAAGCAAACCATAGGTACGCTCAAGTGAATAAGCCTCAATCTCTACAACCTTGGCGCTTAACCCTGCAAGCGCCAAGGCTGCTTCACGCACCTCAACGTTTTCTTTACGGCAAGCGGCCAACAGCACATTAACGCGATCAGCACTACGCGCAGTAGGTCCTTGCACTTCAAAGTCGATAGCAACTTCTTCCAACGGGTAAGGAATATACTGATCAGCTTCAATCTTGATTTGATTCTCGAGCTCATCCTCAGACAGCCCAGCATCCATCTCAATAGTTTTAGTGATCACCGCAGAACCAGCCACTGCCACCGCAGCATGTTTAGTACTGGTACGGGCCTTAGTCACCACGCGCGCGATCACTTGCCCAACAACCTCAAGTTCGGCAATGTTTTTTTCAACCATTGCATTAGGCGGAAGTGGCTCAACAGCATACGCCTCTACTTTGTAGCGGCTACCTGAGCGACTCAGTTCTATGAGTTTGACTGAAGTCGAGCTTATGTCGATCCCCAGTAACGTATTAGCTTTCTTTTTGAAGAGCCCTAGCACGACAGAATTCCTATCAGCATCCGCAACTTACGTACGGTTTAGGTTTGTTCCACATTAAAAACGCTTGATAAGAAAGCGTAAATAGCTTCTCTTGATTAAAAACGCTTATAATGTGCCCAGTTTTGTTATACGACGCTGTAATTTTTATAACCCTTATTTTTTATTTCTCTTTGGGAATCTAATAGCCTTGATGCACTTGCTGAAATTCCTCTTTGCCACCCTAACTGCTGTCGCTTGCGGCCTGATTCTCAGCTTAAGCGGTGCTTTTTTGTACTTAAGCCCCAATTTACCATCTGTCGAGTCTTTGCGTAGTATAGAACTACAGATTCCTTTGCGGGTCTATAGCAATGATGCAAAGTTAATCGCTGAATTTGGAGAAATGAGACGTTCTCCTATTTTATTCAACGATATTCCGAAAAACTTCATCCATGCTTTACTGGCCGCTGAAGATGATAACTTTGCTAATCATTATGGCGTAGACCCTACCAGTTTGGTGCGCGCTGCTGCTCAAATATTGAAAACGGGCCGTATTCAGACCGGCGGAAGCACGATTACCATGCAAGTGGCAAAAAACTTCTTTCTCTCCAGTGAACGCAGCTTTTCTCGTAAAGCCAACGAAATTTTATTAGCCTTACAAATTGAACGTGAATTAACCAAGGACGAGATTCTAGAACTTTATATTAATAAAATATACCTTGGTAACCGCGCCTACGGTATCGAAGCAGCCTCGCAAGTGTATTACGGCAAATCAATTCGTGATATCAGTCTTGCGGAAATGGCCATGATTGCTGGTCTACCCAAGGCACCTTCTCGATTTAACCCTGTAGCCAACCCAGAGCGCAGTATGGAACGCAGAAACTGGATTCTCGGGCGCATGCTCAAGCTAGGGCGCATTTCTGAAGAAGCCTATCAAGAAGCTGTCAACGAACCCTTGACTGCACGCCTACATATAACGGCACCCGACCTAAACTCACCTTATATTGCAGAAATGGCGCGCGCGGAAATGGTCGGACGTTTTGGTGGACAAGCCTACACCGACGGCTATAGCGTCATCACCACGGTTCCCTCTGACCTACAAGAACATGCGCAACACGCCATTTACAGCGGGTTGATTGCTTATGATCATCGCCATGGTTACCGTAAACCAGAACAAGCTGCAATCGCTGAATCACTATGGAATGAAACACTTGCTAAAGCGCGCAGCATCAGTCAATTCTTACCCGCCATTGTTACCCAAATTGACAGTAACAGCATTACTGTATTGCTCGCTGACGGCTCATACGAACAAGTCAGTTGGAAAAGTATGCAGTGGGCACGCCCTTACATTAACAACCGCAGCATGGGCCCTGTACCAAGAAAGCCTGCTGATATTGTCAAGGTTGGTGATCTTATTCGAGTACAACGTCAAGAAGACCAGTCACTCAGTTTTGCGCAAATCCCTAAAGTACAAGCCGCACTGGTATCACTTGATCCTCACAACGGTGCAATTCGCTCTCTGGTAGGCGGATTATCATTTGAACAAAGTAATTACAACCGCGCCATTCAAGCTAAACGCCAGCCAGGATCAAGCTTTAAACCTTTTGTGTACAGTGCAGCCCTGGATGCTGGATACACAGCAGCAACTATTGTTAATGACGCTCCGCTAGAAATCTTTGAAGCGGGCATGAAAGCAGTATGGCGACCTAAAAATGACAACAATACCTTTCTTGGCCCCATCAGGGTTCGTGAAGGCCTGTACCGTTCACGCAATATTGTATCCATTCGAATTTTGCAAGATATCGGTATGCAATATGCTCGTGACTACATTAGTCAGTTCGGCTTTAATTTAGAGGACTTGCCAGGCAATCTTTCTTTAGCGTTAGGCACCGCAACACTGACGCCATTAGAAATCACTACCGGCTGGACTGCATTTGCCAACGGCGGCTTTAAAATCGAACCTTATCTAATTGAGCGCATTGAGAATCGCGACGGACAAACAATTTTCCTGGCTAACCCCCCGCGCACACCGACCACTCAAGGGGCCTCAACCAGCAACACATCTGCCGAGCCAGCCTTAACAGATACAGCTCTAGAACCCCCACAGATAGCCAAGCGGATCATTGACGAACGCACAGCTTATATCATGACCAGCATGCTGCAAGACGTGATCAAGCGCGGCACTGGGCGTCGCGCTCTGAGCTTGGGACGCTCTGATTTGGCCGGAAAAACAGGCACCACCAATGAATCAAAAGACAGTTGGTTTGCCGGTTATAACAGCGATATTGTCACCACCGTATGGGCAGGATTCGATCAACCAGAAAGCTTAGGCAGGCATGAATACGGTGGCACAGTGGCTCTACCCATCTGGATTGACTATATGGCCTATGCGCTTAAAGACAAACCTAAGCATACACTGCGTGAGCCTGCCGGCATGATGACATTGCGTATTGATCCGGTTAGCGGACGTATTGCACGGCCGGGCACGCCAGACGCCTATTTTGAAATTTTCAAGAGCGAAGATGCGCCCCCTACTATGGATGAGTTCGAAGACAACTGGGCCGTACCAAGCAGCCCATATCTAGAACCGGCTGAAACAACCCCCATTGATCTCTTCTAAAGACAGCTACAGCAATAAAATTTAAACAATAAAAAACCCGCTAAATGCGGGTTTTTTATTGTGCTTTAGCGCTTAACCATCAAACACTTCATTCACCGAAGTCAACGGATAATGCTTAGGGTAAGGCAAGGTCGCTACGCCAGTCTCAATCGCAGCTTTAGCTACTGCATCTGAGACTAACGTGATCAAGCGTGGGTCCATTGGTTTAGGAATGATGTACTCACGCCCAAACTCAAGACAGTCTATTCCATAGGCATCGCATACCGCACTAGACACCGGCAGTTTTGCTAAATCACGTAAAGCATGCACTGCAGCAACCTTCATCTCTTCATTGATACGCGTTGCACGGACATCAAGCGCACCACGGAAAATGAACGGGAAGCCCAGAACATTATTCACTTGATTCGGATAGTCTGAGCGACCTGTTGCCATAATCACATCAGGACGCGTCGCATGTGCAATTTTTGGATCAATTTCAGGATCGGGATTAGAGCAAGCAAATACAATCGGATCTGCAGCCATGCGCGCCAAGTTCTCAGCGCTGAGCAGGTTTGCACCTGACAGACCAACAAAGACATCAGCGCCTTCCATTGCATCCGCTAAAGTACGGCAGCTGGTTTCATGAGCAAATGCAGCCTTATACTGGTTAAGGTCGTCACGCCCAGAATGAATAACACCTTTACGGTCAACCATAAAGATGTTCTCAACTTTCGCACCTAAGCTAATTAACAATTTCATACACGCAGTTGCTGCAGCTCCAGCGCCGAGGCAAACGATATGCGCCTCGTCCAATGCTTTGCCTGCAATCTCTAACGCATTAAGCATACCCGCAGCAGTCACAATCGCTGTACCGTGCTGATCATCATGAAATACTGGGATATCGCACTGCTCAATCAGCGCACGCTCAATTTCAAAACACTCTGGCGCTTTAATATCTTCTAAGTTGATACCACCAAAGGTAATAGAAATGCGCTTGACGGTATCAATAAACGCTTGTGGGCTTTCTGCATCGACTTCGATATCAAAAACATCCACGCCAGCAAAACGCTTAAATAATACGCCTTTACCTTCCATAACCGGCTTAGATGCCAAAGGACCTAAGTTACCCAAGCCTAAAATTGCAGTACCGTCTGAAATAACTGCTACGAGGTTACCCTTGCCGGTGTACTTATAGGCAAGTTCTGGATCACGAGCAATTTCACGTACTGGCTCAGCCACACCAGGGCTATAAGCCAGCGCCAAATCACGCGCTGTCGTAGTAGGTTTAGTGAGCTCAACACTTAATTTCCCCGGGCGCGGGGAAGCATGGTATTCGAGAGCGGCTGTTTTTAAATCAGACATAATGGGCAATTTCCGCTTGACTATAGAATGAATTTGACGAGATCGGAGCATACTCAAGAACGACAAACCCCACAAGAGTATCTGACCCAGTCTGCACACAAAGCTACGAAACATCGGAGATTTTATAGGAAAATCACAACTTTCTTATACCTATTGCAGCTCTAGCATGCTCGGATGGCTAGCCGTCATACGCCATTTTGCGTATTTACCCTGCGATCCTTTACGCTCAGAAACCCAGCCTCGAGTTTTTAGCGTGCGCCCCTGCCATTGAGCAAATGACTCACTTTTAAAATACTGTAGCGCATGAAGCGGAATATTTACCGTCACAGAGTGCCCAAGCTCAAGCCAAACCCCGCCACGATTACGTTGCACACTTTGAATACGACCTTGCAGTAAAGTAAAGCCACTTTTGCTCAGCTGCTGTGCGGGCGTAAACACAGCCTTTTCCCAAAGGCCCAAGCGTTGCTTGCGTGCACGCTGCTCGACCTGCGTTAAACAATCAGCCAACACAATATTTGGCGCAATTCCCACATGGTAAGCCAGCCCCTCAGACACCAGCTGTGCTTCAAAACTGGCACCATTGCGATCATACAGATGCGCTAGCACACGACCGTAGCGATCATGCCCTTGCTCGCCCAGCAACAAACCAACTCTGTCATGATTAGCTTTAACTAAAGCCGCTAAACTGCGCTTAGCTTTTACAGCATAAGGTTCTGCACTGCGGCCACGACCGCCCATCTCCGGCGCATTAACACCAATCAAGCGTACTCTGCGACCATCGTTTAAGCGGATTGTATCGCCATCAATAATTGAATGCACCGCATGTTGAGCTGGCGCTTTTTTTACTGAGCAGAGCGTTGTCGCTGCATATGCGCCCGTTTGTAGAGCCATAAAAAAAGCGCCCACAAGGGACGCTTTCTTCAGCACTGCCACGACCGATGATAAATAGGTCATTTAGATGCTCATTATTTTGTTGCGCCGAAACCGCCAAAGCGTTGTTTGAAGCGATCGATACGACCACCCACATCAAGCACTTTTTGTTTGCCGGTATAAAACGGGTGGCATTCAGAGCACACATCAATACTGATGTCTTTACCAATGGTAGAACGAGTAATAATCACGTTACCGCAGCTGCAGGTCGCCTTGATTTCAACGTAATTCGGGTGAATATCGGCTTTCATGGTGTTTCCTCAACATAGCCGTGCCGCCACCCAACACCATTGTCGAGTACCGCACGAAAACAGGGCGAGAATAATACCAGAGCTCTCGTCTGTTGCAATAGTCTTATTTGCTATTGAGCGTATCATTGTATTGTTTGAACGCATCTTCCACCAAGAACTAACCTGTATCATTTAAATAACACAGCTTTCGTATTTCTGTGATCTTTTCGTCATACTATTAGTTTATACATCGTTACATAATCCCCGCATTTTCGGGATGAGGAGCTACTGTGAGCATCAATACTGCCAACCGCATTTTTCCAGCAACCCGATTACGTCGTAACCGCCGTGATAACTTTTCCCGACGTTTAGTCCGTGAAAATCAACTCAGTGTGGACGATCTAATCCTGCCGGTTTTTGTCCTAGACGGCAGCAACCGCAGAGAAGCAGTGCCCTCAATGCCGGGGGTTGAACGCCTGTCAATTGACTTACTGCTCAAAGAAGCTGAAGAGTGGGTTGAGCTGGGTATTCCCGCTCTAGCATTGTTCCCCGTGACGCCGCTAGAAAGCAAATCGCTGGATGCTGCTGCTGCATGGGATCCTGAAGGTCTCGCTCAGCGTGCTGTTCGCGCCTTACGTAAGCGCTTCCCTGAACTGGGTGTTATCACTGATGTTGCCCTTGACCCATTTACCACGCACGGTCAAGACGGTATTTTAGATGACCACGACTATGTTTTGAATGAAGAAACTGTTGACGCCTTAGTCCGTCAAGCACTATCCCACGCGGAGGCTGGCGCACAAATTGTTGCTCCATCTGACATGATGGATGGCCGCATCCAAGCAATTCGCGAAGCATTAGAAATGGCAGGCCACAGTAATGTGCGCATCATGGCCTACTCGGCGAAATATGCCAGCGCCTACTACGGCCCATTTCGCGATGCAGTCGGCTCAGCCGCCAACTTAGGCAAAGCCAATAAGTCCACCTACCAAATGGATCCAGCTAACGGCAATGAAGCCCTGCATGAAGTGGCTACAGACCTCAGTGAAGGCGCAGATATGGTGATGGTCAAACCAGGCATGCCATATCTAGATATTTTACATCGCGTTAAAGAAGAATTTAGAGCGCCAACCTTTGTTTATCAAGTCAGCGGTGAATATGCCATGCATATGGCAGCGATTCAAAATGGCTGGCTCAGCGAAGCCGTTATCATGGAATCCTTAATGGGATTTAAACGTGCAGGTGCGGACGGTATTCTCACCTACTTTGCCGTGCACGCAGCAAAACAACTGAAAAAAGGCGCGTAATTGAATAACGGAGAGTCTATGAGCAATGCAGGACTGAATCAGCCAGGACAAGAGGCTAAGCCAACTATCAAGGTCGAAACCACTGCCTCGGAAGCATCGAGCGTTGTGACAAGCGACGTCTCCCTCGTTGCCATAGCTCCGATACCCCATCTCGACGACAGCAGTCTCTATATACACCGAGAGCTGTCTCAACTGCAGTTTAATATTCGCGTTTTAGAACAAGCGCTGGATGAATCTGCACCGCTATTAGAGCGTCTCAAGTTTCTCCTGATTTTCTCCAGCAATCTTGATGAGTTCTTTGAAATCCGTGTAGCTGGACTGAAAAAACAAATCACCTTCGCTCGCGAGCAAGCTGATGCCGATGGCCTACAACCACACCAAGCTTTAGCGCGCATATCTGAACTGGTACATGAACAAGTTGATCGCCAATATCAGATTCTAAATAATATTTTGCTGCCCGAACTGGCCAAGCAAGAAATACGTTTTATTCGCCGCCGCAAATGGACCAGTCAAATAAAAGCTTGGGTCAAAGAGTATTTTGAAACCGAGATCGCGCCGATTATTACCCCAATCGGCCTTGATCCTACCCACCCTTTCCCATTACTGGTCAATAAAAGTCTAAATTTTATTGTCGAACTGGAAGGTGTAGATGCGTTTGGCCGTGATTCTGGCTTAGCGATTTTACCTGCTCCGCGTTTGCTGCCACGCATTATTCAGGTACCAGAAGAAATTGGCGGCGCGGGGGTCAATTATGTGTTTTTATCCTCAATGATCCACGCCCATGCCGATGATCTCTTTCATGGCATGAGCGTGAAAGGCTGCTATCAATTTAGACTGACTCGCAATGCTGATTTAGCAGTCGATGCTGAGGATGTCGAGGACTTAGCCCGCGCATTGCGCGGTGAACTCTATTCCCGGCGCTTTGGAGATGCTGTACGCCTTGAAGTGGCAGATACCTGCCCCTCACACTTGGTTAACTTTCTACTCAAACAATTCGGCTTATCGCCTGCCGAACTGTATCAAGTCAATGGTCCAGTCAATCTGACACGCCTATTTAAAGTAACCGGCTTGGAAAGCCACCCACAGTTACAATTTCCACCCTTTACCCCAGCAATCCCAAAGGCTCTGCAAAATAGCGAAAATATTTTTCAAGCGATCAGCAAACAAGATATCTTGCTTTACCACCCGTTTGAATCTTTTACCCCTGTCATTGATTTGTTACGTAGCGCCGCGAAAGATCCAAACGTACTCGCGATCAAACAAACCTTATACCGTGCGGGTGCTAACTCTGAAATTGTTGACGCACTAGTTGATGCAGCGCGTAACGGTAAAGAAGTTACCGTAGTCATTGAACTGCGCGCACGCTTTGACGAAGAATCTAATTTAGCGCTGGCCAGCCGCTTACAAGCTGCCGGAGCGGTTGTGATCTATGGTGTAGTGGGTTTCAAAACCCACGCTAAAATTGTTTCTATTTTGCGCCGTGAAAACGGTAACCTTGTCCGCTACGCGCATCTTGGCACGGGCAATTACCACGCAGGCAACGCACGTCTGTACACTGATTACAGTTTACTGACAGCCGATCCAGATCTCTGTGAGGATGTCTCCAAGCTGTTTAATCAACTCATTGGCATGGGCAAATCCTTACACATGAAAAAGCTTTTCCATGCGCCATTCACCCTAAGAAAAGCCCTATTGGATTTAATTGCTCATGAAGCCAGCAATGCCAGTGAAGGAAAAGCGGCCCGTATCATTATTAAAGTCAATGCGCTGACCGATGCGCGCATGATTAAGGCACTCTATAAAGCCAGTCAAGCTGGAGTAAAAATCGATTTAATCGTGCGCGGAATGTGCTGCTTACGCCCAGGTATTCCTGGTGTCTCACACAATATTCAAGTGCGCTCAATTATCGGTCAACTGCTCGAACACAGCCGCGTATTTTATTTTCTAAATAGTGGAGGTGACGAGCATCTTTTACTATCCAGTGCGGACTGGATGGAGCGCAATCTCGATAAACGTATTGAAACCTGCTTCCCACTAGAAAGTAAAAGAATGATTTCGCGCGTTAAAAACCAACTGAATACATACCTTAATGACAACACCCACGCATGGCTTTTGCAAAGCGATGGCAGTTATCAACACCTGCAGCCCAGCAGTGAACAGAGCATTTGTAATGCCCAAGCGTTGCTATTAGAAAATCGTAGCATCCCTTTGATTGAAGCATCCTAATCTCTCCACAGTTCATCACTTACCGAGAGAAGATGTTTAGCTTAGTGATGCGCCAACGTTATAAATAGCACATATAAAAAGGCAGATGCTTTAAAGCATCTGCCTTTTTATTGAATCTTAATAAACTTATGCTTGGAGCCTCTACACAAGAAACTCCAAGCAAGCCTGTTTATTTTAGTAACATCGTACCATTCTCAGTAAAATTCTGATGCCATGAGAATGCTTTCTGCAAGTTATGCGGTGTTTGACCACCACGTGTTTTTGCTTCAGCGAGGTAAGCACGTGCCTGATGCTTGTAATCAGGGTGCATGCAGTTTTCAATAATTCTCTCTGCTGCCTGAGTTGGCGCTAAACCACGAATATCGGCATAACCTTGTTCGGTGATGATCACATCAACATCGTGATTCGTATGATCTACGTGAGTAACAAACGGCACGATGGCTGAGATTTTGCCATCTTTAGCAGTAGACTGAGTCACGAAAATAGTAATACGAGCATTACGAGCGAAGTCGCCTGAACCACCAATACCATTCATCATATGTGTGCCGCCAACGTGCGTTGAGTTTACGTTACCGTAAATATCAACTTCTAACGCCGTGTTAAAAGAGATAATACCTAAACGGCGAATCACTTCAGGGTGGTTAGAGATTTCTTGTGGGCGGAAAACAATCTTATCTTTGTACTTGGCTAAGTCTTCACCTAAAGTGGCTACACGTTTTGCAGACAAAGACAATGCTGTACCTGCTGCGAACTTAACCACTCCCGCATCAATCAAGTCAAACACGCCATCTTGCAATACTTCAGAGGCAACCACGATGTCTTTGAAGCCTGAAGTTTTCATGCCATTCAGTACAGCGTTTGCTACCGAACCTACGCCAGACTGCAGTGGTGCGAGGCTTTCAGTTAAACGACCCGCTTTAACTTCTTCACCGAGAAAGTGCAGCAGGTTGTCAGCAATTTGCTGTGTTTCTGCGTTAGGCTCAAATAATGGTGATGCAATATCAGGCTCACTTGAAATAATGATACCGCGAATTTTCGCAGGATCGACTTTCATACCTGGCGTACCAATACGCTTGCTCACTTCAAACATCGGAATCGCTTCACGAGTGTTTTCGCCCGCTGGAGTTTGCATATAAATATCATGCATGCCTTCATATTCAGGTGGCGCACTGATATTTAACTCGATGATCACGTGTTTAGCTGTGGCCAAGAAAATGGGTGAGTTACCGACTGAACCGGTCGGAATAATATCACCCTCTTCAGTAATCGCCGCGGCTTCAATAATTGCGTAGTCAATGCTCGGATAAGTCCCTTGACGAATCGACTCAGCAACATGAGATAAGTGCTGATCAATATAGAAAATCTCGCCTGCGTTGATTTTTTTACGCTGAACAGGGTTACCTTGATAAGGAACACGCAACTTAATGATGTCCGCTTCCGCCATAGATTGGTCAGCCGCTGGGCCCATTGATGCACCAGTGAACAGGTTAACTTTAAATTTTTCTTTCTTGCCGCGCTCAGCTAAGGCTTTAGGAAAGAGTTTTGGCTCACCAAACAAGGTGAAACCACTCATACCCAAAGTCATGCCATCGTCAATCCATGTGGCTGCTTCTTCTGCTGTCACGACTTTGTCTAAAAATGCTTTATTACGAATAAATTTGCTTAAATCAGTACTCATGCAACCACCTGTAAAGAGTTGTTGTTTTGAAAAATTTGGATAGCAGCCTTGATGATAAAGGCTTTTCTGAGCGTTAACTGAGGCAATCACTGCACATCAGCACACTTCAGATGCTTTGACTACTTCTTAACATTCTATGCCTATAAGATTTTTTAGCAGCTATACTAAGGTCGATTTACTGGGAATTTTCACCACCGCAGCTTGACCATAATCAAGCTGCGCAGTGTTTTATAATATCTATTAACAATATGCCAAAAAAATGCCCCAGCACACACAACATGTCCTGGGGCATTTTTAAATCTCAATTATTTCACACTACTGATTTACTCCACCGCTTTAACCATATCCTCGATAACTTTCTTCGCATCGCCAAACACCATCATGGTTTTGTCCATATAGAACAATTCATTATCTAAACCGGCATAACCGCTGGCCATTGATCGCTTATTGACGATAACTGTTTTGGCTTTGTAGGCCTCAAGAATTGGCATACCAGCAATCACTGAATTAGGATCGGTTTTCGCCGCAGGATTGACCACATCATTGGCACCAAGCACCAGCACGACATCAGCTTGACCAAACTCAGAGTTGATGTCATCCATCTCAAACACTTGCTCGTAAGGTACTTCAGCTTCAGCCAGCAAAACATTCATATGACCTGGCATGCGACCGGCCACCGGATGAATCGCATACTTAACCGTCACACCACGATGAGTTAACTTTTCTGCCAGTTCCATGAGTGCATGTTGTGCACGTGCGACCGCTAAACCGTAGCCGGGCACAATAATAACGGTATCCGCATTGGTCAGCAAAAACGCCGCGTCATCAGATGAGCCTGATTTAACGGGACGTTGCTCTTGCTGAGCACCCGTTACAGCTGCATCCGGCGTGTTACCAAAACCACCAAGAATCACATTAAAGAATGAGCGGTTCATTGCTTTGCACATAATGTAGGACAGAATCGCACCACTTGAGCCGACCAAGGAACCCGCAATAATTAGCATCGAGTTATTCAGCGAGAAACCAATTCCCGCGGCCGCCCAGCCTGAGTAACTGTTAAGCATAGACACCACTACAGGCATATCTGCACCACCAATTGGAATAATGATCAGTACGCCAATAATAAATGCCAACACTACAATCACAGCAAAAGCCGTGAGATTGCCGGTTAAGGTGTAGTAGATCCCCAAGGCAACAATCAGCAGACCAAACGCCAAATTAATCAGATGCTGACCTTTGAAAGAGACCGGCGCACCTTGGAATAAGCGGAACTTGTACTTACCTGACAATTTACCAAAGGCAATCACCGACCCTGAGAAAGTAATTGCACCAATCGCCGCACCTAAGAACAGCTCAAGACGGTTACCCGCAGGAATCGCATCGGTGATGTGCTCAACAATACCCAAGGATTGCGGCTCAACCACTGCAGCGATAGCAATAAATACGGCGGCTAAACCAATCATGCTATGCATAAACGCGACCAGCTCAGGCATCTTGGTCATTTCCACACGCTTAGCCATAATCGCACCGGTTGTACCACCCACAAGCAGTCCAACTAAGACATAACCAATGCCTTGGGCAAGATTACCGCCATCCGCCAATTGCACACTGAGCTTCATAATCAGCGTCAGTGTAGTCAGCACGGCAATACTCATCCCGATCATGCCAAAGAGGTTGCCACGGCGTGAAGTCGTTGGATGAGAGAGGCCTTTAAGTGCCTGAATAAAACACACAGACGCGATCAAATAAAAGACCGTGATTACATTCATACTCATCTTATCCTTTCTCCGCGGGGGCTTTTACCGCCTTCTTCTTAAACATTTCCAACATGCGGCGTGTCACTAAAAAACCGCCAAATACGTTTACCGCTGCCAAAGCGACCGCAAGGGTCCCCATGGTTTTACCCAGCGGCGTAACCGTCAATGCAGCCGCTAACATGGCGCCAACAATTACAATCGCTGAAATCGCATTCGTCACTGCCATCAATGGCGTGTGTAACGCAGGCGTGACATTCCATACCACGTGATAACCCACATAAATCGCGAGTACAAAAATAATTAAGTTGTAGATACCGTCAGCAATGTCCATCTCTGTATCCTCTATTAAGCGTTATTACGAATGACTTCACCGGCATGGCACATTAAGCACGCCGCGACGATGTCATCCTCTAAATTAAGGTGGAACTGGCCATCTTCAGTGAACACCAGTTTTAAGAAATCCAGTACATTGCGTGCATATAGAGCAGAGGCATCTGCAGGAACTTGCGCGGCTAAATTGGTGTAACCCACGATCGTCACACCGCTATGGTTAACCACTTGGTCAGCCACGGTCAGCGGACAGTTGCCACCTTGTGCAGCGGCCAGATCAATCACTACAGAACCAGGTTTCATCGCTTCAACTGTGGCTGCCTGCAAGAGCGTAGGGGCTTTACGGCCGGGAATCAGTGCAGTGGTAATAATGATATCAGCCTGTTTGGCACACTCATGCACCGCTTGAGCTTGGCGCTCCATCCAAGAAGCAGGCATGGGCCGAGCATAACCACCGACACCCTCGGCACACTCGCGCTCTTCATCGTTAATACAAGGTACATCAACAAATTTAGCGCCTAAAGATTCAATTTGTTCTTTCACCGCAGGACGCACATCAGAGGCTTCAATCACCGCACCTAAGCGCTTAGCAGTAGCTATCGCCTGTAGACCAGCAACGCCTGCGCCTAAAATCAAAATACGCGCAGCTTTTACAGTCCCTGCGGCCGTCATCAGCATTGGCATAAAGCGTGGATAGTGGTTTGCTGCCAGTAATACTGCTTTGTAGCCAGCAATATTGGCTTGAGATGACAAGACGTCGAGACTTTGCGCGCGCGATGTGCGTGGCGCAGCTTCCAATGCAAAGGCCGTGACTTGGCCTGCATTCAGCACAGCAATGGTTTCATTACAAAACGGATTAAGCATACCAACCACAACGGATTGCGGCCGAATGTGCTCAAGCTCTGCTGCGCTTGGAGCGACCACTTTAAGAACGACATCAGCAGCCAGCGCAGCCTCTTGGCTCGCTAGACTCGCACCTGCTGCCACATACGCTTCATCGGCAACACTCGCAGACAGGCCTGCGCCAGCCGCAACGGTAACTGTATGCCCTTGGCCGATCAGTTTCTTTATCGTTTCTGGGGTTGCGGCTACCCGCGTTTCGCCTGCCTGTGTTTCTTTAGGAACACCAATATGCACTGCAAATCTCCTGCAATTTTATAAATAATAGGCGACACACTACGAATGGCATATCGCTATAAGCGCCCCAAAGCCAGCAAACAGTTGAACACCGTGGCGTATATCAATGAATGAGCGTGAAGTTAATCAACAACGGTTACTTCGGCGGGTAAGAATGCGTTAGCACAGCACGCATTGCAATACATCATCTTAAAATTATTCACGCAATGACTTTTTTCTGACCTTGAGTCTTAATTCGATCATTCTAAACATAAAGTTCTAGCAAATAAAACTAAAGATCTATTGCCAATGACTCTCAATACGCTAAAGGCCTTATTACTAAAGGCGTACATCACTTTATTTTTTTGAAAAAACAGGACAAATAGTCGCACCCGAAGTGCATTGCGCTTTAATTTAAAACCATAAAAAAACCACCCGAAGGTGGTTTTAATTTGTGCTGATAGCCATACACAGCAATATTCATTCCTTGTTAGCCAGGATGGCCATCCACCCGCGCTTTACATAACATTGGCGCATAGTTCCACACATACATTGCAAAACTCAGCGCCCAGCACGTCGCAGCAAGCCACAGACTTGGCATATACGCCCAATCAACCAAGACCACTCGCGAGAAAGCACCCAAGTTAAATAATACAAATGCTAAAGTCATTGATTTTGGCGGCTGCAATTGACGTCCTGTATGGCCCAGCGTGACACGAGCAATCATGCCTAAAATTAGACCACCCATCGCGCCCACGGTTAAGGCATGTACAGCAAGACTCATTTGCGTCAACACTGAAAAATGCCATAACGCCATTATCAGACAAGCAACACCGATCCAAGCATGCGCGATATGCAGAGACCACAATAAAGGTACACGCCAAATACCTGCGTCATACCAACGCGCATTACGAATCAAATGACCAATACCTAAAGAGGCAAAGCCGATACCAATCAAAATATTCGTCTGCATAGCCCAGCCAAGCATCAAGGTGATTGACAACAATAGCGTCCCCACCAGCAAAGCCCAGTCCAGCTTCGGCCAAGGAGTGACACCCTCTTTGCGCAGTAAACCACGCTGAGTAAAGAACGGGATCACCCGACCACCTATCATGCTCATCAGCGCTGCAACAAACCACACACCACCAACTGTTGCTTGGCGCTGTAACTGATCATTCCCTTGGATCACACCATACAGCGTCACAGCATTAGCAATAGCCAGTAGCGTCAAGACAACCACCAAAGGATAATTGCGAACCTGGCGGACGGGCCAAACGCTACGCGCCATTTGCGCAGCAACCAGCGGTAAGAACAACCCATCGAGCAATACCACACACCACATCGGCGCACCAACCAACCAAGCCACACGCGCACCAACCCATAAGGCCGTCAACACCATCAAAGGCTTACCCGAGAGCCCTGGAACACCCGTCCAAGCCTGCACTGCAGTGAGTAAAAACCCAGCAATAATCGCAGTAGCAAAACCAAATAACAATTCATGGCGATGCCACGCCAGCCAACCTCCCGTGGGCTGCCAATCAGCAAACCAGCCACTCAAACCCATAATCCACAAAGGAATAGCCAGCACTGCTAAAAGACTACCCAGCAAGAAAAAAGGCCGAAAGCCTAAGCGGAAAAAAGGCACAATATTTAACGCCTTACGCCGATCAAGAACCTGCACTGTCATTCTCCTAAGCCCTGCTGTATCACCCCTGTGCACAGCTACGACTTACATTTATGCTATGTGCCACAGCATAGACCCTTTAATAAGAACTATTGCTAGATCAGGATCAAGAAGAACAATAACCCTCGCGTTTACAGCATTGACACAAAAATTATAGGCATAAAAAAACCGCCGAGCAGACAAGCTGTCTCGGCGGTTTTGCTTAATAGATTAACCTATTAATTCAAGCCTTCAATGTAACTAGATAGTGCTTTGATATCTTTATTGCTCAGTTTCTCAGCAACCATGCGCATAATCATAGCGTCACCATCGTTGCTACGATCACCCTCACGGAAAGCGGTCAACTGTTTAGCAATATAGGCACCATGCTGACCACCCAGTTTCGGATACACCGCTAAATCAAGACCAGCACCATTAGGTGAGTGACAGCCAGTACACGCTGGCATACCGTCTACTATTTTACCACCTTGGTAAAGTGCTTCTCCGTGCTCAACAAGCGCAGGATCAGCGGCACCAATAGTGCCTTTTTGACTGGAGTACCATGCCGCAATATCAGCTAAATCTTGTTGCGACAGCGCATCTAGCATACCGGTCATTTCGACCACAGGACGGGCACCTGACTTAATGTCATTCATTTGCTTAAGCAAATAACGCTGACCTTGACCAGCAAGTTTTGGAAAGTTTGGCACCATGCTATTACCATCAGCACTGTGACAGGCAGAACACATAGCAATTTTACCTTGACCTGCAGCAGCATCTCCTGCGGCATGGGCTAAACCACTGATGCCCAAGGTCAATAACAGACTTACAAATAGTTTGTTCATCAGCTCTTCCAACTACGGCTAAAAAATATTTTCCGGACCGGCCTAGTCATGATATTGATCTGGCTGATCTCGGCGCTTATAAATTATGCAAACATTACCATAATTTGCTGTGCAGACAACCTTTTACAGATACATCTACAGCAATGCGCACATACAATCCTAAGCATTATATACTGCTCAGAGTAAAACGGAAACGACACCTCTTGCCGCACCTTACACTTGGATAATTTATGCAGCCTAAAAACCCCATTATCGGCCTGTGCCAACAAGCCAGCTTTATGACCAGCGCGGCTCGTGTTGAGCAGTGCCCTGAAGATGAAGGCTACGAAGTTGCCTTTGCAGGCCGCTCCAATGCGGGCAAATCAAGCGCATTGAATACTTTAACGCGCGCCAGTTTAGCACGCACCTCAAAAACACCGGGGCGTACACAGCTGCTGAACTTCTTCAGCCTCGACGAAGAACGACGCTTGGTTGACTTGCCAGGTTACGGTTATGCCAAAGTACCCATTCCATTAAAGTTACACTGGCAACGCCACCTAGAAGCCTACTTAGGCAGTCGCACCAGCCTGATGGGTTTGGTGTTAATGATGGATATTCGTCATCCCCTGACACCCTTTGACTGCTTAATGCTGGACTGGGCAGCCGGCAGCAAAATGCCAATGCATATTTTGTTGACTAAAGCCGACAAGCTGACCTTTGGTGCAGGTAAAGCTGCATTACTGAAAACACAAAAAGATATTCAACAAAAATGGGGCGACACCGCCAGCATTCAACTGTTCTCTTCGACCAAACGCATTGGCATCGAGGAAGCACATCATGTATTAACTGAGTGGTTGCAGTTACTCGAGCCAACAAAAGCGGATGCATTCAATGATGCAGATGGCGCGCGAGAAGAATAAGCCATAATCGACAAGCGCTGCTATGTCACGCAGCCGTGCAGCGCCCGATTAGAAACTGCGCCCTAAATTTAGATACAGTGCGCTTTCATCATCGTCATTCACACCATAACTTAAATTAAGCGGCCCCAGCGGCGTATCAACCGCAACAAATACACTCATCGCATTGATATAGCCGCTGTCTAAATCATTCACCTGATTCCATACCCGGCCACGCTCCAATGAAACGCCAGCATAAACAGGTAAACCTAGGGAAAAAGCTCGCACTGGCGTTAAGCGTCTATAGTAAATCAAACGGCCCATGCTCACATTCTGACCAGCCAAAGCATTTTCACGATAACCAGAAAGCTTTTGCGCACCACCTATTTGGTAGCTTGAAGTGACCACTTCCTTCGCATCTAACGTCCGTGCGTAACGCCCGCCAATAATCCACGTATTAGCACCGCCCCAGTTCAGTGGCTTATTGAGTTCAACCAACCACTGTCGATAACGCTCATCCGAGCCCAACTCAGTGGCATGTTGCCAAGCCGAAACACGCAACTCTTCACCACTACGCGGAAAATTCACATCATCCAAACTGTCAAACGCATATTGCAGATGGTAGTAGCCTTCTTTAAAGCTAAACTCAGGTAAATCACGCGCGCCAATACGCACATCAGCATTACCCCAACCGGAACCAACCCCTAAACGCACTTCCGCATTAGTCGCGATTTGTCGGCCTATATTCAGACCATAGCGAAAGCGCTGTAAACGGTATTCCGCAATCGGATCACTGTCCTCCATAAAGGTAATATTGCTTACTTCACCATGCAGCCAAGGCGAGACAAAATAACGCGAACCAATGTCCAGCGGCTGATAAAACTCAGTATAGAGTTCTTGATGATCACCCAGCTGAACACGACTCAACCATTCACCCCCTAAGCGATTGAGGCCATTCATACGAAAACTAGCACCAAGATTAAAGACGCTGTCGCCACGTAAATCATCGGACAAATTCAGTCCTAAGCGTAAGTAATCCGTCCCCGTACGCTTGTCGGTCGCATTGATTACCAGCGCATTGCCGCCATTTTCAGGCTGTAAGCGATACTCCACTCGATCAAAGTATTCCAAACCATAGAGCGTACCCATGTCTTTCTGTAATTGCTCAATATCCAGCGGCTCACCAACGGCTTGACGAATATAATAATGCACCACCTCATCGCTCACTTTAGAGGTATTTTGGATGCGCACAGAGGTAATCAGTGGTTGCTGTTTAGCTTCTTTACGATTACTGGGTAATCTTGACGGTTCTTGCAGCGGCTGCGCCAACCCAACAAAACGCCATTGCAACGCATCAATGGCACGATAACCCGCATCTATCATAGCCTGCGCGCGGGCAAAGTCAGTGACAGCAAAACCGGTTAAGATTGGCTGAACTAAAATATCCTGCTCCTGCAAGGTGGCCAACTGTGCTTCAGAATTACGCCGAGTCAGCAAAGCAACCGACTGATTAAGAATATTAAAAACCGTTTGCAAGGATTCCGTCGATGCCAACGGCGAGCCAATATCCACCACAATAACTCGATCAACACCCATTCGCCGGGCGATATCCACAGGAATATTATTCGAGATTCCACCATCCACTAGCAAGCGGCCATCCACCTCAACGGGGGTTAATAGCGCAGGAATCGACATACTGGCACGCACCGCCAAAGCTAAATGCCCTTGCGAGAACACCACGGTTTCACCGGTCGCAATATCTGCGGCAACCGCACGAAAAGGGATCGGTAATTGATCAAAGTCTTCCACTGCACCGACACGAGCAAACAGTTTCTCTAACAACACGGCTAAATTCTGACCTTGCAGTACACCTAACGGCAAGCCAAGACTGCCATCATCACGAAAACTGAGTTTTTGCTTGACTAGAAAATCACGATCATCTTGCTTACGACGAAATGGAACATCCTCACGCGGCGGCGCATCCGAAAGGGCTAGCTGCCAATCCAGTCCAGTCGCTAATTGCTCAAGTTCAGCAATGCTATAGCCCGCAGCATACAAACCACCAACCACCGCCCCCATACTGGTACCGGCAATCGCATCAATAACCACACCCTGCTCTTCTAAGGCTTTGAGCACACCAATATGCGCCAAACCGCGCGCCGCGCCACCTGATAACACCAAACCAACGCGCTCACGCTCGGCATCAACCATAGGACCGGCAAAGGCAGAAATGGCAAGACACAGCATCATGACACTGGCACATCCGCTTAAAAGTTGACGCATAATTTACATCTCAAAATAGCGTTATAACGATAATCGTAAAGAAAGACTCTATCAGCCAAACAGCACCAAGCATTATAAAAATCTTAGCCGTACAAAACAGCTAGAAATAGCACAAGTTATCTAGCCGAGTTAAGCGGCCTTAACACAGCGATCGACCACTAAAGGTAAATCGTCCCCTGCAGGTATAAAAGCGCAAAACCAGAAATCAAAACCCGGTCATTCACAACGTTGCAGAATAAAACACCACCACGCTTGGAAGCTTGATATGCAGTCAAGTCTGTCTTAGACAATTGCTCAGCCCAATACGGCGCAAGACCTGCATGGATTGAACCGGTGACCGGATCTTCGTCGCCACCATTGGCCGGCCAAAAATAGCGAGAAATAAAATCGTACTGAGCGCCCCTAGATGTCACAACCACATCAAAAGGAGCAAGCAATTTAAGCTGAGTAGATTGATAGTTCATCGCTCTAACGTTCTCTTCCGAAGCCATTACAGCAAAGTAGGCTTGGCGATTTTTTAACACCTGTACAGGCTTAAATGACAAACCGTCAAGCAACGCTTGAGGCACTTGGGTAACAGGCTCAGGACGCTGATTAGGAAAATTCATTTCGATTCTACCGTCATCGAGCTGACTCACAAACAATGAGCCAACCTTCAACGTCAAAAACTCAATTTCACCCTGACACACAAAATGATTAAAGATCACACTCGAGGATGCCAAAGTCGCATGCCCACAAAAGTCGATCTCAGTCAGTGGAGAAAACCAACGAATTTCGTATTTATTGGTAGCGCATTTTTTAATAAATGCCGTTTCCGAAAGATTATTTTCTGCAGCAATCTTCTGCATGAGCTCTGCAGACAACCAGTTTTCCAAGGGGACCACGGCGGCAGAGTTGCCTTTAAACTTCTCGTCGGTAAACGCATCGAGAATAAAAATATCTAGATTCATAAAAGGGATGCCTTTTTATTTTATAACACCATACTTGACCACCCATATGTCCGAGCGACTGCAGTAGCATGTTAAAGCAAGTGATCTCAACTTTATCCGTATTGAACGATTAAAGTCAGCAACCCAAACGACTCGTTGAGCAACATTAAGACACCCCATGTGAGTACAGCCTTACACACCAACAGCACAGCATGCACAAGGCCAGCTAAAAGCATCAAAACCCAAATAACAGGTACAAAAAAGCCCCGCATTTCTGCGAGGCTTTGTTTGTCTGGTGCCGGCACCAAGAGTCGAACTCGGGACCTACTGATTACAAGTTTTGCTCATAAAATAGAGCTTTAAAACTATAACAACGAATTACTCATACATCACCTAATCCTCAATCTCTACTAATTGATTGAGGCACAGGCGATGAAAACTCTAGTTGTTATTTCTACCAAAGGCGGTGTTGGAAAAACCACAACCGCAGTAAATCTTGCCGCTCTTGTAGCAGATGCTGGTAAAAGAACCCTTCTTATTGATTTAGACGTCCAACCGACGCTATCCAGTTATTTCAAACTAACCCATGAAGCCGCTGGCGGTATCTTTCAGTTCATAGGTTGGAATGAAACTCGTTTAAAAGAAATTGTTTCCCATACCAGTATCCAAAACCTGCACCTAATTAAGTCAAATGATGATCAAAACCAACTGGCAAACCTGCTACTTAACGCCGCAGATGGGCGTTTACGCTTACTGCGTTTACTCAAGACGTTTGAAGCTCATTACGATTTAGTTGTTATTGATACTCAAGGGGCTCGCTCTGTCACCCTTGAGATGGCTCTTCTCGCATCAGATATTGCTCTGTCCCCCGTCATCCCTGAACTTCTTGCAGCGCGAGAGTTTCGCCGAGGAACAACCACCCTTTTTGAAGAAATGCGCACCTACGAGTTCATGGGTATTACGTTACCAAAACTTAATATATTCATTAACCGAGCAGACTTCATCTCCGTTGATGCCCGACTTATTACCAAAAGCCTGCAGCGTACATTTTTAGATAACCCCGATGTGCGCGTACTCAAAACGCCCGTTCCCGGCATTGCCTCATACCGCAAGGCCGCATCTCTATCACTACCGGCGCATAGATTGGAGCCTAAAAAACCCAGCGGACGAAAAGCACCTGCCGCTTTAGACACCATGAAACTGCTCGCTATCGAGATTTTTCCAGAATGGAGAACCGATATACAAAGCATTACGGCAGAGACTTTGGCCGCAGCCGCAGCACAAGAGGCGTAAGGCATGGACACCTTAATACAAGCTCCATTTTCGCTTGAAGCAGAGCAATCAATTCTTGGCGGCTTAATGCTAGATAACTCTGTTTGGGATTACGTTGCAGACAAACTAACGGCTAGTGATTTTTATAAAAAAGATCACGCTGAGCTATTTAAAATAATCTCTCATTTAGCTAAAAACGACACGCCTTTTGACCTCATCACGATTTCTGAATATGCACAAGATGCAGGTGTTTTCTACAGCACAGACATACTGCCATACGCTGGTGAGCTATGTAAAAATATCCCGTCAGTCGCCAACATCCCAACCTACTGCAACATTGTTAAAGAGCGTTCCTTACTAAGACAGCTTGCAACCATCGGGTTTGAGTGCAGCCGCCAAGCAAGCTCATTAGAGTCCAGTAGTAGCCAAGTCCGAGAAGATATTGAAGGTAAGCTTTTTAGTCTCACAGGTGCCAAATCAAACAGTTTTATCGATATTCAAGCGACCACCTTTGCAGTCATTGACAAGATTGATGCTCACTTCAATAGCGATAGCTCAATCACTGGCCTAGATTGCGGAATAGATGGCATAAATGAAAAAACTGCTGGACTGCAACCAGCAGAGCTCATCGTGCTCGCTGCGCGCCCTTCGATGGGCAAAACAAGCCTTGGTCTAAAATTTATTCTATCCGCATTACAAAACGCTCCTGCTGATAAAACAGTTCAGTTCTATAGCCTTGAGATGCCTGCAGAGGCAATAATTTATCGCATGCTTGCCATGCTTGGGCGTATCAACTTACACAATCTAAAAACCGGTGACCTAGTCGATGATGACTGGACGAAATTAAGCTTCGCTGCACAGAAAATAAAGCAAGTGCAGTCCCGCTTTGTGTTGGACGATGAAGCCCAGCTCTCCCCAACCAAGCTCCGCGCTAAAGCACGTCGAGCAGCGCGGCAATTTGGGCCCCCTGCACTGATTGTCATCGACTATCTACAACTCATGCGCTCAGAGAAGTTGAAAGTCGAAAGTCGTAATCTAGAAATCGCAGAAATATCTGCCTCTCTCAAAGCGCTTGCTAAAGAAATGCAGTGCCCTGTCATAGCCCTTTCTCAGCTGAACAGACAAGTGGAGCAACGCCCAAACAAGCGCCCCAACAACGGAGATCTCCGTGAGTCTGGTGCGATTGAACAAGATGCAGACCTGATTCTATTTATCTACCGAGACGAGCAATACAACCCTGACAGCCAAGACAAAGGTATTGCCGAAATTATTATTTCTAAAAATAGAAACGGTCCAACAGGAATAATTCGTACAGCGTATATCGCAGAACAAACATGCTTCGAGAACTTAGCCGCGGAGTCATTCCGATGAAAATCACGTTAACAATCGAAAGTTTTTTTCCTTGCCTAATCAGTTTTTTAGAGCATATCGAAGACTTGCAAGAACAGCATTCTCTAAAAATCATCAGCATTGTTATGAATAACAAGAATGCTCAAGCGACCCAGGTTTGCTCCGTTGTATTAAACGAAGTAAGTAGCGCTGTTGAGTTTCTCTACGCCATTAGCAAGCAAATCAAAGCTCTAAACACCATTCACTGCACACCTATTCAAATCATTCGTTTTGAAACAAGTCCTGCAGCAGCAAAAAGGAGCTCTGCTCATGAATCATAAAATAACAGAAGCGCTCATTACCGAGCAATTGGAACAGAAAGCCTTTAAATCAGGCGCTTCAACAATTAAGCGATTGCCTGATCCACAGCTAGACACTCCGATGGTGGTAACTCTTGACCAATTGCACGCGTATGAAAACAACCCGCGCCAAACAAGAAACCCTCTTTACGATGGTTTAAAAGCTTCGATTAAAGCGCGCGGCCTTGATCATCCACCACCAATTACACGTCGTCCTGGTGAAGATCAATTCATTATCAGCACCGGCGGTAATACACGTTTAGCTATTCTAAATGAGTTGTATGCGGAAACGAGAGAGGATCGCTTTTTCCGTATTCACTGCCTATTCAGGCCTTGGCAATCAGAAGCTAACGCCTTGATTGGCCACCTTGCTGAAAACGAACTACACGGCGCGCTGACATTCATTGAGCGGGCTCAAGGTGTAGCGCAAATGAAGGCTCTGTATGAAGCGGAGCTAAGCGAGCAGCTTTCGCTGCGTAAATTGTCAGAGCGACTAAGAGCAGATGGTTACCCTATGTCTCATGTGCTCATTAGCAGAATGCTGGAGTGCATTAACAGCATTCAACCTGCATTACCTAATACTTTATTATCTGGTCTAGGAGGTGATCAAGTTAACAGGCTTATTACTTTTAAAAATAGTCTTACCAAGGTTTGGAACAAATACGACGACAGCGATTTCCTAGATTTTTGGTTAATGGTGCTGTCTACGCACGACAACGATCCTCAATCATTCAGTTTTGAAGTGATTCGCGACCAGATGCTAGGGCAAATGGCTGCAATGCTTGAACAGGACTACCACTCGTTAGAGCTGGATCTAGAAATTGCAGGCAATAAAAACCACTTAGATAAAAATCCGCTTTCTCCTGGCGCGTTAAAAACTATTGAAGCTAATCCACCGCAGTCGATAGCCTCTCCAGCACCCTCTTCCGAAACCAACAAACACTCAGATCCCAATACAGAAGAGTACTCAGAAAAAAAAGAAGATTGGCTAGACAATGATACTAGTGATGCTCACAAAGAACCCATCAGCCAAATAAACCAGGTTGAAGGTCAATCCCCAAGCAACACAATCAAACGCAGTGATAGTGAGCACCAAGCCATCATTGATGGCCATATCGTTTCTCTATCCAATGAAACAGAGCGCGTTACTCGTATCAAACAACAAGTTGAGCAGGTTCTAGGCAACACCTTACCGAACTTTGAAGAAAATGCGCTTAAAGCGATCCCAGTAATGGCCGGCGGACGCATGGCCAATGTCTCTGATGTCTGGTACATCGAAAAGCAAATCGACTCTCCGGCAGAGTTACGCCACCAGATCAGCCTGCTGGTGAGCGATCTTGCTCATTTTGCAAATATTAAAGGTGTCTTTGCGACCCAAGAAGGTCTTGGGTTTGGTTTCGATAAGCTAGAGCGTGATTCCAACCCGACATCAAACACCGTGTTTTTGTTACTAACCTCATTACTACGTTTAAATGACAACCACTCTAACGAGCAACTCCCCGCTCCTCTCTGTGCTGCGTTATTCAGCCAAATCTTAGTTGGCAGCTACGACATTACTATCGGCCATAACTCAGCAAAAGATATCGGCCTTACCCGCCTACCGGATGTTGAGCTCGTTAAGCTGTTCAGGCTCATTCGCCTTGCCAGAAGGCTCGTCGATTACTGCAAAGAAGAGGATCTCGACCATGCTGAATAGTTTGGAGCACTACTCGCCCTCTGCCGCTCAAAATATTAACCCTGTCAATCAAGCGCTGATTAACTTTGTCCTGCAAGAAGCTCATAACGGAAAATTTCATCAGTGCCGTGCTTTAGGCTTTACCGAGGAAATTATTGGACGATTACAAAGCCTATCTCCAACAGCGCTTAACCGACTGATCAATAGTCCATTTTTATGGATTAAACCTCATATTGACCAGCAATTACTCAGCCGCATCATGAGCAAAGTTGAACACGACGAACAACGTGATCGTTTAATTTCGCGCGTACTAAAACTTGGAGCCTCATCCAAAATGATGGCCCAGTTTTTCGGTATTGATCATAGTGAAACAGCATCCCGAAGACGAGCACTCAACATAGCTACATCTAAGGGTCGCTTACCCTCTCTAAAAGAGTACCAGAAACATGCTATCTGGGAACGCTGGGTTGACTTAGTTAAGCAAGGCGAGCATGAGCATGGCCGTCAGCATACTGCAGCAATTACCAATACAAATAGCGGAGTCGAACTCGATGAAATGAGTCAACTAGACCTCATGATTATGATCGCTGAAGAGCAACATGTTCCTATTGCTCTCACCTGGCAAGAACTCATGCATTATCTCAACGGCAACACAGATGAGGCTGATGATGAATAGTCTTGACTGGAACAACACAGTTGCCGAAATAGCAGCAAAAAAATGGCCGAATTTTCCAGACATGGCCAAGCCAAGTCCTGAAGGACAAAGTGGATTCAATGGTTTCTTATTCAGCGGTATTGCTCAAGAGGTCGTATCGACGCAGCTACTTTTAGACAGCCGCTTAACACCATTAGAGCGTAACGCCTGGCTTGTTTTTAAAATGCTTTTAGACAAACAAGGTTTTGCTGTGCCTCGTTATAAAGATCTGCAGCCTTACCTCTCAATGGTTCCCTACGGAGAGCTTGCCTCTAAAGAAACCATTGCTCGTGTCATTACTGTTCTGCGCTTAACACGCTGGCTCAGTTTGCTTACTCAAAGCAGAGATTCTGCTACAGGAAGAATACAAGGCTCAATGTACATTTTACACGACGAGCCTATTTCTATTGCTGAAGCCGCACAGATAGATTTGACCTACAAAGACTTAATAGCTAAGAGCATTACGCATGCCAACAAATCAGTGCGCATCGTTGCTCAACATGCAGTCAGCGATTTAGAGCAAGCGGGCGAAGAATCACCATCTCGTTTGGACGTATTAAAAGAGCGCATTGAACATCAAAACAACCCTATACATACCCTTGGTTCGGATTCCGAACCAGGAAAAAATCACCGAGTTCGGAATCAAAAACCACTGAGTTCGGATTCCGAACAAAGCAAAAATAACCAGGTTCGGAATAAAAACAAACCGGGTCCGGAATCCGAACCAAGGTTCAAACCCAATGATATCAACAGGGTTCGGATTCCGAACCCTTGTACTAGTACTGTACTAAGTACATATATATGTACTGTACTGTACTTAGACGAAGCTGGAAAAACTCATGAGCACGAGCTGCAATGGCCAAACACGCTATCGGAGTTTTTTAACCCTCACGAACGTGATCAGGCCATCGCTCAACTCAACAATCTCAATCCACTTATCCAACAACAAATTCTTCACGAGCTAGCTTCTCGCTGTGAAACGGGCGAGATACGAAACCCCAGTAGTTATCTATTCGGTTTGGTACGAAAAGCTGAGCGCGGAGAGTTCAAAGCCTGGGCTGCTCATGCTGCCCCATCTAACTTTCATGCCGAACCAAAGTCGAGCTACAAACACGCTCAAGCGCCCACAACTCAAGTTCAAAGAGTAACGCCAGAAACACTATCTGCAGAGGCTGCTGCCAGCCGAGAGGACATACAAAACCTTCTGAAATCGTTTAGGGGCAATCGCCCACCAACTATCTCTGAGGCTTTTTAACATGCAGGAATACTTTGTTATTTGGTCAGGTGAGCACTGCCAATACTGGACGGAAGATGCCTATGGCTACACGTCCAATATAAATCATGCTGGTTTTTTCTCAGCCTACGAAGCACAGCAGAACCTCAGCGTTGCTGGTGAAGATAAACAGCTTAGATTGATTAAATACCAACCTAGTCCTTTGCGTTTAAAGATCAAAGAGCTTAGGGGGAGTCATATTTCATAGCGAAGAATTACGGGGATTAAATGTTTTAAAGTCCCATACTGCCACAACATGTCTTAGCTCGTTTGGTGGAGCAGCTACCGAGCACGGTGGCTGATATGACAGGCAGCCTAAGACTGCATCTAGGCTAGCTCTCAATTTTCTCTTACATCACGCAATGATCCATAAAAACCCAAATATAGCTCATGCTGCGCGACTGTTTAGTTATAAAAAGAAGAGGGTAACTGTTAAGGCCCTTAACACCCCAATAGCCTACTAACCTACTAACCTACTAACCTCTACGTTCTGTCTCGTATCAGAACTCGGCGTAAGATGCATTTTAGTTTTTCCATACTGTCACCTAATTGCTTTCTAGTGCATAGTAGCCCTCTAATTAGGTGGCCAAACTCACTATGCTACCACATAGGAAGATAAACACTTAATTTACTAGAAACCACTCTTCCGCTGGAGTAACGCACAGACCAGAGTTGCAGTACTTTAAAACTAGTCATGTTTAGGAAAAAAACAACTAGCAAAAACTATTAAAGCGCTAACGACTGATAGGAAAACTCCTGTCTTAATAGACAAGGAAACAATCTCTTTCAAATGAAACTGTAGCTCAAAGCTATACTTTCCTAATACCCATAATAAAAAAATGACAATAAAACCGCACAGAAAGATGAAACGGAATACGTAAGTAATGCTTTAACAAACCAAAAATTCTTGTTCATGGCTTATTATGTTCACTAAGCTGCCCGCTTACAATCTCAGAGATTACTGAGCCAGACACAGCTGTAGCAGCCCCTTTAACCTTTTTAGAAACCTTACTAGATAATTCTTTTGCAACAACTTTACTACCTAAAGCACCAGCAGCAGCAGAAGCCCCACCCCAGCACCCATGACTGGTGCCGTTGGCTCTTCTTGCTTAATCACACTTCCAAAATAAGCTCCACCCATATTGATCCCTACCGAACCAGCAAGCCCCTTTCCTTGAGTCAATGCGCCTACTGCGGTAGCTACCGCCATATCTGTTAACTCAATATCTGCAAGCTCTTTAGTACTCAATTGATAAACCACATTTGAACCACCACTGACTGCACCACCCAACACAAAAGTGACACCTGTCGCTGTAGTGCTGACCATTCCGCTATCTGTCAGCATAAACATCGCCCAAGCCTTAACAAACTCTATTAGCTGGCTCAGGCCCATCAAATCCGTCTCCACGCGCCATGGCGTGTAAAGCGCTGGATATCTCTTCAGGCGTGACACCTTGCTCTTGCATATGCTGGGCAAGCGAGGTCGCTGATTGACCATACTGCATCGCCCCTGGCGGTAAGTGTAGATCCCAGTTGTATTTGGTCGCATTCCCCGCCACCGAAGCCCCTACCTGCATGTCCTTTTCATCGCCACCAGCCATGGATGCCACTAGCACGCCCAACACCTGCGAGCTCATGGTCAGTAGACCGGAGCGCTGTTCGCTGATGTATCGGTTGTTCGACATAGACGGTCAAACAAAAAAAAGACCAAAATACATTAAAACAAAACACAAAAAAACAAAAACTCTGACATCAAAAGAGAAATTTTTTCCTGCAGAAGCTCCACCAAAACTCATATCCTTTCCCGCCATAAAATTATATATCTGTTTGGCGAAGACAAGTTGCAAGATCGCTATTACGGCAGCTCCATACATATCAGAAAATAAACGAATCACATTAAAAGGCACAGCTACAAATAGAACAACAGTAATAGCCTTTATATACAAGTCTTTAGTCATAACCAGGCTCCCAGTGTGCATTAACTGCACCTTTAAAAAAACCTGTGGCATCTAAAGCATTAGTTAATCTATCAGCAACAACAGGATCCACTCCACGTTTTACTGCATACGTCTTAAATCCAGCACTCAAAAGCTCAGCTGACCCTGCCTTATAAGTCTCATCTGATAAGTATCCAGAAAAAAGAGAAGAAGCTGTTGACATTATAGAAAGCGCAGCCGCCGGTCCAGCCGGAGTAAACACTGCACCAAAACTTAATACTGTGCTTGCCTTATCCAGCGTATTAATATCCACTGCCCGTATCCACTTCAGCGTATCAGGATCAGTAAAATCAATATTGGCACCAACTGCTAGACACTCTGTTGTTCCACAAGGGTGAAACCTCGGTGAGTAACGCTTACCGTCTATAATTATCGGAATTCTGTACCCCCCTTCCGAATCAAGAGAATATCCAGTCAACTTATCCCGCTGCCAGTCTGGCAGGCCGTCCGTAATACTTCCCACTGGCTTGGGCATTTCCCAATCATAAATACCCGTTTTCTCATTGATATACCCCATGATTTCGGGGTTCATATCTGTTGTGTTGAATACCTGCATATACCTACCGTCACTTAGTTCAACCCAGTGTCCGCCAGTATCATAAATAGCTTCCGGACCATCCACCAGCATGTCCGTACCGGGGTTAATACCGGTACCGGTGATATTGGACAGACGCATTTGCTCCTCGATCTGCTCAACCGTATAACGACCATCACTTTCTTCCGCCAGACGCTGAGCCAGCTCACGCTCGGTTAGGTGCAGCTGACGGTTATAGCTGGTCGCATTCCCCGCTACCCAAGCGCCAGTCTGCATATCCTTCTCATCGCCACCAGCCATGGATGCCACTAGCACGCCCAACACCTGCGAGTTCATGACCAGCAGGCTGCTGCGCTGGTCATGACTCATGTTGTCGTATTGGTTAGCAAGGGTGTCGATTAACGCTTCGTTAGCGCCGGCAGCTAAAGCGCCGATTTTGAAGTCACCACCAGCGGCTTCGGCAGCTAAGCCACCCATAATGGCGTGCAGGCCGATTTTGCTTAGACTGCCGTTGTTGATTTGGTTGTTTTGGCTAAAATCACCCACCCAGTTGAAACCGGCTGCGGCAAAGGTGTTCGCTAGGGTGCTGGTTAGTGCATCGCCTAAGCTGCCATCTTGACCCAGCGCCTTATTCAGTACAGCCGAAGTACCATTTTGTAGCGCTTGGTTGGCGGCAAACTGACCTACGCCAGACCATCTGCTTAAACCTCCCTCCACGGCCACTTTACCGCTGTTGGCCAGTACGCCTGTATTATTCGATGCTGCAGCCGTGTTACTAACGCCGGTTTGGGTGCCGGTCCATTTATCGTAAACGCCTGCCGTTAAACCTGCGGTGATGCCAGAAACCACATAACCTTTCAGGGCATCACTGGTCGTGGCCTCTTTCAGGCCAGCCCCCAAATCACCCTTGTTGTTGATCGTACCAATAGTTGTGTTACTCGCCATACCGGTCAGAGCCGTTGTAACGGCTATATTGGCCCAACCGGCTCCAGCAAGGCTCGCACCCGTTCCTGCAGCCCACATACTGCCTGTCGCAACCGTGGTCGCTCCAGCTCCTGAGGCAGCACCGGCCACCAAACCACTGGCCGCCCCGGCTGTAAAATAGGTCACGATAATCGCAATAACAATGGCAAGTGCGCCACTCATACCTGAATTGCTGTATTTAAAGCTGTCGTGCAGCTCCTTGACCTGGAGCCAGTCCACATCGCCACGCTGCTCCACTTCTTTGAGCCAGGCTAATTGCGGATCAGCTTGCACCATGGCATCGATGGTTTGACTGATGCTTTGCTGATTAACCTCTTTAATGTCGATTTGGATGCGCTCAGCAGCACGAATAACCAATTCGCCTTGGGCTTGTAGCTGGCTCTGAATCAGGGCTTCATCGGTATGCCCTTTCCCTTTGGCGCTTTGCCAAGCCCAGTTATCTTGACTACGAATATGACTTTCTTGCTCAAGGTCTTTAACGCCCTCAAAGACGATGCCAGCGCCACTATCTAAGGTTAAGTCAGCACCACTGTTAAGTTTTGCGGCCTGGTAACGCTGTTCATCGCCACTCGCAATCAACAAATCACCGCCTGCGCGGATCTCACTGCCTATATGAGTGACTTGCGTACGCTCATCACTCTTTAAGCTTTTACTGCCCCAATTTCCTTTCTTCTTTTTCTCAGAGAAGGAATAGTCGTAATCCTGCTCGGCCAGCAGTTGTACTTTGCCGCCAGCAACAAGATAGGCTTCTTGACCAGCGCTGATTTGGCTCGAAACAATCTGTGTATCCGCTCCCGATACACTTATAAACTGACCACCCGCTTCAAGCACCGAGGCTTGCTGACGGACCTGAGTATTTTCTTGATTGACTTTCTTGCCGCTGCGACGGTAGCGGTATTCGCTGCTTTGCGTGTTAGCAGCTGAAGTGATCAACAGATCACCACCAGCCTGCAAGTTCATATCTCCACCCGCCTTCAAGCGGCTGGCCACGATCGCGATATCCTGTTCTGCACTCACATTGAGGTGAGTGCCCGCTTGGATTTCACCGGCATGCTGGGTTGTGCTGTTGTTGCTCCAGAAGTGGCGTTTATCCTGACGCATCTGCCCGTTATTTTCTTCAGCAGACACCAACAGCACATTGCGGCCTGCATTCAGATCCATTGCTGCACCGGCCTTGAGATTGGCGCCCTGATTAAGAATGTCGCGCCCCGCCAGCAATGACAGGTCACCCGTCGCCTCAATACTTGCTGCCTGATCGACAACACTGGTGGTTTGGCTAAAGCCTTGGCCACTGCGGGCCTCTTGAGTAATGGTGCGCTCATTAAGAATATCGCCGCTCACAGCCAGCAGGCTGACATCTCGCCCCTTAATTAAGCCACCACGTTGATTATGAATACTGTTTTGCGCCAATAACTGCAGACGCTCATCGGCCTGTATCAAGCCGCTGTTGCTGATGTTTTCAGCGCTCAAAGATAGATTGCTACTGGCGCGTAACATGCCGCTATTATTAAGCTCTGCGCCAGAAATCAACGCCACATCACGCCCTTGGATTAATGCACCTGTGGGGGCAACGCGGTCTGTTGCTTGCGCTAAGTACAGAATCGGCACCAGTACTTTTTCACCTTGTACTTCACGTTCTTCCAGCCAGACAATGTCATGCGTTAACGCGGCAACTTGCTCTCCAGTCAGGGATATCCCCAGTGACAAGTTCAGTGATTCTTTACTGGCAATGCCGTTGTCCATGAGGTAACGAAACTGATCGTCATTCGAGGTGAGGCCATCAAGAAAACGCTTGCCGGTGCGCGCAATGATGGCTTGCTCAATTAAACGCTGCTCGTATAAACCATCACCTAAACGCCTTTGTGCTTGCTCAGGGTCATAGCCCAGGCCTTGCAGCAAATAATTGGAATTGAGAAAGCCGCTCATACTGGCAAACAGCGGATTGGTTTCGATCAAATAGGGATGATTGGTGTTCGAGTTAACAGTAAATAATCCGCTGGAACTCTGCGGCAGACTAAACCCTGGCAGAGCCGTAGGATCAACCAGTTGTTGGCTCAAATCTGCTGGGAGCTGCGCATTCAACTGCACAACTAGCGGTTGCGAGCCTGACTCAACTTGCGTATTTAATGTTTGCGCAGAGCCTGCTGTTGGTGCTTGATTCTCCAAGAGTGACGCATTGTTTATGGTATCTCCAGCCTGAATATAAATATCACCACCGGCTTGGATAATAGCCGGTGCAGCGACTCCGCCGGGTGTTTGCGTTTCTATATCACTGACTAAACGCCATTTATAGAGCTTACTTGGCAAGGCTTTAGGCGACGCTTGTGCATTATAAGGATAGATATAGTTCGAGCGAAAACTCTCGTCCGTTCCATCGGTGACTCGCCCAGTGTTAAAACGCCGTATGCGTTGCGCTGTGCCTGTGCTCGACGCAAGGTTTTCTAAGATATCGGCAATAATGTTGATATGTCCAGACGCACTGATACTGCTGTAGTGATTAGCAATAGCATCACCCTGCACAGCTAAATTGCCACCAGAGTGAATGCGCGCAGCAGCTGAGTCTTCTTCTACGACAAACTCAAAGCGTTCCGTGGCCACATAATCAACATTATGGTGGTCACCACCGCAGTCATAACAAACCACGTCAATCTTGCCAGAGGTTAACGTCTTACCAAGGCTGAACTGTTCTTTGCGGTTATTCAAAGTAGCCGCATGTAACCGCATATCACCACTGGACTCAATACTGCCTGAGCGATTTTCCAGTAACGCCATCGCGGTATAGGCATCATCTTTGGCGACAGTTAAAGCGCCTAAACTATAGATATCACCATATAAGTTGGTCAGTGTATCGCTGCGTAAAGCCATGTCTGCGCCGCTAAAAACCAATCCTTGATTCAAGAGATCGTTTGTTTCAATACGCAACGTTTGACCAGCGCCGAGCGTGCTTTGGTTATCTAAATCGTTGGCAAGAATCTGTACATCACCCGCAGCACTCAACGCTCCGGCATTCAGCAAACGACCACCGAGTTCAAATACAACATTTTGAGCACTGCGCACACTGGCGCCTTGTTGCAAATCGGCGCTATGACTTTTCAGATAAAGATTGCCTTGGCTGTGTAACGCTCCCTTACCTGTATAGCTATCGGTCAAGGACAGATGTAAAGCACCTTCAGTTTCAATCTGCCCGTCATTCACCCAAGTATTGCCACTGGCATGTAAATCATCAACTGAGCGCAATGCGCCAGTTGCGGTGTTGGTGAAATGGTTTACGTTGAGTTCTATTTGTTGAGCCTGTAGTTCACTGCTGTTGAGCCAACGGTCCACATCCAACTTGAGGATGCCATTGGTTAAAAAGCTGCCGCCTGCTTGACCGGCATCACTTAGATTTAAAGCAAACTGATCACCCAAATGACGCACAATACCTTGTTGATTGCTTAAGTCTTGGCTGTTTAATATAAAGTTTTGGTTGCCGACTTCAACCAAGCCTTTATCGTTATTAAATAGCGTCTGGATGGTGAAAGAACTACTGCCTGTTTGCCCTAACGCACGTAGACGTCCACTGTTATTACTGACCGAACCTGTGTTTAGCAATAGCGTTTGAGCTGCTTCAACCAGCCCTGATTTGTTGTTCAAATGCCCCGTCAAACTGACTGCAACCTCTTGCCCACCGATCAAACCACTTTGGTTGGTTAGACTGGATGCATCAATGGTCAGCGTTTCTTGGCTAATAAGTTGGCCTGCATCGTTATTAATGTCAGCCTGTGACAGTTTTAATTCACCCTGTGTTGCAGTGATCTGCCCTTGACGATTGTCTATGACATCGCCTCCAGCCACATCAACACTGAGGGCTTGGATAACGCCTTTTTGGTTATTCAGTTGCTGTGCATTGAGCTGGAGCGAGTTGTTATTTGCCAGTATTTTACCGCTTTGATTATTCAGCAAACCACTGGTGGTTAGGTTTACAACGCCAGTATTGGCTTGCAGCACACCGTCTTGGTTATTAATCGTTGAGCTGGAGATATTCAGATCACCGCTCTGACTCAAAATCAGCCCATCGTTAGTGTTATTGATCTGATCGGACGCTTGAATGGTTAAATCTTGATTGCTCGCCAGAGTGCCTTGCGCGTTATCTAACTTCTGCACTTTAAGGTCTAGCGTGTTCTGGCCAATCAGCTGCCCGCCACGATTATCAACATGGTTGGCATCAATCTGCGCTGCACCGACTGCAACAATCTGTCCGCCCTGATTATTCAATACATTTAAATCAGTATTCAAAGCACCTTGTGCAACCACTTTGCCTTGGTTTTTAAACTCGCCACCTTGCACTGTTAAAATACTGGCAGTATTGCTGCCGCCATCAGCGTTGACACCCGACTCAATCACCCCGTGGTTATCAACCAGTGCAGCATTTAGATGTAGATCACCAGCAGCGGCCAGACTGTCATTTACAGTAATGGCTCCATTCTGGGCGATGATTTGAGCGGACTGCTCACTGTAAATATCTTGCGTTAAATCGATCTGGGCTGCATTGAGTTTGATATCACCTTTAGCCGCTGTTCTGGCTAGGCTCAGATGTCCGTTGGCATCAATACGGATATCACCGGCACTGGCGGCCATATCGCCAGCGAGCTTCACGCCAACGCCCGCTTCGGTACCGACTAGACGAATGGCTCCCGCATACATTCCGCCTAAGGCAGAGCTATCAATGGCGAGGCTGGGTTTATCATCTGGACGATCTGCTTTTGCAGTCGCGGTGAGGGTTTGCGCATCGACGCTGTTAAGGCCCGTGATGATATTGAGTTGATTGGCGTGCAGTTCAGCGTTGATTTTCGCACTACGCGTGATCAGATCAAACTGGCTGACATTAGTGGCATTCAATCCCGCACCGGAAATTTCAATCTGTCCAGCATCAACGTCATAACGCTTAAGCTGGCCTTGCTCAATAATCGGCTTACCCGTGGTGAGCGTGGCATGCGGTGTATTGATAAAGCCGCAACCATCACAGGTGATCCCGTGCGGGTTGGCCACCACCACATGCGCCTGTTTACCCGCCACTTCGGTGTAGCCTTTAAGCTGACTGGCTTGGCCACCAGTCACCTCATTAAGAATCATTCCCGCCGCCCTGCCGTTGAGCTGGCTGTTACCTACAATAATGCCGCCCAATTGGGTTTGGGTAAATTTATCCGTGCTGTTGTTTAAAATCAGCCCCTGCTGCCCCACGTTATAATCAGTAAACTTGTTATGCGACAGTCCATTGCCGTTGGGTGTGGCGATATTAACTACAGGCACACCATTACCTGCTTGGCTGATTTGCGTATTACCCCCTGCACTGGTGTCGACCCGCAAATCTGCTGCTGCAGAGAGTAAAGGCTGTCCGCACATCACCGCAATTAACAACTGAGCAATGACCTTAAATAAAGGGTTTTGGGTATCCATACTGAATTCCTTGTCAGAAAAACACATCAATTCGGAAGTAAATGGGGCGCTCTTTACGCTCAATCGCGTTCGGGCGCGACAATGTATGCGCTGCTGTAACTGAAGCAGCTAGATGCTGACCGCGCGCGCTCAGCTCAAAAGCATGGCTGGCTAAACGGCCGCTTTGTTCATCGTTGTATTTATCACCACGAATCGCGCCCATATCGTAGGCTGCGGTAAGACTGTATTCCTGCACGACAGGGCGCAACCATTCCAGTGCGACAGACCGTGTCCAACGCAACTGATTGCGCAAGTAATAACCACTGTCGCCAGTCACCGATTGCTCTTTAAAGCCGCGAATCGAATACAGCCCACCGAGACTGAAACGCTGCGGGCTAAACAGCACATCTTCACTACGTTGCCCACTGAAAACGCTATCAAAGCTGAAGCGCTCACCTAACAGTTGAAAGGGCTGCAAATAACTGGCTGTCACTGTATATTTGTTATAACGCGCCACCGGCTCCCAACCCTGCGGACGCCCTGCCCGCTGTGCATCCAGCGCACCAATCCCGCGCTGATAGCCCAAATCAAAGTTAACAAACGCCGAACCAATGCGCCGTCCATGGTTGAAGCTGATTTGCTGTTCTGTCAGACGCTGACTGGAGACATCCAAGCGCTGATTATCGAGGTAGTTACGACTGCGCAAGTGATTTAAGCCAACGCTGAAAGCCGTTTTACTGACTGCATCGCGATGCAAGACACGCTCTGCACTCAGAGCTTGCGTGGTACTGACGCCGTCCAGCACAAATGAAAACCCCTGCCCCTGGGTTTGAGTACGGTAATAGCTGTGGTTATAAAAATAATTAAAGGTCCACCAGCCGTACGGCAGGCTGTAACTCAAACCATGAGTCGCAGAATGTTTATATTGATCACTGACTGTGTCGCCACTGCCGCGTAAGCTCAATTGATCGGCCAGCCCCAACGGACTGTCCCAAACAAAGTTAAGTCCCCATTGCTGCTCACCGGTACTGAGCTGACCATCGTTATGGCGATTCAACGCCACTCGCCAAGGTTTTAATCTCTGCCCCTGTAAAACGACGTGGCTGCCACCGACTTCGTCTCCAGGTGCTAGCTCCATGCTGACTTGACGCGACGGTAAGCGTGACAGCTGATCAATCAGTTGCTCCAGTTCACGCAGATTTAAACGCTCGCCCACCTCTGCAGGGGAACTCATCGAGGTTTCTAAAGCACTGCTTAAGTCACCGCCATCGATGCTTTCAAGACGCCCTTCAATCACTTGGATCTGTAACACACCGTCTTGCAAATTTTGTGGCGGTAAATACGCACGCGTGGTGACATAGCCGCGCTTGAGATACGCATTGGTGATATCACTGAGCAATCGATTGAGATCGCTGGCGGTTAGGCACTGCTCAACAAAGGGTTCAAGTAACTGCGTGCGCTGACGCAGCGATAAAATATCTGCACCGTTAAGCTCAATGCTATCAACTTGAAGGCAAGCGCTACTGTCATCTGCAGGCAGACTTGGCGTGCTGAGCTGTCGACCAGGAAGGGACTGTAGATCTTCTAGCCGACGTTGCTGTTCTTGCAATAAACGCTCTTGGCGTTCACGCGAGAGCTCTCTATCCGCCGGAAGCTGCACCTGCGCAGCAGCACCCGTCACATAAATGAGAAACAGAAAAGCAAATCCATGTGATCTTAATAACATTGCGTTTATGACACCAAAGTGATGACACCATCTTAATGATGTGTACTTAAACCTTGTATTTTATAGAACATAAAAAGTCTTACTGTGACCCAGCCTCAAAAAATAGCACAGAGCGTATAGACATAAATTAGCCGTGTTTTACAAGCTCTTACTATAGCAGCCATCTCCTTTAACACTCTGAACTTATGACCACCAAAAATACGTAATGCAGCACTCGTCTCAACCGAACGCTCCATCTTCCGCGCCAACAATAAACGCACGCGTAAAGCTCCTTCTCCCAAAACTGTAGATAACCTAGAACCTAGAGTGACAAGTCACTCAGCACCTCTATGCCACAGCCACTGTTAAGACCCTTAACACTTACAGGTCACATTACAAAACCCTCTCTTAAAAACCTGTTTAAACCGCATAAACCAAAATCGGTTTGTTTACTGCATATCCCGGTCGTTTATCACACCCTTCATACATCACAAACAGGAGGCTGTATGACCGAATCAACAACCGAAAACTATCAACTTAACCTAGGCTCACTGCGCAGCCAGATTGAATTAAAACTACACACCTATCATGCTGTGAGGGTATGGCAAGGCAAAAAGAACTCTGAAGGACACTCAACACCAGGCATGTCAGTCTACTTCAGCATTACCAATCTTATTAAAATGGCATCCGCACGCAATGATCCGTATGCCGATTGGTGGATGATTCAGACTGAAGAAAAGCTGGAAACTGCCCAGAAGCAAATGAAAGACCTGACGCAACTCATCGATAAGCTCATCGAAAAAATACCGACACAAATTACCATCACCGATAACTTAAACCAGAAGCCCTTTTCCACACCACTGTTTGTGGGTAGCCACATGGGCTTTCGCGGCGTGTATCTGCTTGAAGCCTACGATAGCCTTGCTCGAAAAATCTTACTGGCCAATCACACCGGATTGCTTTCAAGGCGTGATACTGAAAACTATCTGGATCAAGGCGCACACTTATTGCGCAGTCTGTTCGGGCTCGCCAAACGCTACAGCAATGCGGGTGTAAGCCGTGATGATATGGCCGCCTGTAATGCTAAAGCTCGTGCTGCAATAGATAAGTACGGTTTACCGCCGCAGGATATTTTAGAGGGTTCACGACGTAGCGACTTTGCACCAGCACTGATTGGGCAACGAACACCTGAGTCTGCAGCAGATGACAACTCTACCGAAGCGGCAGAGGACTAAAACATGCAAACGTACAAACAAACCCTCTACAGCCTCACTGAACAAACGGCCTACCTAAGCAACAAACAAACGCCCTCCCTAAAAGGCCTTTTAAAGCCTTTTAAGGGTAAAGGGGAGTTCGAGGTTTTAGAGCAGCAAGCTCAAGAAGCTCGCAAGGGAATTGCCGCAATGATTCAGGAAATAAACACCCTGGCAAGAAAGCCACCCTTCTCATTATTGTATGCATCAGCGCGTTTGCAAAATTCTCAGTCTGGGGCAACCCACTTACGCTGGGTCACAAAAGATTTGCAAGGCATGGGCGTACAACATTGGATTGATACAATGCATCACCCAAGTACACCAGAACATTTGCTCGATGAATTGCATACCTTAGAAAAGCTGCGCATCACTCTCAATATGCAAATGTCATGCATGCAGTTCATCATGAAACAAGCGAGAGAATGTGCCGCAAAGATAGATGCCGCTGATCAAGTACTGGCACAAGTTAGAGCTTCAAAAAATTAAGGCAGCACATTGGCGGAATAACACAGCACAACCTAAAGCAGCTTTTGTTCCGCCAGAACTTGCCCCTAACGTGTGCACAATTTTTCGCCTAGCGAAAATGAGGGGGGCTGCTGTTAAGGCCCTTAACACCACAATAAACTCTTGCGTTTTTCTTGAACACTTTATTGAGTTTTTAAGCTCAGCATCCAAAACGCTCAACTGTAAGGATATCCGTGATGCTTTTCCCATCCCAAACAAACTGGAAATGCGCCGACTGAATAGCCGGAGGCACTAAAGCTATCGGCCGCAATATAGCGACGCACTCACCACCAGAATGGCGCACAGACTGGTATAGAACACCATGTTCATTATCGTGCTTTAGCCGCTTACCAAGCTGCTGCCCTGCAATAAATGAATTTGCGTTATGCACTGCATCATCTAGCCTGGCATCAACCAGCTCTGCATCGACAAAGCACTTATAACAACGCATGGTGATTGTTTGTGGGTACTGGTCCGTTGCAGCTAAAAAACGCGCTCGACTAAACGCCGATTCTGTTATCGCTGTCTCTAACTGAAGACCGGCGTAGTAAACACCGTAACCACCCTCGGTAAAGCGGCTTGGAATACCAATATGAGTAAAAGCGGCCATGATTGGCGTCGAACCTTGCCCAACAACACGGTCATGCTTTTCAACGAGTAAAATATTGCCAGCCTCATCTTGCAAGCGATCATTCGTTAAGCTTTCAAGTGCATAAGCGGCTTCAAGCTCGTTTGACTCCAACAAGTCCTCAAATAAAGAAATTGGAGGGAAATGAGACGGAATAATCCTGTAAGTATCTGCATTTAAATGCACCCGAGGATAATGACTAGACATAGTGCGCGCCACGCCAGCCATCGAGATACCGACGTACATCAGCTAATGCAACCACGCGACCGGACAGCATTCTTTCAAGTGCAGACTGTCCAGCAAAATCACGATTGGGCTTACGTACCCACTCTTGCCACTGTAAACGGTCAGTAAAAAGAATTTGCAGGGACTTATAAATACCAGCGATATAAGACAGCCTTTCTAAAGTATCTCTAGAAAGTTTGACCGACTCATTATCTGCTAGTTTTTTACGCCAGTTATGCAACGTTGTGCGCGAACTCGCCCCTACCAAAATACAACTTTCCTCTTCTGATAATTTCCACTGCTCGGCAATACTCAAAAACAGCTTCACAGCAACACGCGATAACTCTTCAGTACTCACGTATCCATTCTCTGCTTGATTGATCTTTTTCATAATGCACCTCCCTCAGCAAAACCTAGTCTACTCGCGACCACTATAACACGAATGAACATATCTGAACAATATAGAACACTATTGAACGCTCAGTTACATAGCCGCATAGAGCCTACACAGCTAACAAAAACTCTAGTTGCCACTGCGGGTGTTCACGCTGTGAACACCCCGTAAAGCGAATGTTTGAAAATCAATTTGTTTACTGCTTTCCTTCGGTCTCTCTTGCAATGTAGATACTCCATTTATTAAGAGGCTACGCACATGGCTCGCAGCTTAAACAAAGTACAACTCATTGGTAATGTTGGCGGTCAGCCAGATTGTCGAGTAACCACAGGTGGCAAACAGGTTGCAGCATTTACATTGGCCACTGGCGAGTCATGGACTGATAAAGAAACCGGCACAGCTAAAGAGCAAGTTGAATGGCATCGAGTTGTTGCATTCGGAAAAATCGCCGAGGTCATTGCCAAATACATCAATAAAGGGTCGCGGCTCTACGTCCAAGGAAAACAAAGAACACGCATTTGGGAGGACAAAGACGGCATCAAACGGTACACCACCGAAGTCGTGGTCGACATGAGTGGTGAGATCATATTTTTAGATCAGAAAACCGCAGCTGAATCGCCAGCAGAGACGGCGCGATCTACCAATCCCAACCCCAGCACCCTTGTAGAATCGGAGGATACACCCAGCCTCCACTACGACAGCTTTGATGATGATATTTCCTAGATTCCTCCTTAGAGTTTTTAAAGTAATTCATAGCACTTAGAAGAACTTAAATAATTATCATGAAAGTTTACTTATGCGAAAAACCCTCTCAAGGTAAAGACATTGCCCAAGCCCTCAGCGCCCACCAGCGTTGTGACGGGTACCTTCAGGGGCAAGGCGTTGTAGTGACGTGGTGTATTGGCCACCTCATTGAGACAGCGTCACCAGAGGCTTATGATGAAGCCTACAAACGCTGGACGCTGGCTGATTTACCGATTGTGCCTAAGCAATGGAAAATGACAGTTAAAAAGAGCACTGCCAAACAGTTCAAAGTCGTTAAGTCATTACTGGCAAAAGCCACTGAATTGATTATCTCGACAGACGCTGATCGCGAGGGTGAGATGATTGCCCGAGAGCTGGTTGATCTCTGCAATTACCATGGCCCGATCAAACGTCTATGGTTATCTGCGCTGAATGAAGCATCCATCAAGAAAGCGATGTCACAATTAAAAGACGGTAAAGAAACTAAGTCTTTATATTATTCGGCACTCGGGCGCTCACGCGCTGACTGGCTGATCGGCATGAACTTGTCTCGTCTGTTTACTCTGCTAGGCCAACAAGCAGGCTACCACGGTGTTCTGACGGTTGGCCGTGTGCAAACGCCTACAGTTAAGCTGGTCGCTGACCGCGAGAATGAAGTAAAACAGTTTAACCCTGTACCGTACTGGACGGTGAATGTTTTATTACATACTAGCCAAGGCTTCGTTGCACGTTGGATATGCCCAGAAGACTATGCCGATGAGCGTGGGCGTTGCCTCAATCAAGCGATTGCAGAGCAAGCTGCTCAAACAATACGTGCAAGCGGTGCTGCCAGAATTGAGTCAGTCACTTTAAAACGAGAAAAAGAACAACCACCTATTCCTTTTGAACTGGGTGAGTTGCAGAAAATATGCTCTGCTCGCTTTGGTATGGGCGCTCAAGAAACTTTAGATACAGTCCAAGCCTTGTATGAAACACATAAAGCGACAACGTACCCTCGTGTTGATACCGGCTACCTGCCTGAAAACATGCACTGTGAAGCACCGGCCATTCTCAATGCGTTAGCAAAATCAGACGCTGCGCTGACGGGACTCATTCAACAAGCCAATCCTGCATTACGCTCACCGGCCTGGAATGACAAAAAAGTTACCGCTCACCACGGTATTATTCCCACCGCCGAAACCATTAATTTATCTGCTCTCTCTGACAAAGAGCGCAATGTGTATGAGCTCATAAAAACACGTTACTTAGCTCAGTTTTTCCCAGCACATGAGTTCGATAAAACCGATGCAATACTGACATCCGCTGGACATACGCTCAAAGCCAGCGGTAAGAAGATCATCATTCAAGGCTGGAAGATCACACAAAAGCAGCAAGCTGATTCAGACTCTGACGATGCCAATGATGATGCCTCAGAAAAAAGTGGGCAGATTCTTCCGCCGCTGAAACAAGGCCAGCAATGCTCTGTACAAGATACGCGCATCAAAGCGCTGCAAACCAAGCCACCCCAGCTCTTTACTGAAGGTACGCTGATTGAAGCAATGAAGAACGTTGCTCGACTTGTGACAGATCCTCGTTTAAAAGCCAAGCTGCGTGAAACCACAGGCATTGGTACAAACGCCACCCGTGCTAGCATCATTAAGAGCCTCTTAGACCGGAATTTACTCGTTAAGAAAGGCAAGTTTTTACTGGCTTCCAGTGAGGCGCATGACCTTCTGAAAGCTGTACCGCCAGCCATCTCAAATCCTGGGACAACAGCTATTTGGGAACAAGCGCTTGATATGGTTGAAAACAACCAGCTCAGCTTAGAAAGCTTTGTGCAAAAACAATCAACATGGATTGGTAACGTCGTCGACAAATACAAACATCTGCCACTGCAAATTAAAGTTGAGCCGTCACCCGCCTGCCCCTTATGCAATAGCCCAACCCGAAAACGCAAAGGTAGCAATGGCTTTTTCTGGGGATGCTTTAAATACCCTGACTGCAAAGGCATTATCAATATTGAATCAAAGCCGCGTAAGAAAACCAATTCGCGGTCACGCACCGCAAAGACTTGATAGCGCTGCGTATTTCCTTAATAATGAATGCTCAAACCCTGTTTGGCTACGTGACAGTCAACTATGTAGCAGCCCGTTGGTCACTTCGTGTATTACACATTCGCCTGTGCCTCATGCACGAGTGATTAACAAACCCCAAAGCTGTTTGCCTAAGGAAGATCAGCAATACAAGTGATTCGACTCCACTTCGTATTTTAGGCTTAGTTCACATCAGGGTATCCTGGTCGATACCCTCTCTTTTTACTTCCCCAGCACCACAACAAGCAAATGATCTCTGCGCTTTTCTCAAGAGCCTAGAGATCATTTGCTTAGATTGTCACAGTCAATTCCAACTCATGGATAAACAGAGAGCCTTTTGTGTGCGGATGCACGCCGACTCTTTATGAGATATTGAACCAGGCCACAATAAGGTTCAGGCTTAATCAGCAGCGTTTTTTGCGAGGGAAACAAGCGATAAAGTTCATTGGCCAACATTCACCAGTGGCCTAGCCTAAGCAGCTGGGCCACAGTTTTCATTCGATATAAATCACCCCAAAGCTGGATTGTGCATCGTAGTAATCAATGATACCTTCGCCGGTGTGTATCTCGATCGGAATGGTATCGGTGCGGCCGGAGTTAAACCAAAGAGATTACCTGGATTCTCGTTAGAGTAAGGTTCGCTACCGCCTTCAATCGCTTCTTTTGCAGCATCCGTCGCACCTTTAATGATGCCCATCACAATCTCCTTTCCGATATTTCAACATTCAGTTCGAGTTAAGTATTTCCATCACGTCCGCACGGCGCGCGCTGGGGCTCACCTTATTCAATGCCTGTGCAAACTCGGCGCTGTTCTTCCCATTCGCCCATGGGCGGGAACCGGTAATCCGTAAAGAGGGATTCGCACCGGCTTTGAGTAGGTAGCGCAACAACTCCGGCTCAGCCGTCAACACTGAAACATTAACCGGCGACATCCCCGCACTATCGGGTTGCTCAATCGAGCAACCATGAGCGAGGAATGCTGATATCAGCCCCAGAACCACCTGTTTGTCGGAGCTTGGAAGATCGTAGGCCGATGCAGCCAGCGCAACGGACGGCTCTTGTCGTCCTTCGTGAATAACGAAGCACTCTCCCTTGTCTGCAGCTGATCGGATGGCTGAAAGCTCATCGGCATGGGCAAAGGTTGCGCCGAGCAGGCACATTGGTAAAAATGTTATTTTATAAAATTTATTTATCATAAGTTCACCCTTCATTGATGTTTCAGCGCTCAGCTAGTCCTTTGTTCATTAGGTAGGGCGTTTGTTTTTACATTCTAAAATTTATTCTGGTTAGATTAAGTCATGTCTCGCTATTCGTTGAATAGCAACATACCCGTAGCCTAGCTACACCCTTAAATACGAAGAGTCCATTATTTTACCAAGAACATTATCAACTTTCACAAGCACCACAACTTACGCACCATATCCCAGCATTATTTAAATAATTACATAAACATCTATAATATTAAAAATAACAATTATTATCTTTACCACTCATACCAGCGGCTAGAACAGCGTATGCTGCTAGAGCCAACTCTGCTTGCTCATAATATTTACTGACTGATTTCATTATTTATTATTCCTTTAAAAAAATTAACGATGTTAGCCCTGGAGCATTCTTGGGACACCTATAACCTGACTCGTGCCATGGGCCAGGGAAATTACCACCACGCCTTAAGTAAAAAATGGACTCACCTAGTATTTTCCCATCACTACGGCGAACAACTTTATATCGGTTTCGCCATACATCAGGCTGGCCAGTACGATAATAATAACTATCTAAATCTCTATAATATTCATCTGTCGGAGTATTTTTTTCAGAAGTCACTATCCCTTCAATCACATCTTTATACTTTTCCTTAGAAACCAAAACCGTTTCATAAACTGTAACCCCACCATCTACTTTACACATTCTATCGACGAGCCAATCATAATAATAAAGCCGCCCTCCGGCATACCAAAAAGAAACACCAAGCCATGAAACAGTCAGAATAAAAAGAATGCTGCTACGGACAGTTTTAAAAGCCACAACAGCAAAAACTAATTTCTTGACGAGCCAGTGAAGCATTAACGTCAACCAGACCCAAATAACAAATACAAATAAAATTAATATAAGCCCCATCATACACCCCCTAATATCTATCTATTATCATCCACACCTTTAAAACAGAACCCTATGAACCCATACCACCTTAATAAGTCAATCAACAATACTGTACTTAGCAGAAAAACGCTCAGCTTGACTCTTGGTCATACCCGCTTTCTGCAATGCATTTTTATAAGCAACCATATTATCCTCATCGCCTATACCTGGACTGAGAACAGCATATGCTGCTAGAGCTAACTCTGCTTGCTCATAATATTTACTGATTGATTTCATTTTTTATTATTCCTTTAAAAAATTAACTATGTTAGCCCTGGACTCCCCTTAGGACACCCATAATTTGACTCATGCCATGGACCTTGGAAATTACCACCACGCCTAGAGTAAAAGATGGACTCACCTAGTACTTTCCCATCACTACGGCGAATAACTTTATGCCGGCTTCGCCATACATCAGGCTGGCCAGTACGATAGTAATAATCATCCGAATCTTGATAATATTCATCTGCAGGTTTAATAAATTGTTTATAAGGTGCTATTTTGCCAACTCCATTTATATATCTATTTTTAGAAACCAAGACCGTCTCATAAACTTTAACCCCACCATCATTCCGGCACATCAAATAAACATGTGCGTCATAATATAAATCCCTACCACCGGCATACCAAAAAGAAAGGCCAAACCACAAAACTCAAAATAAAAAAACACTTGCACGCAAACCTATATTCACATTACTTTTTTCTGCATTACGGGCAATCAACTTATATGTAACTTTCTTAAATATTCTTGTCAGCCCATACCAAATACTTAAAACGAATACCAAGTAAACCATCTCCATCAACCACCCATACAAAAAAATAAATATAAAATATTATATTTTTATAAGCCTCATATAGCTTTGAATCCCTACATAAACCGAATAGCTTTGCACTCTACGAAAAGCTTGTTTACGTAATTCGATACTTAGCTCTGGATTAACCAAGACATATAAGATTTGCTCAACTAATTCCTGGCTATCAAAAAAGTTAACCAACCAGCCATTATCGCCATGACGAATCACTTCACGCACAGGCGCTGTATCTGAAGCAATCACCACGCAGCCACTGGCTAACGCTTCCAGCAGTGACCATGTTCTGGTCAACCAAAAGTAGACACTTTGTTTTTACAATTCTCATACTCAACAGGACTCACATCACCGTTAGCAGTATGAAGCCTTTCCAGGTTGTAATAGCGCATATACGCCGCCACATCCTGAGCCATTTCTTCACGCGTAGCGTGATGCACTTTTAGTATCCAGTCGTGCTTTAAACTGCCAAAGAAACGCTCAACGACTGCATTATCCCAGCAAGCTCCGACATCACCCATTGACGGCTTGATATTCATTTTAACGAACTCTTTTTTCAGCAAGTTACTGGTGTATTGAGAGCCACGGTCACTGTGAAATATAACGCCTTGTGGGCGTTTACGCAGCCAATAGGCTTGTCGTATAGACTGCAAAATCAAGTTTATTGTCATGCGAGGACTGATTGCCCAGCCGATAATCCGGCGTGAGTATAAGTCCATAACAATGCTTAAATACATCCAGCCTTCACCCGTTTTCAAGTAGGTTATATCGCCTGCCCATATTTGATTGGGTCCAGTTGGATTAAAGTTCATGTTCACCAAATTAGGTGCAACTGCATGCGTTAGATCACGCTGTGTGGTGACTCTGTAAGCTCGGCGCTGCCTGACTATTAACTTGAGTTTACGCATAATACTGCGAGTTTTAGTTCGTCCAATGTTAAAGTTTTTCTTACGTAATACCTTCATAAGCTCACGACTACCAAGGCTCTCTCGGCTTTTTTCAAACACGTCCTTGGCGGTGTAATACAGCTTTAACTCTTGCGCGCTGATCAACTTGGCAGGGCGTTTTCTCCAAGCATAAAAGCCTGAGCGACTGAGCTCTAAAAGCGAGCAGCAAAGCTGAACCGGATAGCCTTCTTGCACCACAGAGTGAACGAACTTAAAGCCTAGCTCATCTCTCTGGCGAAGAAGGCCGACGCCTTTTTTAAGATGTCTTTCTCCATCCGCAAGCGCTTATTTTCAGCTCGTAACTTTTTAGCTCTTCACGCTCATCGGTACTCAACGCAGCACCGCTGGCTTGAGCTTCTTGCTGCTCTTTCCACTTGTAAAGCAGGTTCGTATTGACACCCAAAGATCGAGCGGCTTCGGCCACGCTGTAGCCTTGATCAGTAACTAGAGCAACGGCTTCTTTTTTAAATTCCTGAGTGTAAGTTTTATACACGCGCTTCTGATTCATATTTCACCTCAAACTAGACAGGGTCTATTGTCTCTCATTGAAGTGTCTATTTGTATTAGGCCAGAACACCAAGACAATACAAATGGATAGGTTAAATAAATGTGAACGGCTGAGACTTGTAAGGCTTTGCGATATGTTGAGTAATCCACTTTACCTAGAAAATGCACTCGACTTTGATCAATAGGGTTTTCACTCAAGAGCTTGCTGCGCCAGTTAGGTGCATCTTTAGGGCGGCTGCCGTAGCTGACATCGTCACCACCAATAATGACAATTTGGCACGTGGTATGTGCTGCTAACACACGTGGTAATGCCCGCATAAACTGATGAAAGCCCCGATAAGGCTCTAGGTTACGCGCTACGTAAGTAATGATGGGTTCGCCAGCCTTGAGTACCTTGCCGTTAGGTAGCTGCAAGACCGCCTTACTGTCTGGCCCTAAGCGGGTGACATCAATACCTTCATGGATGACTTTGATCTTATCTTGGTAAGCCACAGGGTGAAGACTGTGTTGCCAGTGGGTTGGAGTAATAGCAGTATCACAATTTTCTAAATTAAGCAGATGCAGCGCATTGCGACTGCTGATGCGCGCGCAATCATCCATCGTCAAGGGGAATTCAGGGTCAAACCCAACATCGGCACCCTGTGTATGATAATAATACTCGCAGAAATGAATCAGCCGTGTTTTTGGGAAAACTTGTTTTACATAAAGCGTTTCGCCCCAGCCAGGATGGGCTACAACGACATCTGGCTCATATCCATCCTGCTGTAGTTTTAGCAACAGCCGCAATACTTGCTGGCCATTTAAAACTGCTTCCTCGAAAGTCCGAGCGTATGGATGTGTTTTTGAACTGGCCTTACGATGTGGGCGATACTTGTGAAGTTGAACACTGTCCAAACCAGGCGCATGATCCTGCCCAATCGCCAACACTCTAAAATTAGACAAGTCCGCTAAATGCCTAGCAATATGGCGAAACTGACCGGGAAAATTCTGGTGAATAAAAAGCACATCCATTGAGCTTTATCCTTGCGCATCACACTAGCCAAAAAGCATATGTATAATGAGTCAAAATGCTACATCACGTATGTAGCTATTATTTTTTCTTAAACTACTCTCAATACAATCCCCATACAGTAGACTGCATCACAGAATCAAAATGAATTATTAAAACCAATATTCAGTCTGCCTCTATCACCCAGTGATGCTAACCACTTCTCATCTACCATCCCTAGCCTTAATATGGTACGTATAATTCCAGACCAGTAAAATCTAAAAGCTGCTCCAAGGCATCTGTTAAGTAGGGCGTTTATTTTTGCATTCTAAAATTTATTCTGGTTAGATTAAGTCATGTCTCGCTATTCGTTGAATAGCTACATGCCCGTAGCCTAGCTACACACCCTAAAGTCTGTGTGCATTTGAAAAACAGACCATCACCATTGGTGACAATGCCCACTAAACTCATTTCGTACAAACCCACAGGGGAATACTCATCCCCTAGGGATCATAGTATTTCCTCTTTGCTAAACTCTGAGGAAAAAACTATGACTACTCAAGCACAATTCTTTGATCTGCACACTCGCGGCATTGGCTACTTAAACCGTGTTCGTGAAGTAACAGTCAAAAAAGGAAATCCTTTCATGGCTTGCACGATCGCTGCTCTACGCGGTGATACTGATAGCCCTGAATACACTTACTTTGATACTCGTGTTTCCGGTGAAGAAGCTGAAAAGCTGATTCGTCGTTGCCAACCCGCAGCTGAAGCCGGTAAAAAAGTTTTAGTGGGATTCTCCATTGGTGATATCTACACTGAAACATTTGTGTATCAGAAAGGTGATAAAAAAGGTGAGACAGGTGTAACCCTCAAAGGCCGCTTGTTATGCATCTCCTTTATCAAAGTAGATGGCGAAACCGTATGGCAACAAGCTCCTTCAGAGCATTCAGAACCCGCTGAGCAAAATGTACCAGCACAACCTGAAAATGATACTGATGCAGCTTAACGCTTCAATCCGCCGCACTACAAAGGCTCCTTTCTTTTAAAAGCTGGGAGCCTTTTTTGTAGCCTGGCCAAATCAGCACATCATACTCGCACAAGCTTCATTAATGGCTCAACGACCAAGCAGTCTAGGCTGTCACTTTTAGGCAAATATGAGAGACTAACCATCTTGGCATCAATTCATGAAGCTCTAGGGCGCTTAAAGATCACTTTTAACAACTTCTGAGAGACTAGCTGTTTTGACGTTCGCTTATTCAGACTTAGATCATCCCTTTAAGCCCCGATAAATGCTTGACCACAGCTCTGCTGCTTTAGGATCTGTACGAGTTAGAATACAACCTGATTAAGCTTCTTGGCAGTCAATTCCGGGCGAGACGTCTTGTGTGGAGCTGTAGTAAATTTGAAAGCTTCAGCTCATTCAGTTCGTCCGAATTGATTTGACGGCGCATGATTTCTCCTACGTTTAACGCAAAGCTAAAAGGTAGTGATAAACAACGCTTAAAATGCGAAGTCTGCACTGGCTGTACTGCCCTGAAAACACAGTTAGCGCCCCTTGAGAGACGTATTGATTACAACACGCCAATGGTGTTCGATGGCCGCGTACTGTGCGACTGACTATGCAATGTTGGCACGAGTTAGTAGCTCCATAGCCTCATCAAATACTTTATCAATATGTTGCTTATTTTCGGTATTTTCCCGAAGTGAAGCACGATCACTTGCGATACCTTCAATCATTTCCTGAAGCATCCCTGGGCGATCAACTTCCAGACGCTGAAGGAGACCTGTTAAAAGATAGAGTGCCGCATCCGCCTTAGCATTATTCATATATAAACCTCAAATCCTCAATACTGCATAACGCATAGTGCACGCTTGCGAGTGTTTCATCATCAAAGATGGTGCAATGGTTTATTATGTGAGCACAAGCTATTACAAGCCCTGCTTCGCTTTTTCAATAGCCGACTCCACAGCTAACAAGGCTTGAGGACTATTCTTCCAGCAGGTAGTCCCCAGCATTGAAGCCACCATTTCGACAATATCTTTTGCATTATGAGCCGATAACTTACTGAAGGAATCAATCCCTATTTCTTCAAACCGCTTAATTACAGTAGGCCCAACGCCTTTTACACTTAATAATTTAGCTCTTTCGGACTCAGAGAATGCCATTATTTATATCCTTTGAAATATAACATTTTGCTCAAAAAACAATACGCAAGTCAGTGGCTTTTCCACTGCAATTACTTCTGATAAAACATAGCAAACAACCCCAGAGCAAAGCCCTCGGTGATATAGCCGTCCTTTAGAACCTCACTGTCAAGGCTCCCTGATCGAGAAGGCGGGGGGCATTGAAACTTCACACTTCTCCGGCACTTTAATTTGACTCACATCATCAATATCAGCATATGCATTGAAGCCAGTACGCCGAGCTATTACAACCCATTCAAATACCCCATGATCAGAGTCTGCCCTGTAGGTATCTTCCATCACGTCATTATCTGGCTCTTGATAACAGCTACTGGGCTCAGAATACCTTTTGCGGTCTACGCGAGAAATATGTTGTGTAAGGTGATTTTTTTCACAACACACATAGTCAACATAATCAGCGTCTAACTTTATTTCCCAGCTCATAAGTAATTCCTGCTTTGAATTTTGATGCATAACACTACCGTCTCAAACAATACAACGGGGTCGAATTGGACGTATGCGGCCCCAATTACTCAGTCAGGATTTTGCAATCAAGCGTGTAGGCTAGCCTTGAAGAAATATCCGCCGCGTGCCTAGCCGCCTGTGGGGTGTTGTTTGGCAGAAAGCCAAAACATTCAACCACACTGTTATGACCTATTGTGTCGTGACGAGAAGTAATATCCCGACACAGAGCCAATAATTGCGCTGCCAAAGGCGAGAAGCTCAGAAAAGTGCTTGTTGTTAAGAAAGGCTGCGAGCGCAACTATCGCTAGCAAGAATATAATAAGAAATATCGCCAGCAGAGGCGCTATTCGTTTATTCATTCTTTCAGTCAAAGGCTCGGCTTTACCAATACCGCCACAAGAACCACACATCAGGCCAAACTGGCCACGCTGTCGCCAAAAAGGAAGCTCATTCCTTTTTGCACACGCCAAACATGACTCTAAATCCTTCCCGTTCGCACAGGTTCCAGAGCCTGCACAATGTTTACAGTCATATAGGTTTGAGACTACTTCCATGACTACTCCTCAGTCATAAGGTTGCGTTAAACGATGGAAAAAGCTTAGATAAGTTTGGAGCGAAAGAATCTAGGCTCGTTTTTTAACACGTCTTGAGCTTAATAGCGTAGCTATCAAGATAGTAGACACTGTCTATAAGCAGCGTAAAATCAATTCGACCTTACCGGGAAATACTCCGGACTTAAAACCTAGTAAATCATCAAAAAAGTAGAGCGAACTTCTGACAAGAACTATCTTAACGAGTGACTTTCAGAACAACCTCGCCGCTCGGTTGCATGACGCCTGACCAAGGGACTGACAACGCCAAGCGTTGGCAGCCCCTATTGAGCGGCTTTTGTGGAGCGCGCGGAAAAATGCCACAATCCAGCGACTTGCTATGCGTTTGTTCGACTCGCTTCTGCTACTGCTTTATAAATATTTTCGACGTTCGCTATTGGGTTGGCAGCAACCGAACGCACCCAGCGCTCGTTTCGAATCGTGCATGAGGAAAACATTCCCTCCGGGACTCGGCTCAATAATTCTTCAACCGACAGGTTCTTTGGTCGAAATACAGTTATTGCAGTTTCAGGCTTAGCCCACAGAACCATGTTGTTGTCACTTTCAAGCACCGTCGCAAGCTTGTCAGCTAGGGACAGTGTGTGTTCAATACGCTCCACAATACCGGCTCTACCCCAAGCCAGTAAAGTGGCTAGCAAAGGTATTGCCGCCGCTCCTCGGGAACCCTGTACACCAACGTTTGGGTTTGCAAGGTAACTTCCGCCGAAGCTAATAGCCCTGTTCGCAAGTTCGACATCTTTGAACAAAACAAATGCTGACTCCTTCGGCTGGAACAGCCACTTATGCGCAGAGACCGCGACAGAATCCGCCGCCGCAATACCACTAAGCAAATGAGCATACTTAGAGCTGAGACATAGCGGCCCCGCCCATGCAGCATCAATGTGTGTCCATTTCGCGCATCCTGCAAGATGTAATGGGTCAATAGAGCCGGTAGCGGTAGTTCCTGCCGTCAAAACTAGGCATGCATTACTAAGGTCACCAAGAGCAGACACATCAAGTCGCTGGTAATCATCAACCGGCACTACCTCCAACGGCAGACCGAGTATCCGAGCAGCCTTCGCAATACTTAAGTGCGCCGATTCCGAGGCGATAATCCTATCAATGCCTTTGGCATCCCTAGCAGCCCATAGACCTGTGAGGTTTGCCAGTGAAGAGCCGGAACAGAAATGTCCTCCTTGCATCTTGAAAAAAGGGCTCAGCCAATCTATAACCAGTTTTTCAGCCTGTGTAGCAAATGGCGAAGTTGCTTCGTGCAATAGATTCTGATTTAGGCTCGCATTCCACAACGCTGTTGCCCAGGTAATCCAAGGTGTTGGTGGGTCCATATGCGCCAGTGTGGACGGTGAATCAAGATGGGCAGCCCTGCCAAAAACATGTGGTGCAAGGCTCTCGAGCGCTTGAACTTCGCCAACGCCGCGCTCAGGCAAGGCGTCAGGCAAGGGTTGCGAGATACTTGGTTTGGCCCGCAGCAACTCCAACGCTCGATCAAGACCATCAGTTGCTATGAAGCTTGTATCGTAATTATTCATTTCAGCTCCAGCCTGTATGCCTAACGCCGCGCTCACCCGTACCCGAAGTGGAGCGTTTTTGTGTTAATGTAGAACGAAGCGAAGCACACAAAAGGCGCGGAGCTTTGGGTGCCAGCACACAACGCTTTGTTAGCTTTTTGGTACAGATTAAAATATCTTTTTTCACGCTTTTCGTGCCTGTGCAGTGATCTTGCTTCTCTTCTCAATGCTCTCACGCCAAGTATCCAATTCTGTGATATCAGCAAGTAACTCATCGGGGTCTGGAACAGCAATACCTCCTTGCAGGGCTTTATCATGTGCGTAATTAGAACACTTAGTCATTCCTGCATATACTTTCTCATAATCTCCATCTTCCACAACAACACCTGCTAATCTCTGCGTCTCAACACCTTTTCGGAATCGCAGGATCACCTCGCGCAAAAGAACCTCTTCAACTGCCCGCTCCCACGCCATACGGAGCCTAAAATAAGCTTCGACTGTTTGTCTTTGATGCTCTTGCTCTTCTCCATCCCTGTGCAATTTAGCAATAGTTTGATGCTGGGCTCTCAAGGCTTTAATCCGCTTGCCAGTGCTTTTCCCCTCGAAAGGTAACTCTGGATCTGCAACTCCAAATCCCTCGGCACGTCGTGTCAGGCTCTGCGTGATAATTGGTATAGCAGCAAGCTTGGCTTCCTCAGCGAGCAGGCAAAGGAAATAGATGTCATGCGTAAATACAATTACTTGACGCTGAGAGGCTTCACTTGCTAAGCGCTTTGCTACACGTTCACGGCGACGATGATCAAGAGAGGAAACAGGGTCATCAAACACGATACCCCCTCTTCCTCCGCTCAACCCGATTTCGGCGAGAAAGGAGCCAATTGCGATTGCCCGCTGCTCACCTTCACTAAGAATTTCAGCTGGATTGCGGCTTTGTGGCAACTCCAATTTCAGCTTGTGAAGCGCCTTACCTTTGTCAGAGCGACTTTTCAGAGACACATGGAGAGAGCCCACACCTAACAACTTGAACTCTCGGTTAAGTGACTCTGCTAGCTCTTGTGACACGACCTTTTCAGCCAATTCTGAAGCCTTTCGAGAAATGGCAGTAGTATTGACGGCCGACAGGCACTGTTTCAGTTTTGCCTGATGTTTAAGTCGCTCAACGGCCAAGACCACTGAATCCTTGATTTGGTTAAGACGCGCTCGCGCATCATATTCATCAAACTGTTTTTGAACTGAGGCACGCGCCTTTTCGTCTGATGCTTTTTCGAGAGTTTCAGCTTCGGCATTCAGTTTTTCAGCAAACATTTGAAACTGCGGAGCTGGATTAGCTAAGGTTTGATCAAAGCCTTCCCATTCATGAGATATTACCGCCGCCTTAATAGCTTCTTGGCGAACCATCAATGATTGCTCAAAGATTCTTAGATCGCTCGCGAGTTGTGGATCTAAGCCCTCAATCTCACTGTAAGTCACATCGTCGATATTTAAACTCAAACTGCATTCGATGAATGGTTTGTACTCAGCGTATAGAGCAAGTCTGCGTTGCAGGGAGGTTTTCTCCGCATCTTCTTGAATGAAGGCCTCGAAGCGTTGTAAACGGGAAGCACCTTCGGCAAGAGGTTCTTGGCAAAGCGGGCAAGATGTGCCAACTCCCAAATTGGGAAAAGTTTTATCAGGATGAGACTCTACCGTGAACTTTCGCGCGGCATCGAATAGCTCTCGCCACGCTTCTCCTCCAGTTCCAGGTAGAAAACTCTCATCTTCCTCAAACTTCTTTGCAGCGAGTGCAGCCGCTGACTGCGCAGTGCGATAGCTGTCCGCCAGTCTTCGAAACTTGGCGACTACTACTTGATCAACTAGCGCGCTCTTTTGGTTTGCATTTCCTACGATAGTCAATACTCTTCGAGCTTGCAAACGCAATTGAGCCGCCTTTTCTTTTGGATTGTTTTCCTTCAGGCTCTTATCCAAAGCAGCATGCTGGGTTATTTCCTCCTGTGAGAGGGTGGCCAATGCATTGATTTGATCTTCTGTTGTTCTAGCCGTCAGCCCTGAAATCAGCTTGCCAACGGCGGTTTCACCGTGCAGAGGTGTGAAAACTGAAAGATCAGGAACTGACTGAGCGGACTCGGTGTCAATCATTGATTTTATTTGCTTGCAGAGCTTAGCCAGCCCTTCGAACACATCGAGCCCATAGGGAACGTAAGAAAAATCATCTTCTTTGTCTAAATATGCACGCGCACAGCGCGAGTCGAAGATTGCGAAAGACGATAATGCCTCCGGAGCGGCTTGGCCGTCGATCCAGTGAACCTCTTGCGGTTCGCCATCAATATTAATCTCGAAAACAGCTACGGCTTTCCCGATTTTTCCTGTAGGAAGGGCGGCATTCGGGTAAATAGCTTCAATCTGATCCCGTGCACGACATGCGCGCTTGAACACACGAGAGTAACCTGATTTTCCAGAACCATTGTCACCATAGATTACCGTCAACCCAGTTGAACCAAACGGCAGGTGCTGGTTTTCGGCGATAGCGTTTACAAACCGCATATTTTTAATAGCGAGAAGTTCAACGTGTGTTGATGACTTTATCGGTGCAGGAATTTGATCAGCTGTCAGCCGTATAGGTTTACGACCTTTTGCGTCTGGAATGCCATGTGCAAGTTTAAGCAAGGAATATAGATCTTCTTGATCTTCGATCGTTAAAGTCTGCTTAGCAAGCAATCGAGCCACCGCGTCGCTTTGCCAATCGGGAAGATTCTGCGACCAATCCAAAATTTCTTGTAGCAGTGCCATTAAAATTTCCTTATTTAAACGATTCGTAAGAGACTTGGGAAGCTAACTCCGAGTGAAGCGGTGGCTAACAGCCTCCCCCCTTTCAACTTACTAGCTAATAAATTGAGACATTGCACTAGCATTTGCTGCTATCTCGTCTTTTAACCCAACCTTAACGCCAATATAATTTTCCGACCACTCGTCCAAATTCGACCAAACTGCTTTCGAAGATGCTTCCATGATTCATCATAAAATTTAACGCCAGCCAAACAGGCAAGCCACTTGTTGCGAGTCCAGCGATCTCAGGAGCGAATGTTATGGTGTTTGTTAGGACTCAACAACTTCTTCAAGTTCTGATGTTCCTGTCGTTTGATCCCCAGTAAACCATTGCCAGCTTTCTTTGAGAACCAGCTTTCCATCTGGACTCTGATGAGGTATTGAACAGCATTTACCAGCCATCAACTCACCGTGAATATTTTCGTGATGGTACATAAACTCAAGGCTGCCATCGGCAAATACCTTCCCTTGAAGATGCCCACTTACAATCTCACCGCCAGAATAATCAGCCCAAACGCGATCTGCGTTTTGATAGTAATAAAAACGTGTCGATTCACTGACCTCACCGTTAGCTGAATTGGATTTCCCACAAAATATTCGATTGTTGTAGTTCACGAGTACTCCTATCGCCTCATTCAACGGCTTGTCCGCTGCAGTTTCTTGCTATAGCCCTCTAAATTCAAGCCCATAAAATGTGTTCCTGGAACAGGATTATTCGTTACAGGGGAATGCTCAACAAAACCATATGATCTATATAGTCTCAAGGCGGTTTTGAACTCAGGCAGAACATCTAAGCAGATTTTTTTGTATCCACTGATCACAGCCTCTTGCAACACCCTGTCAACCAGTTTAGCGCCTTGATTGCTACCGCGTGCACTTGGTCGAATATAAACTCGCTTCATCTCACAGACCGCATCATCCAACTTCCGAAATGCCGCACACCCAATAGACTTGCTGTCTTTTTTCAGCAAAAAAATCTTTGATTCTTCAGAGCTATATTTTTCAGGCAGCAGGTTAAACTCTTGTTCGTTATCCTGAAAAGAAAGGTCAACCGAGGTGCTATCAATATACTCACGATACAGATCCAGAACATCCTTTAAGTCATCGGGAAAGACTGCTCTTACTATCTCAAACACTCCACTCTCCTTGCGACTTACTGGGCTTTGAATAATGCTTCATGTCATATCAGCATAAGACAATCTAACTCTAAAAGCACGGCTAACTATAGATTATGCTCGAGTTAATAGACTTTAATACTTAAGAGCATATGCTTGGGATGCTCCAGCCATAACCTTTAAAATCTACTGAATAATTACAGGGGCATTCTATACTCAATAACACCTGGCTTCTCGGCTATCCAATCGTACAGTTTCTGTCCTGGCAAGTTCGTTTCTTGTGTGTGCCAGTATAAGCGTGCACACTCCTGTTTTAGCGCTTGTGCTTGAACAAATTCAATCAGTTTTTTCCCCACATGCAACCCTCTAGCCTCAGGTGTTACGTAAAGATCTTCTAGATAACAAAAATCATTAATAGCCCAAGTAGAAGGGTGATACAAATAGGTTACAAAGCCTACAATCTCCTCAGATGACCTTGCCACTGCACAATAAACCTTGTCATTATTATTTAAAAAACGGCCCCATGTTAATAATGTTGTTTCCTCATTGATGGAAACCTTATAAAACTCTTGATACTTCAGCCATAATGGGATCCACCGCGCATAATCTTCAGCATGAACCGGCTCGATCAAAACAGAAAGATAACTTTTCTTCATTTTATATACCCAATAAATTAAATATCACTTTAAATGGAACTTTCTTCTGGTGTCGTTGTGAGATGATTTATATTGCGATACTCCTGCCAAAACATCAAAACTGAAGTCAACATCATAAATACAGCGGCTGACCAAAAAACTCCTTTCGTCAAGTTAAGATCTAATAAGTAACCTAGAAAAAGGGGGCCTAGTACTCCTCCAATATTAAATCCAGTAGACGCAATGCCAAAAACTCGGCCTTCCGCTCCTTTTGGTGAAGCAGCACGAACTAGCATATCTCGCGACGGGGCAACTAGACCTGTTAAAAAACCTATCAAACCAAGTAATATAACTAGCATTACACTTGATAGTTCGATAATGGTTATAAGCAATACTAGAAAAGCTGCCAAGAAGAAAGCTCCTGCAGCTAAGTATCCATGCCTAGCTGTTCGATCGGCTAAGTAACCCCCAACTAGAACTCCAAACGCGCTAAAACATAAAAATGCAGTAAGACCTTGGTTTGCTAATAAAAGTGGCACTGAAAAGCCTTCAACCAAGGCGGACACTGAGAACTTCTCAATCGCACCAGTGCTTAGACTTAGCAACATAAATAAAATAACAAAACTCACAAAGCGAATTATAGGCGTGGCTAGAGGTCGTTTTTCACTGTCTTTATTTGTTTGAAAATTTGGCTCTTCAATAGCCGATAGATCTGTACTCAATAGAAATAAAAATAACGCTATAATTCCCACTCCACTTGAAAAGATAAACGCCCAACGTATATCAATCAGTTGCGCCAAACCCAACAAAACAGGCGGTGCAAGTGCCGCTCCTGTAAAACCAGCAAAGGTGTGAATGGAAAATGTTCGCCCCATTCTCTCCGGCTCCATGCTTTGTGAAAGTAAAGCATAATCAGCAGGATGGTAAACACCATTAGCCAGTCCAGCAGTGCACATAACAAACAATAGCATCGGAAAAGTAGGCCAGATACCAAGCAATGCAAAACTCAGTGAGCCTACAATTAGGGCACCAATTAACATTGCCTTCGCACCAACACGATCGACCATAAAGCCTAGTGGCGTCTGCACTAACGCTGAGACAACATTAAATACACCAATAGCCATACCTAACTGTATAAAGCTCACATCCATAACTTGTGGCAATATCGGCAGCAAAGCTGGGATTGTCATAATGTGTAAATGGCTGACTAAGTGAGCCATCGACACTTGTATCAATAGTTTTTTATGCATAAAAACTATTGATTGCCTTGCTGATACACTGGGAATCTATGGCACAGAGCGACCACTTGCTCCCCAACCTTAGGCGCAATCTCATCTAATGTATTAAGTTCCAATGCATCTAATACATCGCTGACCCAGTGGGCCAACACTCTACACTCGTCCTCTTGAAACCCTCGCGTAGTTATAGCTGGCGTGCCCAAACGCACACCTGAGGTAATAAAAGGTGAGCGTGGATCATTAGGTACAGTATTTTTGTTAGTCGTTATGTAAGCTCGGCTTAACGCTAAATCTGCATCTTTACCTGTATAGGGTTTAGCTGATAAATCGATTAAAAACATATGGTTATCAGTCCCGCCAGAGACGATTTTGAAGCCTCTGCCCTTAATAACCGACGCCATTACCTGAGCATTTATTACGACTTGTTCTTGATAGTTTTTAAAAGAAGGCATTAATGCTTCTTTAAAGGCGACTGCTTTAGCAGCAATAACGTGCATGAGCGGTCCACCTTGAATGCCAGGAAACACTGCCGAGTTCAGCTTTTTATAAAACTCCTCACTCTGCCCTTTTGCTAAAATCAATCCTCCTCGTGGACCACGCAATGTTTTATGTGTGGTGCTTGTCACTACATGCGCATGGGGTAAAGGGCTCGGATAGATTCCCGCCGCTACAAGACCGGCGACATGAGCCATATCAACCCAAAAGATAGCGCCTACTCGATCAGCAATTCGTCGCATACATGCCCAATCAATTTTGCGCGAATAAGCAGAAAACCCTCCAATAAGCAGCTTAGGTTTAGTCTCTAAAGCTATACGCTCCATTTCGTCGTAATCTAGCAGATCTGTATCTGGGTCTACGCCATACGCCACAATATGATATTGCTTACCTGAAAAGTTCGATGGATTCCCATGAGTCAAATGTCCACCGTGAGCAAGGTTCATGCCCATCACGGTATCGCCAGGATTTAATAATGCTAGAAAAACTGCAGCATTAGCCTGCGCCCCTGAGTGCGGTTGCACATTGGCATAATCACACTCAAATAGCTGCTTCACTCTTTCAATAGCTAAGCTCTCAGCAATATCTACATATTCACAACCGCTGTAATAGCGCTTCCCCGGATAGCCTTCAGCATATTTATTGGTAAAAACAGAACTTTGTACTGCCATCACCAAAGGACTTGCGTAATTCTCAGATGCAATTAACTCCACATGTTCTTGCTGTCGTTTTATCTCATGTTGTTCAGCCATGAATAAGTCATGGTCAAACTGCTCAAGTGTTGTTGATAAATCGTACATAAAGACTCCTTAGCAAGTGGCCAGCAAACGACTGATGCGAAAAACAATATCGTCGACTTGTTCTGCAGTGCAGATCAAAGCTGGCAATAAACGTATCGTTTGTTTGCGGGTAATAGTAATAAGTAAACGCTGCTCAGTTAGTGCACGTGACACCAAGTCAATTGCGGGGTAATTAAGCTCAATACCTACCATTAGACCTATGCCACGAATAGCCAAAATATCTGGATGGCCTTTTAACTGCCGGCATAAGCCCGCTAATAATTGCTGTCCTAGTTGGGCCGCTTTCTGCGAGATAAGATCGCGCTGCATAATGTCAATTACTTGGCATGCAATGCGGCACCCTAAAGGGTTTCCGCCAAAAGTAGACGCATGCGATCCTGCAGCGAAAAGTTGTGCTGCTTTGCCCTGAGCCAAACAAGCACCTATAGGAAAACCATTACCTAAACCTTTCGCTAGAGTAATCACATCTGGAGTTATGTCCGCATGCTGAAAGCCAAACCATTGGCCTGTACGGCCCATGCCTGTTTGCACTTCATCCATCATCAGCAACCAATCCTGCTTATCGCACAATTGACGTACAGCAGACAGGTAAGTTGGTGACGCACAATGAACCCCTCCCTCCCCTTGCACTGGCTCTAATAACACCGCGACAATGGACTTGTTAGAAACAAGATCTCTCAAGGCTTCTATTTCGTTATAAGGCACACGAATAAAACCTCCCATCAGCGGCTCGAATCCTTGCTGCACGTTTCGATTATCAGTTGCGGCTAAGGTTGCTAAAGTACGCCCATGAAAACTATTACTCATTACCACAATCTGTGGGTTAGCAATGTTTCTTACACGGGCATGTAAGCGTGCTATTTTCAAGGCTGCCTCATTCGCTTCAGCACCTGAATTACAAAAAAAAGCACGCTCCATACCCGCCAAAGAACAGAGCTTTTGCGCTAATTGCTCTTGCCAAGGAATGCCAAACATATTCGATGTGTGCAGTAATAAACTGGCTTGCTGGCTAATGACCGCTGTAATTTCAGGATTCGCATGACCTAAATTTGTTACAGCAACGCCAGCAATAGCATCCAAATACTCTCGCCCCTGCTCATCCCAAAGTCGAGCACCTTCACCTCTAACAAAAGAAACATTTTGACGGGTATAGGTAGGCATTAAATAGCTTTGCTTTGCGTTCATTATTTTTGCTCCACTGGATATTAAACGGCTATTTATTTACTCTTTGCACGATTGACTGCCATGGTTTTATTTTTTATATAGACGATCGAATACTCGCCCATTCAATACGGCATAGGCGATCAGCCCAATTAACAAACCCCAGAAAGCCCCGCCAATTCCCAACAGTTGAATATTAGAAGCCGAAGCCAAAAAAGTGATCAGCGCAGCTTCACGCGTTGTGCCGTCTGACAATGCACTGGTGAGGCTGCCGCCAATCGTACCTAACAGGGCCAGTCCTGCTAGCGTGGTAATAAAGGTGCTGGGTAACGCCATAAACACAGCTGCTAAAGTGACGCCGAATAACCCCACCAAAATATAGAACACACCCGCTGCAATACCTGCGATCCAACGTTTTGAAGGTTCCTCATGCGCCTCTTTACCTGTGCAGATCGCAGCGGTAATGGCGGCAATATTAAAAGCGTGTGAACCAAAAGGAGCCATAAGCAACGAGCCGAGCCCTGTTAGAGCAACAATGGGGTTGGCACTGGTTTTAAAGCCATCGTTGCGGAGCACTAACATGCCTGGCATGTACTGACCGGTTAAAGTAATCAAAAACAACGGCAGCGCAACACTCAACAATGCATGCCATGAGAACGATGGCGTTGTGAATATAGGAACGGCAAACTGCAACTCAACTCCAGAAAAATCTACACGATTTTGAAGAAGCAGAAGTATTAAGCCCAGAGCTAAAATACCAACCACTGCATACCGTGCAGTCACACGTTTAAGGAGTAAATAAGCAACAATTAAGCAAGTTGCCAGAACAGGTTCAAGCGCCATCCCAGAGAACGCATTAATGCCAAACTGCAAGAGAATCCCTGCTAATAAACCCGAGGCAATACTCGACGGAATCAGTCGAATCACTTTTTCAAAATAACCTGAAAGACCAAGGATAAGAAAAGCCAAAGCGGAAATAAGGTAAGCACCAATCGCCTGTTCATAAGGCGTTGAGGTTAAAGCGACAACCAAGAATGCCGCGGCTGGGGTAGACCATGCAGTGATAATGGGTTCGCGGTAGCGCCAACTTAATACAATCCCAGTAATCCCAACACCAATTGAAATTGACCAAACCCAAGAAGCGGTTAACTCTGGGCTTAAGCCAGCAATATGAGCGGCTTGGAAAACCAAAATAAAGGTCCCACCGTAATTGACCAAGACAGAAACCAGTCCAGCAATTACTGGGTTCCAGTAATCCGTCAGTTTGTTTTTTTTCACTACTGATGTACTCACAACTCATCCTATTAAACGGCATTTAGCCTTTTAAAGGTTCAGCCTATCTGTGCAAAAACGCTCAGAGGGCATCACCATTAAATCGCGCAAGCCACGCGAAGAAGAGTTGTTTTATACGCAGGCTTTGGCATGATGTAACCATCCATTTAAAAGATGACAGGCATACCATTTGTTTAAGCACTCACAGCTGGAGTCCGTCAAAGCAGCGCTGTTGCATCCCTCCTATGCAAAGTACCCGTTGTATTTGCGCATTCAGCGGGCACTACGTCAGCTAATACTGGATGGCGCATTGCCAGCAAGTAATCCCTTACCCGCTTCTCGTGCGTTAGCTCTGTCGCTTAATGTCTCACGTGATACGGTCGAAAATGCCTACAGTTTATTGCATGCAGAGGGCTATATTGAACGCCAAGTTGGCAGCGGCAGCTTTGTAGCAGAGGTACCGCAACTGCATAAACCCAAGTGCAAAATCGCTACACAACCTAAAGAACAGCCAGTCATTCAGTTAAGCAAACGCGGGCAAGGTATGCTCAACAATAAAGGGGTTAGAGAGGCATTAACACCACGCCCGTTTGCTCCGGGCATCCCTGAAACACGCCTATTCCCACTGCCGCTGTGGGAGCGCCTAGGGCGACAAGTGATTCGAGAGTATCAATTTAAAGCATTACAGCACAGCGATCCGCAAGGCACTAAAGAACTGCGGCATGCCATTGCTCACTATGTGAATTTAGAACGTGGCGCTCATGCAACAGCAGAACGGATTTTAATTTTAACCAGCTCGCAACAAGCCATCGCCCTATGTGCACAGCTTTTATTAGATGCAGGTGATCATATTTTTACTGAAAACCCTATGTATCAAGGTGCTCGTAAAGCTTTTAAGGCAGCCGGGCTGATCCCTGTGCCTATTCCGGTAGATCAGCATGGCATACGTGTTGACCTATTAAAACAGCACCCCACGCCAGCAAAAGCAGTGTCTTTAACACCCTCGCACCAATACCCTACAGGCGCGACATTATCGCTTGAGCGCCGCTTAGAATTAATTGAGTGGGCTGAACACAATCAAGCTTGGATCATTGAAGATGATTATGACAGTGAGTTTCATTACGCGGGAAAACCAACCGCTTGCGTGCAAGGTTTAGACCCTTACCAGCGCACCATTTATATCGGTACCTTTACCAAGTCTGTCTTTCCTGGTGTGCGCATTGGCTACATGATTTTACCAACGCAACTCGTCGCCCCGATGACCACTGCACGAACATTGCAAGATGGGCATACGGCGGCAATCTCCCAGCTAACCTTGGCTCGTTTTATTGAGAATGGTCACTTCGGAGCCTATATTCGGCAAATGCGTCAAGTCTATGCCAAACGTTTAATAACACTTGAGCAACTCGTGCGTACACAGCTGAAAGACTTTGTCGAACCATTGCCGCCTCTAGGTGGCATGCAAATGCCCTGTGTGTTGACCTGTGGTCTGAGTGAAGAAGTCGTTATTAAACAGGCTCAACAACAGGGTATTGCTCTAACTGGCTTGTCTAGCTTATACATCACAATGCCAACACAGACAGGGTTTTTGCTTGGGTTTGCAGCCTATACAGAACGTGAAATGGAGCTTGCTATACATATGTTAAGAAATATATTTACAGATTGTTTAGATTAATTTTGTATGCAGAAATCAGAGTAAATTATTCTCCAGGCAGTTATAAACCCTGGTTTCTTCAGACACTTTTCAAGCTTATAAAACACTTCTGCTGTGGCTCGATGGCTGGGTGCATCACTGTTGCTATCTGATGCGGACCAAAATGTAGAAGCTGTGCACAAAAACGACAACCAAGTCGCTTACATTTATCAATGCGTTTGTTTTAGGTACAGGACTGCCTAGGCATAACGGCACATAAACTTCGACAGATTCTATGACAAAAGTTGAAGCCTAATAGCTGATAGTGTATATACATGTATATGACTAATCTAACCACTCAAATATTTCCCGACGTCGCCCGTAATTGCTTGTGTCGAAAGGCCAAGATGGCGGATCGTATTATTACACGCGCCTATGATGATGCATTACGTCCTTCCGGTCTGCGGATTACTCAGTTTACTTTGCTGGTCGCGATTGGCTATGGAGGGCCGGGTTCTATTAGTGAGTTGGCGGACTGGTTGGCCATGGAAAGGACTACCTTGACGCGTAATCTTAAGTTACTAGAGAAAGAAGATTTGATCAGAACTCGAGCGGGCATCCATCATAGAGCACGGATGGCTGAGTTAACGACTTCTGGCAAAGCTAAACTTGAACAAGCCTACCCGCTGTGGCAATCCGTGCAAAACACATACCGTGAGGGTCTCGGGCGTGAAGGATGGCAAGAGACTCATGATGCATTAAGCAAGCTTACGGCGGTCGACTGCTAAGCTAAATCGACCGGCAAATTGATATCATTGTGACAATGGGCCTTCAAAAGGTCTTTTTTTGAAAACCTATAGTGTATATACACTCAAGAGGAATGTTTTATGCAGAAAAAAACAGGACTACTAGAACAGTATTTTCACCTTATCGTGAACCTACGCTGGCTGGTTGTAATGCTTGGGGCAGCGCTGGTCGTAGTTGCTATAACTGCGCTACCAACGCTCACCAAAGATACCTCCGCTGGTGCATTTATTGATCCAGACAACCCAGCGCTGCGCTATAGGGAGCAAGTAGAAGAGCTATTCGGGTTACGCGATCCCATTGTCGTTGCAGTGGTGAACGAGGGTTCAGAAGGCATCTTCAATCCCGACAGTTTGCAACTGATTGACTGGCTCACTAACAAGATTTCGGCGCTGGACAACGTCGACCCAGAGCGTGTGGTGAGCCTTGCAACCGAATCCAATGTGGTGGGTACCGAGATGGGCATGGAGGTGAGTGAATTCCTCGACCCACTCCCTGAGACGCAAGCAGAGGCTTCAGAAGTCCGCCAAGCTATAGCCGATTTCCCCCTATACCAAGGAAGCCTAGTAGCACGCGACGGACGTGCCTCGCTGGTGGTAGTGGAAATTTTGAATGAAGATCAGGCACAGCAAACCTACGATGAGATTTTGCAGTTGATCGCAATGGCACCAACCGGCGCGGAAGATGTGCTGTTAGTCGCTGGCGAAGGGGCTGTAGCAGGCTACCTATCGAGTTATATCGACCAAGATGCACAGCGCCTCAATCCCTTCGCCGGCTTGATTATCACGTTAATCCTGTTTCTCGGCTTTCGTACGCTGCGCGCCACCTTGTTGCCGAATGCGATCATCCTCGCCACGGTGGTCATTACCCTAGGTGTTATGGCCGCCACCGCCACACCTTTTTACGTTATTACTAATGGTTTAATCGTTTGTATGATTGGTATTGCAGTCGCCGATTCGATCCATATTCTGAGCCAATATTACGAGAGGCAGCAGATAGCACCAACCGCTTCACAGCGTGAGCTTGTGGTGTGGACAATGTGTGCCATGGTACGGCCTATTACCCTGACATCAATAACCACTGTAGCCGGCTTTCTAGCGTTATATCCCACCTCAAGCATGCCGCCAATCAAGGCGTTCGGCTTGTTTGGTGCCCTCGCAGTGTGTGTCGCATGGCTGTACACCGTTACGGTATTGCCCGCTGCATTGAGTTTCCTCAAGCCGCAGCCGAGCAAGTCTTTCGTGGCTGCCTCCAATAGCGGAGCCAAAAGCCCTAGTCACCTTTTTATGGTACGCGTTGGGGCGGTTGTGTTCAGTTATCCTCGTAGCGTTGTCGCTGTCGGCTTAGCAGTAGTCGTTATTGGTATCTTCGGCGTGACTCGTGTCCAGATCGAAGACCAACGCATCGAAAACTTCAAAGCATCAGAGCCTCTGTATCAGGCCGATAAACGTATCAACAGCCTTATGGACGGAACCTACCATCTTGACGTGTTAGTGGAGACTGAAGAAGAGGAAGGCCTGCATGATCCCGCTCGATTACGTAAGATCCAAGCATTGCAGGCTTTTCTCGAGGGTCAGCCCCACGTAAACGGTAGCACCTCAGTCGTGGATTACGTTAAACAGATGAATCGTGCAGTGAATGAAAACCAGATTGACCAGTATGTCACCCCGGATGATGGGATGTTGGTCGCTCAATTATTTTTGTTGTACGCCACGTCCGGTAACCCCACCGATTTTGAGCAAGAAATCGACAGCACGCACCGCCAAGCACTGGTTCGCGCCTATTTGGACACCAACGCCTTCGCCAACAACCGTCAACTCGTACCGATAGTAGAAGCATATCTCACAGAGCAATTCAACGAACCAGGGATGACGGCTAGACTCACAGGGAGGGTGCACGTGGACTATCACTGGATAAACGGCATCGCCGAAAGCCATGTAGGTAGTGTGCTGGTCTCGATTTTAGCGGTATTGGTGATGGCAACACTGCTTTTCAGGTCTCTGTCTGCAGGCTTGCTCACGATTGTTCCTGTCGCTATGTCGATCCTGTTAATTTACGCGGTAATGGGTTTTTTCGACATCTGGCTAGGAATAGGCACCTCGATGTTCGCAGCCATTGCGATAGGTCTTGGCGTTGACTTCTCAATACATTCTGTTGAACGCCTGCGTCAGCTTGGCCGCCAAACTGGACGCCCACTGGCAGAGGCCTTGGCAGAACTCTACCCTACAACCGGCCGAGCGCTGCTGCTTAACTTGGCCGCAGTGGCTCTTGGCTTTAGTGTGCTGTGCTTAAGTGATGTGCCGCCGTTGATACGCTTTGGTGGCCTGGTCGGACTAGCCGTCAGTGCGTCATTTATTGCAAGCATCACCTTGCTGCCGAGCTTGGTATTGCTACTGAAACCGGCGAGTATCATTGCGCCGCATAAACAGCGAGATTCTAAAAGGAGCGGTGTCGTAACGACCGCCATTCTGGCGTTGGTCATGATAGGAACACTGAACGCTCCGGATACTAGAGCTGAGGAACTGCCGGAAGGGCTTGATATTATGCGTTCCGTCGCGGCTCGCGACGAAGGTCATCAGGTCACCCGTGACATGCGTCTAGAACTCTCTGACCGTCGCGGACAAACTCGAATCCAAGAGATTAAAGCGTATCGACGTTACTTTGGAGATGAAAAACGTACTCTGCTGTTCTATACCGCTCCAGCCAACATTCGTGGAACTGGGTTTCTAACCTACGATTACTCAAACAGCGTTGCAGAAGATGATCAATGGCTGTACTTGCCTGCTTTACGTAAAGTGCGCCGCATTCCGGCATCCAATCGCGGCGATTATTTCTTAGGCACAGACTTCAGTTATGAGGAGATCAAGAGCGAGATCGCCAAAGAGCTCGGTTACAGCAAAGCTGTGTGGCGTATCGATCAGGCCGTCTGGATCTCGCGCGAAAGTGATTACTGGGACGTTAACGGTAATCACTTAAAAACGATCGAAAATCTTGAAATCAAGAAAATTGATGAGATTTGGACAGTACTCCAGGTTAAAGCGACCAATCATAAGAGCGGACACAGCACTCTCCTGACCAACCTTAATGTTGACTACCAAAGTAATGTCCCCGAGCGCACCTTTGATCAACGCACTCTGCGAAGAGGGCCATAATATGAGAGCCAGGTATTGCGCTCTATATAAGTTGCTCACATTGCTACTGGGTATGGGATTGAGTCACAGCGCCTTGGCGCTCACGCTGCAAGGCACAGCAGATTACAGTTTCGCGCTGCAAACCGAGGATGGCAGTATTCAGAAAACAGAGCTGGTGCTGACGCCACAATGGGACTTCCATCTCTCGGAGTCAGCTAGAGGAACTCTAATCGCACGGGCTCGCCTTGATGGTGTTGATGAGCTATCCCCCAGACAGCCCGCTCAACACTCCCGCAGCCACTGGAATCGCCGCGCCTCTATAGGTAACAATGCTGACGTAGAGGTGCGAGAATTCTATATCGACGCGTTCATTAAGGACTCGGATATTCGGTTGGGTAAACAGCAAGTTGTATGGGGTCAAGCCGACGGTTTGAGGGTGCTGGATGTACTCAACCCCATTGACTATCGTGAGTTTATCTTACCTGAGGTCGGTGAGCGACGTATTCCTCTATGGATGCTCAATGTCGAATCACCGATGGGAAAGGGCATGCTCCAATTGATACTGATACCCGATCAGACCTACGATCAACTGCCTCCATTTGACGGCGCATTCGCATTCAGCTCACGCTTGTTAGTGCCTCAAGCACCGGCGAATGTTCCTGTAACGATGCTCGATGACAAACGCCCTTCCAAGCCAATTAAGAACGCTGATGCAGGTATACGCTGGACGCGCTTTGTCGACGGTTGGGATCTAAGTCTGAATTATCTCTACCACTATCAGAATCAAGCCGTTTTCTATCTGACCCAAAGCCCGACTGGAGTAACGGTCACACCGACATACCAGCGCTCCCATTTGTTGGGAGGGACGGCTTCTAATGCATTTGGCAATTTCACCTTTCGCGGCGAGCTAGGCTACTCGACCGATCGCTACTGGGTAGCAAATCCGGCACAGCTGGCAGCGGGGGTAGCACAGAGCCCAGAACTGGCCTATGTAGCAGGTCTGGACTACAGCGGCTTAAGCGATACGTTCCTCAGCTTCCAGGTGTTTCAAAGCCATCTTACTAGGCGGGAAAGTGGAACCATACGAAATCAAACCGAGACCCAAGTAACAGCTCTTGCCAGACGCAACCTTTGGAATGAGGTGTTAACACTGGAAGCTTTTATAATTCAGAGCATCGACGATAAAGACGGTTTGATTCAACTGGAAGCGCGCTACCAATTCAACAGTACTTTGTCAGGACGGCTCGGCACCGACTGGTTCTATGGTGACAGTGCGGGTTTGTTCGGTCAGTTCAAGACTGCTAGCCGCGTCCACGTGGGCCTTACTTACGCATTCTAACTCAATCAATTGATCTCAAAAAAGGGACACTTCATGATTATTAAATCGTGGGGAAAAAGAGCAACAATAGCCGTGGTAGGCCTTATGTCGGCTCTTTTGCCCAGTTACTTCGGCGCCCTTGGTGCACGTTCTTTTCTGAAGCCAAGACATAACACCAGTTTTAGGCACTGGGCGCAGGCGTTCGATGGCTTTCAGCGCAGAAACATCAGCATAGAAGACCAGCAAGTGCCCTATTGGATCAAAGGAAGCGGTCCATTAATCCTCTTGGTACACGGTTGGGAGCGCGACCATTTCACTATGGGCGGATTCGTCTCGCCTTTGCTAAATGCCGGCTATAGCGTCGCGGCGCTTGATCTTCCCGGACACGGCGCAGCAAGCGGAGATTACGCACCACTGCCTTTGCTCGCCCTATCAATATCTGAGATCGCATCGGCATTCAATCAACCCTATGCTGTCATCGCGCACTCCCTAGGCGCGGCGATGACAGCACTGGCGATGGAAAGCTATGGGCTCAAGCCCGACCGTGCAATCTTGATTAGCGCCCCTCGCAGCGCGGAGGATTATGCGCTTGCGCAAGCCAAACGACAGGGACTTAGCAAACGGGCTTTGCAATCCATGATTGAGCAAATCACCGCAGCGCTTGGCGAACCACTGGAACGGTATCGCGTTGACCAAGCGCTCACCTCGCTAATAATGCCGATTCTTGTGGTACATGCCGAAGATGATGCCATCGTTGCGCTGAGCGATGCCCAAGAAAATGTCTACACCTCGCAAGCGCAGCCACTCTGGCTATCAGGCGGTGGTCACAACAAAATTCTTGCAGACAGCGGTATGATCGATGATGTGCTGCAATGGCTGAAGTAGCGGAGTGCTGAAAGATAAGAGTTACCTACTGCTCGACTTCGATTGACTGCTACAAAATTCTGCTGTGAGGAGCTAAAATTAGGCAGTTGCTAACGGCAATGTAAAACTGACCCACATGAAGCAAAATAACCGCCAAATTCTAAGTGGATATGGCGGTGTGTTTCTGATGCTAACTCAGGAGTTATTAATGTAAGCGTCCGGTAAACCCATCTTGAGCCTGGCGGCGTAGCCGTCAAGATAGTGTCCACTTATTCCTTAGTGGACACTATCTATGAGCACCGTAAGAGTAACTCGACCTTATCGTAAGCGTCGCCAATATACACCTGAATTCAAAGCCCAGTTGGTGGCTGAAAGCCAAAATCCTGAAGCATCTGTTGCACGAATTGCTTTGGATAATGATCTCAACGCCAACTTACTACGGCGCTGGGTTACTGAATCAAAGCAAGCAGATCAACAGCTATCGCCAGCGTTTGTGCCGATTAATTTGCCAGCGGCAGTTGCTCCAGCAGTGAAAAACAGCAACTGCATACGCATTGAAATACCCCAGCCTAGCGGGCCGATTGTGGTGGAGTGGCCTGCGGAGCAGGCCCATCAATGCGCACTATTTTTGCGCACGCTGCTGCAATGATTAGAATTGATGAGGTCTGGCTGGCAACAGAAGCACTGGATATGCGTGCTGGGCCAGACACCGCATTGGCGCGTGTCGTTCAGGTATTTGGTTCGGCGCGGCCGCGTTGCGCTTATCTGTTTGCCAACAAGCGTGGTAACCGAATGAAAGTGTTGATTCATGATGGCTTAGGTATTTGGCTCTGTGCTCGACGACTGAATAAAGGCACGTTTCACTGGGGTGAAACGTGGTGCGGCAAGCAACTGCAGTTGGACGATGAGCAACTGGCTGCTCTGGTGCAAGGGCTGCCTTGGCAGCGTCTGGGTGCGGCTGGCGTTATCTCAGTTCTGTAACCATAAACTGACATCTCAGGCCATCATCAACATGGCGAATCGTCACAACGATTATGTTTTGGCATACTGCTTGGCATGTCAAAACCTCTCGATCTTACCCAGCTCTCTGCCGATCAACTCCGAAGCTTAACCACGGAGTTGATGGCGTCGCTGGACGCTAAGGAACAATTACTGAATCAAAAAGATCGAGTGATCGTACACCGCGATGCGGTCATCGAAAAACTGAGCCATGAACTGGCGACTCTGAAACGTCATAAGTACGCTCAGCGCAGCGAGCAGATGAATGACCTTCAAGCCAGTCTATTAGATGAACTCGTTGAGGGTGACCTTGCCGCTATTGAAATAGAACTGGCGGAGTTCACTATTGTAGCAGCTCCAGCGCAAGCTAAAAAACAACCCAAACGCGCATCTCTGCCTGAAGAATTGCCACGCACGCTGATTCATCATGAACCTGAAAATACCCAGTGCAGCTGCGGCTGTCAGCTCAAGCGTGTTGGCGAAGATGTCAGTGAAAAGCTGGATTACGTGCCAGGCGAATTTACAGTAGAGCGCCATATTCGCGGTAAATGGGCCTGCACGCAGTGCGAAACTCTAATTCAAGCACCAGTACCAGCTCAAGTCATCGACAAGGGCATTCCAACTGCAGGTTTACTGGCTCAAGTGCTGGTGGCCAAGTACTCAGACCACTTGCCTCTGTACCGTCAAGAACGCATCTTTGCTCGTGCTGGCTTCGCTATTCCACGCTCAACTCTAGCCGAGTGGGTTGGAGCGTGCGGTGTACAACTGCAGCCTTTGGTTGATGCCCTAAGAAGTACATTGTTAGAACACAACGTTTTGCATGCTGATGAAACACCAGTCAGCATGTTGGCTCCAGGCAAGAAAAAGACCCACAAAGCCTACGTTTGGGCCTATTGCAGCACGCCATTCTCGGATCTAAAAGCGGTTGTTTATAACTTCGCACCGACTCGCGCCGGCGAGCATGCACGCAACTTTCTGGGCGACTGGCAAGGCAAGTTAGTCTGCGATGATTACTCAGGTTACAAGGCTGGTTTTGGCAACGGCATCACGGAAATCGGCTGCATGGCTCATGCGCGGCGTAAGTTCTTCGATTTGCATCAAGCTAACCAAAGCACCCTTGCTGAACAAGCCCTCGAATATATCAGCCAGCTGTATAGGGTCGAGCGGGAGGTAAAAGATCTGCCACCCGATAAACGTCACGCCATCCGGCATGAACAAGCTCGGCCGATTGCCGATGCGCTGCATCAATGGATGCTGATCCATCGCCAGAAAGTGCCGGATGGTTCCGGCACGGCTAGAGCATTGGATTACAGCATCAAACGCTGGACAGCGCTGACGCGCTATCTTGATGATGGAGCTGTGCCCATCGATAATAATTGGGTGGAAAACCAGATCCGTCCATGGGCGCTAGGCCGCTCCAATTGGTTGTTTGCCGGTTCACTGAGAAGTGGGCAGCGTGCTGCTGCGGTGATGACTCTGATCCAGTCAGCCAAACTCAACGGGCATGATCCGTATGCTTATTTGAAGGATGTTCTGACCCGTCTGCCCACACAGAAGAACCATGCGATTGATGAGCTGTTACCGCACAATTGGGCACCGGCGATCATTAGCAAGGTGTGATGGCCGGACGCTTACGCTTATGGGCGCAGACATAACAGCTGCGATGACGGCACGAATGAAGTTGCTCTATCTCGGCATGGTTTAACTTGCAGCGGTAATAACTGGCACCCAGCGCACGTGTACGGCAATGGGTTAGCGCGTCAATTGCCTTGAGGTTTTTAAGCGGTTGCTTGATATTCTTAAGTTGTTCAGAGTAACAAGCAAACAGATTTTGTATGGCTCGATTGGACATATCCTTTGTCCTCAGTTGTTATATACACAACTTTAATTTTAATACTATGCCGCGAAGCGGCTATGTGCAACGCCCGCAGCACGGAAAAAATGGAACGCAGTGAAATTTTGTCTCTGTGACTGCGCTTGTTACACGCTTTTCTGGCTCTTCGCATTTAAGGGTGTAGCTGATTTCTAAACCCTCCTGACTTCAGCAAGCACCGGGCTATGTAATTGGTTAAATTTCTAAAGCCCAGGGCGGTACCTCGTAAGTGCTCAAGTCGCCCGTTG
>JAVESM010000051.1:0-3776 GCA_034006605.1 Pseudomonas sp. | reverse complement strand
ATGCGATCCACCGCCTTAGTTGCGCGTTTAGCCGCGTATGTCCTACGCCTTTGCAGTGTCATCAACGCAAGTAATGCTCCGTGATGGACGCTCGCACATGCCCCATTTCCTGGCTCACCTGAGCCAGTGCCTTTTCGTAGCTGTCACCGTGTTCTTGGATCTGGGCAAATCGCTCCTGTGCATAGCTCCACCTCAGCCCGTGCGATCCGGTGTATTCCTGCCCTGTCGCTGCCGCCGCAGCCTTGAGGCTATCGCGGTATGCGTCCTTGCCTATGCGGTACTCCCCGCGCTCGCTAATGCGCTGTTCTATCGCTCGGTAGGTTTCGGGGCGCACTAGATGCTCCCCTACCTTGCCGCCTTTGCCCTGGTAGGCAATCACGCCTCTTTGGTCGCCGGTCGTAGGGTCGGGCCTGTACCCCTGAAGCTGATCCGGCTTGATGAGAGATGCCTCGTGGATGCGTGATCCGGACTCCAGCTGCACCGCAGCTGTGATCTGATGGTCGCGATCGGACACAGCGGCAACGAGTCCGCGCGCATCCTCGTATGCTCTACTGGAGTCAAACTTGGACAGAGTGTGAGCTTCCGCCCTTGTCTCTGCGATAGCCGACCTAAAATCGTATGTATTGCCGCGATCATGGGCTTCGGAGTAGCGGTTAAGGGTTTGCTCGAGTTTTGCGAGTGCTGCCGCCTCTTTTTGGTACGTGGAGTGCGCCACCCCTTGCTCAACACGCGACTCAAGATAGCCTTGCACCGCTTCGGGCGTGAGTTTTTCCACGTCCTTGATGCCGTGCTCACTCTTGGCGAAATCGAGCGCAGAGCGCCATACGTCACGGTACGTATCAGCGGTGCCGTAGCTGTATATGCGTACCTCGCGGCCAATCTCCTGCCAAGTCTGTGCGCCGCCCTCGCGGGCGACCTCTTTAGCGTCGTGCTTAGAGGCACCGATGGCATTGATGCCGCTGCGCTCATAGAGCCGCTCAATCTGCTTAAACGTGGTTCCCCTCAAAAGTCACTCCTGGACGATGTGATGTGTCTGCTGCGTATTAGTAGCCGCGCCCGGCAACGGGGGTTTAATCCATACGCTTTGATTTTGATTTTTAAGCGCAAAAGCGGTATGCGCCTGATCCCTAAAGTTGCACCTGGTTAGTGCAATGAGCAGCCGAGATCGTATAGCTGCGTACGCTACTTGTGCCCCTGCCGCGAGCGTGCGGCTTTGATGGTGCATTTGGGGGCTGGAGCCAACATTGGCAAGATTTACTGGCCAGACATCCAGGGTCTGGCCCCACTTGCTTGCTCGCTGACTACCCATTTTGCCCACCCTAGCGGGTGGGAGCGGCGCTTACGCGCCTTTTTTGCGGCTGCGGCTAACGCAGCCGATGCCGAGATCGTTTTGAGTGGATCGGCAATCCACCCTCGCGTCTAGCGCGAGTCAAAAGCACCGTGCGGCTCATATAGAGCGGCCGGGTGCTACGTGTCTGCGATCATAGCGCCGCGGCGCAACAATGTCAAGCATTGAGCTTGTCATTGTTGCCGTGCTTCGCCCGTTTCCGTTGCTCGCTGCGCTCACACGGAAACGGGCGAAGCATCAGCGTTTGCAGCCTTGACGCCGTAAACTTTAGCTGCTAAAGTTTACACACAAAAAAAACACAGGAGTTTACAGTGGACATAGACGATATAACGCAGACAAAAATCGACGAGCGCGATCAGCTTTTGCGCTGGTACGGCAGCCTAAATGAAATCGAGCGCTACGACGTGCATAAGCTGCAACTCGATCTGCTACGGCAAAAAAGCGATGGGCTTGCGGGCTGCAAAGACGCAGTGCAGCGCAGCTACGCCGCGCTAGTGCTCGCTCTGGTGAAGCGCAAGCATGCGCTAACGCAATGCGAGCGCAAGGAGCATATGACCGCAGCGCAGCAGGAGCAGCTACGCAAGATGCGTTTAGATGCCGTGGCAAAAAAAAGCACGAAGGGCGAGGGCAAAGTCCGAAAACTCATCCGCCTGCGTTGGTATCACGAAATCGAAAATCTCTTGGCCGAGGGGCTGAGCTGGCGGCAGATCAGCGATTACATCGCAAAAAATCACAAGCGCCGCGTGTCGCACACGTACCTGTTGCAGGTGTTTGAAACCCTGAAGAACAGGGAGTCCTAATGTTTTGGTGGGGTCGAAAACGCGCAAAATCAGCCCTGAGAGCCTCTAAAATCTAAAACGTGGACAAGGGTATGGTTTTGGGGTTTTAAGCGCGTAGCGCTGACTACAGCGTCTGCTGCGCTGCTTTTGGCAGCTGCACTGCTCACGCTTGCAGCTGCGGCCGCATCGCTTAGCAGTTTTGCTGACCACTCGCCTTTGACTTTGATCTGTCAATGTCACGCGCGCAGCGCGCATTTTAAGCCCCTCATGGGGTGCCAGCGGTCTTTGCTGGCGGGGTGGTTTTAGGGTCTTGGGCAAACGGTGGGGTTCTCAGCCGTTTGCATCCCGAATTCTGCGCAGCAGAATTGGCCGTTTGTGGTTTTTTCCTCGCGCGCGCGCACGCGTGCGTGTAGTTCTCTTTTCTCTTTTCTCTTTTCATGCGCGTTTTTCCTCAATGATTCCATGGGCTTGCAACCCTAACTGTGGCAAAATTTACGTCTAGCTGTGGCAAAATTTACGTCTAGCTGTGGCAAAATTTACGTCTAGCTGTGGCAAAATTTACGTCATTTTAAGTGTGGCAACTATTGACAGTGCCACACTTCCTGTGCATAATATCGCTAAACCATTGGAACAGGAGGGAAAAATGGAAGGTTCGATAGTCAAGAAAAGCAACGCTATAGCGCGCTGCAAGCTGTCTGCAGACTCAATTTACGAGCAACAGCTTATTGCTCTTACTGCGGCACGCATACGTTGCGACGATGAAGATTTTTTTGAATATGAGATACAACTTTCAGAGTTCAAAAAGTCAGAAGACGAAAAGACTGCCGGTTCTACCCAGGCGCTCATCAAAAAAGCTTCTAAATCGCTCATGCGCAAAGTGATAGAGATAAAGGACGGTAAAAACTGGGCGATGTACAACGTATTTACGAAAGTGCGTTATGAAAGCGAACATAGCGCGATACACGTTCAGTTTCATCCAGATCTAAAAACTCACTATCTGGATCTGAACAAATACTTCACACAATATCCGCTGATCGAATATATGTCGCTGCCGAGCATATATAGTCAAAAGCTGTATGAAATGCTCCGCAGCTACGACGATCAGCAAGATGCTGTTGTCAGCGTAAAAGAGCTGCACGACATACTGCAAACGAAGTCGCATGCGCAGCGTAGCTATGCTGAATTTAACCGCCGAATTTTGAAACCTGCACACAAACACATAACAGAATTGACAAGCTTAAAATACGAATATGAGCCGATCAAAAAAGGTCGCAAGTACGCCGAAATCAGGTTTACTTTCGGCTATAAAAAACGCGAGAAAACCAAAGCAAAAAATCAGAAAAACGACGCAAAAAAGAACAACGATTTGTTCAAAGAATCACTGAAATGCTGGAACGAAAAAAGCAATCAATGCGACTCAAAATCACAGTCACAGAAATGCAAAATCTGCCGTATGGCGCATCAACGCATCAACCTTTAGCTTGATAGTCGCTCATTGTCCTCGATGGACTCAGCGAGGATCATGCGATCCACCGCCTTAGTTGCGCGTTTAGCCGCGTATGTCCTACGCCTTTGCAGTGTCATCAACGCAAGTAATGCTCCGTGATGGACGCTCGCACATGCCCCATTTCCTGGCTCACCTGAGCCAG
>JAVESM010000030.1:0-25998 GCA_034006605.1 Pseudomonas sp. | reverse complement strand
GGTGTGATTGAATTCACCAAGCCTTTAGGTTGATAGTTATCATCATTAAAAACGGTTTGTTTCGGCGATTGTGATTCAGCCGCGGGCGGGCTTGGTTTAATCAGCGTTTGTTGAACGGGTCTGCCTTCCTGCAAAGGCTGATTAACAGAACTAAGATGCGGAGATTTTTCATACTCAACAGACTCAATCACTTTAGAGCCTGTTTTGAAATACCCAAAAACACACACCAAAACACTCATCTGTGGGGTGGTGATCATATTGTCATAGGTGACAGGAGGGCCTGGAAGCGCCGAAAGCTTTGACTGGCGCGGGTTTGGCGAGGTTATGGGGTGATTTAAGATTTTGCAAAGTTTTGATTAAAAAGGCGCATTTCTGCACGGATTTGCGCTTTTTTTTGTCATAAGAATGAGCGAATATTAACGGCCACCAAGTAGCTTATCTATTACTGGATCTATTTTTGATTTTGTACCTGCCCATTTATTAAGAGCTAGCCCGCCTTTGCCGCGTAGATGATACTCAGCGGATGCAACCTGGCGTCCTGAACGACGTAGCTGTAGATCGGCTTGTGATAAATATGGGGTAAAATCCCAAGAGCGTCGGGCCGAATAGGTTAGGACGTATTCACAGTGTAGTGGTAACGCACCTGACACCAATTCTGTGGATATACCATGTCGCTCAAAGCCAGCTTGAACCACTGAAACAAAGTCTCTGACCTGTACTTTATGATTTTCCTGAATACAGACGTGGAGTAGTTCTGCGGTGCTGTCTATTGGTTTGACATTAATTGCTGTACAGCCTGTCAATGCAAAGCTTGCTAGTAAAATCAGTTTAATTGGCTTGTTCATCTCATGCTCCTTTGGGTGATTTTATCCTGGTTTTTTGCGCAACTGGTTGAGGTGTTATCTGATTTTTAGACGTCCGACTTCGAACCTTTAAGTCGGACGTTAAGTGTCCAACTTAAACGTAACGTCCAACTTGCATAAAAACTCTTACAAATCATATACTTAACTAACCTTCGCAATGCTTTTTACATTTCCTCAAGTCGGACGTTATGGTGTCCGAGTTAATCCGCCAAAACAGCACACTTAAATTAGTGTGCTTTCTTAAATTCCTCGAACCAGGCTTGCAACTCTTCAATCTGTTTACTCATGTCGCGCATCCGTTTCTTGTCTTCAGCAAGGCGGCAAATCTCTCTCTGATCGTCCTCGCTCAGCTCGTTAAACATAGTTAATAAAGCCTCTTCTTTAGGACTCAGATTACTAGGGCTGGGCTGGCACGTGACTCCACGAAGCATTTCCCCATTTCCCGTTAAAAGCCAATCGAGATTGATGCTTCTATCCTCCGCGATCTCTTCGCATTTTGCGTAAGGAATTGAATTTCTTGCCTTCCAGCTGCTTATTGTTGATGAGGTTGTGCCGAGCATTCTAGCCAGCTCAGTGTCATTAGCTGCTTCAAGTACACGGCTTAGCCTTGTTAATACTGCTAGAACTCTGTTTGTTTGCATTTTGCGTAAACCTCTATTGACTTTCGCGTTTTGCGAGGATAGTCTTTTACACATTGCGAACAGTCTAGCGAAAAAGGAGCAGTAGAACCATGAAAGAAACAACCAGAGTAGATGAACAGCGTCAGCGTGAGCGGGTTATGTCGCGCCGGTATGTGCAGGCGCGCTTAATTGAGCGTGACAGCAACTTTCGCCGCTTTGCGTTGGAGCACGATTATCTACCGCGCACGGTGACCCAGGTGGTTGAACGCTGGGCCGGTCGTGATGAGTTACCGCAAGGGATGTTGACCTTTCGTATTTTGCGTGACCTGTCACGGGCGATTGGTGAAGAGGTTATTCCTGGCATTTTGGATGAGGTGGCGTGATGAACAAGCCTGAGCAAATTTTAGCCGACAGCTGTGATGTGATTGAAGCGCTGCGCCATGAAGCGAGTAAGAGTGGCGAGTGTGATTTTGCGGTGTGCCGCTCATTGGCAGCTATCGCCAGCCAGTTGGTGTATGACCAATGTCACTCAGGTAACGGCATCAGTGATGAACAGTACATCACTTTAAGTGGTGAGCTGGCAGAAGTCACTTGGAAAATTGGCAATCTGTTTATAGCTCTCAAGTATGCCAAGGAGAATAGAAGCCAGCCACTGCCGCGAGTCTCTGCCACCCTCTCACAACAATCTCTTCAATCTGACGATTAAGGAGAACTCCATGAGTATTTGGTATTCAGCGCGTGAGCTGGCGGGGTTGCCGGGGTTGCCTGGAACGGATCGCAGGGTTCGCGATAAAGCTGAGCGTGAAAGCTGGGAATCTAAACCCAATGAAGCGCGTGGTGGTGGTCGTTTGTACTCCCTCACCAGCCTGCCCGCCGAAACCCAAGCTGCTCTGGTACAAGCCAAAGCCAAAGAAGTGGTTGCCGCTAAAAGCCTGCCCGAACCGCGCCAAGAAGTGCAGCTGGGCATGTTTGAAACGCAGCAACAAGCACTGGTAGCTGATGCGCGCAAGGGTGTTCTAAACGCCATTAATGGACTGATGGAAAGGACCGGCTATACGCAAACCAAATGCGCTGAGCTACTGATTGACATGGCGCGTGCTGAGCAGATTGAGCCATACATGATTGCCATGCTGAGAAGTGCGCGTGATGGCCGTGGCCGCCCAAGCGTTGATGGTTTGCCGAGTGCGCGTAGTTTGCTGCGCTTTATTGAGCGCGGTAAAAGTAGCGAGTTAGCACCGATTTACCGCCAAAAAGATATGTCGGTACCGGAGTGGGTTGAAGCGTTTTTGAGTTTCTTTTCACGCCCTGAAAAACCATCCGTGCAGCACGCGTATGACGGCTTCGCGGCAAACTACCAAGGAGCGCTTCCGAGCATTCACCAGGTGCGCCGCTTTCTAGACAAAATGGGGAATGTCAGCCGTCACACAGGGCGCATTGGCAGCCATGACATGAGAGCGTTGAAGGCCTACAAAGAGCGTGACTTTTCTAAGCTGTTACCCGCAGACGTTTACAGCGCTGATGGCCATACCTTTGATGCGGAAGTGCAGCATCCATCGCATGGCCGCCCGTTCAGACCAGAAATCACAACGGTCATTGATATTGGCACACGTAAAGTTGTGGGCTGGTCAATTGATCTAGCAGAAAGCGCTTTGGCGGTGCTGGATGCCCTGCGTCATGCCTGCATGAGTAACGGTATACCCGTTAACTTCTATGTGGATAACGGCAGTGGTTATAAGAACGCCATGATGAAGGATGAAGCCGTTGGCTTAATGGGCCGCCTTGGTTGCCAGATGACACACAGTATTGCTTATAACTCGCAAGCACGCGGTGTGATTGAGCGTGTGCACCAGACTATATGGGTGCGCGCAGCTAAAGAGTTACCCGGTTACATCGGCAAAGACATGGACCGTCAGGCCAGTTTAGCGATGCACAAGCTATCTCGTAAGGCGATTGCTACAGGTGGTGAAGTGGTAAAGATGCCGCTGATGGCTTGGGATCAATTTATTGATTTTTGTACCAAGCACGTTGAGCGCTACAACGACAACCCACACCGCAGTCTGCCTAAGTTTACTGACCCAGTGAACGGTAAAAGCAGACACATGAGCCCTAATGAGCTGTGGCAATTGCGTGAAGAGGAAGGGTTTACAGCATTGACTGTAACCGACGATGAAGCGCGACCACTGTTTAGACCACGTGTGCTCTGTGTGATTAACCGTTGCCTAATCCGCTTGAATAACAACGTTTACTTTGCTGGGCATCTTGAAGAGTTTCATAGAGAACAGGTGCAAGTCGGCATTGATATTCACGATGTTGAGCGCGTGTGGGTTTACGACCTGAAAGGTGTGTTTTTGGGTACTGCTGATCTGAACGGTAACAAAGTTGATTACATGCCTATGTCGTTTATTGAGCAAGGCCGCGACAAACGCTTGCAAGGCCGTGAAAAGCGTCTGGAAGCGCGCCTCGAAGAAGCCCAGGCAGAGCGCAATGGCTCGCTAGCGATTACCCACGACAGCATTGAACTGCCGGGGCTGGGTGTTTTGAACATGAACCAGTTACGCGCCCGTATTGAGGAGCGTGCTGAGGTGATTGAGCCAGCGGTTGATGCTGAGTTTGAGCCGATGGCCGCACCTTTTCCAGCGCCTGCTCCACAAGACAATCCGGTACCCAGTACGCCCGATGAACGCTGGCAGTTATGGAATGCCATCGACCAAGGGCAACACGATTTAAACGAACAGGGTGAGCGTATTGCTCACTGGTTCACCACGTATCCACACAGTAAAGAATACATGGCGTTTGCCCGTCGACACGGCGCAGCAGCAGCCAACTATTAACTAAACCAAGGAGTTTTACATGACCAAAATAAATGTTGCCGGCATCGCCGATATTGCCAACTTGGGTTTATGTGATGTGGCGTTAGAGCGCGCATTAAGTCGCACCACCAGCTTACCTGGCATGGTCTGCTTTTATGGCCCAAGCGGTTACGGCAAAAGCATGAGCGCCTGCTGGGTGGCGAACTCACGTCGTGCGTATTACGTGCAAGCCCGTAGCGTTTGGACGAAAAAAGACACGCTTAGAGCCATTGTGGCTGAGATGGGTGTTACGACCCCAGCAACAGCAACGGCTGCCGCGTTAGTTGATGCCATTGCATCCGAGCTTGCCATGAGTGGTCGCCCGTTAATTATTGACGAAATGGATCATCTCGTGGCTAAGGGTTCGGTCGAGTTGATCCGCGACATTTATGAGGCCAGCCAAGCGCCGATTCTGTTGATTGGTGAGGAAATGCTGCCAACTAAACTTAAGCGTTTTGAACGTTTCCATGGCCGTGTTTTGAACTGGGTACCGGCACAGCCCGTCAGCCTAGAAGATGCTAAACGCTTAGCGCCTATTTATAGCAAGGTCACTATTCATGAGGACCTGCTTAAGCACGTGGTCAAGATGGCGAATGGCTCTGTACGTCGTGTGGCTGTGAGCCTCGACTTGATTAGTGAAACGGCTATTACTGAGGGCATGGCAGCGGTTGATTTAGCAGCATGGGGCAAGCGTGAACTGTATACCGGCGATGCGCCTAAGCGGAGGGCTTAAGCGTGGGTAAGTTGAATACAGGGCGTAAGCAAGTTCACCTGGAACAAAAAGGCGGAAAAAGTAACCGCCAGCGCGTTTGGGAAGCGATTCGAAAAAACAAAGAGTGCTTCACATTGGCTCAAGTTTCATCGCTCACAGACGTGCATTACGACACGGTAAAAACCTACGGCCAAGCGTTAAAGCGCGCGGGAATTATTGGCCCTAAGTCGGTGCATGAAGACGCTCTTGTACGTGATCAAGCGGGTTCGTTCTCAGAGCATGATTTACAGCTTATTCAAGACTGTGGTGTTGAGGCCCCAGCTCTAAACCGTGATGGCACGCCGAATTCAATGGGCTTAGGTAATGAAGCAATGTGGCGCACCTTGCGCATGCTTCCCAGTGTCACTGTTGATGAGCTTGCAAACTTTGCTAGCGCCTCAGTAGCCACTACCCGCTCTACCGCTCAAAGCTATTTGAAGTGGTTAGAAAAGGCTGGGTATGTACGCCATAACAATGGCCGCCCACGTCGCTATGAATTGATTCGAGCGCGCTATACCGGGCCTCGTCCACCACAAATTCAGCGCATCGGCCAAGTCTACGACCCCAACACAGCAGAGGTAGCTTACATCCAAGCACCGGAGGAATTGCTGTGAGCTGGTTAGCGCTTTTACAGCGTGAGGTGGACCGTAGCAGCCGCCAAAAAGTGGCAGACCAATTGGGTGTGTCACGCACCACGGTGAGCCTTGTGCTGGCAGGTAAGTACGGCGCAGCTACTGATGCTGTTGCCCAGCGTGTGCTGAGTACTTTCGGACATATCGACTGCCCTGTAATGGGGAAGATTTTACCCAAGCAATGCGAGGCGTATCACTCGCGCCCTGCTCCGCTAAACAACCCCGTTGCCATGCAGCACTTCCGCATCTGCCAAAGCTGCGTGCACAACGTTAATTGCAAGGACAAAACTCATGCAAAAGACTGAGCGAATACAAATGTTTGCCACTGGCAAGGGCATGGTGCGACTGATGTTTAACGGGCGCGTGGTCGGTTTTGTTGCTGACTTTAACTTCGCCCACCATCGAGCCAAAGAACTAGAACGTGACGTGTCACGACTGCAACAAATAACACAAAAAGGAGCAATTCAATGACAACACCAGATGGCTACAGAAAAGACGCCCAAGGGCGTTTAATCCCAGAAGACCAGATCAAGCCTATCGACAAATTGCGCGATGAACTGGTGCTGAGCCTAGCGACAAAAGCGAAGGCTTTGCAAAAGCAAATGCGTGATTTTAAGCAGATGGCCTACAGCGAGATTCAAGAGTTTGTTGAGCTGAGCGCCAATGAATACGGCACCAAGTTAGGCGGTAAAAAAGGCAATGTAACTCTTTTGTCATTTGATGGCAGCCATAAAATCCAGCACGCCGTACAAGAAAGCATTGCCTTTGATGAGCGCTTGCAAGTTGCTCGTGGGCTGATTGATGAGTGCCTACAGGAGTGGGTTAAAGATGCGCGACCTGAGCTGGCAGTGATCGTGAATGATGCCTTCCGCGTCGACACTAAAGGCGAGATCCGCACCGCACGGGTGTTATCGCTACGCCGTTATGAGATTGAGGATGTCCGCTGGCAGCGTGCGATGGATGCTATCGGCGATGCTTGCCAAGTGGTCGGTTCTAAAATCTACCTTCGTTTTTACGAACGTGTTGGCGACAGCGAGCAATACCGCACCGTCACTTTAGATATTGCAGGAATTTAAGCCATGACAGTACCAGCTACCAAAGCACAGCAGTGCGTTGTTTCTATTAACTTCGAGCAGTTTGTTTTACCTAAAACAGATGCGCTAAAGCTCGTTGATTTGATGAGTAAAGCGACACGGGTTGAGCGTGATTTCAGCGACCGTGAGAGCTTCCATAAATTCGATGTATTAGAAGCACCAAAAGTAGAGCTTGAGCTACTTAAAGATAATCAACTGAAAACCAAAACCACCCCCAAAGGAGCAAGACCATGAAAATGACACAAAAAGACCTGATTACAGATATGCAAAGCCACCTAAATGAAAACGGCGTAGCACTCAGCGCAGCAGACGTTAAGCGCGTACTCAGCAGCTTTGAGCATGTTGCTACAGCAGCCCTTGAAGCGGGTAAAGAGGTGACATTACCAGGCATTGGTAAATTCAAAATTGCTGTACGTGCGCCACGCACTGGACGCAACCCACAGACAGGAGAGGCCATCGCCATTGCGGCCAAAAATGTTGTGAAGTTTAGCGTTAGTAAGCCTTTGAGTGACGCGCTGAACTAAAGCGAAACCATTTTGCTGACGTTAGCAAAATGGTCTGTCTAGCGTGGTTGCTAGGCACTGATGAGCAGCCAAAGGAGCACTAATGATTGAGTCACCAGAAGAACAAAAACGCCGTCGTGCGAGAGAGCGCAAGCGTGCAGAGCGTGACCGCAAACGTCAGCGCCGCCAACAGTTAGGTGCGCGTGAGTTTCGTATGGAAATGTATCGCGGCACTTCGGACGCCTTAGCACGTATCTGCTTGCTGGGTGAGTTCGATGAGGAAGCCGAAGCGGTAACAGTTTTACTGCATAGCGCGGCACAACTCGCAGAACGTGACCCGTCACGCTTCAAAGAGTTGCTCAATATAAGGGGGCTTTCATGAGCATGAAAAAGGCACAGCTGGCAAAGGTTCATATTGCTAAGCAGCAACTGGGTATGGATGACGACAGTTACCGTGCTCTGTTGGCCCGTGTGGCAGGCGTTAAATCGGCTAAAGATTTAAACCCACGGCAAATGGGCGCTGTGCTGGCTGAGTTTGAGCGATTGGGTTTTAAGCCTAAGAGCACGCGACAAGGCCGTGCTAAACCCGTTACGACAAATAACAAGCAAAAGTATGTGAACAAAATTGAAGCTCTGCTTGCAGAAGCCAAGCGACCTTGGAGCTATGCCGATGCAATGGCGAAACACATGTTCAAGGTCGAACGCGTTGAGTGGTTGAATGCCAGTCAAACACAACGGCTGATGCAAGCATTAATCATTGATGCCCAACGGAACGGGAGGGTTTAATGAATCTGGAACAGGTTAAGCAGTTGCAGGCCGAGTTACCGCAATCCATACAGGATATGGTGGCGGTAATCGGCTTTAGCCACACGTTAAAAGTGGTGCAGGCTTTAGGTGGCACCACTTGGCGTATTGCCTCAGGGCGCGGCAAAGATGGTGAGGCCAAACGTGCGGCACTGGCTGAGCGTGTCGGTACAGACACCGAAGAGCTACTGCATAAATACTATGCCGGTGATGAAATATACCTGCCGCGCTGTGCAACACTGCTGCGTAAACTGCGTAACATTGATATGCACCGGCAGTTTGAGCGGGATGTAAGGCAAGGCCGCACAGCGCGTGATAGTGTTGCCGACCTGGCACGTGAACATAAGTTGAGTGACCGCCAAATCTGGGATATTTTGAATCTATACATGCCTGTGCCTGAGCAACAAGTACTATTTTAATAAGCGCCAATGCTTTGCTCCTCAAAAAAGTTCGGCTCTATACCACAGAATTTAATTAGCGCAAGACGGTGTTTTTTTGGTTTTGTGCGCTTGCATGAATGGAAATGTGCCATAAAGTAAGTATCGACATTAACTGTTGATAGGAGCTTCACATGATTTCACATAACCATTTGCACCCAGAAAAAACTTACTACTTAATCGAAGAAGGACCATGGCTTCAGCTGGAACGGATGGTCTCGGTACTCAATATGCTCACTTGTTTGACAGCTGGTGCGCCAATGCAGCTAGATATTAAAAACGAAGAGCTTGCATCGTTCCTTGATTTGCTCAGAGAAACTTTTGAACCTCTACGTCAGCTGCCTTGCAAGCGGCTGAACATCATTGAAACAGTCTAATCGCTGAACCCCCTCTAATACCCCACCTACTTCATGCCGCCTATCGTGGGTGGCATGAACATCAAACGCCCCCAAATCTTAAGCCGTCCTCGTGATTACGCCATCGCTATTTTGGCTGAATCATCACGCGAGGAACGCAATCGCTTGCTAGAGCGCTGCCCTGAACAGTGGCGCGATTTGGTGCGCGGTCACGTCAAGGCTTTATGGTGCAAAACCAAAGCCTACCAGCAATACCAAATCGAAAAGCGCCTAGGCGAGCGTGAGAAACCTACGCCTGCACCACGCCGCGAAGACACTTCATTTCGTGTATCAGATTTTAAAAAAGCCCCGCCGGAGGTTGCTCATGCGCACTTATCAGAACTGCGTCAGAAACTCGCACGCTCAGGAGCCGCAAATGCCTGAAACAACAACGGCGATTAGCGGTGCCTTGTTCAAATGGTTCGGCTTGCACATCAGTGCAGGTGCATTAGCAGCGGCGCTGGGCTTCTTGATTTTATGGCCGCGCACTGTGCATGAGGGCTTTGCTCGCCTATTTATCACGATTGTCGCCAGCAGTGTGTTTGGCCCCATGTTGGTCGTGCAAATCCACTCATCCCGTCCTGAGCTGTTTGCATCAGCGCGTGTCGTGGCAGAAATGTACAACCTAGAACCCGCCCTTGGCTTGCTGTTTGTCGCCTCGCCATTGCTGGTGATGGCTGGACTACCTGCCTGGTGGCTAATCGGTGCATTAGTGCGCTTCTTTGAGCGCGATGGCGACTCATGGCTGGGCAGTGTTGCTCAGTGGCTTAAACGTAAACTGGAGAGTTAATCATGCGAAACACACCACGCGGTATTCGTAACAACAACCCTGGCAACATCGACTACAACCCTCGCAATGCTTGGCGTGGTCAGTTACCTCATGACGTTAAAGTTGAAGGTCGCTTTGCACGCTTTGATACAGCGTTGAACGGTATTCGAGCGCTGGCCAAGCTGCTGTTGAATTACCGCAAGATCCACGGTTTACGCACGGTGGAAGGTTTGATCAGTCGTTGGGCACCGAGCAATGAGAATGACACAAAAGCCTATGCCCACTCTGTAGCTAAAAAGCTAGGCATAAGCATTCACCAGCCATTGCGCTTAGACAAAAGCACATTGCAGGGGCTGGTTACAGCAATTATTGAGCGCGAAAACGGCCAGCAACCTTACAGCAGCGAGTTAATTGGTAAAGCTGTTGATGAGGTTCTTTAGTGTTGACGTTTTTACAGACCGTTGGCCTGTATTTGCTGACCCTACTGATTAGTTTTGGCGTGGGTTGGCAGTTCGGTACGACAAAACAACAACAGCGCGAAGCAAGCAATGAACGGTTAGTTGTTGAGCAACTCCTGGAACAAAGCACGGAGCAGATCATTAGCGCCAATAAAACCAGTGAAGCACTACTGATTCGTATGCAAAGTCGCGCTTTACAAGATCAGAAACACACAAAGGAGTTACATGATGCGCTGGCTGAAACCGCTGATGCTCGTATTGAGTGTCGCCTTCCTGACAACGGCATGCAGCACCTCTATCAAGCACAGGAACGCGCCGCCCAAGCCGCTACCGGCAGTACTCGCACAACCATGTCAAATACCAGTAATACCCATAAGTAACGGCATTGATGATCTAGCCGTTACGTTAAAACAGCTCTACGACCAGTACGGCCATTGCGCCCAACTGCACTGGGACACAGTGCAGGAATGCCAAGCTAAGGATTAAGTATGCCAAACAATCAAAAGAACCAAGAGTTTCAGGTATTACAGCGTATTGATGGACGCCTAGAGCGCATCGAAACACGCTTTGCCCAAACCGAACACAAAGCTATTAAAGGCGGCGCTATCGCCGGTGCTTTGGCGGGTGGCTTGGTGGCATGCGGCGTGGTTGCTGCACGCTTGAAGCTAGGAATGTAAATATGGCACACCCGCAAAAAACCCGTGACGGCCTACGCCGTACTTATGTGCATGATCGCATGAGCTTAGACGTTGCGGCGGCTATGTGGGGCGTGTCATACGCCACTGCCCAACGCTGGAAGCGTACCGCAGCTGCTGCCGGTGATGATTGGGATAAGCAACAAACAGCACAACTCATCTCAGGTGGCGGTATTGAGGATGTAGCACGGCAGGTGTTGACCGGCCTTGTTATGCAGTTTCAGGCAACGATGGAAGCGGTGCAAACCGATATCGACATCAAGCCGGCGGCCAAGGTGCAAATGCTGGCCAGCCTAGCTGATGCGTATAACAAAACCGTATCAGCCTCTAAACGTGTACTGCCAGAAACCAGCGCTTTGGCCACAGCTATGGAAGTGATTCAGAAGCTGGCCAGCTTTGTGCGTGAACACTACCCGCAACATAGCCAGGCATTTGCAGAGATTCTAGAGCCGTTTGGGCAGGAGCTGACAGCATGCTTAAACAGCTAATAATTTATCATGCGGTAGCTCATTTGCTTAGCAGCGGCGTGATAAGTTTTGAAACCACACCCTTGTACCTTGCAAACATATTGACTTCTCGATTTCATCAAATAAGAAACTCTTCCTTGTTCTTTACAATGCGGACAGATGTCATGCGCTGGCTCTTCCAGGCTCACAAAATCATCTTTCAAGGTGAATATTACATCTCCGCTATATTCAATTTTCTGCATATAGTAACGGTCAAAGCGTTGATCTTTTTCCAGCTGTTTTTTCAAGCTTTGGTTTTCAGCTGTAAGTTTAAAGCACTCATTCATGGTTGCCAGCAGTTGTGCTTGGGCGTCAGCAATAGAGCGCGTCAGTTCTGCAACCGCAATAGCCCTCTCATTTTCACCCTTCAATGTGGAAAATGTTTTTGCTATTTCAAGGCTGGTCCCCAATCCACTAATCAACGCACTAAACTCAATCATCATGGCATTCATTTTTCTAAAGAGGTGATACTGTGAAGCTTACCAGCAAAACATTTTTAGAAAACCTGTCGCTATTAGCAAATCAGTTTCGCCAGCAAATTGAAGCCGAAGTTGACGGCTTCGACCCTGATCCTAAAGCAAGCGCTGAGCGGGTTAAGCTCGCGCAAGACAGCCTTGAGTTCTTTGCGCGCACGTACTTCCCTCACTATGTAAAGCGTAACAATGCCTTACTGCACGACTATCTGTATGCACGGCTACCGCAGTTGGTTGATGCTGAGCAAGGTGAGCATGAGGCGATTGCCGCCCCGCGTGGTAATGCCAAATCAACGATTGTCAGTCAGATTTTTATTATCTGGTGCATTGTTACAGGCCGCAAACGCTATCCGTTAATCATCATGGATGCGTTTGAACAAGCGGCCACCATGCTGGAAGCGATTAAAGCCGAGCTGGAGTTTAACCCCCGCTTAGCCATGGACTACCCAAAAGCCACAGGTAAAGGCCGCGTCTGGCAAGTTGGGACAATTGTCACGCCAAACGATGCCAAGATTCAGGTGTTTGGTTCCGGCAAACGCATGCGTGGTTTGCGCCATGGCCCATACCGTCCAGATTTAGTTATTGGTGATGATTTAGAAAACGATGAGAACGTGCGCAGCCCAGACCAGCGTGACAAATTGGAAAACTGGCTGAAGAAAACCGTACTCAGTCTTGGTGATGCCGATGACAGCATGGACGTGATCATCATTGGTACCATCTTGCATTATGACTCAGTGCTATCGCGCCTGCTGCGCAACCCACTGTGGAAGCGTCGGCGCTTTAAATCAGTGATGCAGTGGCCTGATCGTATGGACTTGTGGGAGCAATGGGAAGAACTGCTGCTCAATGAAGAAGATGAAGGCGTGGCCGCTGATACCTTTTACCAGGCACATAAAGAAGCGATGGAAGCTGGGGCGATTGTCAGTTGGCCAGATGGTCAGCCGCTATTAACGCTGATGCGCAAGCGTGCGCGTGATGGCCGTACCGCATTTGACTCTGAGCAGCAAAACGATCCCGTACAAGGTGACAACGCACCCTTTGCCGCTTGCGTCACATTCTGGGTGAACCGTTTATCACAATGGCTGTTTTATGGTGCCTGTGACCCGTCACTGGGTAAGAAAGCAGCTGGACGAGATCCAAGTGCAATCTTAATTGGCGGCTTTAACCGTGAGACGGGTGTACTGGATGTCGTTGAGGCTCTGATTCGCAAGCGCTTGCCCGATAAGATTATTAGCGACGTCATCACCTTACAGAAAGAATACCGCTGCTTGTTATGGGGCATTGAGGCGGTGCAGTTCCAAGAGTTTTTACGTACTGAGCTGATTAAGCGTGGCGCTCAGTTAGGCGTGCCTGTGCCCGCCCGTGCTATCACGCCACACACAGACAAGTTGTTGCGCATTGAAAGTCTACAACCACACTTTGTAAACGGCTTAATCCGCATTCACCCCAGCCAAACCGTACTTGAAGAGCAGCTTAAGCACTTCCCGATGGCTGCGCATGATGACGGGCCTGATGCTTTGCACATGCTGTGGATGCTGGCTGTTACTGGCTTCTCAACCATGGAGTTTCAGGCTGTACCACGTAAGCACCAAAGACAGCAGCAAAGCAGGCAATCGTTTGAGGACGACTTTATTGATAACGGTCGCTTTGGAGGTGAATGGTGATGCGAGAGCTGGTTATTACTCAATGCCCTGATCCCTTGATGTGGTACGCCGCGTTAATCAATCAAAGGGTGCCGCTGGTTAGAGAAGAGCATGACTGCTACCTGAGTCGAGAGCCAAGCGGTTATATAAATATCGTGCGTAAAACAGACGCGAAAATTGTTGGGAGGATTACGCATGTCACAGATCGTTGATATTTACGGTAGACCGTTAAAAGCAGCACACAGCACATTAAAAGAACCGCAGACAGCACGCTTGTCTGGCTTGCACAGTGAGTTTTCCGAACATCCCGTGCGCAATTTAACGCCTGCACGCCTGGCACGTATCCTACAAGATGCTGAGGAAGGTCTACTCAAAGCCCAAGCCGAACTCTTTATGGATATGGAAGAACGTGATGGCCATATCTTTGCAGAGATCAGCAAGCGTAAGCGTGCCGTGATTGGCTTGGACTGGTCTGTCGAACCTCCGCGCAATGCCACTGCTGCTGAAAAAGCCGATGCTGAGTTTCTTAATGAACTACTGCTGGACTTAGATAACTTTGAAGACATGCTACTGGATTTACTTGATGGCATTGGCCATGGCTTTAGTTGCATTGAACTGCAGTGGCAGCGTTATGGTAATGAGTGGCAACCTTCAGCGTTTCACCACCGCCCGCAAAGCTGGTTTATTACCCGTAAAGAGGACCAAAACAAACTATTGCTGCGCACCAATGCCGCTGAGGTTGAAGAACTGCGCCCACTAAACTGGATCGTACATACACCCAAGGCGCGTAGTGGTTACATTGCGCGCACGGGTTTATACCGTGTGCTGGCATGGCCGTATCTGTTTAAGCACTACAGCACCCGTGACTTAGCCGAACTGCTAGAGATTTACGGTATGCCCATTCGTCTGGGTAAATACCCTGCAGGCACCGCCAATGAAGAAAAAGCCACTTTGCTCAATGCCGTGACGCAGCTGGGGCACAGTGCTGCCGGTATTATTCCAGAGACGATGGCGATTGATTTCCAGACCGCTGCCCAGGGTAATGCTGATCCGTTTTTAGCCATGATGCGCCAATGTGATGACAGTATTTCTAAAGCTGTTTTAGGTGGCACGCTCACCAGTCAAACCAGCGAGAGTGGCGGCGGTGCTTTTGCCCTGGGTAAAGTACACAACGAAGTGCGCCATGACTTGTTGGAGTCCGATGCACGGCAACTGGCAGCCACTCTAAGCCGTGACTTACTTTGGCCTTTGTTGGCGTTAAACCGTGGTGGTGATCTTAATAGCCGGCGCATGCCCCGTTTTATGTTTGATTTAAAAGAAACGGCTGATCTGACTGCCATGGCTAATACATTGCCGGCCTTGGTTAACGTGGGCGTACAAATCCCGCAGCAATGGGTGCATGAGAAGCTGGGCATTCCACAGCCCGTTAATAATGAGCCTGTTTTAGTCACTCAAACACCAAGTTTTGCAGCTATGACAAAACAGCCGCAAAAGCACAAGATCGCCGCCCTGAGTGCAATGCTGAATGCTGCTTACCCTGATCAAGCGGCACTGGATGCTGTAATAGAGCAGATCCCTGCACAGCGTATGCAAACGCAAGTCGATGAGCTTTTGGCTCCGTTGCTTAGCGCTTTGGAAGACGGTGCTGATGAGCAAACAGTCTTAGGGTTGCTGGCTGATGCCTTTCCTGAGATGGATGAAAGCGCCTTAACCGATGCTTTGCATCGACTACTGTTTGCCGCTGATGCCTTTGGCCGTTTAAATGTCTAAGCCAACACAAGCCGACTTAGCGGCCATCATCAACCTAAAGCCAGTGGATGCCATCGCCTACTTAAAGCGCAAAGGCTTTGCCATTGGCTGGGATTGGCACAGTGTTGATACCGCAACCCATGCCAGGGCTTTTACGGTGGCGAAAGCGGCAAAGCTTGATGTGCTCAACGATATACGTACAGCGCTCGTAGAGAACTTAGAAAAAGGACAAACCCTGCGCGACTTCACCAATAACCTGCGCCCAACATTAGAAGCCAAAGGCTGGTGGGGTCGGCAAACTGTTATTAATCCAGCTGGTGAAGAGCAGCAAGTGCAGCTGGGCAGTCCACGCCGTTTGGCGACGATTTACCAAACCAATATGCAGTCTGCCTATATGGCAGGCCGTTATAAAGCAGCCTTAGAAGTCACTGGCACGCATCCGTACTGGATGTATATCGCGACAATGGATCACCGCACTCGCCCAAGCCATGCAGCGCTGCATGGCAAAGTGTTTCGTTGGGATGATCCAATCTGGCAGCACATTTTACCGCCCAATGGCTATAACTGCCGCTGCCGCTTTGTGGCAATCACTGAGGCAGAGCTTGAGCGCCGTGGTTTAACAGTGGAATCCAGCATCGGTAAAACCTACACCGAAACCGTAGAAACAGGCGTAGAGCTTGAAACAGGTGAAGTGAATACGGCTGATGTCACAGTGCTGGAGACTAAGGATCGCCTTGGTAAACCGGTATTGTTTCGTACTGACCCAGGCTTTAACAGTGGCCCTGCCAATAGCCACATGATGGATGATGTGCTGCTTAATAAAGCTCGGCGCACTTTGGGTGATCAGGCGGGTATTGAAGAAATGCAGCAAGTACTGCTCAACCCCGTTCGGCAAAATGCTTGGAGTGCTTATATTGATAACGCTAAGAAGCTTGGTGTTATTCAGGGTCAGAGTATGGCGTTTGGCGTGATGCAGGCGGCTGATATAGCTTACGCCCGATCACAAGGCGCGCCACTGCAGTCTGGCTTAATGTTTACGCGGGACAGCCTCATCGTCGGCCAGAAAGCCGCCCGACATGAAGCGGCTGGCAACGCATTAACCACGACTGAATGGAAAACCTTGCCGGAGCGAATACACAATGCCGAACAGGTTTTGTGGGATGTAAATAACCAAACCTTAATGTATGTGCTGCCAGACAGTGCCTATATGGCAACTAAGGTAGTCGTGCGCTTTGCTAAGAGTCGTTACGGCAAAGAGTTGGTAGATGATGCTGCAACAGTATTCAAGGTCCCGCAGGTTAGCATTCGTGATGGTTTAGCCAGCGGCTTATATAAAGAAGTGAGGTAACGGGGCGGGACTTGAACCCGATAGCACGGCGTTCCAATGGTTGCCGTGTCGCCTCCAGGGAGCGACTCTCCCGATACCTCAAGCCAACTATAACACAGGTAAAATCATGACCAATACCATTGAAATCAAACTGGATGATGCTGCGCTCAGAGCGCGGCTAAATGGGTTGATGAGCGTTCTGGCCAATACGCAGCCAATGATGGCGTCCATTGCCAGTGAGCTTGCTGCTCAGACTGAGATGGCCTTTACCGATGAAGGACCAGGTTGGCCACAACTTAAACCCAATACGGTTAAGCGTCGTGGCAGTGCGCATCCTATTTTGCAAGTCAGTAACGCTTTAGCGCGTTCCGTTACAGCGCAATCAGGCGCTGATTACGCGCAGGTGGGTTCTAATCTGAGTTATGCAGCCATTCACCAGTTCGGTGGCACCATCAAGCGTAAAGGCAAAGCAGGCAGCGTTCGGCTACGCACTGACACAAGAGGCAACCTGCTCAGACAAAGTGGGCACAGCAACTTAGCTCGATTTGCCAAGGGCACGCATAAGAGCTACATCGAACGTAATTATCAGGGCAAAGATTACTCAATTGAGATCCCCGCACGTCCGTTCCTACCCATCACCGCCGATGGCCAACTCAAAACCACTGCGTTGGATGCCGTGATGGGTGTTTTACAGCTGTTTTTAATAAAACCCTAAAGCAGTCTGTAAGCGCTTTTAAGGCGGTTGTGTGCGTCAGGTACGATCGTTGTATTGGTTTTGATTGAAAGCAGTTTTTAACGGGGGGTTAACGGGGTAGAATGTCTAGCAAGAGAAACGTTTTGCTGAGAGCTAACCATGAATCATGTTGTAACAATGAAATCGCCTAAAATCCCTACTGCAAATATTGATGGGCAACCAGGGAGCCAAGTACTTCAAGAGTTGCGCTCAAATGAGCTTTTTGTCGGCGTGGTAGGCCCTGCAGGAGCAGGCTCGGGAACTGCTGCAAATATTCTCAAGTCTTTTTTTGAGGATCAAGATTATCAAACAGAAATCATTAAGGTTAGCGCATTAATTCGCGCTTTAGCTCAGTCTAAAAGTTTCTTTGTTCCTCGGGAGGGTGCAAGAAAAAGCATCGAATCAGTAGTAATGATGCAAGATCGAGGCGATGAAATAAGAAAGGGGGAGAAATACACGCGACCCGAGGATCATACCGCGATTGCAAGACTTGTATTAGAAGAGATAAGTGTTCGTCGAGAGCAATCTCAAAGTCAAGATTTACAACCTTCAAAACAGAAAAAAAGAGCTTTTATTATTGACTCTTTAAGGCATCCAGCAGAAGTTACTTTACTCAGAGAAGTATATAAAGATTCGTTTAGTCTAATCGGTATTGTCTGCAACCCAGAGGAACGTAAATTAAGAATATTAGAAAATCTTTTTGAGCCGTCCAAAAGACATGATCAAGATGCTATCCAACAAGTTAAAAAATTTCTCAACAGAGATGAAAATGCTGGTCGCGGTCAAGACCATGGCCAACACGTAGCAGATACATTTCATGAGGCTGATTTTTTTGTAGATAATTCAGTACCTTCAAAAGATCCTAGAACTACAGGTATGAATGATCACCTACAACGCTTTGTAAGTTTATTAACACACTCTCGAATTATAAGACCGACAATTGCAGAGACAGCAATGCACCATGCACACTCATCACAAATGAGAAGTGCATGTTTATCCCGCCAAGTAGGTGCAGCGCTTGTTGATAAAAACCAAAATATAGTTTCTACAGGCACTAATGATGTACCTAAAGCTGGTGGCGGACTTTATGGTCAGGATTTTGTTACAGATATAATTTCAGATCATCAGTGTGCATATGCTAACTCACCCCATTGCAGCAGTAATCGTATGCAAAATGAAATCATAAGTGAGTTAATAGAAGATTTTCCTAGTTTAGAAACCGCTGACATATCAAAAGAATCTCTAATTGATTCACTAAGAGGCACTAGAATCGGTGGCTTGATTGAGTTTAGTCGAGCAGTTCACGCTGAGATGGATGCAATTCTGTCAGCAGCCGTATCTGGTGTATCGCCTAAAGGCTGTCGCATGTATGTAACGACTTATCCTTGCCATTATTGTGCTAGACATATTGTTGCAGCAGGTATTGATGAAGTTCAATTTATTGAACCTTATCCAAAAAGCAAAGCAACAGACCTGCATAGTGATTCTATTACAATAGAGGATAGCGCTAACTGGCTCCCCCCGTCTGAAGGTGGAGATAAGGTTCTATTTAAACCGTTTGTTGGAGTAGCACCCAGACTCTATCCTAGAGCATTTTTAAAAGATCGTGATTACAAAAATAAAACTACAGGCGAATATCAATTAGGTGATAAAAAACTAGGTAGTGTCAATTTTATTTATACAGAATCTTATCTAGAGCTAGAACGTAAGCTGAGCTTGGAAAGCTAAGCATGACTACCCGAAAACTGTATTTAGTACCAGATTTCTCAGCCTCAACAAAGCGCGTGAAGATTGCTCCCGTTATTCGTCAACTAGAGCTATTCTCTGGTAAAATATTAGTCGCATCAATATCGAATGCCACTAACAGCTCTTTCGTTAATCTTCTTCGACAAGAGAGCCCTAAACTAATTATTGATACTAGAGATTTCCCAAATTTTTTTTCTATTTTCAAATCAACACAAGTAGCATTAAAAAACTTTGAAGAAAGCAATATAGAATACTATCGAATATCTATTCATGCAGATAATATTATTGACCGCTGGGAGGAGTTAACCTTATTTAAAGAAATAATAAATAATCATTTTAAAATAACTTTAGACTCGATTCTGATTCTATCCAGTACTCCTAGTGCATCGTTGGAAATTGCAAATAAAGTGAGAGACTACGTTTCCAACTATGAATTTGAAATTACTGTAAAAGATGTTGACCTACCGCTGAACCCCCTCTAATACCCCGCCCCACACTCGCCGCCCATCATAGGCGGCATGAAGAAATTAAAAACCCTCATCGCCATTGCTGCTTGTTCCTTCCAATTACCTAAACTGGATGACGGCAGCGTATGGATTCAAGTAACGCCTGCTGGGCACTTTAGCCCTAGCGATGGCCGCATGCTCGATGTGCCGAACTGGTATATCGACGCAACTACCGCTCAAGCAGTGATTGAGCGCGCTAAGCACCGTCATACCCCGCCCGTACTTGACTACGAACACCAAACCCTCAAGAAAGAAGAAAACGGCCAACCTGCACCTGCCGCTGGGCGCTTTCTTGAGCTTGAGTGGCGTGATGATTCGGGTCTATGGGGCCGTGTCGAACTCACAGCCCGTGCTCGCCAAATGATTGAAGACGGTGAGTACCTCTACTTCTCCCCAGTATTTAGCTACGCCACTGATGGACGCGTTCTTGCGTTACTCATGGGTGCGCTAACTAACGACCCGGCCATTGACGGAATGGAGCCATTAGCACGTCGTGCGGCTGCCACCTTTGGTCATTTTTCACATGAAGAGGAATCAAACGTGGATGAACTCTTAAAAGCCATCATTGCCGCCTTGGCATTGAAGCAAGACACCACAGAAGAGCAAGCCATTGCTGCACTGACTGCCTTAAAGCCATCACTGGCTGCCAGTCAAGAAGCCATGAGCAAACTACGCCAAGCCTTTGGTTTGGATGAGCAGGCGACTACCGAGCAGATTGCTGCCTGTGCCAGCCAACTAAAACAACAGCAAGTCGATCCTGCCAAGTTTATTCCTGTTGCTGCTGTGCAAGAGCTGCAAGGTCAAGTAGCGGCATTAACCGCTCGTTTAAACGGTGGCGAAGTGGATGGCTTGGTGCAGGCTGCTTTGGCTGATGGCCGTTTACTGCCAGCGCTGGAGCCTTGGGCGCGTGATCTTGGTGGTAAAGACGCCGCAGCGTTAAAAACCTATCTAGATACAGCACCCGCCGTTGCCGCTTTAACGAGCATGCAAACACGTGGCGCACCCGATCCAAACAATCACAACTTAACCGCTGTTGAACTTGAAGCGGCCAAATTAACGGGCTTAAGCGCTGCTGAATACGCCAAAGCGAAAGGAGTTTAATCGTGGCTATTATTACCCCTGCATTGATTCAAGGTTTAAAAACCGGATTCCAAAAACACTTCCAGGACGGCTTGGCTATTGTGCCGAGCGAATACAGCAAGATTGCCACTGTGGTGCAATCCACTACGGCCAGTAACACCTATGGCTGGTTAGGTCAGTTCCCAGGCTTTCGCGAATGGGTTGGTGATCGTGTCATTAATGACATGGCCGCGCACGGTTACAGCATCACCAATAAGCTGTGGGAATCAACTGTTGGTGTTAAGCGCACTGACATTGAAGACGACAACATTGGTATTTATGCCCCCCTGTTTAATGAAGCTGGCCGTGCAGCTGCTGCGCTGCCTGATGAGCTGGTGTTTGACTTACTGGGCAAAGGTGCTACGTCACTGTGTTATGACGGACAGAACTTCTTTGATACTGATCACCCAGTGTATCCAAGCGTGGACGGCACCGGCGTACCCGAAACGGTAAGCAACATCTATCCAGGCACACCAACCGCTGGCTCAGCTTGGTATTTACTCGACACTAGCCGAGCACTAAAACCCCTGATCTTCCAAGAACGCGTGAAGCCTAACTTTACGGCGATGACGGATGAAAACGATGAAACGGTGTTCATGCGTGATGAGTTCCGTTATGGCATTCGAGCGCGTAGCAACGTCGGCTTTGGCTTCTGGCAAATGGCAGCGATGAGCACCGAACAGTTAACCGCTGAGAACTTTGAAAAAGTCTATGACGCCATGCGCAGTCAAAAAGCTGATGGTGGCCGTCCATTAAACGTGCGCCCAACGCTGTTAGTGGTGCCTACCAACTTGCGTGCTGCGGCTAAGAAAATTGTCGGTACCGCTCTGCTTGCAGGCGGCGGTGATAACCCTAACTACGGCCTGGTCGAAGTTGTCGACGTGGCTTGGTTGAACACCTAAGTTTCATCACAGCCAAGGATGGCACTCTATTAAGAGGAATAATCATGACTGATAAAAAGACTCAAAGCGCAGCTGTCAAGAAAGCAGCTAAAACAGCACCAGCTGTAAAGCAAGAAGCTGCAGTTACTGATGCTATTGAGCTACCGGTAGAGACAGTTGAGCTGCCCGTTAATGAACCTGCAGTAGCTCCAGTAACGGAGCCAAGCGTGGTTGAGACTGAAACGAATCAGGCGGCTGACTGGCAGGCAGTAACTGCCAACGCTCATGAGCAGGCACAGGCCGCGGCGGAGCGTATTACTGAAAACATTCTAGCCAACGCTGAAGCAGCTGAAGCCACCATCGAAGTCATTGCTGTTGAAGTGCGCTCCACTTTGGAACGCCGTTGCCGTGCCGGTTATGTGTTTGGCCTTGAGCCTGTGCGTATCGAAGGCGATGCGTTAGACACGCTGGACTACAGCGCACTAGAAGCTGATCCATATCTGCATGTTGAGTACATCACCGACACAGGTGACGCATGAATTACTGCACGTTAGATGACTTGGTTGAGCTGTACAGCGAGAAAACGCTAATTCAGTTAACGGATCGCGTTAATCGTCCGGCTCAAAACCTTGATGCAGCGTTAATTGAACGCGCCATTGAAGATGCTGAATCAGAAATTGATCTGCACTTAGAAGGTCGTTATCAGTTACCGCTGCCTAGCGTGCCGCGCGTACTCAAGCGCATTGCCGGTTCTCTGGCCTATGCCAACTTGCATACCAACCTTAGCGACACCCATCCAGCGTTACGCGCTGCTGAGCACAGCCGCCGAATGCTGAGTGGCATTGCTAAAGGCACGTTAAGTATTGGCCTCGATGTAACGGGCAATCCTGTACAGATTGCCGATACCGTGCAAATCAGCGCAGGCCGTAACGACTTCGGGGGCAACTGGTAATGGACGATTACTTATTTCTTGAAGACTTGCTGGTGGCACGCATTCGAGAGCAAGTAGCAGGTTTGGCGATTGTAGAAGGCATTGCTGATCTTGCCAGTATTGATCAAGCATCAATCGGTACACCAGCAGTATTCGTGGTGTACCTCGGTGATGTAATTGCCCAAGGTGCCGCGCACCAAGGCGGTTCACGAGCGATTCAAACCGTTACGCAAAACTGGGCAGTGGTTTTATGCGTGAGCTATGGCGACAGCACCGGTGATGGTTACGGTGCGCGCCGTATCGCTGGACCTTTGCTCGGTGAGCTGCTTAAAGCCTGCACTGGCTGGACGCCTGACGCGGGTGTGAAACCTCTATCACGTGCGGCACAGCAAGCTCCTGTCTCATATGACGATGGGGTCTTTTACTACCCGTTGGTGTTCCAGGCCAACTTTGTTTATCCGAGGATAAAAACATGGCAACCCTAAGCGTAAAGCTGGTTAAGCCCCACACCCATGCAGGTCAACACTACCCAGCGGGTGCCGAGCTAACCGTACATGAAACCGATGCAACATTTTTACTGCGCGCTGGTGTGATTGAAAAGAAACCTGCCGCCAAAAGCACTCAGCAGAGCGCCGTACAGGAGACTAAAAATGTCTAAACAAGAAACGTATTTTTATGGCCAAGGCAAAGTTAAACTCGCCATTATTAAACCTGATGGCTCCTTGCAGCCTTGGGTATGGGCAGGTGATGTATCGGCTCTAAAAGTGGGTATGAGCGAAGAAACTATCTCGCACCGTGAAAGCTACTCAGGCAAAAAAGCCAAGGTGCGTGAGTTTGGTTATTCCGCTGAAGCCTCGGTCGAAGCGGTGCTGCACAGTATCGATACCGACAACCTTGCGTTGTTTACCGACGGTACTCAGACGCAAACCCCAGAAGGTACCGTCACTGCAGAAGCGTTGCCTGAAATCACCGTAGGTGATGAAGTCGTATTGCTTCATCCAGGTGTATCAGAAGTGGTCATCACCGACAGCACCAGCGTACCGGTTGTGGTGGAGGTGGAGCACTACACGGTTGATCCAGCCTACGGCACCATTGTTTTTAATAGCTTGCCGGCAGCCGTTCAGCAGCCGCTTAACGTGGCATACAAGCATGTCGCTTCTAAACAGGTGGCATTTCTTAATACCACCAAGCGCCCAAGCGTGGCATTGCGCTACGAAGGTATCAACCTTGCAGAAAACGGCGCGCCGGTCATTGCCGAGTTTTATAAGTGCGCCCCTTCTTTACTGAGCGATCTGGCACTGATTACCGATGGTAATGATGTGGCCGGTATGCCGGTGACCTTCGGTGTGCTGTTGGATAGCTCCAAGCCAGCACTGGGTGCATTAGGTCAGTTTGGTCGCTTGATTCAGGTGGGCTAAGACATGAGCGATAAAGACGATGATTTAGCTGTGCTTTTCCCTGATGTGCAACTGCGCATTGGGGGGCAAGAGATCACGATGCGTGAGCTGCGCTTTGCTCAGCAAATACAGTTTAACGCTGAGCTGGCCGCTTTAGCGGATGAATTGTCACAAGCCGCAAACGTGTATGAAGCGAGTCCAGGAGCCATTAATACATTATTGGATGTGCTGATTAATCACTGGCCAAACCTAAAGCAATTAGTTGCAGCCAGCATTGAGCAGGACGTGACATGGATTGAAGCCTTAAGCGGTGATGAAGGCGAAGCATTGCTGATGACGTGGTGGACAGTGAATCGTGGTTTTTTCGTGCGCCGCCTGATGCGTCCCAATCTAGTCAAGGCGGCGCTGGCTGGGGACGCATCTTTGCTGCGCTCATCCAGTACGGACACGCAAGAAGCGAACTTAGAGACTACACCGCAAGACAGCTGATGCTGTACTACCAAGAAACAATCCTCGCAGAGAACCGCCAGCAAGCCCGTGACTTGCTGGCGACTAACCTAGGCTTTGCCGGTGGCAAACAAGCCCAGCAAGCTTTAAAGAGCTTAAGTGATTAATTATGGCGAGTGACTCTCAGATCAAGTTGGCGCTGCGCATAGAAGCTGATATGCGACAAGCAATTTCAGCATTTGGTGAAGTTACGGCAGGCTTAAATGATCTTGATACAAAAAGCCAAGCATTAACCACCAGTAATCAGAAGCTAACGAACAGTATATCCAGTGCAGGTGAGACTACTGAGCAGCAAGCTGAACGAATTCGAGCAATGGTGCAAGCTAGCCTTGCACAAGTATCGGCACTCGGCAGTGTTCGCGCAGAAACAGCACATCTTAGTCAAACTCAAGAGACAGCTACGAGTAATTGGCAAGCATCGGCAGCAGCTCAAACCGCTGCAATGCAAGCCCACTGGGACACTGTTCGCGCTGCAGAACAACAAGCTATTGCAGAGCAGGAAGCTGCTGAATCAGTAGCAGAAGCAAATACTGAACAAGAGAAACAAGCCAAGTCCTTAAATAAGCTTTTAGGTCAGTTAAATTCAACTGAAAAAGCGCTTGCCCAACTGGACCAGCAAGAGCGCGAGTTGGCTGAGCACTTCCGGTCAGGCCGCATCGATGCAGAGTCCTATGCCAAAGCGTTAAATGAAATCAAAAGTCGACGCAATGCCCTCCAAGGGCAAGCAGGCCAGGTAAAGGAAATAAATAAAGAGCTGGGCGGCATGCCGTCTATGCTTAAAAAATTAGCAATCGCTGTTACAGCTGCGTTTTCAGTGCGTGAGATAGCAAAGGCCAGCGAAGCATATACTGCGATTCGCAACCGTTTAGCATTAGTCACCGAAGACAGTGAGGAGTTGGCTCAGGCGCAAGATGCGGTGTTCCAAATCGCACAGAATGCACGTCAACCGCTCGAAGCTACGGCAGAGCTCTATCAGCGTATTGCGACAAACTCCGATGAACTAAAAATATCCGCATCTGGTGTTGCCGGCGTTGTGGAGACCATCAGTAAAACTTTAGCAATCAGCGGTGCATCTAGTCAGGCATCAAGCGCCGCGATGATTCAGCTCGGTCAGGCATTCGCCTCGGGCACATTACGTGGTCAAGAACTTAACTCTGTTTTAGAGCAAGCACCGGCCTTGGCTAAGGCATTAGCTGCAGGCTTAGGCGTCACTATTGGAGAGCTTCGAAAACTCGGTGCGGAAGGTAAGTTAACAACCGAAAACGTTATTCAGGCACTGCAAAGCCAAGGGGCGGCAGTCGATCAGCAGTTCAGCAAAATTGAAGTCACTGGCAGCCAGGCCATGGCAGTTCTTGGTAATAGTTTAGTAAAGGTGGTAGGTGAACTAAACGAGGCGACAGGTGCGGGTACAGCCTTTGGCGACCTTATTATGCAGCTGTCGCAGTGGCTAGATTCTGGAGTATTAACGGATGGCGTGATTGCGTCGTTTGCTGTGTGGTCTGGTGTCTTTGATGCCATGAGTCAAGACTTAGCATCATTGCAACTTGATCTTGATTCATTGGCTGACGGCGGTGAAAGCACTGCACAGTTCCTTGCAAGGGCTTTTTTAG
>JAVESM010000050.1:0-4118 GCA_034006605.1 Pseudomonas sp. | reverse complement strand
CTGAAGAATCAGGGGAACCTGACTACAGCTGACCTGAAGACCCTGCAGGAGCGCACCTTCTACGGCAAGGAAAAGAAGTCGCTGGCCTATGTCATCGCCATCATGAACATGATCCTGCACGGCATCGAGGCTCCCAACATCATCCACACCAACACCCTGGCCGAGAATCTGGCCGATGTGCAGGAAAAAGACCGCTTTGATATCATCCTTGCCAATCCCCCCTTTGGCGGCAAAGAGCGCAAGGAGGTGCAGCAAAACTTCCCGATCCGTACCGGCGAAACCGCCTTTCTGTTCCTGCAACACTTCATCAAGATGCTCCGTGCCGGTGGCAGGGCTGGCGTGGTGATCAAGAACACCTTCCTCTCCAATACTGATAACGCCTCAGTCTGCCTGCGCAAGCTGCTGCTGGAATCCTGCAACCTGCATACAGTGCTGGATTGCCCCGGTGGCACGTTCCAAGGGGCAGGAGTCAAGACGGTGGTGCTGTTCTTTGAAAAAGGGGCACCTACCCGCACGGTCTGGTACTACTCCCTTGATCCGGGTCGTAATCTGGGCAAGACCAACCCGCTCAATGACGATGACCTGAAAGAGTTCATTCAACTGCAACAGACCAAAGCCGACTCCCCCAAAAGCTGGAGCGTGGATGTCAGCGGTATTAATACCGGCACCTATGACCTGTCGGTGAAGAACCCCAACGGTGGCGAGGTGATTACCCACCGCTCACCGCAGGAGATCATGGATGAGATAGCGGCACTGGATGCGGAGAGTGCGGCAGTACTGCGGAATATCAGGAGGCTCCTGTGACTGCCATTATTGTGAACACAGTGTGTGCAGAATCGGAGGCGATTCATGGCAAAAATTGAGGTACTCAAGCGAGAGGTGCAGATACTTTCCGTCAAACACGATGACTATATCTGCATTACCGATATTGCTCGGTATAAGGATGCGGAGCGAACCGATTACCTTATATCCAACTGGATGCGCAATAGGAATACCATTGAATTTCTTGGTATCTGGGAGCAGATCAATAATCCGGAGTTTAATCCCATCGAATTCGATGGGATTAAAAAAGATTCCGGCCTCAACAGCTTCATTCTCACTGCAAAGCAGTGGATCGAACGTACCGGAGCCATTGGCATTATTTCCAAGGCAGGCCGCTATGGCGGCACCTATGCCCACAAGGATATTGCCTTTGAATTTGCTTCGTGGATTTCAGTTGAGTTCAAGCTCTACCTTATCAAGGAGTTTCAGCGTCTCAAGGAAGAAGAACACAAGACCCTTGGCTGGGATATCCGCCGCAATCTGGCAAAACTCAATTACCGCATCCATACCGATGCCATTCGTGAACACCTGATTCCGCCTGAATTAACCCCGGCGCAGATGACGCTGGTCTATGCCAGCGAGGCGGATTTGCTCAATATGGCGTTATTTGGCAAAACCGCCGCCCAGTGGCGCAGCGAGAATCCACGGGAAAAGGGGAATATCCGCGACCAGGCCGAAAGCGCGCAACTGCTCTGTTTGGCTAACATGGAAAACCTCAATGCCCACTTTATCGCCGAAGGGATTGCTCAGCCGGAGCGTTTGCAGCGGTTGAACCAGCTTGCCATTCAACAGATGCGGATACTGACGGCTGATGACCGGCGAAAAAGATTAGAGGCGGGGTCACGCGGAGACGCGGAGGGCGCGGAGAAAAGCGGTGTGGAGGGATGAAGGCGGGGTGGGAGAGAACAACCTTGGGTGCTGCATTTACAACGGCAACAGGGACTACACCACCCAAAAGCAATGCTGACTATTACGGTCAGTATATGCCTTTGGTCAAACCTCCTGAACTATGTGATGCGCCACTTGATTCTGCGGAGGACGGTCTTACTGAAGCTGGTGCGGCGGTTGCTCGTACACTACCCCCAAACTCAATTTTGGTATCATGTATCGGCAACCTTGGTAAAGTTGGCTTGAACACGGTTCCAGTCGCTTTCAATCAGCAAATAAATGCGATTCTTCCAAACGAAAGCAAAGCTACACCTGAGTTTCTTTTTTATCAGGTACTCTCGTGCACCTTCAAGGAACAGCTTGAAGCAATGGCATCAGGAACCACTGTTTCGATTGTAAATAAATCGAAATTCAACAGTATTGAGATTGTATTACCCCCCCTTCCCGAACAGCAACGCATCGTCGGCATCCTTGATGAAGCGTTTGAAGGTATCGCCACTGCCACGGCTAACGCTGAGAAGAACCTGCACAATGCCCGTGCGCTGTTTGAGAGTCATCTGCAATCGGTGTTTTCGCAGCGGGGTGAGGGGTGGGTGGAGAAGCAGCTTGAAGAAATTGTCGATGGCAATTGTACTCTCTCATACGGCATTGTTCAGCCAGGAAATGACTATACTAATGGTTTGCCAGTTGTCAGACCCACGGACTTAACTTCAAAGCTAATTACCCCCGAAGGGCTGAAGCTCATTGATCCAAAGTTGGCGGAAGGATACAGAAGAACTACCCTCAGGGGAGGAGAACTCTTACTCTGTGTGCGAGGAAGCACTGGTGTTATTTCTGTTGCCGCTCCAGAACTTGTTGGAGCGAATGTCACCCGTGGAATTGTACCAATAATGTTCAATCCCGACCTTCTCCGTCAAGACTTTGGTTACTTTCTGATGACTTCGGAGCCTATCCAAAATCAAATCAGAGAGAAAACGTACGGTGCTGCCTTGATGCAGATTAACATCGGTGACTTGCGCAAAATAGTTGTTTCATATCCTAACCTAAGTGTACAGGCGGAACTATCTGAAAGGTTGCAGGATATATCAACTGAAACCCATCACCTCAAATCCATCTACCAGCAGAAACTTTCTGCACTGGATGCGCTGAAGAAGTCGCTGTTGGATCAGGCGTTCAGGGGGGAGTTGTGAGGTTATGCGTCATGTTTGCATGATCGACACGCCCGGACATGTGTCGACAAAAGCAAAAATAATCGACACATTTTATTGACATGTCGATTGCGTCGACATAGAGTGCGGTCGTGTATAAAAGTCGGAGAAAGTTAAACATGACCGCTGCAAACTGGAATCCTGAGCGTGCCTACAATGCTCTTCCTCTATTGCCACCTGCCATCGAGGTGGAAACCCGTGCGGTGCTGAAGCAGTGCATTACCGCCCGTGCGGCGCTGGCCGAACTGAAACAGGCGGCCGAGTTGATTCCGAACCAGGCCATGCTGATCAATACGCTGCCGCTGCTCGAAGCACGCGCCAGTTCTGAAATCGAGAATATCGTGACGACCACGGACGAACTGTTCCGGCATGTGGGCAACGAGGCTCAGGCCAACTCGGCGACCAAAGAAGCGCTGCGTTACAGCCGTGCGCTGTTTGAGGGCTTCAGGGCGCTCAAGCAAACTCCACTCAATACCCGTACGGCGGAACAGGTGTGCACCACGATCAAGGGCGTGGAGATGTCGATACGCCGCACGCCGGGCACAACGCTCATCAACGACAAAACGGGCGAGACCATCTATATCCCGCCCGAAGGTGAAGGCTTGTTACGGGATCTGTTGGCGAACTGGGAACGCTATCTGCACAACGAGACGGAGCTCGATCCCCTGATTCGCATGGCGGTCGGCCATTACCAGTTCGAGGCAATCCACCCGTTTAGCGATGGCAACGGACGCACGGGGCGGGTACTGAACAGCCTGTTCCTGATCCAGGAGGGATTGCTGACCCTGCCGATTCTGTATCTGAGCCGCTACATCATCCAGAACAAGACGGATTATTACCGCCTGCTGTTGCAGGTTACCCGGGAACAGGATTGGGAACCGTGGCTGCTGTACCTTATCAAGGGCGTAGAGCAAACGGCCAGTTGGACGACGGGCAAGATTGCGACGATTCGTGCCTTGTCCGACCACACGGCCGAATATGTCCGTGCCAGCCTGCCAAAGGTCTATAGCCACGAACTGGTCACTCTTTTGTTTCAGCTACCGTATTGCCGCATCAGCAACCTGACCGAGGCAGGCATCGCCAAACGTCAGACCGCCTCGCTGTATCTGAAACAGTTGGTCCGGATCGGCGTACTGACCGAACTGGATGCGGGGAAGGAAAAGCTGTTCATTCACCCCAAGTTGCTACAACTGCTGACGC
>JAVESM010000049.1:0-4257 GCA_034006605.1 Pseudomonas sp. | reverse complement strand
GAACTTACACGGTACTGGTAACAGATGCCAATGGATGCACAATCAGCGGCGGACCTTATACAGTAACCGACCCGGCAGCTTTGACACTGACGGCCAGTGCGATAGTAAACACGACCTGCGGCGCATCAACAGGAGAAGTAACCCTTACAGCGAGCGGTGCAGGCACAATCACTTTAAATGGCGACAATCAGACAGTATCAGGTTCGGGATTTTCTCATACCTATACAGGCCTGATAGCAGGATTTTATACAGCCACCTTCACAGATGGTACGTGTAGTGTAGAAGAGAGCTTCAGCATTACCAACGGCACAAGCGACCTAACGGCCACACTCACCAGTTTGACCATGCCCGATTGTTACGGTGAAACCGGATCGGTAGTAGTAACTGGCAGTGGCGGCGTAGGCACATTGAGTTATAGCCTTGACGGCGGCGCAGGCCAGGGTACAGGCAGCTTCAGCGGAATATCAGCAGGTAATCATTCGGTAGAAGTAACGGATGCTAACGGCTGCACCTATACGGTAAGCTTTGACATGAATGAGCCCAGTGAATTATTAGCAGAAATTATCAGCTCAACGGATGTAAGTTGCAATGGCGGATCAGATGGCACAGCTACGGTAAATGCTACCGGCGGCACAGTACCTTATACTTATGAATGGAACGACGGTTCTACCCAAACCACAGCTACGGCGACCGGTTTAACAGCGGGCACCTACACGGTAACCGTCACAGATGCCAACAGTTGCACCACCACGGCAAGTGTAACAATAGACGAGCCGGCCAATGCCCTTGACATCACGGGCACAGCAGCGGTTATCACCCATCCTACTTGTCATGGCGACAGCGATGGCGCGATAGATATTACGGTAACAGGCGGAACTATGCCCTATAGTTATGTATGGAGCAATGGCCAGAGCACCCAGGATGCCACGAATCTGCCAGCAGGCGATTACACGGTACTGGTAACAGATGCCAATGGATGTACAATCAGCGGCGGGTCTTATACAGTAACCGACCCGGCATTGCTGACCCTGAGTGCAGGCACGATAGTCAACACAACGTGCGGCGCGGCTACAGGTTCGGTTGTATTAACAGCGAGCGGTACCGGTACAATTACATTAGGTCTCGAATCAGAGACAGTAACAACAGCCCCATTTGAAGCAACTTTCACAGGCCTGATAGCAGGATTTTATACAGCCACCTTTAGTGATGGTACTTGTAGTGTAGAAGAGAGCTTCAGCATTACCAACGGCACAAGCGACCTAACGGCCACCCTCACCAGTTTGACCATGCCCGATTGTTACGGAGAAACCGGATCGGTAGAGGTAACGGGCAGTGGCGGCGTAGGCACATTGAGTTATAGCCTTGACGGCGGAGCAGGCCAGGGCACAGGCAGCTTCAGCGGAATACTTGCAGGCAATCATTCGGTAGAAGTAACGGATGCTAACGGCTGCACCTATACGGTAAGCTTTGACATGAATGAGCCAAGTGAATTATTAGCAGAAATTATCAGCTCAACGGATGTAAGTTGCAATGGTGGAGCGGATGGCACAGCTACGGTAAATGCTACCGGCGGCACAGTACCTTATACTTATGAATGGAACGACGGTTCTACCCAAACCACAGCTACGGCGACCGGTTTAACAGCGGGCACCTACACGGTAACCGTCACAGATGCCAACAGTTGCACCACCACGGCAAGTGTAACAATAGACGAGCCGGCCAATGCCCTTGACATCACGGGCACAGCAGCGGTTATCACCCATCCTACTTGTCATGGCGACAGCGATGGCGCGATAGATATTACGGTAACAGGCGGAACTATGCCCTATAGTTATGTATGGAGCAATGGCCAAAGCACGCAGGATGCATCGAATCTTACAGCGGGAACTTACACGGTACTGGTAACAGATGCCAATGGATGTACAATCAGCGGCGGGTCTTATACAGTAACCGACCCGGCAGCTTTGACACTGACGGCTAGTGCGATAGTAAACACGACCTGCGGCGCATCAACAGGAGAAGTAACCCTTACAGCGAGCGGTGCCGGTACAATTACATTGGGTCTCGAATCAGAGACAGTAACAACAGCCCCATTTGAAGCAACTTTCACAGGCCTGATAGCAGGATTTTATACAGCCACCTTTAGTGATGGTACTTGTAGTGTAGAAGAGAGCTTCAGCATTACCAACGGCACAAGCGACCTAACGGCCACCCTCACCAGTTTGACCATGCCCGATTGTTACGGAGAAACCGGATCGGTAGTGGTAACGGGCACAGGCGGCGTAGGCACATTGAGTTATAGCCTTGACGGCGGAGCAGGCCAGGGCACAGGCAGCTTCAGCGGAATATCAGCAGGTAATCATTCGGTAGAAGTAACGGATGCTAACGGCTGCACCTATACGGTAAGCTTTGACATGAATGAGCCCAGTGAATTATTAGCAGAAATTATCAGCTCAACGGATGTAAGTTGCAATGGTGGAGCGGATGGCACAGCTACGGTAAATGCTACCGGCGGCACAGTACCTTATACTTATGAATGGAACGACGGTTCTACCCAAACCACAGCTACGGCGACCGGTTTAACAGCGGGCACCTACACGGTAACCGTCACAGATGCCAACAGTTGCACCACCACGGCAAGTGTAACAATAGACGAGCCGGCCAATGCCCTTGACATCACGGGCACAGCAGCGGTTATCACCCATCCTACTTGTCATGGCGACAGCGATGGCGCGATAGATATTACGGTAACAGGCGGAACTATGCCCTATAGTTATGTATGGAGCAATGGCCAAAGCACGCAGGATGCATCGAATCTTACAGCGGGAACTTACACGGTACTGGTAACAGATGCCAATGGATGTACAATCAGCGGCGGGTCTTATACAGTAACCGACCCGGCAGCTTTGACACTGACGGCTAGTGCGATAGTAAACACGACCTGCGGCGCATCAACAGGAGAAGTAACCCTTACAGCGAGCGGTGCAGGCACAATCACTTTAAATGGCGACAATCAGACAGTATCAGGTTCGGGATTTTCTCATACCTATACAGGCCTGATAGCAGGATTTTATACAGCCACCTTCACAGATGGTACGTGTAGTGTAGAAGAGAGCTTCAGCATTACCAACGGCACAAGCGACCTAACGGCCACACTCACCAGTTTGACCATGCCCGATTGTTACGGAGAAACCGGATCGGTAGTAGTAACTGGCAGTGGCGGCGTAGGCACATTGAGCTATAGCCTTGACGGCGGCGCAGGCCAGGGAACAGGCAGTTTCAGTAGCATACCGGCGGGTAACCATTCGGTTGTAGTTACCGATGAAAACAGTTGTACCTATACGGTAAGCTTTGACATGAATGAGCCCACGGAATTACTTGCCGAGATCATCAGCTCAACGGATGTAAGTTGCAATGGTGGAGCGGATGGCACAGCTACGGTAAATGCCACCGGCGGCACCACACCATATACGTATGCATGGCCAGCATCAGCCTCAAGTCAAACCACGGCCACAGCCACTAATCTTTCAGCGGGCACTTATGAAGTGACTGTTACGGATGGCAATGGCTGTGTAGCTACAGCGAGTGTAACGCTCACAGAGCCTGATGCATTGGTGGCTTCGATTCCTTCGAGTACAGATGTATTGTGCTATGGCGGTGCTACCGGTTCAGCAACAGCCTCAGCCGATGGCGGTACAGGATCCTACACGTACCTATGGAGCAATGGTTCCACAGATGTAACAGCAACGAACCTGGCAGCGGGAGACTACACTGTAACGGTAACGGATGCCAATGGATGCACGGACACCGAAACGGTTACCATTGATCAGCCAGCCGGACCGATCACAGCAAGTGCGGGTATCAATGCAACGATATGCAGTTCGGATATAAGTTATACACTGACCGGTGCGACAGCATCTAATCAATCATCCGTACTTTGGACAACTTCCGGAACAGGCACATTTGCAAACGGAACTTCCATAACTGCAACCTATTATCCAAGCGCAGCCGATATTAACGATGGGCAGATTGTACTTACGCTTTCTGCTTATGGCGATCCTTCTTGTGATGCTATAACGAGTATGATGACGCTTGCTATCTGGCAGTCAGCCACCGCCTATGCAGGCAGAGACACAACGATCTGTGTCAACGTGCCCTACTTTATCAATGATGCCCATGCTACAAACTTTGCCACCACGCAGTGGACGATCGTATCTGGCGGCGGCAGCTTAAGCGGGGCTAACACATTGGCACCTA
>JAVESM010000009.1:0-111525 GCA_034006605.1 Pseudomonas sp. | reverse complement strand
TTCAGGGTCTGTACGAATTACGCGATGGTTGGATTAAGCTTCATCATTCTCAGTGAAACGCCCTGTGCGGAGCCGCATGCAGGGTGTTGTGGGGGCTGAGGGCTAGAAACCCTCGGCTACCCGATTAGCTATCGTCGTTCACAAAATATTCAATTTCAGATGCATCAAATTCAGCAACTGTTTTTGTTTCAACACCAAGTTTGTAAATTGGATGACCTTTAAATATAAATTCAGGACTTGTTTCTTTAAGAAAACGAATTTCTTCAAAATCTTTTTCATTTAAGAATACACTTACCGTGTTACCACCGGGTCTTTTAATTCCAACAATTTTACTTGATGGATAAAACTTATACACTCGGCCTTTTATTTCTTGATAAGTTCCAAGGTATGTTTCATTTTTAAGTTGTACCAAATAATCTTTAGTTTCAGAGTTGAAAGAAACAATTGTTTCTTTCTCGAGCAAAGGAGAACCAATAGAAATAGCGCTGACGCCACCTGAAGCTGTAATACGACTAACAATTGCGCTAATTTCAGTGAAAATAGAGCCAATTAGAATACGTTTATTAGGATCTTTCTCTTCTCTTACTCTTGTTATTACATCGCCAACATAAAAACCAACGACTCCTGAAATGACCCAATCCATAACTTTATACATTGTTTGTTGAACATGTGGATCAGTTAAAATAGGAATCAGAGCAAAAGCATCAGAGGCTCTTTTTCTCTGTCCAACTTGCAATGATAAAAACTGTCGTTCTTCTTTGTTAGGGAAAGCTCCTTTTACCAATCGATCTTCGCTTGCTAAATAAGCTTTATTTACTATTCGTTGGATCGCAATTAGAGACTCACCTAAGTCATAAATGCTAACTCCTCTCTTATCTAAATCTTCACCAATAAAGCGAATAGTTAATAACCCATTTTCGTACTTTTCTCTTTCTTGCACAGAGGACTCCTTAGATAGCTAACATTATATTAGTAAGCATGCGCACTTCGCTGCCGCGCTCATTTACTTCACCTATTCATAAAGCATTGCTTATACTGAGTTTTTTAAGCCTTAGCAAGCCAACCAAACTATGGCAATTCGTGCACGCTTGCTTTTATCCCCACGACTGCACACTAACCACTCATCTAAAACCCTACTACCCCGCTTCATTGGCCCTTCTTAGGCCCGTATACGGATGCAAAGCGTGCAGTATTAAGCATAAAACTGTGCATGATACTTTTTAGCAGAGGCAGTTAAATAAAATAAACTCGTCATGCTGTAGAAGAAATAAGTAAAGAATCAAAAGCAGAGTCGGTGTCACCACTCAGGTCGGTGACTTGCCTGCTTGTCACCAATCGGTCACCGTTTGCCAAACAGCACGATTTAGCACGCATTTAAGGTGGGATGATTAACGTATAAATCAGATTAAATCAGGTCTGAAAAAACAAAACACAGCCAGGATGGCTCAGATAAAAGGCAGCAAGCCCAATCAAATCAAGGGGTTAAACAACAGGCGAAAAAAAAGAGCCTTTCGGCTCTTTTTTCTTTTAGCTTGACGCCAAATTTGGAGCGGGAAACGAGACTCGAACTCGCGACCCCGACCTTGGCAAGGTCGTGCTCTACCAACTGAGCTATTCCCGCAAAAAGTGGCGTCCCCTAGGGGACTCGAACCCCTGTTACCGCCGTGAAAGGGCGGTGTCCTAGGCCACTAGACGAAGGGGACGCATCCTTCAGCTTATTACAGCTTGCAACTTCTAAGCTTGGGCGATTTGCTTTATTGCTTGAAGTGGCGCGCATATTACGGAGCATCTAACTACACGTCAAGCATTTTTTAAAAATTCTTTATATTTCAGTGCTCTGGGCTCTTTTGCGGCATGAACATTAGCTGGATTTCTTGGTTCCAATCAAAATCCTCACCATTTTCTAACGCCTGATAGCGACGCTCTTCCAGCTGCTGATACTTATCAATTTCTTCATCTGGCATAAAATGTAAACAATCGCCGCCAAAGAACCACAATAAGTCGCGCGGCACCAAATGGGCAATTTGCGGATAGCGCTGAAACACTTGGCTAATAATCTCCTGCCCTATATAAAGATCTTCACTGTTCTCACGCAAGTCCGCGACCATCTCATCAAAGCGTTCAAGAAATAAGGCATGATGATTTTCTGGCACCACTTCCGCGTCGGCCACTGCGACTAAAATCGTGCGCAAGTGTGCTAACAGCTGCAAATGTTGTTCGACATGCGGTGTGGTCATAGCGATATCCTCTTAAAAACGGGCCGCGCAGTATAGAGCCTGCACAGCATTAACCCAATACACTCTGCGTATTCCATAGTAACCAGATACATTTTTGCTATTCAGAGCGTTCTAACAACCGCAAACCAACCCATTGTTTAGCAAATTGCGCCGCACAACGTCCGTTACGATTACCACGAGCAGTCGCCCAACTGATGGCTTCTTTGGCGGCGTCTTCATTGAACTGCCAATTAAGCTGCGCAGAGCACGCATATTCCGCAATCCAATGCTGAACAACGTCTAAGTAATGCTCTTGGCTAAACGGATAAAACGACAACCACAGCCCAAAACGATCCGACAAGGCAATTTTATCTTCTACCGCTTCATTAGGATGCAACTCACCGCCATCACCCTGTTGCCAATGCTGATTGTCATTGTGTTGCTCAGGCAGCAGGTGGCGGCGATTGGAGGTAGCATACAAGAGTACGTTGGCTGGGGCGCGTTCTAAGGAGCCATCCAGCACGCTTTTCAAAATCCGATAATCGCCTTCACCCGCCTCAAACGATAAATCATCGCAAAACACAATAAAGTGCTGCGGCAAGCCTGCTAACGAATCAACAATCAAAGGCAAATCAGCCAACTCATTGCGCTCAACCTCAATTAAGCGCAAACCTTGCTCAGCATACTCGGCCAACAGTGCCCGTACGATAGACGACTTGCCCGTGCCTCGCGCACCCCATAGCAACGCATGATTAGCAGGAAAGCCACGCATAAATTGCTGAGTATTACGCAATAACTGCTCACGCTGCTGATCCACGCCCAACAAATCAGCCAAGCGAATATCCGCACCTAATTGAATCGACCGAAAAAAGCGGCTACTGCCCTTATGCTGCCAGCTTGCCGCATATACAGTATTCCAATCAATCGGTTCGATCGGTTTAGGCAGCAAGGGTTCAACTTGCTGCAGCATCTGATTGGCACGCTGTAAAAATTCATTGATTAACTCGGACACAACATTCTCCAGCAAAGGGTTTCACAAGCCTTCAGCAAACGATCGGTCAAGACCACCTACAGTATCGATCAGTCAACAGACGTTGGCTCAAGCTGCAACGCCACTGAGTTAATACAATAACGCAAGCCAGTCGGTGCGGGGCCATCTGGAAAAACATGACCTAAGTGCGCATCACAACCTGAACACAGCACTTCCACGCGCTGCATACCTAGGCTGTTATCTATATGTTCGGTCACTGCGGTTGGCGTCAGCGCCTGCCAATAACTCGGCCAGCCGCAGCCGGCATCAAACTGATGTTGTGCATCAAACAACGCTTGCCCGCAGCACACACAATGAAACACGCCGCTAAACTTCGGCGAACAATACTCACCGCTAAAAGGCCGCTCTGTGCCCGCCTGACGACAAACGCGAAATTGCTCATTTGAGAGCTGCTCGCGCCACGCCTCTACGCTCTTTTCAATCTTTTGCATCACATTCTCCAATTAAAGCGGGGCGATAAGCGTACCGCTCCCTTTCACCTTTGCCAGCACAGTCGTATGATAGGCATCTTTAAGTGCCTCTATATGACTTGCAAATTAAGCGCAGCGTAGAGCGCACAAGCTACTTATGCGGCGGCAGCGCTCAAAATCGTTTTTTATCGACAGAACGCCCCCTTATTGACCTTTTTTTGGGATACTCAACATCATGCAGTTCAGCAAATCGAACAAACTCGCTAACGTCTGTTATGACATTCGAGGCCCAGTACTTAAACACGCCAAACGTCTTGAGGACGAAGGCCAGCGCATTTTAAAACTCAATATTGGCAATCCTGCACCCTTTGGCTTTGAAGCACCAGAGGAAATCCTGCAGGACGTGATTCGCAATTTACCAACAGCACAAGGTTATAGCGACTCAAAAGGTCTGTTTAGCGCACGCAAAGCGATCATGCAGTACTACCAACAAATGAATGTTGAGGGCGTGGGCATTGAAGACATTTACCTCGGCAATGGTGTCTCTGAGCTGATTGTTATGGTCTTGCAAGCCTTATTGAATAACAACGATGAAGTGTTGCTGCCAGCCCCTGATTATCCGTTATGGACCGCTGCTACGAGTTTGGCGGGAGGTAAACCGGTGCACTATTTGTGCGATGAGCAAGCCGGTTGGTTTCCAGATATCGACGACATGCGCTCAAAAATCACTTCAAACACCAAAGCCATTGTTCTGATTAACCCAAACAACCCAACCGGTGCGGTGTATTCCAAAGAAGTGCTGCTCGACATTCTTGAACTGGCTCGCCAACACAATTTGGTAGTTTTCTCTGACGAAATCTACGACAAAATTTTGTACGATGATGCCAAGCATATCTGTACAGCCTCCTTGGCCACCGATGTGTTATGCCTGACCTTTAATGGTCTGTCTAAAGCCTACCGTGTCGCTGGTTTCCGTTCTGGCTGGGTAGTTATTTCTGGGCCTAAACACCGCGCACGCAGCTATATTGAAGGTTTAGATATTTTAGCTAACATGCGTTTGTGCGCCAACGTACCGGCACAACATGCGATTCAAACTGCGCTGGGCGGCTATCAAAGCATTAATGATTTAGTGCTACCTAACGGTCGCTTACTTGAGCAACGTAACCGTACCTGGGAACTGCTCAATGATATTCCGGGGGTCAGCTGCGTCAAACCCATGGGTGCACTGTATGCTTTCCCAAAAATTGATCCAAAAATCTGCCCTATTCATAACGACGAGAAATTCGTGCTCGACTTGCTATTATCAGAAAAACTTTTAGTTGTTCAAGGTACTGCATTTAACTGGCCTTGGCCGGATCACTTCCGCGTGGTGACGCTACCGCGCGTGGATGATCTGGAGCAAGCCATCGGGCGGATCGGCAATTTCTTAAAAACCTATCGCCAGTGAGTATGCATGGATCTTCATATTGACGATTTTTACAAGGATGCAGCGAAAGGCCTATTAATGCTTTATCAGGCCTTTCCAAGTAAGACCACGCTGTATATAGATGAGTTAATCGGCTATATGGAACCTGATGAATTTGGCTTACCCAGCGATCGACAGCAGCGCTGTTTAAGTACCTTTATCTGGCTCGCTGAAGAAGGCTATTTGCGTTATCAAAGCACCATTCGTTTTGAAGCCTTAGATCAAATCGAACTCTGTGAAAAAGCTTTTTTACGCTTGAGCAACGCGGTGAGTCCACTGCCCGTAGCCCTTGCAGAAGTACCACCCAGTGTCCGCCGTCCGCAAGGCAGTTTAGCGAACCAGCTGCGCGAGGCATTGCAGGCACAACACAGCGAACAGGTGATTGAATTGATGCAAGTATTCTTCCAGCGTTAAATGCAACACACTTGACATAGTTTGCAACAGTCACACCCTTGCAGCGCAGCCGCGTAACCCTTATATAGTTCACCTGTTTAGTCTTTTGGAGCTTTTCGCACATGATGCGTATCTTTTTATTCTTAGCCACTAACATCGCAGTGTTGTTGGTTGCCAGCGTTACTCTCAGCTTGCTGGGTGTCGACCGCTACACGGGACAAAATTATGGCGACTTATTAATTTTCTGTGCAGTCTTCGGTTTTGCTGGCTCGCTGATATCCTTATTTATCTCAAAATGGATGGCAAAGAGAAGCACGGGTACACAAATCATTAGCGAGCCTCGCACCCGTCAAGAACAATGGTTATTACAAACCATTGAACAGCTGGCAACTCAAGCCGGCATTGGTATGCCTGAAGTGGGCATTTTCCCTTCGCATGAGTCCAATGCTTTTGCTACCGGCTGGAATCGTAATAGTGCTTTAGTTGCCGTCAGTCAAGGCTTACTCGACCGCTTCTCTCCGGACGAAATCAAAGCCGTTTTAGCGCATGAAATAGGTCACGTTGCCAATGGTGACATGGTCACTATGGCTTTACTACAAGGTGTGGTGAATACCTTTGTCATGTTCTTTGCGCGCATCGTTGGTGACTTCGTCGACCGAGTTTTGTTGAAAAATGAAGACGGACGTGGCATTGGCTACTTTGTCGCAACCATTGCTGCTGAATTGGTACTCGGCTTACTCGCCAGCACTATTGTTATGTGGTTCTCTCGTCGCCGTGAATTCCGTGCAGACGAAGCAGGTGCTGACTTAGCCGGCAGCCCAGCAATGATTAGTGCGTTGACTCACTTACGCACAGAACAAGGTGTTGCCTCAGAAATGCCAAAAGCATTGATCGCTTTTGGCATCAGCGGCGGATTAAAAGAAGGCCTCGCTGGTTTATTGATGAGCCACCCGCCTTTAGAAGTGCGGATTGCTGCGCTACAACAAAGACGCTAAATCTAAACCAATAAAAAAGCCCAGTACGTGTGATGCGTGCTGGGCTTTTTTTGATCGATCAGATGATTAAACAAATCATTCGCTTTTTATCGAGGAATCCCCCGAATGCAATGTTTGCCACTGCTGCATAACAGCATTGAGACGATTTTGCGCAAGCGCACTCTTAGTTAACTCAAGCAGCGCTTTAGAGAGCTTGTTACGCATATCCAAATCATTACACGCTGAATCTTTTGACAATGCGACAAATAATTGATGCGTTGCTACAGGCGGTTCAATAACCTCAAAAAAATCAGAAAGATTACCCTCTTGCAGGTATAACTGTTGCCGATTCTGTTCGGCAATCAAGTAATCAGCCTGTCCTTGTAGCACCTCTTGCGTAGCAGTTTTGTTATCTTGCACGCTGCGCATTGGCCAAGCAAGCAACTGCACCTGCGTATCAAAATCAGGCAATTTTTTAGAATCTAACGCTCGTACGCCGCGCAAACCTGATAATTGTGGCCATTGTTTCAGAGAGACCTGCTCACCTGCACGCAGCCAAATACTGTAGTTCTGCTGAGCATAGGCGGGGTATAAATAATCCAAACGTGCATCTTGCTCTGGCTGATTGTGCACTCCGATAATCAAATCAACTCGACCACTGCGCACTTCACGCAAAGCTTTTTCGGTATTTTTAGTCGCGATGTTTTTAATGGTCAGCTGTGTTTGCTTGGCTAATGCCTGCAAAAAGTCAACACTCAAACCGTGTTGAGCACCCGTATCAGGTGCCTGCCAATCATACGGCTCGGCATGACTGTGCACGACAGCCATCAGCGTTGTGCATGCTTGCTGCCCCGCATGAGCTGTGGCAAACATCACATGTGTCGCCAGAAACACAGAACAGAATATCAATCGCCCGCTCATAACACCCCAGAATCTAACTCGTTTAATCAGGCGCCTATATTACACGGCTGCAGACCATCAAGCGCTATGCCAATGGGTTAACACCGGCAGATGACTGTTGCGTAAGCAAGTTAAGACCATCAAAGTCTATTCATGCGCACTAAGTTTTGCCTTTACATAAAAAACCCGCTCGAAAGCGGGTTCTTTTGTAGCAAAGCCGGCCTTATAGCGCAGCTTCTAACTCAGGAATAGCATCGAATAAATCGGCCACTAAACCGTAGTCTGCCACTTGGAAGATCGGCGCGTCTTCATCTTTGTTGATCGCAACGATCACTTTAGAATCTTTCATGCCTGCCAAGTGTTGAATCGCACCGGAAATACCTACAGCGATATACAGGTCTGGCGCAACAATTTTACCTGTTTGACCCACTTGCATATCGTTCGGTACAAAACCTGCATCAACAGCCGCGCGTGAAGCACCTACTGCAGCGCCAAGCTTATCAGCAACACGGTTCAGCATTGCAAAGTTGTCGCCGTTCTGCATGCCACGACCACCCGATACAACGATCTTAGCAGCAGTCAGTTCAGGGCGATCAGACTTCGCCAGCTCTTCGCCAACAAACGCAGAAATACCAGCATCGCCACCGACTGCAACGGCTTCAATAGTCGCTGAGCCGCCTTCAGCAGCGGCCGCATCAAAACCAGTGCCACGCACAGTCAGGACTTTGATTGCAGCGCTTGATTGCACAGTAGCAATTGCGTTACCCGCGTAGATTGGGCGCTTAAAGGTATCAGCGCTTTCTACTGCGATAATTTCAGAGATCTGATCAACGTCTAACAACGCTGCCACGCGTGGCATGATGTTTTTGCCATTGCTCGTCGCAGAAGCAAGGATATGCGTATAGCCCTTACCGACTTCAGCAATTAAAGGGGCAACGTTTTCAGGCAGTTGATAAGCAAATGCAGCGTTATCCGCAGACAATACTTTGCTTACACCCTCAATTTTTGCAGCAGCTTCAGCAACTGCAGCGGATCCAGCACCAGCAACCAGTACGTGAATTTCGCCACCAATAGCTTTGGCCGCCGCAACGGTGTTCAGGGTAGCAGCACCCAGAGCGACGTTAGTGTGTTCAGCAATAACCAAAATAGCCATTAGATTACTTTCGCCTCGTTTTTCAGTTTTTCGACCAATTCCGCCACGCTCTTCACTTTGATGCCCGCACTGCGTGTTGCCGGTGCTTCAACTTTCAAAGTAGTCACGGTGGATGCGGTAGAAACGCCTAAAGAATCTGGAGTGATAATTTCCAGCGGCTTTTTCTTAGCTTTCATGATGTTAGGCAAAGATGCATAACGTGGCTCATTCAAGCGCAAGTCAGTGGTAACAATGGCTGGCAAGTTCAGCGCAACAGTTTGTAGGCCACCATCAATCTCGCGAGTGACATTAACTTTATCGCCAGCGACTTCTACTTTAGAGGCAAAAGTACCCTGCGCATAACCAGTTAACGCACCGAGCATTTGACCCGTTTGGTTGTTATCGCTATCAATCGCTTGTTTGCCAAGCATGATCAGCTGTGGCTGCTCTTTATCAACCACTGCTTTCAGCAGTTTTGCGACAGTCAGTGAACGCAACTCGTCATTGCATTCGACCAAAATTGCACGATCAGCACCCAGAGCCAGCGCAGTACGCAATTGCTCTTGAGCAGCATTAGGGCCAATGGAGACTACAACCACTTCAGTTGCAATTCCTTTTTCCTTTAAGCGAATGGCTTCTTCAACGCCAATTTCGCAGAAAGGGTTCATAGACATTTTAACGTTGGCGAGATCAACGCCAGTGTTGTCCGCTTTAACGCGAACCTTGACGTTATAGTCTACCACTCGTTTGACAGCTACTAGAACCTTCATGGATTCCTCGTTATCTCGGGTGAATAAAAAATGTCGCCAAGACAAGCCTGGCCAGTGATGCGCTGGGGCGAATTAAAATAACCAATCCATCAGATAAGCACAAAACTTCTGCTATCTTGAACGTAAGACCTAAGTCGGTCAATACAACAATGCAGGCTTTCTGATCATCTTCGCATTGAACTCTAACAGGGTTTTTATAAATTCAAACGAGCGTTTGTATTGGAACACGGCGCAGTCATGGATATAATACAAAAAAAACTCACCAATTTTAGTGAGAGATCCAAGCCTTCCAAAATAAAATAATGAACAGCGTGATTAGGAGATAGCTTGTGGAACGCGAATTTATGGAATTCGATGTTGTCATCGTTGGTGCAGGCCCGTCAGGCCTTTCAGCCGCATGCCGACTCAAACAAAAAGCTGCAGAAGCCGGTCAAGAGATCAGCGTTTGCGTGGTAGAAAAGGGTTCCGAAGTCGGCGCTCACATCCTTTCTGGTGCTGTTTTTGAAACACGCGCACTTGATGAATTGTTTCCAAATTGGAAAGAACTGGGCGCTCCACTCAACACACCAGTCAAACGCGATGATATTTATTTACTAAAAAATGCTGAAAAAGAACAAAAAATCCCTAATTTCTTTGTGCCTAAAACCATGCACAATGAAGGAAACTATATTATTTCTTTGGGTAACTTTTGCCGCTGGCTCGCTCAGCAAGCAGAAAATCTCGGCGTAGAAGTGTATCCAGGCTTTGTTGCAGAATCAGCACTGATCAATGAAGACGGTGCTGTGTACGGTATTTTAACCGGCGATATGGGTGTTGATCGCGAAGGCAATCCGAAAGAAGGCATGTACACGCCAGGTATGGAGTTGCGCGCCAAATATACTTTATTTGCCGAAGGTTGCCGTGGCCACATTGGTAAACAACTGCTCAAACGCTACAACCTCGATAACGAAGCTGATGCGCAACATTACGGTATTGGTATCAAGGAACTATGGGACATTGATCCAGCTAAACACGAGGAAGGTTTAGTCGTTCACACGGCAGGTTGGCCTTTGGATGACAACAACCCAGGTGGTTCTTTCCTCTATCACATTGAAAACAATCAAGTGGCAGTGGGTTTAATTATTGACCTATCGTACAGCAATCCTCACTTATCACCTTTTGATGAGTTTCAGCGTTACAAACATCACCCCGTAGTGAGCCAATACCTTGAAGGCGGTACACGTGTCGCTTATGGTGCCCGCGCATTGACTAAAGGCGGTCTAAACTCATTACCGAAAATGGTCTTCCCGGGCGGAGCCTTAATCGGCTGTGACCTTGGCACACTCAACTTCGCTAAAATCAAAGGCAACCATACTGCAATGAAGTCTGGTATGTTGGCCGCCGAAGCTGCTGCTGATGCAGTACTACAGGGCCGCACGGGTGGTGATGAGCTCACTGCTTATGTCGATGGCTTTAAATCCAGCTGGTTGTATGATGATTTATTCTGCAGTCGTAACTTTGGTGCAGCCATCCATAAATATGGGGCATTGTTAGGTGGTGCATTTAACTATATCGACCAAAATATCTTTGCCGGTAAAATCCCCTTTACTCTGCATGACACAACACCGGATTACGCAACCTTAAAGCCGGCCTCTGAGTCGAAGAAAATTGCTTACCCTAAACCAGACGGCAAGCTGAGCTTCGATAAACTGAGCTCAGTATTCCTGTCCAACACCAACCATGAAGAAGAGCAGCCTTGTCACTTAAAACTGACTGATGCAAGCATTCCTCTTGATAAGAACTTGCCAATGTATGACGAGCCAGCGCAGCGCTACTGCCCTGCAGGGGTGTATGAAATCGTCACACAAGAAAACGGTGAGCAGAAATTCCAAATCAACGCGCAAAACTGTGTGCACTGTAAAACCTGTGACATTAAAGACCCTGCGCAAAACATCACCTGGACCCCACCCGAAGGTACTGGCGGCCCGAACTATCCAAATATGTGATCCTGCATAACCTTGAAAAGCCCTCCTAGCGAGGGCTTTTTTAATTCTAAATGGAATATCAAAATTACTTTTAATTCTTTTACAGAATAATGATCGCTCCCTATAGTGTTGACCTTCTCCTATTCTCCAAAGGGATCGCGATATGAAACGTTTGCTGGCTGCATCACTTCTTGCCTTAAGCTTTAGCGGTGTGACTACCCTACAAGCGGCACCGCTACTAAATGTCTCTTATGATGTGATGCGCGATTTCTATAAAGACTACAACACCGCTTTCCAAAAACACTGGCAAGAGCAAGGCAATCAAGCTGTGCAAATTCAAATGTCACACGGCGGCTCGAGCAAACAAGCACGCTCAGTGATTGATGGCCTACCAGCTGATGTCATCACCATGAATATGGCCACAGATATCAATGCGTTGTATGAGTACGGCAAGTTAATCCCAGAAAACTGGGCCGAGCGTTTACCAAATAATAGCGCGCCTTTTACTTCGGCAACCGTATTGATCGTACGTAAAGGCAACCCAAAAAACCTACAAGACTGGCCTGATTTATTAAAAGACGGCGTGCAAGTGATTGTGCCTAACCCAAAAACCTCGGGTAATGGTCGTTACACTTACTTATCTGCTTGGGCTTATGTACTGAAAAATGGCGGTAGCGAAGCAGAAGCGAAAGAGTTTGTTGGCAAGTTGTTTAAGCAAGCCCCTGTCCTTGACACCGGCGGCCGTGCAGCAACCAGTACCTTTATGCAAAACCAAATCGGCGATGTACTGGTAACCTTTGAAAACGAAGCAGAAATGATCGCCCGAGAATTCGGCCGCGGTGCTTTTGAAGTGGTTTATCCAAGTGTTAGCGCCGAAGCCGAGCCACCGGTGACCATCGTTGACAAAGTTGTTGATCGTAAAGGTTCGCGTGCAACTGCTGAGGCCTACCTCAAGTTCTTGTGGTCCGATGAAGCACAACGCATTGCAGCCAACAACTATTTGCGCCCGCGCAACCAAGAGATACTTGCCGAGTTTTCCGACCGTTTTCCTAAAGTCGATTTTATGCCAGTAGAGGCCACCTTTGGCAACTGGTCAGACATTCAAAAAACGCACTTTAATGATGGCGGAATTTTTGATCAGATCTACGCAGACCAATAGTAATAAACTTTCCCCAAGCGAAGTCTGAATTAAAACGCAGGCTTCGCTTTTTTATTTCTGCTTCTGAAAAAACCACGCATAACGTACTCAGGGGCAGATGTTTATAGTGTTTGCACTATAGCAACTCTAATCAAACGCGCAGATGTGCCGCTGTGCAGTGATCTAGGCATCCATTTCTAGCAAAACCAACACAAACAGCAGAACAATTGCTTTGCAAGTGCCGTGCTAAACGCTTGCATACAACATCACTGATCAATGAGTATCTTGTTAGTGTCGCGACCAGCGTAGTCATGGATGACGTAGCCCCGAATCGGGTCAGGATGACCCGTTGAGGGAACAGCGATACTAACAAGGTACGGCATGCGTAAACCGTTCTGGATACTTTGCATTGCTAAAAACGCTCAGCCTGCGCATGTCGTACTTCGGGGTAGATGTTTATCCGTCGATGAACCCATCCAGGGTTCAACTCCGGCGCTCACCATCCATGGCTCGCTCACCACATCCCCCCAAAGTACTCGTTGATCCATAGCTGGGTTTGCATTATTGCAGCTCTAGTCAGATGTGGAGATGTGGAGATGTGCAGTGATCTAGGCATCCATTTCTAGCAAAACCAACTCAAACAGCAGAATAATTGCTTTGCAAGTGCCGTGCTAAACGCTTGCATACAACATCACTGATCAATGAGTATCTTGTTAGTGTCGCGACCAGCGTAGTCATGGATGACGTAGCACCCGAATCGGGTCAGGATGACCCGTTGAGGGAACAGCGATACTAACAAGGTACGGCATGCGTAAACCGTTCTGGATACTTTGCATTGCTAAAAACGCTCAGCCTGCGCATGTCGTACTTCGGGGTAGATGTTTATCCGTCGATGAACCCATCCAGGGTTCAACTCCGGCGCTCACCATCCATGGCTCGCTCACCACATCCACCCCAAAGTACTCGTTGATCCTTAGCAGTGTTTGCTCTACTGCAGTTTCTATCAGCTGTGCAAATTTTCACTTGTTGCAGACCAATAGAACTTAATAAAACCCCGCAGAATGATGGCTTAAAAGAGTCGTACTAAAGTACTCACATACAACATCACTGAGCAATGAGTACCTTGTTGGTGTCGCGACCAGCGTAGTCATGGATGACCCGTTGAGGGAACAGCGATACTAACAAGGTACGGCATGCGCAATTATTTACAGGCTCAGCTCAGCACACCTAAAGCCTGCGCTCGCGCCACAGCTTGAGTACGGCGCTCGACGCCAAGCTTAAGATTAATATTGCGCGCATGCGTTTTCACCGTATGCAGCGAAATAAACAACTTATCACTGACTTCTTGATTAGAACAACCCTGCGCAATCAACTGTAAAACCGCAAGCTCTCTAGCACTTAACGCTTCATACTGTTCTAGCGGCAACGCACTCACATGATTCTCAACAGTCTCTGGCAGAGCCGCCAGTAATTCACCAGCAACTTGCTCTGACGAGCGCAAATTCAATTGCTGACGAAACCATTGGGCATGCTCAGTCATTAACGGCTGAAAAGCCAATAACGCACCACCTTGCGCCAAAGCCAGTGCTTTTTGTAACTCCTTCACGGCACGCACAGTCGCACCCTGCCCCAATAAAATCACACACAAATTAACCCGAGCCGTCTGTTCAATCACCACACAGTCATGCTGCTGCGCATAAGTAATCAACACAGCTAAGCGTTGCTCAGCAGACGCCACCTGCTTTGTCGCGCACTCCAATGCAGCCATCTGCAGTTCAACATACAAAGCCAGTTGCGGATGAAACTCCGAAGCCTTATCCATCTGCTGCACATTATAGGTCGTGGATAAACGCTCAAGCCAAGGCTGGGCAAGCTCCAGCTGCCCTTGCTGCAGCCACAACTCACACTTACTTAAAGTCAGCATCGCCAAGTAATAAATACTCGGCACATCCCATGTATGCATAAGTCGCTCAGCTTCAGCCAGCTGTTCGAATGCTTCTGCTGCACGCCCGCTCACACTTTCCAATGCAGCCTGCATGCGATAACCAATTAACAGACTGACATCGCGGCACGCCTGCGCCTCACTGATACCTGCGCAAAGCTTTACGCGTGCCTCTTGAGTAAGCCCTCGCATGCCAAGCAAATAGCCTTCATACATGGTTAAACGCGCACGTACTGCATATACACGCTCACGCGGCATATCAACCAGCAACTGCAAAGCCTCACGCACCATCGCCAAAGCCCGATGAATTTGCCCTCGTAGCTGTAATACACGCGCACGATCGTACAGCGCCAAAGCAATATAAAGTCGACAACCAGCACGCTGCGCCAATTCAACATTATCGCGTGTCAGCTGACGTGCCTGCGGAATATCGCCACGCAAAATAGCAATATTACCCAGTATTGATAGACAAATCTGGCGCTGCCCGTGACGCTCAACAGGCAAGTGCAATACAGCATCGCTGCAAGATTGCCAAGCCAGCTGCGCATCACCACGACCACGCGCTAATAAGCCGCACAATGCTTGCCACTGAGCCAGCAGTCCTTGCTGTTCAGATTGATTCGGCGCGGGTAAAAACTTGCTTAACTGCGAGAGCAATTGATCTGCTGCATCCAATTGGCAAGCTAAACCTAACGCCCAACAGTACAAGATAATTAAACGCGGCGTACTGGCTAAGACGCTATCAGGCAAATACATTTTCCAGCGCAATAACATGCTGATATTTTGCTCTGCCAGTAATAACTCCTCTGCCGAGCCCTGTACCAACTGCGCAGCAACAGCAGGTTGTTCAGCCAACAAAGCGTGCTCTACCGCCTCATTGAGCATGCCCTGCCCTGCAAACCAAGCACTGGCCCGTGCATGCAACACGCGCACATCAACAGATTCAGCCTGCTGCACTTGCAAGACATCAGAAAACAAATGATGGTAACGGTACCATTGGCCTTGCTCATCCAATGGCACTAAAAAAACCTGATGCGCAAGTAAATACTCAATCATCTGCGCACTGTTGCACTCCAGAGTTAATGCATCACACAAGCTGGCATTAAAACGCTCAAGGTTAGCCGTAGCATATAAAAACCGCTGTATTGATTCGGGTTGTTGAGCAACAATTTCTTCAAGTAAATATTCGCGAATTAAACCTTGCGCACCATGTGGCCCAGCTAATAAAGCATATCCATTATCAGTTCGGCCATTGAGCGCCAGGAGCCATAAACGTAGCCCCGCCACCCAACCCTCACTGCGTGACAAAATATTATCAACCACCGGCGCGCTCACCTGTGCATGCCCTTGCTCGGCTAATAAACTCTGTAACTCTGCAGGATTAAAACGTAAATCTTGTTCGCTGATCTCCAGTATCTGCCCAGACAAACGCCAGCGCGCCAAATGCCAACTGGGACGCTGACGACTGATCACCAATAATAATAATCCAGGGGGCAAATGATTGAGCAAATGCTGCACATTGCGATCCAGCACCTCACTTTGCGCCAGGTGATAATCATCTAAAACCAACAATAAAGGTGCATCAGGTTTTAAATCACTACTGATTTCATCCAGTAAGTCATTGAGCCATGCCTCATAAGGAAACGCTTGATGACCTTGGCGAGTTTTTAACACTGCCAGTGCTTGCTCACCTGCATCCGGATAAACACTATGCACAGCATTTAGAAGTCGCTCAAAAAACCGCCCAGGATCGCTATCACGTGAACTTAATGCCAGCCAAACGCTACGCCAAGACAGTGGCAATTGATCACAGAAATCGCTGGCTAAGGCACTTTTACCAAACCCCGCCGGCGCACAGATTAGTATCAAACGCCCTTGCAAGCCCGCTCTTAAACGCTGATGCAGGCGCGGACGTGGAACATAGCCCACAGGAACAGGTGGGCGGTAGAAATGCTCTACACATGCTTGACCAGAAATACTCTGCTTAGGCAAGACGCACACCCTAAATCATCGGATTGTTAACGATATTTAATCCACTGAACAAGCCCTGTCAGCAATATTGGGTAACTGCTCACTGGGCTATGTGTCACAAGCAACAGACTAATTTTTCTTTTTTACATACAACACTAAATTGTGTTCAACCAACTCATAGCCCATATCGGCAACAATTTTGCGCTGACGTTTCTCTATTTCTTCATCATAAAATTCGAAGACTTCGCCAGAATCGACACAAACAATATGATCATGATGTTCGCCATCATCCAGCTCAAACACAGCATGACCACCATCAAAATTATGACGAATCACTAAGCCCGCCGCCTCAAACTGCGTCAATACACGGTAAACCGTGGCCAAACCCACATCTTCACCTGTATCCATTAATGTTTTATACACATCCTCAGCGCTCATATGACGCGGTTCGCACGCCTCAAGGATTTGCATGATTTTAACTCGCGGTAAAGTGACCTTTAAACCCGCTTTACGTAGTTCATTATTATCAGCCATAGTCGTTTTCTCATTTATGCGGTTTCGCTGAAGCACATAATACAGGTATGATCAGCGCATCAGTAACCCAGTCACGATAGTGGAAGTCCATCTGCAATGCAAAATAGCACACGTATTATCCGCAGCTTTACCTTAGCGAGTCTCTTAACAGTGCTCGTTGGATGCTCGTTTCCTGGCGTGCATAAAATCGATATCCAGCAAGGCAATGTCATTACCCAAGACATGATAGATCAATTGCGTCCTGGCATGACCACTCGCCAAGTACGTTTTATCATGGGGACTCCGTTAATTACCGATACGTTTCACAGTGATCGCTGGGACTACTTATACAGTATCCAAATCGCTGGCGGTACACGCAAACAGGAACGCATCAGCTTAATGTTTGATGATAATCAGCAACTGCTTGGCTTAGCTGGCGATTTCATTCCAGGCATCAGCCGCGACCAAGCGCTTTTAGGCCAGCCTGACTCAACAACTCAAGGCACAACAGATGACGCCGAAGTGATCACAGGCAGCGTCACCGACAGTCCCATCGACAGCACGCCAGGCTCACTGCAAGAGCAGATTCAGCGTGAAGTGGATGAGGTTGAAGCAGCCCCGATTCCAAGCTCACGTCTCAAAGACGAAGACGAAGACGAGTAAGCCGCTCAGTCTTGAGCAGAGGTTTACTCAGCAGCCTCTGCTTTAGCTTGAGCTACGCGCGCCGCACGTTGCTTACGGACTTCCTTAGGATCGGCCAACAATGGTCGATAAATTTCTACGCGTTCGCCACTGGTCAAAACATACTCGTCTGGGCGCGCAATGCCTTTGCCAAACACCCCTAACGGGCTTTGTGCCAAATCCAAGTCTGCAAAGTCTGCATTCAGCCCTGAACGCATTGCCGCTGCACGCGCAGTAGTTCCTTGCTCAACCTGCAATTGCACAATTTTCTGTTTATCCGCCAAGGCATATGCCACTTCAACAGTAATCATTTCTTTATCCATAGAGTTGTTTGGCGCGCTGACAAAATGCATCAACCATGGTGTTAGCCGCTTGAGTAAATAAAGGCCCCAAGGTGGCTTTTATAATAGGACCGGCATAATCGAACTCTAAGTCAAGGCTGATTTTACAAGCTTTCTCACCTAGCGCCTTAAACTCCCAAGTGCCTTGCAGCTGACTAAACGGTCCTTCTTCTAAGACCATGCTGATACGCTGATTGGGCACTAAGGTATTTCTGGTCACAAAGCGCTGAGCCAACTTACCTTTAGCAATCATCAGTGCCGCACGCATCAAATCATCACGCTGTTCGAGAATTTCGCTGGCAGAACACCAAGGTAAAAACTGCGGATAGCTTTGAACATCATTAATCAGAGTATACAAAGCGGCAGCGCTGTAAGGTAGCAGTGCAGAACGTTGAATGCGTGTAGCCATATTAACTCTTTACCCAGCAATAAAAATAATTGATACGCCAGCGTTATTTACACGCTAAAAATACGCTTTAGCATAAAACTGTAGGTTATTGGCCCGTACAGTAAAGTACACATTGTGTATTTTTTACCGCATCATCGTACTGACTATTGTCGTGCATTCACGACAACGTCTCAAGCAAAGTTGAAGATTCCTTGCACACCTCTCGCCAGACGCAACATAACGTCTTATAATCGCTCGCTATGGCTAAACATAAAAAACAACCGCAAGGCACCATCGCGCTGAATAAAAAAGCGCTACACGATTATTTTGTCGAGCAGCGCATGGAGGCAGGCATTGCCCTGTCCGGCTGGGAAATTAAAAGCTTACGCGCAGGCAAAGCTCAATTGGTTGACAGTTACGTCTTACTCAAAGACGGCGAAGCATGGTTGATGGGTTGTCATATCAGCCCACTCACAACTGCCAGTACGCATGTCATCACTGACCCAACACGCACGCGCAAGCTACTGCTCAACCGAAAAGAGTTAGATAAACTCTTTTCGGGCGTACAGCAAAAAGGCTATACCTGCGTAGCTTTAGCCTTATATTGGAAAAAGCATCTGGTTAAATGCGAAATTGCACTGGGTAAAGGTAAGAAAGAGTACGACAAACGTAATGTTGAAAAAGAGCGTGACTCAAACCGTGAAATGCAGCGTGCATTACACGACCGTAAAAAAGCCATTTAACTCAAGCGCATCCTACAAGGTCAGCGTATTAAGGCGCTGACCAACCCGCCTTTTGCAACGACTCTAAAATACTCTGCCGCGTCTGCTCGCCGCGCAATTGACTGACCCATCGCCCTTGCGGGTTAACAATGTATGTCGCCGGCAAACCGCGTGTATCGGGTAATTTAAAGCGCACCGCCGGATCGCTACTGAGCACAGGAAAAGTAATGCCCAACTGCTGACTGTCTGCGAGAAGTGCATCACCCTGCAACTGATCATAGTTGACACCAAACACCCGTACACCTTGATCACCCAACTCGTTATGCAGCGCATTCAGCACTGGCACTTCCTTTCGACAAGGACCACACCACACCGCCCAATAGTTAATCACCAGCCACTGTTCCGTCACCAGCGACTCAGCCATCGGTACACCATACTGATCGGTACCCAGTGGCTCTGATTGACCACACGCCGTGAGCATCAGCAGCAAGACGATCATAAAGTATTTTTTAAACATGTCTCTCTCTTCAACCAAGGCATACCGCCCAAGCGGCTTAGCCTGTTAGAATGCTGCATGCGTTTTTTTGAGGAAACTCTCATGACTGATATAACCCTGTACCACTATTCACGCTGCAGTAAATCGCGAGCAGCCTTGAATCTGCTCGAAAAGCGCGGCATTAACGCAACTATTGTGCATTATTTAGACACGCCGCTAAATGCTCAACAGTTAACTGCTTTACTGCGCAAACTGGGTCTCAGCGCACGCCAATTGATGCGCCGTGGCGAGTCAGTTTACAGCGAAATGGGTTTAGATAATCCAGACTTAAGCGAAGCACAATTAATCGACGCCATGCTACAAGCACCCATTCTCATCGAACGCCCGATTCTAGAAGTGGGTCCGCGTGCTGCAATTGGCCGCCCTATCGACAACCTAATCGAGCTTTTGCCATGACCAGCCCCTATATTTTAGTGCTTTATTATAGCCGTCACGGAGCCACTGCGGACATGGCGCGACATATTGCCCGAGGCGTCGAAAAAGGCGGCATGGAAGCACGTATACGTACGGTACCCGCAGTATCCACTGAATGTGAAGCTATTGCAGCAGAAGTACCGACTGAAGGAGCGATGTACGCCAGCCTCGATGATTTAAAAAACTGTGCAGGTTTAGCCCTCGGCAGTCCAACGCGCTTTGGTAATATGGCCGCCGCCATGAAGTATTTTTTAGACGGCACCAGCAGCCTCTGGTTAACCGGTGAACTGGTGAATAAGCCCGCTGGGGTTTTCACCTCCACCTCAAGCCTGCATGGCGGTCAAGAAAGCACCTTACTCAGCATGATGTTGCCCTTATTGCACCACGGCATGCTGATTTGTGGTTTGCCTTACAGCGAACCCGCCCTATTGAGCACTCAATCAGGTGGCACACCCTACGGTCCAAGTCATGTCGCCGGCGCTGATAGCAAACGCCCGCTTGATGAACATGAACTCAGTCTTTGTACAGCCCTAGGCTTGCGTTTAGCGCAATTCGCCCATCAATTGGAGAAAGCCCGTGGCTAAAAAAAACCCCAAACCTCTTCCCGAATTAAGCTGGCTGGCACCACGTTTACGTATCAGTCGAATTCTGAGTTTAGTATCGCTGGCTGCTTTAGCAGTACTGCTGGTCATTTGGAATTTATATTTTTCTGAGCGGCACGTTGATCGCCCCTGGGTGATCATAAGCGTTGCTCTAATACCGCTCACAATCGTTGCCTTAGGTATGATTTTCGGCTCTGCAAAAACCCATATCTGGGCCTGTATTTTAATTAACATCTACTTTGTTCACGGTGTTCTTGCCAGCATTCCGCCAGGTAAGACCTGGCTTGGCTATACCGAAGCAGCCCTCAGCGTTGTGCTATTTTGCAGTGCTTTTATGCACACTCTTTGGCGCTTTAAGTACAACCGTAAGCAAGCAGGCGAAATATAGTCTGTACGTGCTCAGCCATTAAAAAACCCCAAAAAGTTAATCCAACTTTTTGGGGTCAACATACATCATGCAAAACAGTTTTTTTGCTCGATGACTTTATAAAGCCTTAACTCTCTAAGTATTTCTCTACGTCTAACGCAGCCATACAGCCAGCACCCGCTGAGGTAATCGCTTGACGATAGACATTATCAGCCACATCACCTGCAGCAAAAACGCCCTCAATATTGGTCGCAGTGGCATTGCCTTCACGACCGCCTTTAATCACCATATAACCGTCTTTTAGCTCTAATTGACCATCAAATAACCCAGTATTTGGCGTATGGCCGATGGCGATAAACAAACCATCCACGGTTAACTCACGAGTACTGCCATCGTTATTGAGTAAACGCACCCCAGTGACGCCCATCTGATTGCCCAACACTTCATCAACTTGCGCATTCAGCGCCAGCTCAATTTTGCCTTCAGCCACGCGAGCATGCAGTTTGTCCTGTAAGATTTTCTCCGAACGGAACGTCTCACGTCGGTGAATCAAAGTTACTTTACTCGCGATATTCGACAAATACAGCGCTTCTTCAACCGCTGTATTACCCCCCCCCACGACCGCCACTTCACGATTACGGTAGAAAAAGCCATCGCATGTGGCACATGCTGATACGCCCTTACCCATAAAGGCCTCTTCAGAAGGTAAGCCCAAATAACGTGCGCTGGCGCCGGTGGCAATAATTAACGCATCGCAAGTATAAGTGCCACTGTCACCCACCAAGGTAAAAGGTTTACTTTGCAGTTGCGCCGTATGGATATGATCAAAAACAATCTCAGTTTCAAAACGTTGCGCATGCTCTTGCATACGCTCCATCAACGCAGGGCCGGTTAAACCATGCGGATCACCGGGCCAGTTATCGACTTCCGTAGTGGTCGTCAACTGGCCACCCGCTTGCATTCCAGTGATCAATAGCGGTTTTAAATTCGCACGCGCCGCATACACTGCAGCGCTGTAGCCAGCAGGACCGGAACCGAGAATAAGCACTCGTGAGTGACGTACTTCAGACATAAATAACTCCTAACAAGGGATCGAAGGGTAAAAAATGTGTCATAAATTATGAATTTTTAGGTTCGCTAACCCAGCGCTAACCTTTAAAATATTTAGTTAACGCAGATTACACCATTTCATCACTGTTTGACTCTGCGCGGATTGTCTAGCAAAGTCATTTGTTGCACCACTCTAAGAGGAAACACCTTATGCATGCTCAGCCTCTTGGCGGCCCGCACTATTTAAACGCTGGTTTTAAAATGATTATGCGCCCTGGTTTGCGAAAGTTCGTGCTATTGCCACTATCGATTAATATCGCAGTTTTTTTCGGCTTAATTTATTTTTCAGTACAACGTTTTAACGGCTGGGTCACCCAACTGATGCCTAATTTACCCAGCTGGTTATCATTTTTGGATTACATTTTATGGCCGCTGTTTGTCTTGCTGGTATTGCTTATTATCTTTTTCACCTTTACTACCATCGCCAACATTGTCGCCTCGCCGTTTAACAGTTTTTTAGCAGAAAAAGTTGAAGTAATTGCTCGCGGCGAAGACCATTTCCCACCCTTTAGCTGGACGGAGCTGATGGCCATGGTGCCACGTACTCTATGGCGCGAAATGCGCAAGTTGGGCTATTTCTTACCACGCGCTTTAGGCTTGCTGATTTTATCGTTTATTCCCGGAGTGAACATTATCGCCGCACCATTATGGGTGTTGTTTAATGTCTGGATGATGGCAGTGCAGTACATTGACTACCCCGCCGACAACAACAAAGTCAGTTGGCCGCTCATGCTGGAATGGCTACAGGCTAAGCGCTGGCTTAGCCTGGGCTTTGGCGGGATCACCTACTTAGCCTTGATGGTGCCCTTCTTCAATCTAATTGCGATGCCAGCAGCAATCGCTGGAGCCACTTTACTCTGGGTGGATCACCGCAAAGTGGTACCTGCACATTAGCCTATAAGCCCGCTGCTGATCTTTAGCCTCGCGGGCTTACCCAACTTTATAACTCGAGCGGCATACCGTAATAAAACAGCAAAGGTTTCTATAGATGCATTGCACGCTGAATTTGCCAACGCCTGCACTATATCGTTAACGTGATAAATAATATTGGGTATGTTTCATTAAAAATTTCTAATAGCTACAGTACAAATATATTATATAATTATCCAATTTAAACTAATGACGAATTCCAAAGCGAGCGTAGTCAAGTATGGATATTACGATTTTAGGTAGCGGATTTGCAGCCCTTACTGCCGTTAAACAGACCCGCAAAAAAGCCCCTAACGCATCCATTACTGTGATTGCACCTAGCGAAGCGTTCCTCTACTACCCGAGCCTGATCTGGATCCCTTCTGGCTTACGTAAAAGCAGCGACTTACGTATCAACCTGCAGAACTTTTTTAAACGCCAACACGTTAAGTTTGTCGAAGCGCATGTTGAGAACGTTATCGATGATGGTCGTACGGTTATCACCGATCAAGGTAACGTTAAAAATGACGGTTTAATTATTGCCACTGGTGGTCGTTTTATTAAAAAACTACCTGGCATTGAGCACGCCATCACCCCATGCGAAGGGATCTCGGCTGCTGAAAAAATCAAAGAACGTCTAGAAACGATGACCGGTGGCACTATTGCCATCGGCTTTGCCTCGAACCCTAAAGAGCCATCCGCAATGCGTGGTGGACCAATGTTTGAATTCCTATTCGGTATCGACAACCTACTGCGTAAGCAAGGTCGTCGCGATAACTTTAAAATCATCTTCTTCAACCCAGCACCTGAACCCGGTAAGCGCCTTGGGCCAAAAGTACCTGGAAGCCTAGTGAAGTTGATGGGCAAAAAAGGCATTGAAACGCATCTAGGCAATAAAATGGTCGGCTTTGAAGAAAAGTTGGTTAAGACTGAAGGTGGTGAGTTTCACGCTGACTTAATCCTGTTTATGCCCGGCATGACGGGCCCAGCGTGGCTGCCAAACTCAGCGCTGCCACAATCGGAAGGCGGCATGATTAAAGCCAATATGTTTGCACAAATAGAAGGCTTGGAAAACACTTACGTGGCTGGCGATGCAGGCAGTTTCCCTGGTCCGGATTGGCAAGCTAAACAAGCACACGCTGCTGACTTACAAGCCGTATCGGCCGCAAACAACTTAGTAAAATCGTTAAACGGCCAAACCGACTTTGAAGCGTTTAAACACGAGCTCATTTGTATTGTTGATACGCTCAAGCACGGCATCCTAATTAAACGAACAGAATCAGGCACCACCCTACTGCCTCCTTTGCGTTTACTGCACTTTGCTAAACGCATGTTTGAGTGGCTCTACCTGCGCCAATACCGCTAGCATTAAAGCCAGCTTAAATCCCAACCACTTCAAGCTTCAACTGGCCGTTATGAATCGGTGGGCACCAATAATAACCACCGGTTACAGGACGACTGAAACTAAACAAGCCATCGATAATGCCATCATCAAAACCCAGCATACGGCGCAGCTGCATTTCATAGAAATCCAGAGTTTTAGCAAATGAGACAAACACTAAACCGGCTTGATCCCCATCAATATACGGCATGGAACGGCGCACCACAAAAGCTTCCGGCTCGAAGTCTTCCATGGCTGTACGTTTAACATGCGCTGATTCTGGCGCATCCTCTAACTCTTCATTATCACTTAAGCGTCGCCCGAAAATATGGTCTTGCTCTTCTTGCGGCAACCCCTTGAAACTGGATAAGTCATGCACCCAATGCTGTACCGCAACATAACAGCCACCGGGCGCCTCAATATCCATCACAGCATCAATTGCCGCCTGACCCACAGGGTTCTCGGTACCATCTTCATAGCCGGTCAGATCATGACCGGACTTATAGCGGAAGGCTTCAGTCACCTGTACCACTTTTAAAGCAGGTGTTAATGCAGCGATAAGCGCATCAGTGCGATACAGTAATTCGCCACGATCATTACCACGTAACCAACACCACAGCGCATGCTGGGTTGACGGCACATCAATACCCTTATTACTCAGCGCTGGAAAAACACGTAATTTATCCAGCGGCATCTGCAGCGCTTGCAGCAGCGACTTACCAAAACCAATCACGGTTGCATCACCATCAACCATCTGCTCCAAACGATGCAGAGCTGCCGCAAGGTGCTCGGTAGAGTCCAGTGTAAAAAAAATATGGCGCGCTAATGGTGGTACAGGATCAGCTAGAATACCTGTTTGATACGTGTTCATGTGTAGCTCCTTAGTAACCGACATTATCCGGAGAATACTTTAGGCTATGGCCTATATAGGGTGATTTGTTCGGATTTTAAACCATTGACTCACCAGCCTGCATTGATTCGCGAAACCTTTATTGCGGGTCTGTGACACAATGTCTTAATGAGCAAGCCACTGTCGCGACCGAATACGGTGCCGATACACTGCAGGGTGATAAAATGCGTAACACTCCATTTGTGCGCGCTTAAGAACTTATTTCAATAAAAATACTCTAAGCCACATAGAATAAAGCAGCTGCATCTAACATAAAGTCTACAAGGAATTTATCATGTTAAAACTCTCAACCTCTCGCTCGTTAATTGCTACCAGCATTTTCGCCCTACTGGCGGGCTGCGCAAGCAATAATCCTTATGATGGACAGCAAAGTAACTCTTCTAACAAAACCGCCATCTATGGCGGATTAGGGGCCCTCGGCGGCGCGGTAATTGGCGCGGCCACCTCGAGCAAAAAAGACCGTGCAAAAGGCGCGCTGATTGGTGCTGCAGTAGCGGGCGCGGCAGGTGCCGGTTATGGTTATTACGCGGACAAACAAGAAGCCGAACTGCGTCGTAGCATGCAAGGCACTGGCATTGACGTACAACGTAACGGAGACAATTTGACTCTAGTCATGCCCGGCAATGTCACTTTCGCCACAGACTCCGCAGCCATTTCAGGCAACTTTTATGGCACGCTAAACAATCTGGTTCAATCCTTTAACCAATACGATCAAAATACCATTGAAATTATTGGTCACACCGACAGCACAGGTGCATACCAGCACAATATGACCTTGTCACAACGCCGTGCGCAAAGTGTTGCTGACTATCTACGTAACCAAGGTGTGAACGGCATGCGCATGAATGTCCGCGGCGTTGGCCCTGATCAACCGATTGCTGATAACGGCACGGCACAAGGTCGCCAACAAAACCGCCGAGTAGAAATCAACTTGCGTCCGATTCCTGGTGCCTACCAGTAAGATTGATGCCTCGCTAGCAGATCGCTAGCGAGGCATCACTTCAGCATTTCTTCTAATAACTGATTGGTCTGCGCCGACAGCAACGCCTCCTTAGCGTGTTTAGGTAAACGCTTAATAGCTCGTTCACGACGTAATGCTGTGGATTTATCCGCACACACCTCCACATAGACCAACGCCTGTGCCGGACTGGTCGAAAAGAAACGCGCCCCCTTGCCGGCACAATGCTGCGCAAAACGCCTCCGTGCATCTAAGCTGATCCCACAATACAAAGCCTGATTAGTGGCGCGCACTAAGTACACATACCATACGGGCTCTACCGACATACTCATATCCCATCCAATCTATGCGTGGCTTTCATAAAGCAATCTAAGCAATAATTCATAACAAACAGTCTTTTATACGGATGAAGCGCATGCATATTCATATTTTAACCACTGGAGGTACTTTTGATAAAATTTATCATGATGCCTTATCTGAATTTACGATTGGCGAACCAATGGTGCCGGAATTACTACACGAGGCTGGTGTTAATCTGTCTTACAGTGTTGACAGTTTACTCAAAAAAGACAGCTTGGAGCTGACCGATGCCGACCGCGAACGGCTCTCTGAGCATGTCAGTAACAGTCCTCACCAACATATTTTGATTATTCATGGCACTGATACCATGACATTAAGCGCGCAGCAGTTAGGCTTCATCACCAATAAAACCGTGGTCTTTACCGGTGCTATGCAGCCTGCCAGGATGCGTAAAACTGATGCACCCTTTAATTTAGGTTTTGCTATTGGCGCGTTGCAATGCTTAGACTCAGGGATCTACATTGCCATGAACGGACAAATTTTCAACGCCGACAATGTGCAAAAAAACCGTCACATGAGCCGTTTTGAAACACTTTAAGAAGAGTTATTCATGATCAAACATGCATTAGTTATTGAACCCTTACAGCCCGCTGATTCTTGTGTTATTTGGCTACACGGCTTGGGTGCTGATCGCAGCGACTTTGAACCCGTCGCGCGGATGCTACAACCGCAACTCCCCAGTACGCGCTTTATTTTACCGCAAGCACCCACCCAAGCGGTGACCATTAATGGCGGTTACGCGATGCCCAGCTGGTACGATATTTTATCGATCACTCCAGGTAAGCGCGCCATTAACAGTGAGCAATTGGAGACCTCAACCCTACAGCTGATCACTCTTATGGAACAACAACGTGATAGCGGCATCAGCCCTACACGTTTGTTCTTAGCCGGTTTTTCACAAGGCGGCGCAGTGGTTTTACATACGGCATTCTTGCGCTGGAATGAGCCTTTAGGTGGAGTTATGGCGCTATCCACTTACGCGCCTACCTTTGAACAAGTGACCTCACTCAATCCTGTGCAAGCGCGCACACCAACCCTGTGTATGCACGGACGTAACGATCCTGTGGTGCCATTTTTTATGGGTCAAGCCGCCCAGCAACAACTTGAAAGCTGGGGCGTACCCGTCACCTGGCACGACTACCCAATGGAACATGAGGTGTGTCAGCAACAAATCACCGATATCGGCAACTGGCTGAGCAAACAACTCAAGTAAAAAATAGCGCCCTGAACAGCCCTGTTAGTCAACATAATTAATAATAATAAAAGGCACATTATGACTATTGCGGTAGAACATATCTGCTCTCTGGCAGATATCCTGAGCATTGAGAAAACACCACTGAAACAACGCGATCTACCTGACAGCACCTATGCGTTAATCAAGCGCAGTGCAAAGCGTGCGCCTGATACACCTGCGCTGACTTTTTTATTGCAAGCCAGCGATGATGAGCAACCCTTGACGCTTAGCTACCGTGAGCTGTTTGCAAAAATCACCCAAACCGCCAATGCTTTTCATCGCCTCGGCCTAGCTAAAGACCGAGCCGTCTCTTTTTTACTGCCTAACTTGCCACACACGCATTACACCATTTGGGGTGGAGAAGCAGCTGGCATTGTTAATGCGATCAATCCACTGCTCGATGCTGAACATATTCTCAAACTGATTCAGGCATCAAAATCTGAGATTCTGGTGGCGCTCGCACCTTTTCCTGGCACAGAGCTCTGGGACAAAGTCGCCACACTGCGCGATCAACTCAGTCACTTAAAAGCCATTATTGTGGTGGATCTGGCTAATTTTTTACCCGAGCCACAACAAACAGCAATAAAAACAATGCGCGGTCCATTGCCTGAAGGCGTATTGGATTTTGATGCTCTGATTGCTGATTGCTCCGCCGAGCATTTAGAGAGTCAGCGCGTCTTCCACCCCGATGATATCGCCAGTTATTTCCATACTGGCGGCACCACTGGCACACCTAAACTCGCGCCGCACAGCCACCACAATGAAGTGGTGATGGCTTATAGCATGTCACTGATCACCACCTTTAATCAGCACGATACCGCGTTATGTGGCTTGCCTTTGTTTCATGTTAACGCGGTGATTGTTACTGGCTTAACGCCCTTTTTAACCGGTTCACACGTTCTGCTAGCAACTCCGCAAGGCTACCGCAGCCCAACACTGATGGAGAACTTCTGGAAAATTATCGAGCGCTATAAAGTCTCATTCTTCAGTGGTGTACCGACTATTTACTCAGCCCTACTTGAGGTGCCAAGCCAAGGTTATGATTTATCCAGCCTCAAATATGCGCTATGTGGCGCAGCCCCAATGCCTGTTGAGCTGATCCATCAGTTTGAGCAGCGCACAGGGGTACGCTTGATTGAAGGTTATGGTTTAACTGAGGGTACCTGCGCTAGTTGCGCCAACCCTGCTAGCGGCGAGATGCGCCCAGGTTCAATTGGCTTGCGCATGCCTTATTGCGAAGTGGCGATTAAAATCATTGATGAACACGGCCAGTTTGTTCGCGATGCCCAAACCAATGAAACGGGCCAACTGTGTATTCGCGGGCCAAGCGTGTTTCAAGGTTACTTACACGTCGATAAAAACCAAGATATCTGGGTTGATGGCGATTGGTTCAATACCGGTGACTTGGGTCGCCAAGATGCCGATGGTTATTTCTGGCTATCCGGTCGTAGTAAAGATTTAATCATACGCGGTGGTCACAATATTGATCCACAAATGATTGAAGACGCTATGTACCAACACCCTGCTGTAGCCATGGCTGCCGCTGTTGGCAAACCGGACGAGCGTGCTGGAGAATTACCAGCTGTCTATATCCAGCTTAAACCTAAACATAGTGCCAGCAGCGCTGAGTTATTACCGCATGCCCAGCAAACAATCAGCGAGCGCGCAGCTATTCCTAAACACATCTGGATAATTGAGCAAATCCCCGTCACGGCGGTAGGTAAAACATTCAAACCAGCGTTACGTTTAGATGCAATGCGCCGTACCTTGCTTGAGCGTTTAGAGGACTTAGCAGAAACACTGCAGATTGAAGTACATGCAGATGCTCAATACGGTATGCATGCCGATATCCAAGCGACACAGCCTAAGGCTGATTGGCACGCGCTTGCCGAGCAGCGCTTAGCTTTGTTTAAACTGAGCTACAGCCTGCGACACAAAGACGCTTAATCCTAGAGTATTGCTACCGTCAACGTATGCTGGCATTATGCAGTCATACGCTGACACATTGACTCTAGTCGCCTGCGAATCGTCTAGGTTCCACTAACAAGATCCAGTCAATCAGCGCAATGAGAGCCCGCAGTAGCTAGAAAAATATTAACTACCAACCTCGGCTAAAGATAAGCTGCGTGCCATAGAGGATGTGTTGCAAGTCATCTAGAGACTCTGTTATGAATCCACCTAGTCGCTCTAATCTTCAGTCTTTATTTAGCGCCTGCCCATTATTTCAAGAAGTCGACAACGACAGCTTGCAGCGTATCTTAGAACTTTTCACAACCCATCCATTGCAGTGTGGCAGTCTATTGTTGACGCCTGAACAGCCCAATGACTATCTATATTTACTTATTGAAGGGCAGCTCAGCGTTCACTTAAGCTCGCTTGATACACCCCCTATCAGCTTTATTAATAAAGGTGATTACACGGGCGAAGTCAGCTTTCTGGATCATCAGCACCCCAGCGCCTTTGTCATAGCGTGCAAGCCCAGTTTGGTCATGCGCCTGCATCGCCGTTATTTAGCCAAGGTTTATGCCATCACTCCAACGATTCAGCGCAACCTATTAACCGCATTATGCATTCGTCTGCGCAGCGGTAATAACTCCCTGACTTACAGCCAACATAATGCACATATTGATAGTCTCACTAAGCTACCCAATCGACGCTGGCTGGAATACGCCTTTCAACGCGAACGCCAAAGCAGCATTGAGAACAAACAACCGCTATGCATGGTCATGCTGGATGTGGATCATTTTAAAGATTACAACGACCAACACGGGCATCTAGCCGGAGATAGCGTGCTGCAATTTATTTCTCAGCAACTACGTGAGCAATTGCGTCCGCATGACAGCATGGCGCGGTTTGGTGGTGAAGAGTTTGTCGTCTTACTTCCACATCTGTCGCTACCTAAAGCCGCACAAGTGGCCGAGCGTCTCAGATTCTGCTTGGCCTCACTGCATCAAATTCCAAACACGCAACCACAACTGCCCGGCGTCACTATTTCACTGGGGGTTGCGCAGTTAACGCCAGAAGATGAACTCACATGTCTATTGCATAAAGCCGATCAAGCACTCTATCAAGCCAAGCAGCAAGGTCGTAATCGAGTTTGTATTCACAACGAACAATGAAACAGTTTCTCCAAAGTGTCGCAATGCCTTACACTATGGTTAATTTATAGACTATTAATAAGAGAATGCCGTGCTCAAAGCACTTAAAAATATTTTTAAAAAAGATGCGCCACCAACTCACGCACCTAGCGAGGCAGTTAGCACGTCGCCCAGAGCAACTGCAGTAAGCAACGAAAAAGGCGCAACACCAGAATCCAAGAGCAAAGCGATCAAAGCATCGGCAAAAAAACCGCGCAGTCGTTCAGTAAAACCAAGCGCACCACAAACACCATGGTCATTAGCTGACTTTGTTGTTGAGCCCGCTGAAGGCAAAACACGCTTCCATGACTTTGCCCTTGCTCCAGAGTTGATGCATGCCATTCAAGACTTAGGCTTTCCTTACTGCACGCCAATTCAGGCAGAAGTATTAGGTCATACGCTCGCCGGCAAAGATGCGATTGGTCGCGCGCAAACCGGCACCGGTAAAACCGCGGCTTTTCTAATTTCAATCATCAGCCAACTCACCCAAACACGTCCGCCCGATGAGCGTTATATGGGTGAGCCACGGGCATTGATTATTGCGCCAACCCGTGAGTTGGTGGTTCAGATTGCTAACGATGCGATTGCCTTAACCAAATACACCAACCTCAATGTCATGAGTTTTGTTGGTGGCATGGACTTTGACAAACAGCGTAAGCAGTTGGAATCACGTCACTGCGATATTTTAGTGGCTACGCCAGGACGCTTATTAGATTTTAATCAACGCGGTGAAGTGCATCTGGATATGGTTGAAGTGCTGGTTCTAGACGAAGCAGACCGCATGTTGGACATGGGCTTTATCCCGCAAGTGCGACAAATTATTCGCCAGACACCACATAAAGAAGAACGTCAGACGTTATTGTTCTCTGCAACGTTTACTGAAGACGTGATGAATCTGTCCAAACAGTGGACGACTGACCCAGAGATTGTGGAAATTGAGCCAGAACATGTCGCCAACGACTCAGTTGAGCAGCATGTCTTTGCGGTCGCTGGTAGCGATAAATACAAACTCCTGTACAACCTGATTCAGAATAACAACTGGCCACGGGTGATTGTGTTTGCCAACCGTAAAGATGAAGTCCGTCGTATTGAAGAGCGTCTAACCCGCGATGGCATCAGCGCCGCGCAGATGTCCGGCGATGTCGCTCAACACAAACGGATTAAAGTACTGGAAGATTTCCGTGCGGGCCGTTTACGCGTACTGGTGGCCACCGATGTGGCAGGTCGTGGTATTCATGTTGACGATATCAGTCACGTAGTGAACTTCACGCTACCAGAAGATCCAGACGATTATGTCCATCGCATAGGCCGTACTGGTCGCGCGGGCACCACAGGCGTATCAATCAGTTTTGCTGGTGAAGATGACTCCTATGCGCTACCTCCAATTGAAGCGCTACTGGGTCACAAAATTCAGTGTGAGACACCGACGGAAGACTTACTGATCGCCCCGCCAAAGAGCCGTTAATTGCCCCTAAAATAAAACCCACTACGCGCATGCGGCTTGTAGTGGGTATTTATTATGCAGCTCGCCATCCGCTTAAACGCTGCATTTAAACTCAAGCCTTTTAGATCACAGCCGATAGTCTAAGCATCACTTCACTTTAGACCCCTCATCTAAACACCTAGCAATCTCATCCTTAGTAAAAAATATCCATTAGCCTGTCGGAAGCATTTGTCATGATAAAAGACTGGAAGTTTAGCCATAAAATCCTTCTTGCCGCCTCACTGGTAGTGATGGTCGCTTTTTCTTTGTTTACTCTCTACAACGACTACTTACAACGTCATGCTATTCAAAAGGATCTAGAGAATTACCTGCAAGAGATTGGCCATATCACCTCAAACAATATTGAAAACTGGCTCTCAGGCCGTATTTTACTGTTAGAAAGCACAGCACAATCCATCACCAATGACAGCGAGCACGATCGAGTTGTTAATTTAATAGAACAAAAAGCCCTGGCCGACACTTTTTTGTACACTTACTTAGGCACGCAAGAAGGTCAATTTATTTCGCGCCCTAAAGATGTGATTCCAGACGACTACGATCCTCGTAGTCGCCCTTGGTATAAAGATGCCAGCAACGCCGGAAAATCGACACTGACAGAACCCTATATGGATGTGTCTATTAATAAGCTCGTTATCACGATTGCTACACCCGCCAAAAATATAGGCGTCGTCGGCGGTGACTTAAGTCTGGAAACCTTAACTACGATTCTCGACAGCCTAAAGATTGATGGTATGGGATACGCTTTCTTGGTCAGCGCCGATGGTAAAATATTGGTACACCCTGATAAGAGCGTAATCAACACATCAATCCAACAGCTCTACCCTCAAAACACACCAACCATTAACAGCGCTTTAAGCGAAACCACGCTAAATGGCGCTAAACAAATACTCACCTTCGCACCAATCCAAGGCCTACCTTCAGTCAATTGGTATATTGGCTTAGCGGTCGATAAAGACCAAGCCTATGAAATGCTCAGCGAGTTTCGCACCTCAGCGATCATTGCCACCATCATTGCCGTAGTCATTATTATTGCCTTATTAGGCATGTTAATTCGCATCCTAATGCAGCCGTTGCATACCATGGCTCGAGCCATGCAGGATATCGCACAAGGCGAAGGGGACCTCACTAAACGCCTACAAATTCAGTCAAATGACGAGTTTGGTCAGCTAGCCCGCTCTTTCAATCAGTTTGTTGAGCGTATTCACACCTCTATTAGCGAAGTGTCATCTGCTACCGCACTGGTTAATGAAGTGGCCAAATTAGTGGCTAATGCATCGAATGCATCGATGCTCAATTCTGACGAACAAGCCAGTCGCACCAGCAGCGTTGCTGCGGCGATTAATGAGCTTGGAGCCGCAACACAAGAAATTGCCCGTAACGCTGCCGATGCCTCCAATCATGCCTCTTCTGCCCGTCTACAAGCAGAGGATGGTCGCCAAGTTCTGGGCAAAACCATTCACTCGATGAACGCCCTCTCTGAACAAATTCGTGGTTCTTGCAGCAATATTGAAATACTTAACCGTAAAACAGTCGATATTGGTCAGATTCTTGAGGTCATTCAAAGCATCTCCCAGCAAACCAACTTACTGGCTCTGAATGCTGCGATTGAAGCGGCTCGCGCGGGTGAAGCCGGTCGTGGTTTTGCGGTGGTCGCCGACGAAGTACGTAATCTTGCGCACCGCACCCAAACATCGGCGCAAGAAATTCAGAAAATGATCGAAGAGTTACAAGTCGGCTCACATGATGCGGTCATCACGATGACCGAAAGCCAGCGACACAGCGAAGACAGCGTGACGATTGCCAACCAAGCCGGCGAAAGCCTCGGTACCGTCACAGAGCGCATCGGTGAAATTGATGGCATGAATCAATCGGTAGCGACTGCAACCGAGGAGCAAACTTCTGTGGTTGAATCAATCAATATTGATATCACGGAAATCAACACACTCAATCAAGAGGGTGTTGAAAACCTGCAAGCCACCCTGCGTGCTTGTGAAGACCTTGAACAACAAGCAACACGCTTAAAACACTTGGTCGACAGCTTCCGCATCTAACGCCTGGGCTACAAAAAAGCCAGACACCATGATGATGGGTCTGGCTTTTTTGTGCCTTATACTCAGCTAAGCCGAGTCAGCCTCCTGCATCCGGCGCATACGTCGAATACGTCGTGATAAGCTGAGCACCAGCAGCATGAAGGTCAGTAAAATTGGCATCACCCCAATATTCAAGAACTTCAGTTGAGTCCCTAGCGACTCAATATCAGCATTCAGTTGATAGCGCACTTCACGTAGTTCTTTACGCAACTTCAACTTCTCAGCCAAAAACTGCTGCATTGTCGCTTGTTGCTCAGCGGTTAATTGCAAATCCTGCTCTGGGTCGGTGGCCTGCTGTAGAGCAATCAGCTTTTCTTCTGTTGCAGCTAAACGACTTTGCAACGCTTGCTCTTTTTTACGAAAATGCTCTTGCGCTCTACGCTGTAAATCATCCACCACAGTAAAAGGGCGATTAAAATTACCACGTGAGCGAATACTAATTAATGCATCTGAACCCGATAAATTATCTAATGCGTTAATCGCAAAGCTGCCATTATCTGCCCAAGGTTGCGGCACACGTTGACCAAAGAAGTCTTGCACCTGCACCCACATACGATCACTCAACATATCGGTATCAGCAACCACGATAACATTGATATTTTCTGTGCTTTGCAGGCCTGCCTCACGCCCTTCAATACCGTTGGCAAAGGCTGTTTGAGCCGGACCACTGATCCGCGCGGCCATCACATAGCGCTCACCAGTCGGTTCAAGCTCAGCCAATAAATCTTCAGGGTTTTGCAGCATAGCAAAGCGTTGCGCACTAAATGGCATAGCGTATTCAGAGCTATGTAATAGCGGAGTAAATTGTGTTTGAGCGCCTTCAAGCGGCTCTAAAATACCGGCCGTTGCCATAGTGATACTGCTTAACTGTGAAGTCAGCACATCTCGACCATCTAAGGCTTTTTTAGGCAAGGCCAACCAGCCAGGGTGACGCACAGCACGCTGCTGCGCACTCACACCCACCGACATAGCATAGACACCATCACCAACCACCTGATCCGGCCGCATCCGCACACCCCAAGCTTTAAACAGTGCCGGCAAGTCTGAAGCCTTATCCACCGCCAACTCACCCGGCATACTCATACCTGTATCGGCTTCGCTGTAGGGGTCAATAAACACCAAAAGTTTACCGCCGCCTAAGACAAACTGATCAATCGCGTACTGAGTCGCTTCACTTAGATTTTTGGGGTGCACTAACAACAAAGTACCCACATGCGCAGGGATCAGGTCAATATCATTTTTTAAGCTTTCAATAGAAAATTGCTGACGCACTTCTTCAAGAATCGTCCACGACGGCAGCGGTTGCCCAGCCTGCATATCAAAGCCACCATTAAGTGGTAAGCCCGATAACACCCCTATCACCGGGCGTTCTGTTTGCGCAACGCTGCTAATTAAGCGGCTGAGCTCATACTCCAATAATTCTTCCTGATCCAAAGCAAAAAAAGGAATCACTTGCTGTTCGCCCTGGGCATTTTTTGCGGCTAAACCGAAATACAGCTGTGCACCATCTTGCTCTAACGGCACCGCTTGCAAGCCTAAAGCGGCAGCACGGTCCTCATCCTCAGAGAAGGCTTCTGGGTCAATGACTTCTAAACGTAACTTACCATCAGCCATGCGCACATAGGCATCTAACAACTCTGCAACGCGCTGCGCATAGTTACGTAACATGGGCACATCACGCGTGGCTTTATTGGAGTAAAAATACTGCAAGCTAACCGGTTCTTTCAGCTCGCTAAGCAGCTGCTCAGTACCGGCAGATAAGGTGTAGAGTTTTTGCTCAGTGAAATCGAGCTGGGTATTTTTAAACAGGCCATTGGACAGCACATTAAAGCCAACAAAAGCCACAGCAATCAGCACTAAGCCAACACTGGAATACATCAGTCTTTTCATGTTCAGTCTGCCTTCTTCAAATCAATCACTACTGCCGTAGCCATCAGCCAAGCCGCAATAAAACTTACGAAATAAAGAAGATCTCGCACATCAATCACTCCTTTACTGATCGCTTGGAAGCGCGTTAAAAAACTAAAGGATGCCACGGTATCCAGCAGCCATTGCGGCGCCCAGCCGTTAAAGGCATCCAAGACCAAAGAGAAACCGCTGACCACAAATAGAAAACACAAGCTAACCGTTAAAATAAAGGCGATCACTTGATTTTTTGCCAGTGCCGACATGCAAGAACCCACGGCTAAGTAAGCACCCACCAACAGCCAACTGCCGAAATAACCAGTCAAAATAGCGCCATTATCTGGATCACCAAGGTAATTAACCGTCAGCACCATCGGAAAGGTCAGCAGCAAAGCAATCCCAGCAAACACCCAGGCCGCCAAAAACTTACCCACCACGCTTTCAAAACGGGTAATCGGTAAGGTCATCAGCAACTCAATGGTGCCGCTTTTACGCTCTTCAGCCCACATACGCATCGCCAGCGCCGGCACTAAAAACAAATACAGCCACGGGTGAAAGTTAAAGAATGGATTGAGGTTGGCTTGGCCACTCTCGTAAAAGCCTCCCAAATAAAAAGTAAAGACACTGGATAACACTAGAAAAATCAGCAAAAACACATACGCCAAAGGCGTGGCAAAAAAACTGGTAAATTCTCGCTTAAAAATAATCGGTAGCTGCTTCATGCCACATCTCCACGGGTCAAACTACGGAACACTTCATCTAAACGACCACGCTCTACTTCCAGCTCACGCACCTGCCAACCTTGCGTATGAATCAATCGGTTCACTGCAGGAAAAATAACGTGTCCAGGCTCAGCTAACAAAGTAACACTGCCGTCCCGTGGGTTATCTTCAATGTCCATCACGCCAGGCAGCGCTTGTAACAGCTGACGATCCAGCGGTTGTTCAGACAGGACGGTGACCGCTTGGTGATAACGTGAGCGGCTTTGTAACTCGTAAGGTGTTTCATCAATCAGTAAACGGCCGTGACTGATGACCATCGCACGGGAGCACAGGGCACTGACTTCTTCCAAGATATGCGTGGAAATAATCACAATACGATCCACCGCTAAGCTCTTAATCAGTTTGCGTACCTGATGTTTTTGATTCGGATCAAGGCCATCAGTGGGTTCATCTAAAATCAACACTTTAGGATCATGCAGCACCGCTTGCGCCAAGCCGACCCGACGCTTAAAGCCTTTAGATAACGTATCAATGCTTTGCTCAGCCACTCGTTCAAGTTCAAGCAAAGCGATGACACGCGCCACACGTTGTTTGAGCTCTTTGCCACGATAGCCGCGAACCTGCCCAATAAAGGTTAGAAAATCGAGCACACTCATATCGCCATAGCACGGCGCCCCTTCTGGCAAATAGCCAATTAAGCGCTGCGCCTGTAAGGTCTGTTTGCCAATATCAAAACCACAGATGCTGACGCGGCCCTCACAAGGCTGCAAAAAGCCCGTGAGCATTTTCATCGTGGTGGACTTTCCTGCACCGTTTGGGCCTAAAAACCCAACGACTTCACCTGGTTCAATCGTAAATGAGAGGTCATCTACCGCCACCTGTTGCACAAAGCGTTTGGTTAAGTGCGTTACTTTGATCATTATTCCACCCTACCATCACTACGGGTTTGCCACTTTAGATAAAGCGGCTTACGAAAACTGCAGAACTGTGCCACTGCATTTTAAAAAAAGAAAGAGCATAGCAGGCAAGCTCAGCATTAAAATGCGATTTATCGCGTTATGACAGCAGACTGCCTATTTTAAACGGCCAAATTTTCGTAAAAAGCGTAATCTTGTTGTTAGTACAAGAAAATATTTATTATTTTTAAAATATGGCACATTACTGCTCTTGATCTGGAACCCGTTGTTTATGAGTTTTTCATCCATTCGCCGCTTATACTTTTCTTTTCTACGCCGATTGCTACTGCTATGGGTACGTTCAGAAACCATCGACAGCAGTGTCTTTCATGGTTTACGCAGTGATGTTTTGCAGGTTTACGTGCTACAAAAACCTTCCATTAGCGATTTGGTCGTACTGGATAATGAATGCCGCAAAGCTGGGCTGAACCGACCGATTGCGCACTTAAATGACCCCGCCTTAGAACAGCTGGCAAGTTTTTTTTACTTACGCCTCGAACCTGATTGGGCAGGCCGTAAAAGCAAACAACACCTCGCACCCACCTTAAAAAAGTTAGTGCAAGCGGTTGAATCAGGCCGCATTAACAATGTGCAAGTGATTCCAGTTACTGTGTTTTGGGGGCAATCACCGGATCGAGAAACCAGCCCTTGGAAGTTGTTATTAGCGGATAGCTGGGCGGTGACTGGGCGCTTACGCCGTTTTTTCCAAGTACTTATTTTAGGGCATAAAACCCGCGTACAGTTTTCCGCACCGATTCAATTGGCTGATTTAGTCGCGCAAGGAAAAGGCGAAGAACGCACCCAACGCATGCTGCACCGTTTATTAAGAGTGCATTTCCGTAATAGCAAAGCAGCCGTAATTGGTCCCGATCTCTCGCATCGGCGCAACTTGGTCAAAGCCTTAATCCATGAGCCGCAAGTGCAAAAAAGCATTATTGAAGAGGCAGATCGAGATGGTATCAGCATCGAAAAAGCCCAGCAGCGGGCACTGAAGTACGGCAACGAGATTGCGTCTGATTATGCCTACACGGCGATTCGTTTTTTAGAGTTGGTGCTGAGCTGGTTTTGGAACAAGTTTTATGACGGTATTAAGGTACATAACCTCGACGGTGTGCGTGAGGTCGCGCATGGTCACGAAGTCATTTATATCCCTTGCCACCGCAGCCATATTGATTACTTGCTGATGTCTTATTTGCTGTTTACCAACGGTTTAACGCCGCCGCATATTGCAGCCGGAATCAACTTAAATATGCCCATTTTAGGCGGCCTGTTACGGCGCGGCGGAGCGTTCTTTATGCGCCGCACCTTCCGTGGAAATCCACTGTACGCCAGCGTATTCAATGAGTATCTGCACACACTATTTAGTAAAGGTTTTCCGGTGGAGTACTTTGTCGAAGGCGGTCGCTCACGTACGGGCCGCACTTTGCAACCCAAAACTGGCATGTTAGCCATTACCTTAAAAAGCTTTATCCGCTCGCAGCGTTTACCGATTGTGTTTGTACCCGTGTATATCGGCTATGAACGGGTTTTAGAAGGCCGCACTTATCTCGGCGAGTTACGTGGTGCCAGCAAGAAAAAAGAATCCTTTTTCGATGTATTTCGAGTGGTCGCGGCGATTAGAAAGCAACGCTTTGGCAAAGTGTCAGTGAACTTTGGTCAGCCGCTGAAGCTGGCTGAATTTATGGCTCAGCAGCAGCCGAACTGGCAGCAAGAAATCAGCATTGAAAATCCTGAGCTGAGCGGCTATGCAGCGCAACAATTAGCCACCCGCATCGCACAGCATATCAATGCTGCTGCAGCTATTAACCCCGTCAATCTAGTCGCATCTGCCCTGCTTTCAACCCAGCGTTTAGCGCTGGATGAAAATGCGCTAACACGGGTGATTAATTTGTATCTATCATTGTTACGCAGTGTGCCTTATTCGGCTTATACCAGTCTTCCGGAAGGCGATGGCGCAAGCGTTATTCATTATGTACGTGATATGCAGCTGATTAGCGAACAGCAAGATGCGCTGGGTCGCATCTACTACCTCGATGAAAACAATGCAGTATTAATGACTTACTACCGCAACAATGTGCTGCATGTGTTTGCTTTGCCGGCGCTATTAGCAAGTTTTTTTCACAGCAATGCACGCATGACACGCAGCCAAATCATTGCCTTGGCGCGTGCGCTCTACCCTTACTTACAAGCCGAATTATTTATTCATTGGTCGCTGGATGAGCTTGATGCGGTCATTAACCAGTGGCTGAACAGTTTTGTCGAACATGGGTTATTACAACGTAATGGCGAAACCTATCAACGTCCAGCACCCAGCTCCCAGCACTATGTATTACTCAGCTTACTGGCGCGTACTTTGCTGCAAACTCTGCAGCGTTTCTATATGGCGATTGCTTTATTACTCAATAAAGGTCAAAACGCCTTAGATGCACAACAACTAGAAGCGCTGTGCACGGTAATGGCGCAGCGTTTATCCATTCTCCACGGACTCAACGCACCAGAATTTTTCGATAAAAGCTTATTCCGTCACTTTATTCAAACGCTCATCAATGAAGGTGTTTTGCAAGCAAACGCAGAAGGCCAATTAAGTTACCACGACAAACTCGGGGCGTTAGCCGAAAGTGCGGCCAAGCGCGTATTACCAGCAGAAATACGCCTGTCAATTCGCCAAGTCACTGATGACGATGACGAGCCACTGGACATCAATACAACGCTCTAATTGCATTGATTTAAGTACAGAGTTTACTTAATATGCCCCTCGTCTTGGGGGAGTAGTCTGCTCTGGAATGATCCATAGCGTGCACGTCAACATACTTGATCAACCGATCATGGCGTGCGCACCTGAGTTGATGTGCATTGTGTGATGACACATAACTTTGGCTGACGAGACCCATGACATGCATAACCTTACCGGGTGGAAAGGCTGTGTATGTCATGGTTACCTAATCTATCCGCCCTAAGGTCTCGTGTATGTTTGAAACACTTTTAGTCTCAACGGGCATCGTTGCATTAGCCGAAATTGGTGATAAAACTCAACTGCTAGCCCTGCTACTTGCAGCGCGTTATCGCCAACCTATTCCTATTATTCTTGGCATTTTAGTGGCGACTTTAGCCAATCATTTATTGGCTGCCGCAGTGGGTCATCAGGTCGCACAACTTTTCTCAGACAGCACGTTACTGTGGCTTTTAGCCGCAAGTTTCTTAGCCGTTGCCGCCTGGACTCTAGTACCTGACACCTTGGATAATGACGGTAACCTTACCACTCAATACGGCCCGTTTATTGCAACGTTAATGGCTTTCTTTATTGCTGAGATGGGTGATAAAACGCAAGTCGCCACAGTGATGCTCGCTGCGCAATTTGAGTATTTCTGGGTGGTCGTTTGCGGCACAACAATCGGCATGCTGCTGGCCAATGTTCCCGTAGTCGTCATCGGTAACTTTGCCGCCGAACGCTTACCGCTGAAACTCATTCGCGCTCTTGCTGCTGCAGGGTTTTTAATCTTTGCGGTGTATTGCGCATGGCAAGCGTTGCATACGACAGGCTGAAATTAAGGGATTTGGAGCAACGCAGCACAGCTGGAGTTTTAATCTCGCCAACGATACTGCGTTGCTAGCAAAACTTACTCTTGGGCGATCTGCAGCACCACTTTACCGTTGACCTGATTACTGGCCAATCGAGCAAAGGCCGCTTCAGCATCAGCCCAAACAAACACTTCTTCAGCTTGTGCTTGCAGCACTCCGCTAGTAAACAGTGGCCAAACTTTTTCAGTAAGCTGAGCAATCAACGTACCTTTAAAAGCATCGCTACGGCTGCGTAAGGTGGAACCAATCAACTGAATACGTTTACTCAGCAATTGCGCTAGATCTAACTCAGCGCGGCGCCCACCCATCAAACCAATATTCACCCAGCGACCATCAAGGGCAAGCATCTTCAAGTTCAGCGCAGCATAGCTGGCACCGACTGGATCAAGCACCACATCAAAAGGGGCAAAATCGAGTAAACCCTCAATGCTGTCACCGCGAACCACTCCGTTTTCTGCACCCAATGCTTGGCAATAGGCTAAACGCTCAGCCGAGCCAACACTGACCCAGCACGGACTGTTAAAGGCTTTACATAATTGGATAGCCGCCGAACCGACACCACTGGCACCGGCATGCAGCAAAACCTTTTCACCCGGTTGCAGCTGAGCTAACTGAAACACATTCAACCAAGCGGTGGCATACACTTCAGGAATCGCTGCAGCCTCTAATAAGCTTAGACCTTGTGGTACGGGTAAAACATGGCGTGCATCGACACAGACTTCTTCTGCCATACCGCCGCCGGCCAACAATGCACAGACGCGATCACCCACTTGCCAATGGCTGCCGGCTCCCACTTCACTGATGATGCCTGCGCATTCTAAGCCGAGAATATCGCTAACTCCCGGTGGCGGCGGATACAAACCCGCGGCCTGTAATAAGTCGGCACGATTGATCCCTGCTGCGACAACACGAATTCGTACTTGACCTGCGTTGCAGGATGGTATCGCACAGTCAATAAGCGCTGGACGACCTTGATTGCCTTGCAATGCTTTCATTGTGTCTCCATATTATTAATCATAATGTTTAACTGTATCTATTTATTCACTGAATACAGCTTACAATGGAACTGTAAACACTTTAGGCGGCCTAAAATGCGTCATTACTCACTCAGACGAAGAATCAGCATGAAGCACACTTTAACTCGTTCAGCCCTGGCTCTAGTCATTGGCCTCGCCGCTTTACCTGCCGCGTATGCAGTGAGCAAAGCACAACAATGGGACTACTTACAACCCGATCGCGACCAAATGATTGCGAGCCTTAACGTAGTGGAGCTCCTTAAACGCCATCATTACAGTAAGCCGCCTTTAGATAATGCCCGATCACGCAAGATGTACGCAGGCTACCTAAAAATGCTTGACCCTGCGCGCATGTACTTTACTGCGCAAGACGTGCAGACATTTAACGCATGGGAAACACAGTTTGACGACCTACTTAAAGCAGGCAACCTTAAGCCTGGCTATGCCATGTATAAACATCAGCTTGAGCGCTTAGATCAATACTTAGACTATGCCTTAGCGGAACTCAACCAGGGCATTGAACACATTGACTTCAGTATCGCAGAATCGTTTGAAACCGATCGCGAGAAAGCACAATGGGCATCCGACGATCAAGCGCTCAAAGATTTATGGCGTAAGCGTTTAAAAGATGAAGTATTACGCTTAAAAATCGCCAACAAAGAGCCTGAAGCGATCGAAAAATTATTGGTTAAGCGCTATAAAAATCAACAAAAACGTTTGAAGCAAACCCGCAGCGAAGATGTCTTTCAAGCTTACATCAATGCTTTTGCGCAAACCTATGATCCGCATACCACTTATCTCTCGCCAGATAACGCAGAAAATTTTGACATCAATATGAGCCTTTCCCTGGAAGGGATTGGTGCCATGCTGCAAGGTGATAATGAACACGTAAAAATCGTTCGTTTAATCCCAGCGGGCCCTGCCGAAAAAAGCAAACTGGTCGCCCCTGCCGATAAGATCATTGCTGTTGGTCAAGGCAGCAATGAGCTCGTTGATGTCATTGGCTGGCGTCTCGATGAGGTGGTTAAGCTGATTCGTGGCCCGAAAGGCTCACAAGTACGTTTGGAAATCATTCCTGCCAGCAATGCGCCTAATGATCAAACCAGTAAGGTCGTCACATTGACCCGTGAAGCGGTCAAGCTCGAAGAGCAAGCAGCAAAGAAATCGATACTCAATCTGGATCAAGACGGCCGCAAAGTTAAGCTCGGAGTGATTGAAATCCCTGCTTTTTACTTAGATTTTAAAGCCTATCGCGCAGGTGATCCCGAATACAAAAGCACCACCCGTGATGTCAAACGCCTGATCACTGAGCTGCAAAAAGAGCAAGTGGAAGGCATTGTCATTGACCTACGCAACAACGGCGGTGGTTCATTACAAGAAGCTACAGAGCTGACCGGCTTATTTATTGAACAAGGTCCAACCGTACTGGTGCGTAACAGTGATGGTCGTATTGATGTATTAGCCGACGAGCATAAAGGCGCTTTCTATAAAGGCCCTCTATCGGTATTGGTTAACCGCTTATCAGCCTCGGCTTCAGAGATTTTTGCCGGTGCCATGCAAGACTATCACCGCGCCTTGATTATCGGCGGACAAACCTTTGGCAAAGGCACAGTGCAAACGATTCAGCCGCTGAACCATGGTGAGTTAAAATTGACTCTGGCTAAGTTCTATCGTGTTTCAGGACAAAGCACACAACATCAAGGGGTCATCCCTGATATCAGCTACCCAGCCGATATGGATATTAGTGAGATTGGTGAAAGCGCACTCCCTGAGGCCATGCCGTGGGATAGCATTAAACCTGCATTAACACCTGGCAAAGACCCGTTTAAACCTTTTATTGCTGAGCTTAAAGCACGCCATGATGCACGGACCGATAACGACCCAGACTTCGTCTTTAGCCGTGCTCGTCTAGCCCTTACTCAACGTTTAATGAAAGATACTGAAGTCAGTCTCAATGAAGTTGAGCGACGTGCGCAGTATGCAAAAATCGAGCAAAAACAACTCGATATTGAAAATGCACGTCGAGTCCAAAAAGGTGAAGAACTGCTGAAAACAATGATCAAGGATGACGAAGACGATCATCTAGCCGCTGCTGAAGAAGATAAGAAAGTTAAACCAGAAGACGATGCTTATCTATCGGAAACAGGACGTATCTTATTGGATTGGTTAAGTTTAGCACCGCTGGCAAGTCGCCAATAAAAGACCACGTTGAAAACAACTGTCCCGCCGTATTTGGCGGGACAGTTGTTTTATCAGAACACGCTCTACAAATCCTACAAAAACGCACTCAACTTAAGCTAAGCCTTGCACAACAGCCAGCTGCTGTTTGATCCGCTGCGCATCGTCGGCACTGGCTGATAATTGTGGACCGCCCAGCTCGTACAACTCTAATAAACGCTGTAACGCTAAAGGATGGCCGGCACGTCCCGCCAACTCCCACCAATGTGCTGCTTGTAAAGCGTTCGCAGGTTCATTAAGCGAGCCAGCCAAGGCTTGTACCCCCAGCTGATAAGCAGACTTTGCATCACCCGCTTCAGCAGCTAAACGCAGTAGGCGTAAGCCTTCACTTTTAGCCGCTAAGCCCTGTCCGCGATGCAACAATACATGCCCATAAAAAGCGCGTGCGGAAACATCATCATACTGGCTCATACGTGCAAAACGCTCTTGCATCCACTGCCAGATACGCTGATTCTCAACCGCCCAGCGCTGATTAAACAACTTGCGCGCAACGGTATAACCGAGTTGCGTACGTAACTTTGCAAATAACATACTTACACCTCTGGATAGCTGAATAGATACACCTGCGCCAGCTCAGTACTGAGCCAGACGGCAACATTGCTTTCATCGATGACACCCTGAAAGCGGCCTAGTTTTTCTACACACTGGATAAAACCCAACTGCGGATGCGCTGGGCGCGCTTGACTGACCACTAATGCACTACGTAATGGCCAACCGTGTGCATGATCAGCTCTGGCCAGTTGCTCTAAAGCTGAAGCCAAGCGGCGCACACTCGGCGCTGGCAGTTGTAACCGCTCAATCACTTGTCGATAAGTGATAACTCTGCGCTGGCACTGAGTTTCGCCTAACAGCCTTAATAAGCCGCTACGCTGCTCAACAGTAAGGCGCAACGTTTCACTCATCTTGCCAACCTGAAACCTTTAAAGCACGCGCTAAAGTGCGTTTAAGTACATCACTGACTTCACGCTCGCCGCTCTCAATCATCTGCAAGTAGTGCGGACTGATCCCAGCTTCGCGTGCAACATCTTCAAGCGTTAACGCTGCTTGCTCACGCAGTGCTTTAAGCTCACGCAAACTGGCTAAAGACGGCTCAAGCTCAGCAATAGGCTTATCGCGCCCAGCGTCTTTAAGCAATTGCTGATATTGCTCCCATGGCAGCACTGCATACTCAGGCTTACCATCACGCGCAATCACTTGTACATTCATAATACTATCCAAATAAATTGATAATTTTTTCTCAATGTTACGCCACAGCGCTAGAAAATACATGCACAGCGCGGCGCACCCAAACTAAGCTTTATTTTACAGGTGACAGAAAACAAAACGCCCTGACATAAGCAGGGCGTTTTCACAGCACAATAAGAGTTTTACTCTTCGATTACTGGTGCCGGCTCATCAGCTTCTACATCAGCAGCGGGTTGACCCACGATATCTAACAACTCCACTTCGAAAAGCAAAGTAGAGTTCGCTGGAATCGCTGGCGTTGGGCTTTGCGCACCATAAGCTAATTCGCTAGGAATATAGAATTTGTATTTTTCACCGACTTTCATCAACTGTAAACCTTCGACCCAGCCAGGAATCACACCGCCAACTGGGAATTCAACAGGTTCGCCACGTTCGACAGAGCTATCAAACACTGAACCATCAACTAAAGTACCTTGGTAGTGAACGCGAACAACATCACTGAGTTTAGGTTGTGCACCTTCAGCTTTTGTTACGACTTCATATTGCAGGCCTGAGTCGGTGGTCATCACGCCATCACGCTTAGCATTTTCTACTAAGAAATCAGCACCCGCTTTAGCCGCTTGATCATTCAGTGCAGACATACGCTCCTGCGCACGAGATTGTAAGAAACCAAAGGCTTCCATCAATTCTTCATCAGTCAGACGCTGATCTTTTTTCGCCAATGCATCTTCAATACCTAAAGCGACGGCTTGTGAATCAAGATCATCCATACCTTCTTGGCTGAGGTTTTTACCCATGCTTAAACCAATACCGTAAGAAGCTTTTTGCGCTGGTGTTTTCAGGTCAGCACTGTCTGCGGCTTGATTATCACAACCTGCTAATACGAGACTTAATACAGCAACCGAAGCCGCTAAACGATGTAACTTCATTATAATATCCTTACCTTATGCCTTGCGGCTTTCATGGGTGCTAAGGTCGTGATATTAACAGGCGACCCTATAGACTGGCTACCGTCTTAAGAATGTAAAACTGCGGGTTAGTTCAATACTTTAGCAGCTGTGCTGAGCTACTTATCAGCGCACTGGCGCTCACCCACCCCGAAGCACTCGTTGATCATTTGTAGGGTTTGCGCCATTGCAGTTCCAGTTTGCTGTGCAGATATACATTTAATGCAGACAAACAAAAGTTAGCAGAATAATTGCTTTAAAAGCGTCATACGCCAAATCCGCCAACAACATCACTGATCAATGAGTACCTTGTGAGTGTCGCGATTAGCGAAGTCATGGATGACGTAGCCCCGCATCGAGGCAGGATGCCTCGTTAAGGGAACAGCGATACTCACAAGGTACGGCATGCGTATAACTGATTTGCTTTTATCCTTTGGCTGGCTAATGCGGTGTGGTGCATGTCGTACTTTGGGGTAAGTGTTTATCCGTCGATGAACCTATCCAAGGTTCAACTCCGGCGCTCGCCCTCCTTGGCTCGCTCAGCACACCCACCCCGAAGCACTCGTTGATCATTTGTAGGGTTTGCGCCATTGCAGTTCCAGTTTGCTGTGCAGATATACATTTAATGCAGACAAACAAAAGTTAGCAGAATAATTGCTTTAAAAGCGTCATGCGCCAAATCCGCCAACAACATCACTGATCAATGAGTACCTTGTGAGTGTCGCGACTAGCAGAGTCATGGATGACGTAGCACCCGCATCGAGGCAGGATGCCTCGTTAAGGGAACAGCGATACTCACAAGGTACGGCATGCGTATAACTGATTTGCTTTTATCCTTTGGCTGGCTGATGCGGTGTGGTGCATGTCGTACTTCGGGGTAGGTGTTAATCTGCCAATGAGCCACGCTTACCATATCTACCCCGAAATACTCATTGATCATTTGCAGGGTTTATTCGAGCCTGTCGTGTAAGCTATACAAGCGTAATTTCAGGCATGCCAAAACTGCATTAACTAGCTGCTTACAGAAGGTTTAGCGCTCTCTGAAGGGCGTCGCGCGCCTGCGACCAACTTATCTATCACGCGTGCCGCAGCCACTAAACCAAAACTTGCCGTCACAGTCATCGCCGCGCCAAAACCTCCCGCACAATTAAGCCTCACCCCATCACCAACAAAAATTTTATTCAGGCAAATACTGCCATCAGGGTTAGGGTAACGTAGCTGCTCGGTTGAATAGACACACGGCACACTGTAGTGACTACTTGCCGTACGGGAAAAACCATATTCACTGCGCAGTAACGAGCGTACCCGCGAAGCCAACGGATCATTAAAGGTTTTATTCAAATCCCCCACTCTAATCTGCGTCGGGTCAATCTGCCCGCCAGCACCGCCGGTGGTAATAATTTTAATCTTACGACGCTTGCACCACGCAATCAGTGCAGCTTTAGTTTGTACGCTATCAATACAGTCCACAACAAAATCAAGCGTTTCAGTAATGTACTCAGCCATCGTCTCCTGGCTAACAAAATCAGGCACCGCATGTACTGTACACACTGGATTGATCGCCAGAATACGCTGCGCCATCACGTCAACTTTTGCCTGGCCAACAGTGTCGGTTAAGGTGTGTGCTTGACGGTTGGTATTGGTAATACAAACATCATCCAGATCAAACAAAGAGATCTCTCCAACACCTGAACGCGCCAAAGCCTCAGCCGCCCAAGACCCCACCCCACCAACACCCACCACAGCAACATGCGCCTGCTCTAAACGCTGCAAACCCTCAATACCGTATAAGCGCGCAATGCCGCCAAAACGTAAATCATCCATTGAACAACCTCAAAAAAACTGCTGCCACATTCTAGCAGCAATCCTTACAGTGCTTACAAAACACAGGCTATTTCACTACACTGTACACAGAGTTTATTGTGCTGCTCAACGCTGCCTGACACAGCATGATGCACATATATTTTTTATCTATTTTTAATCCAGCCCATCACCGTTGTGGGCTCGGGGATTGACATGCTTATTTGTCCCATCTGCCAATCAGCACTGACGGCGCATGAAAAGAGCTTACGCTGCATTTATCAGCACAGCTTTGATCGCGCTCGTCAAGGCTATATCAACCTCTTACCTGTGCAACATAAAAACAGCCGTGCACCAGGGGATAATCCAGCGATGGTGCAAGCACGTCGTAATTTTCTTTCAGCAGGCCATTACGCTCCGCTCGCAGAGCGCTTTGCCGCTTTAATGCAAGCGCGCCAACCACAACAATGGCTGGATATTGGTTGCGGTGAAGGCTATTACACAGCACACATTGCTGAGGCACTGCCCAACAGCCAAGGTTATGCACTGGATATTTCTCGTGAAGCTGTCAAACAAGCCTGTAAACGCCATGCACAGACCACTTGGCTGGTCGCCAGCATGGCACGTTTACCACTTGCAAATCATAGTTGCCAAGCAATCGCCAGCATCTTCAGCCCCCTAGACTGGCAAGAAGCGCAGCGCGTACTCGCGCCAGGCGGTGCACTGTTAAGAATGGGGCCTTGCAGCGATCATCTACAGGAACTGCGCGAGCAACTCTATGATGAAGTGCGCAGCTATGATGACAGCAAGCATTTGCAGTTAATCCCGCAAGGTATGCAGCCTGTACACAGCGAAACCTTGCGCTTCACCCTGACTTTAACCGATGCACAAGCACGCAGCGATCTGTTAGCCATGACACCTCACGGCTGGCGAGCCAACGCTGAGCGACGTGAAGCAGTGATTGGGCAAACGCTCACCACGACCGTCGCTATTCGCTATGACTGGATTGAAAAAACGGAAATTTAACTTATGCAGCAACCTGATATCGAAATTTATATCAAAGACAGCAACCGTGAAGCGATTAGCGCATGGCTGGCTACTGCACTGGATGCACCCTGTCAGTGGCAGCAAAAAGGTCGCGTGTCACGCTGCCTCTGCGCCAATATTCCAGTGGTGTGGTTTGAGCAAGCTGTGGGCAAATGGCACAGTTTACTGCTGGAAAGTAATACATCACCTTGGGCTGATGACGCGCAGTGCGCCCAAGCAGCCGCAGCCCACCTCCACATTAATGTGCGCTACGCACCCAACAGTTGGCAAGAAGCCGATGGAGAAATCGATACCAATTGCTGGCTGCAAGTCAGCGCAGATGGCAGCGTAGAAACCATCAACTGGCATACCTCTTAACCAGACACTCACTCAGCCAATCAATCATAGGAGTTTTTATGCGCTGGAAAAAAGCTCGCCGCAGCGATAATGTTGTCGATCAGCGTGGCAAAGGAGGAATCGCTGGTAAAGGTCTTAGTTTAGGGGCTGTCGCGGTGATCGTTATTGTTGGCCTAATGAGCGATCAAGACCCGATGCAGATTATCGGCAATATCGCCGATCAAGCTATCCAACAAGGCGGCATTAATACCGGTGGTGCTAGCAATCAGCCAGCCACACCGCGCAATAATGCACAGACTGAGTTTGTTCGCGCCATTTTAGGTGACACGGAAGATACATGGCGCGCATTGTTTCAACAAGCGGGGAAAACCTACCAAGACCCTAGCCTTATCCTATTCAACGGCAGCGTACGCTCGGCGTGTGGCTTAGCTGATTCCGCCGTTGGGCCGTTTTATTGTCCAGGCGACCAGCAGGTGTATTTAGATCTTTCGTTCTTTAAAGAAATGGAACAACGCTTTGCCGCCACGGGCGAGTTCGCGCAAGCCTACGTAATCGCTCACGAAGTCGGCCACCATGTACAAACTTTATTAGGTGTGTCAGCTCGGGTAAATAACGCACGCCAGCGTGGCGAACGGGTCACGGGGCACAATGGTTTACTGGTGCGTCAAGAACTGCAAGCCGATTGTTTTGCTGGCGTCTGGGCACATCACGCCCAACAACGGCATGCTTGGCTGGAACCTGGCGATCTAAAAGATGCGTTAAATGCCGCGCAAGCGATTGGCGATGATCATCTACAAAAGCAAGCACAGGGTCATGTGGTGCCCGACTCATTTACCCATGGCACCTCTGCTCAGCGTGAGCGCTGGTTCAGTCAAGGTTATAAAACTGGCAAAGTCAGTCAATGCGACACCTTTTCGACACAGCAGTTATAACCCAGCCAAAGCCTGTAGTGAGCTGATGCTTGTACTTAAGCAAACATTTATTGGAGATTTTATGCTTGTTATACGTTACGCAGTATTTGCTGCTGCTATTTTAGGCAGTCTAGGCACTCTGCTATTGGCGTCAACCAATCCTTGGTGGTTACTGCTCAGCGCGGTATGTATTGCTTTAACAATACTCGGGGTGGCTGATCTGCGCCAAACGCATTCAACTTTACGCCGTAACTACCCAATTGCTGCGCATATCCGCTATATGTTTGAAGAGCTGCGCCCAATGTTGCGTCAGTACATCGTTGAAGCCGATGATGATGAAGTACCCTTCTCGCATGATCAACGCGCTTTAGTCTATCAGCGTGCCAAATCCGAATTGGAAACCCGCGCCTTTGGTACCGAGCAAAATGTCTACGGCACACGCTATGAGTGGATCAACCACTCCATTAGCCCAACAAAAATTACTGATGAGAACTTTCGCGTCAGTATCGGTGGACCGGATTGCAAACAACCTTACTCCGCCAGTATTTTTAATATTTCTGCGATGAGCTTTGGCTCGCTCTCACCCAACGCAATTCGTGCGCTCAATAAAGGCGCTCGCCTCGGTCAGTTTTACCACGATACAGGTGAAGGCTCGATCTCTAGCTATCATCGAGAACACGGTGGCGATATGGTTTGGGAGTTGGGCTCAGGTTATTTTGGCGCGCGCAATGATGACGGCACCTTTAGTTCTGAACGCTTTGCCGAGCGCGCGACGCTTGAGCAAGTAAAAATGATCGAATTGAAGCTCTCACAAGGCGCTAAACCTGGGCATGGAGGCATGCTGCCTGGCGCCAAAGTTAACGCAGAAATCGCCCGCACGCGTGGTGTACCTGAAGGCCAAGACTGCATTTCACCCGCAGCGCACTCAGCATTTTCCAGCCCTGAAGAGTTGCTGCACTTTATAGCGCAGCTGCGTGACTTATCCGGCGGTAAACCGACCGGTTTCAAACTGGCAGTGGGTCATCCTTGGGAGTGGTTTGCCATTGCTAAAGCCATGCTCAGCACTGGGATTACCCCTGACTTCATTGTGGTGGATGGAGGAGAAGGCGGTACCGGTGCAGCGCCGCTTGAGTTTGCCGACCATATTGGTACACCAATGCGTGAAGGTCTAATGCTGGTGCACAACACCCTAGTCGGCATCAACTTGCGTGATAAGATTAAAATCGGTGCGGCAGGTAAAATTATTACCGCTTTTGATATCGCCCGTACTTTAGCGCTGGGTGCAGATTGGTGTAATTCAGCACGCGGATTTATGTTTGCGCTAGGCTGTATTCAATCACAAGTCTGTCATACCGACCGCTGCCCGACCGGAATTGCAACGCAAAACTCTAAACGCTGGCAGGGGCTTGATGTGCCGGATAAGGCGACACGCGTGCATAGCTTTCATACCCGCACGGTAGCGACACTACGCGAACTGATTGAAGCGGCAGGTTTGCAGCATCCAAGTGATCTTGGCCCTGAGCATATTATCCGCCGCGTTTCACCAACCTTAGTACGCTCTTTATCTACTTTGCATCCTTACCTGCAACCCGGCGACTTGCTCAATCTCGAACAATTACCAGAACACATTGTGTTCCAACGATTCTGGCCGGCAGCACGTGCGGATAGCTTTGCTTTTTTCAAATCATAGATATAAAAAAGACCTTTAGTCAGTCGAGGTCTTTTAAGGATTACTTCGCTTGGTAAATAATCCCTGGACTGCATTGCACCATGCTGTACAACTCAGGCAAAGTATTAAGCGCTTCTGATGCCCCTAAAAATAGATAGCCGCCAGGTTTTAGAGTGGCATGAATGCGCTTTAAAATATCTTTCTTAGCGTCTGCTGAAAAATAGATCAGGACATTTCGACAAAACACCACATCAAACTTACCCATAACCGCATAGCTGTCTAATAAGTTTAATGTTCGAAACTCAACACGGTTTTTAATCGCAGGCTTAACCACCCAACGATTGGTGAGCGTTTTATCAAAATAACGCTGTAAACGATCACTCGATAAACCGCGAGCAATCGCCAAACTGTCATACTCACCCGCTTTACACGCCTGCAACATTGATGGAGACAGATCGGTGGCCACAATTTGCACGCCACATTTAGCCTGCCCTAGGTTTGCACGCTCATACTCATCAATGGTCATCGATAACGAATAGGGCTCTTGACCTGAAGAGCATGCCGCCGACCAAATTCTTAAACGCTGGTTAGGGTGCTTTTGCAGCAACTCTGGCAACACTTTATTTTTCATCACTTCAAACGGATAAGTATCCCTAAACCACAACGTTTCATTGGTGGTCATTGCATCAATCACTTGTTCTTGCAATGCTCCACGGGGCTGTGCCTGTATCCGCGCCATTAACTCCGTCAACGATTTAATGCCGTGCTCATCTTGTAGCTTTTTTAAGCGACTTGTCACCAAGTACTGTTTGTTATCGCCCAAAACAATCCCTGATTTACTCTCAAGAAATTGCCTGAACGTATTAAACTCAGATTGTGAGACCGACACACTGACCGCCTTTTTTAAATAGTGCTTTAAATATGATTTTATATACGCACCCAAAGATGACCTAATTATAGCGCATCAACTGCTTTAATGCGCTCTATGACAAGATCGACTAAGTCATCAGGGCGAAACTTTGCTAAAAAGCCATCGGCGCCAACTTTTTCTATCATCGCTTTATTAAATACGCCTGATAGCGACGTATGTAGCAAGACATGCAAATCTTTAAGACGTGAATCACTACGTATTTCAGAGGTTAGTGTGTAACCATCCATTTCTGGCATTTCGATATCTGAAATCATCATCATAAACTCCTCGGCCGGTACTCTACCCTCTTCAAGCATCTGTTGCAGATACTCATAGGCCATGCGTCCATTATCAAGCGCTACAACCTCAACGCCGACCTCTTGTAAGCAGCGCAGCACTTGTTTACGGGCAACCGAGGAATCATCAACGATTAAAACTTTTTTACTGAGTGCACTAATACGCACTTCTTCAGTCAAGGCATCAGTTAAAATTTCCTCTGAAGTCGGTGACACCTCAGCTAAAACTTTTTCAACATCAATCACCTCGAGCAACTGACCATCTAAGTGTGTTACTGCAGTCAAATAATGGTCACGGCCTGAACCTTGCGGAGGGGCATGAATGTCTTCCCAGTTCAGATTAACAATACGATCAACCGCACTGACTAAGAAGCCCTGCTCTTTCATATTATATTCAGCAATGATAACGAAACCCTTGTCTGGGTTTTCAAGCGCTTTACGCTCTGTGGCTAAAGCTAAGTCCATTACAGGGATCGTACGCCCACGGATACTGGCCACACCACGCACAATAGGATTTGATTTTGGCAGCAGCGTAAGGCGGGGACACTGTAAAACCTCACGTACTTTAAATACATTAATGCCGTATAACTGTGGGCCATTAAGCCTAAACAACAGCAATTCTAAACGATTTTGTCCAACGAGCTGGGTTCGCTGGTTAACTGAATCCATTACACTGGACATGTTTAATCTCCTAATTTTTTCATTCCAGCACACAAATCGCTGAAATTCGGCATATTTTTTGCATTATCAACATTATGAAGCAGATTAAGACATTTTTTTGGCAGCCAATGATGCAACGTCGACTCCTTAGCAAAGCGCTTTGGTTTTGCTGCTTAGTTGCGCCCATCAGTTCCGTTCAGGCCGAAACGATACAACAACAAATTATCGGCACCAGCCAAGCATTTCTTGAGAAGATCACTGAAGAATATCTGACCGAAAACAGTATCAACGGGCGGCACACAGTGAAAATTGGTCGACTCGACCCACGCTTACGCCTGCCGCTCTGCTCCGAACCACTGCAAGCCAGCCTTGAAAGCCCTACCCAGCCGCTCGGCAGAGTGACTATTCGCGTACGCTGCGACAGTCATGCGCCTTGGACAATTTTCGTACCTGGACATGTTAATCTTTACCGGGAAGTCGCAACCGCTTTACGCTCGCTGCAACGTAACAGCATTGTACAGGCCTCTGACGTACAACTCTCAGAGCGCGATGTTAGCAGCCTCAGACAAGGCTACATACTGAATCTTGAAAATGTTATCGGCCAAAAGCTCACTCGTCCTATACAGCCTAATCAAATTTTCTCTGCAAACTATTTAAAAGCAGCGGCAGCGATTAACAAAGGCGATCAAGTCGTCATCAGCGCACGTGCCAACTCCATGTATGTACGCATGCCTGGCACAGCACTTGAGGAGGGAGCCATCGGCCAACAGATACGCGTGCGCAATACACGCTCGCAGCGTATCGTTCATGCAAGAGTGACAGGACCTGGGCAAGTTGAGGTGGCAATGTGAAACAGACTGCAGTAGAGTGTTGTCAGCTAAAAACTCACACACAGTTTCGAATAGCCTGCAAAAACAGGTCATCTTTTAGCATATAAAAAACAATGCTAAAGTTTTATAATCTGCGGCCGATTATCTAGTAAGCGTTCCAATACTGTATTTGAGGTTAACATCATGGCTATCGACTTTAATCGCCCCAACAGCGCACCAGGACTGAGCAAACCTGTCACTCAGAATTTGCGTCAGAACCCTGCGCATCTGCATTCACAAGAATCAAGCAAGCCAGCTAACACTGAGGCAACCGCACAACAGACGCGCACTGGCGAACCCGTGCAATTAAGTAAAGATGCGCGCCAACTGCAGAGTCTTACTGATAAAATTGCCGAACAACCTCGCGTGAACGAAGAAAAAGTAGCGCAACTTAAGCAAGCCATTGCCGACGGTAGTTATCAAGTCGATAACCAGCGCGTTGCAAGCAAATTACTTGATTTAGAAGCGCAGTTTTAACGCTAAACCGCCTTATATACAGTAGATAAAACCTATTATGGCCGACCAACGCATACTTGAACTTTTACTCGAAGACATCCACACAGCAACACAACTACTGGAGATTCTTGAGCAGGAGTTTATTGCACTAAGCGATCGTAAACTGGATACACTGCAAATCCTACTCGCCAAGAAACAACCCGCTCTACGCCAACTTGAACAACACAGCAGCGAGCGCAGTCAGCATCTAAAGCAGAACAATTTTACTGCCAATCAAGCAGGCCTGATTCAGCTCGCCGAGCAATCACCTGCTGGCGAACAGCTTTTAACAAGCAGCACAGCGCTCAACAATTTGCTTGAGCAATGCCAAGCAGCCAACCTGCGCAACGGCCGTCTGATTCGCAGCAACCAAGTCAGCATCAACAGTATGCTCAATATTATTCGAGGCGCTGACACGCCGACCCTGTATGATAAAACTGGCAGCGCTTCCTCCAGTGTAAAACAGCGCCCTTTCAGCCAAGCCTAAACATTTCAACAGATAAACTCGGTTATTCACTGATATACTTACGCCCAATAACAATATTTTCTAAGCACAGAAATAAAGGGAAGTACGGATAGTGTCTGACTCGTTTTCTGAGAGCAATGCTGCGCAGCCGCCAAAAAGACTGACCTCACAGATCGAAATCATCAGTAACCTTCGCGCACTGATGCAGCATCACGACTTATTAGTGATGACTTTTGCTGATCGCCAGCAGGTCTTTCATAGCTATATCGTAGATATTGACCGCGACAATAATCGCCTAGCTTATGACGAACTGATTCCCAATGACGGCGAACGCTATTTAGTCAGCGGCGAAAAGGTAACGATTACCGCCTATCGTGATGGCGTGCGCATGATGTGGTCACACATTCAGCAGGGACTCGCGGCAAGTATAGACGGCGCGCCATGCTATTGGCTAAACCTACCAACCGAGGTCAGCTACCATCAACGCAGAAATGCCTTTCGCGCCAATACCCTGCCAGAGCAAGTCATCGAAGTAAAAATCAATGGCAAGTCACTGCAAGAGCCCATACCCGCACGCTTAATTGACATATCCGCAACCGGCTGCAAGCTAGACATTAAATTACTGACACCCAATCTGCAGCTTGGCCAGTTATATAACGCATTTGATATCGCCTTACCCTCCGGCAATATCACCCTAAACGCAGAACTGCGCCACCTATCCAAAGATGAGGCTTCAAATTCAACACAGGCAGGCTTCACCTTTCATCAAATGAGCGGCGCCATCCAACGCGTTATTGAGCGCTTTGTTTACCAACTGCAACGCGAAGCACGTCGCAATGACGATGAGTTATTTTAACGCGCCTCAGCACTACATCACTGCGAATAACGTTTAAATCACCGCGCGCTTTTCTGACCGACTCATGACGAATTAAAAAAAGGCATAAAAAAACCAGCGCGTGCGCTGGTTTTTAATTTCAAGACAAATCACTTAAAAAATATGGCGTCCCCTAGGGGACTCGAACCCCTGTTACCGCCGTGAAAGGGCGGTGTCCTAGGCCACTAGACGAAGGGGACAAAACCTTCTAAATAAACATACTTAAATGCTTATTAGTGTTTATAGAATTGAATAATTTTCATCGCTACTATTTTTAATGTAACGCTTACTGCTCATACACTGATAAATACCGGTGACGCAGCTTAAGTAGCGACTTATAAAATGGCGTCCCCTAGGGGACTCGAACCCCTGTTACCGCCGTGAAAGGGCGGTGTCCTAGGCCACTAGACGAAGGGGACAAAACCTTCTAAAACATAACACATTCATGTTATGCCACTTTTTCATTTGACTGAAGAAGTGGTGGAGCTAGACGGGATCGAACCGTCGACCTCTTGCATGCCATGCAAGCGCTCTCCCAGCTGAGCTATAGCCCCATTTCGTGGACGGGGCGTAGATTAGGCGCAATTGTTAATTCTGTCAACTCAATTATGTGCTTTAAATACTTTATTACGGCTTAGCAATACATCCTTAGAACACTTAGCCGTTTATATCGTTTTTAGCACTGCAAAGTTCCATATAACTGCGCATACAAACCTTGCTCATTTAATAGTTGCTGATGCGTGCCATCTTCAGCAACACGCCCCTCAGCCAGCACTAGAATGCGATCAGCCTGCTTCACTGCGCTTAAGCGATGAGCAATAATCAACGTCGTTCTATCCGCTAGAAACCGACTTAAAGCCTCATGCACAGCAAATTCCGTAGCACTGTCCAAGGCCGAAGTGGCTTCATCTAAAATAACCACTTTTGGATCACTTAAAACCATCCGCGCAATCGCGAGCCGCTGCCGTTGCCCGCCAGATAAGCGTACACCCGCGCGACCAATAATACTCGCCAAACCCGACGGCAAAGCCTGCACTGTATGCGTCAACTGAGCAATTTCTAACGCCTGCCAACACGCCTCATCGCTGTATTCACGGCCCATACACAAATTGGCACGTAAGGTATCGTTAAACAGCGCAGGCGCTTGTAAAACCACCGCAACGTGCTCACGCACACAAGCTAAACCGGTATCCTGCAGAGCAGCATCAGCATAACGAATACAGCCCGACTGTGCAGTGTACAAACCCAGAAGCAACTGTACTAAAGTACTTTTCCCTCCCCCACTGGCGCCAACAATCGCCACTTTCTCGCCGGCTGCAATCTGAAAACTTAATCCACTCAAAACCTGCTCTTGCCCGTAAGCAAAATGCAGGTCTTCAACACTGATAGAAACCGTTTTATTACCCGCAAATGGATCCCTCTGAGCCGGATAATCCACTTCATCGTGACGCTCAAGCAACTGGTTAATCCGCACCAGCGCACCATCGGCAGCATAGAAAGCATATTGCAGGCTAAGTAACTGTTCAATCGGGCCAATCATAAACCACAGATAGCTGAACACCGCCAGCATCTGCCCAATCGACAGATCAGAAAACAACACAGTTAGCATCGCCACAGCGCGGAAAATATCAATACCGTACTGAAACAGTAAACCGCTGGCACGCGAGGATATATCAGTTTTCCATTGCGAATTAATCGCACGATCACGCACATTTTTAGCACGATCCAATAAACGCTGAAAGAAGTAGCCCTGGTGATTACCTGCACGCACTTCTTGAATCGCATCCAGCGTTTCATTCAAAGCTTGGGTAAACACGGCAGTGCTATCGTTCTCCAGCTTTTTCAGATGCTTAACCCGTTTGCCAAGCTTAATAGTAAAAAAAACCACCAGCGGATTAAGCAATAAAATCAGCAGCGCCAACTGCCAATGCATCCACAACAGCACAGATGCCGTACCAACCAAAGTCAGCATTGAGACCAAAAAGCGACTCAGCGTTTCGCCAATAAATTTATCTAATGTCTCTAAGTCAGTAACCAAATGCGTGGTCACTGTACCGCTGCCAAGACTTTCATACTCACTTAGCGAAATACGCTTCAAGCGCGCCAGCAAACGCTGACGAATCTGATACACCAGGTCTTTCGACAGATGGGTAAACATCTTGCTCTGGCCAACGTTAAACAATAATGAGAAAAGTCGTAATATAAAAGTCAGCACCAGCATAAAACCGATGTAACCAATCGCCTGCTGCCATAGAGCCGGCAACCAACGATCCATCAACTGTAATGCTTGACCGCCCTGGCCGAGTAATACTTCGTCAACCAGCAGAGGCAATAACAAAGGAATGGGAACACTGCACAAAGTGGCAAAGACAGCCAAAATATTGGCAAGGATTAAACTGCGTTTGTGCTGCACAGCTAAGCGACGAATTTGTGCCCAGCTGATTTGATCAGGCGCTAGCATTAATTGAAATCCAACGACTTAAGAGGGACTCAAGGGCCGTGTAAGGCTGATAACCATTACTGATTAAAGCGTATTGCCGCTGGCTTTGCGCCAGCAAGGTTGGGAAGCCACTGATCGCTAAATGACTCACCCAAGCAAATTCTGTCTCGGTTACAACCCGAGTCTCTGGCGCATCAAAGGCTAAACAAAACGCTTCGCTGTCGTAACCCGCCTGCACAGCTAAATCACGCAAGACCCTCGGCTGAGTGATATCCCGCGCATCTTGATAAAAAGCCTGTTGCAGGCTATCCAAAAAGGTAAACAAGTGTGTTTCATCCAGCTCACGCGCAACGACCAAAGCACGACAAGCAGGTTCGGTATTATACAAAAAACCGCTGGGCAACGCTTCAGAGAAATTAAACGCTTGCCCTGTTGCTTCAGCGACCGCGTGCCAATGTTGCAAAATATAGGCACGCTTACTCTCATCCAGTCGCGCTTGTTGGCCTGTGCGTAAACCAGCAACACGCAAGGTCACCTTAACACCTGCTGCTTGGGCTTGTTTAAGCACCTGCTGCATCACTGGATTAAATCCCCAACACCAAGAGCACATAGGGTCCAGAATATAAATCAGCTGTGCGCTGTGCATAATGTGCTCCTAAGACGACTCGACACACCCCAGAAACCAAACAAGCACCCTAGAGATGAGCCGGCTCTCGCAAACAAGAATGTTTTTTCTTTATTAAAGCGCAAGAGTTTACCCGATTCAGACAGCAGTTTAAGTGTTTAATCCAGACTAATTTTTCAGCCAAGCGCATTGCAAACCCAGCGCCTGCCGAAAAACATGAATATTCAAACAAAAACAGCGCTGTAAGCTTTCGCCTACAGCGCTGTTTCTTGAACTCGAACTACTATATTACAAAGCTGCAGCCACACGTGAACCTTGATCAATCGCGCGCTTCGCATCCAACTCTGCGGCAACATCTGCACCACCAACAAGATGCACTGTCACTCCGGCACTTTCAAGGTCTGCCTGCAATTCACGCAAAGGCGTTTGCCCTGCGCAAAGAATCACATTATCCACCGCTAAGACCTGTGGCTCAGCACCATCAATACTGACGTGTAAACCTGCATCATCCACACTCAAGTATTCAACACTAGAAAGCATTTTTACTTGCTTGTTTTTCAATCCAGCACGGTGAATCCAGCCTGTCGTTTTACCTAATCCCGCACCCACTTTGGTCTTCTTACGCTGCAGTAAATAGACTTGACGAGTCGCCGCTTCAACTTGTGGTTGAATGCCCTCAATGCCGCCACGCGCCTCCAAACCTAAATCGATACCCCATTCTTTCCAGAACGCCTCACGGTCTAGACTGGTCGATTCGCCACTGTGCGTAATCAGCTCAGAGACATCAAAGCCAATACCGCCAGCACCAATCACCGCAACGCTTTTACCCACCGGCTTACGCCCTAAAATCGCATCTAAATAACTTAGTACTTTAGGGTGATCAATGCCTGGAATCTCTGGAATGCGCGGCACAATACCGGTCGCTAAAACAACTTCATCAAAGCCTTGCGCGAGCAACTCTTGCGCATTGACCCGCTTATTCAGTTGCACATTCACCTTGGTCGATTGCAACTTATGCTGAAAGTAACGCAGCGTTTCAAAAAACTCTTCTTTACCTGGAATCAACTTCGCCACGTTAAATTGACCGCCAATCTCACTCGCCGAGTCAAATAGAGTAACCTGATGTCCACGCTCTGCAGCAACAGTCGCGGCAGCAAGACCGGCAGGCCCCGCCCCCACTACCGCAATCTTTTTCACTGAAACTGTTGGAATATAGTTGAGTTCCGTCTCATGGCAAGCACGTGGATTCACCAAACAGGTGGTCAACTTGCCAGCAAAGGTGTGATCCAAGCAGGCTTGATTGCAACCAATACAGGTATTGATTTCATCTGCTTTACCCGCCGCAGCCTTATTCACAAACTCAGGATCCGCTAAAAATGGTCGCGCCATAGAAATCATATCAGCATCATTTTCAGCTAAAGCGCGTTCAGCCACGTCTGGAGTATTAATACGGTTAGTCGCGACTAACGGAATCGATACCTCACCACGCAATTTAGCAGTCACTTTAGTAAAGGCACCGCGAGGTACTTTTGTAGCGATGGTTGGAATACGTGCTTCGTGCCAACCAATACCGGTATTAAGAATCGTTGCACCAGCCGCCTCAATGGCTTTAGCCAGCAGAACAACTTCTTCCCAGTTACTGCCTTTCTCGATCAAATCCAGCATCGACAACCGATAAATGATAATAAAGTCAGTGCCCACAGCTTCACGCACACGGCGAACAATTTCCACCGCGAGGCGCATACGGTTTGCGTAACTCCCACCCCAGCGATCGGTGCGATGGTTGGTGTGCGCGGCAAGAAACTGATTAATAAAGTAGCCTTCAGAGCCCATAATCTCTACGCCATCATAGTTGGCAGACTGAGCCAACACTGCGCAATTCACAAAATCTTTAATTTGTTTTTCAATACCGTCTTCATCCAGCTCATGTGGTTTAAACGGATTAATCGGTGCCTGAATTGCACTGGGTGCGACGGATTTCGGGCTATAAGCATAACGACCTGCATGCAGGATTTGCATGCAGATTTTACTGCCCGCGTCATGCACAGCTTGCGTGACAACTTTATGCTTCTCAGCCTCTTCTGGCGTGCTTAACTTAGCCGCCCCCGCATATACACCACCCTCTTCGTTTGGGCCGATACCGCCCGTCACCATCAGGCCGACACCACCACGCGCACGCTCAGCAAAATATGCAGCCATGCGCTCAAAACCATTGGGACGCTCTTCCAGCCCAGTGTGCATTGAACCCATTAACACACGGTTCTTTAACGTAGTAAAACCAAGGTCAAGCGGTGACAACAGATGTGGATAATGTGGATTTGACATGGTGACTCTCCAAAACAGGTACAAACACAGAATGCTGATTTTTATTGGGATGCACTGAACATGCTGTAATCAGTCAAGTATTGATGAACACAATAGACAGCTCAAGCACGCTTCTCAATGACTCTATTTAACAAAATAATGACTATAATAAACATCCCTCTCAAGGCAGGCATCCGCACAGTATGAATACAACAGCTCCAGATATGCGCTTAGGCGATCTATCCGTTGGCTTTGTCAGCAGTATCGCTGCAGCCATCGAGCAACACGGGCACTGTGCCACAACATTACTTGAGCGTTTCGATCTAAGCCCTGCACGCCTTGCACAACCGCATGCCCGCTTGTCCATTCCACGCTATATGCGCTTAGGTCATGCGGCCATTCAACTGACCGGCAACTCAGCGCTGGGCCTCGTTATCGGTGAACACAGTGTGTTGAATCAACTGGGCTTAGCAGGCGTAACCGCCGCACAAGCGCCAACAGTGCGCGCTGCCGCACGTTGCATCAGCCGCTTTGAACCTTTATATGCACAAAACTATCGTGGTACCAGTCAGTTCATTGAAGACAGTCAAGGCGCTTGGTTCAGCTTCTATTCCATTGCACCCTATAACGCGTATAACTGCTTTGTCGTTGAGTCAGTCCTACTCGGCTGGATCAGCCATTTAAAGCAAGTGTGCCTACAGAATATCGAGATTGAGCTGCTGCAGATTGAATGCCCTGAGCCCAGCTACTCAGCGGCCTTTATCGAGCATCTCAACTGCCCAGTTGAATTTAATGCCGAGCACAACCGTCTCCGCTTAAGTCAAAAAAGCTTAGCACTGATCAATCCACAACACTGCGCAAGCACTTGGAGCGCCCTATTACAACTATGCGAAGAGCAGCTGACATTAAAAACGCGCAGCTACAGCTTAGTCGAGCAAGTCAACCAACTGATCGCACCACTGCTTAAAAACGGCGAACCAACCATTGAACAGGTGGCACAAAAGCTGCACATGCCTGCCTGGACTCTACGTCGTAAACTCGCAGCACAAGGTACTCAGTTTCGCCAACGGGTCAACCAAACACGTTTTGATCTGGCCAGCAGCTATATTCGTGACACCAATTTAACGTTCGGCGAAATCACTTGGTTATTAGGTTTCTCATCACCTGAGGCGTTCCAACGTGCTTTTAAACGCTGGGCTAAACAAACACCTGGGGCATTTCGTAAAGCAATGCTAGAGCGTTAAAGAACATAATAAAAACGCTGCCGGCAAAGCCTTAAAATGCTCTACGCATAACACACCCAGGTTCTGTATGGCAGATGCAAAGCACACGAAGTAATGCGCTTTGTGCCCTAACGAAAAAGCATCGAATAGTTCTATACAGCAAGACATACACCGCTATAATTCAGCTTTAAGCTCTGCATGCCCATTTTCTTTTTGATGATTTTTATTTATGTATAAGATTTTCGACACGGTAGATGAAGTATCTCGCTACACCGCGCAGCGCCTTTTGGCAAAAATCAAAGCAATACCGACTACCGTATTAGGGCTGGCGACAGGCAGCACAATGGAACCTGTATATGCTCAACTGTTAAAAGACCTACAGCAAACGCCTGTGGATTTATCACAACTGAGCACATTTAACTTAGATGAATATGTGGGCTTAAGCGCACAGCATCCACAAAGTTACAACTATTACATGCACCAACATTTTTTTAACGCACTCAATATTCCCGCGCAGAATGTGCACTTACCCCAAGGTTTAGCGGTCAATATTGAAGCAGCCTGTCAAGCGTACTCCGATGCCATTGAAGCAATGGGCGGACTCGATATACAACTGCTCGGAATTGGCTCAAACGGTCATATTGGTTTTAACGAGCCACAAACCTGCTTTACTAGCCGTACCCATATCGTCGAACTTTCAGAGCAAACCCGCACGGATAACGGGCGCTTCTTTGACAATCAAAACGAAGTACCAACCCACGCAATTACCATGGGTATTCAAGATATTTTAAATGCTAAAGAAATTATTTTAGTGGCCACAGGTAGCAATAAAGCCGAGATCATCGCGCAATTATTTGCCAGTGAAAGGGATGTCGCACTCCCTGCCTCAGCACTCAAACACCATAAGAACCTAACTATTGTGTTGGATCGTGAAGCGGCTGCATTACTTCCCGATCAAGCATTAAAAAACGCTGTATAAGCGTTCACCAACCGAGGAAAACACCATGCGTGCTTATCTAACTGGATTCATTGGCCTGCTATTTGCTGCACAAGCCTGCGCTTTATCGCTCAATGATTTAAGTCAAAATCAAGCCGGTGATGGAATGAAAGCCATGCTGGAACAAAGCGCACGTGCTGCGGTACAACAACTCAGCCAGCCCGGCGGCTTCAGTAACAACCCAGAGGTACGCATTGAGCTACCTGGCAATCTTGGCAAAGCCGCACGCGCCATGAAAATGCTCGGCCAAGGCAAGCAAGTGACCGCTTTAGAAGACAGTATGAACCGCGCTGCTGAAGCGGCTGTACCACAAGCACAAGAACTTTTGCTCGATGCTGTAAAAAAAATGACCATCAGCGATGCTAAAGGCATTTTGAGTGGACCAGAGAACTCAGCAACAACCTATCTCGACAACAGCAGTCGAGAACAGTTACGCAGCCGTTTCTTACCCATGATTCAGCAAGTTACCCAGTCTTCTGGACTGGCGCAGCAATACAATAATTTTGCTGGACAAGCGGCTAATTTTGGCGTGATTGACGCGAAAAATGCATCAATCGAAAACTATGTTGCGGAACAAGCACTGGATGGTTTGTTTGCTATTATCGCTGAACAAGAAGCCTCTATCCGTGAGAATCCAGCGCAAGCAGCAACGGATATTGCTAAAAAAGTCTTTGGCCTATTACGCTAAGCACTAAGCAAGCCAAATAAAAACACCGCTTTGCGCAACGCTTGGCAAAGCGGTGTTTTATAAGTGTCACATCAAACTAAGCGTTGCCTTACTTCTCAACAAACGCGCGCTCAATCAAATAATGTCCAGCGCTGCCTAAGCGTGGTGACACCTGCAAACCAAACGCATCCAACATACCACTGACATCATCCAGCATTGCAGGTCCTCCACAAATCATCGCACGATCATCATCTGGATTAATGGGCGGCAAGCCAATATCAGTAAACAGTTTACCGCTACGCATTAGATCAGTGATTCGCCCTTGATTACGAAACGGCTCACGAGTCACTGTCGGGTAATAAATTAACTTATCGCGCAACTGTTCACCAAAAAATTCATTATTGGGTAAATTTTTAGTAATAAACTCGCTGTAGGCGACTTCACTGACATGGCGCACGCCGTGCACCAAAATGACTTTTTCAAAGCGCTCATAGGTTTCTGGATCTTGGATAACGCTCATAAAAGGCGCAAGACCCGTACCGGTGCTCAGTAAATACAGATGTTTGCCCGGTAATAAATCGCCCAGCAATAAAGTGCCGGTGGGCTTCTTACTGACTCTAAGACTATCACCAGCTTTTAAATGCTGCAGGCGCGAGGTTAACGGACCACCCGGAACCTTGATACTGAAAAACTCGAGGTGGTCTTCGTAATTCGGGCTGGCAATTGAGTACGCACGCATCAAAGGGCGGCCTTCAACTTCAAGGCCAATCATCACAAACTGCCCATTTTCAAAGCGCAAACCTGGATCACGGGTGGTTTTAAAACTGAACAAGGTATCATTCCAGTGATGAACACTTAGAACCTGCTCAACATTCAAATTGCTCATAACGCGCTCCAGCGTAAGAAAGTACTGCATAGAGTGTAGGTTTAAAATTCAAATCTGTTAAATTGATAATATTTATAAAACATATCGAGAATTCAGATATGCGATTTACTCTTCGTCAACTACAGGTTTTTACCTGCATCGCACAACAACAAAGCGTTTCTAAAGCAGCTGAACAACTGGCCATGTCGCAATCTGCTGCTAGCACAGCGCTGAAAGAGCTTGAACTCAGTTACGACTGCATGCTTTTTGATCGCGCCGGAAAACGATTAATGATCAATGCCTTAGGTCTTGAGCTCTTACCGCGCGCCCTGGCGCTGTTAGAGCAAGCGCAAGCCTTAGAAGGCTTACTGACTGATAACCATGGTTTTGGCTCATTATCAGTCGGTGCGACCATGACTATTGGCAACTATTTAGCCACACTTTTAATTGGACACTTTATGCAGCAACACCCGCACTGCAACGTGCGCTTGCATGTGCATAACACAGCGCAAATTGTGCAACAAATTGCCAACTATCAACTGGATTTAGGTTTGATCGAAGGTTACTACCAAGACAGTAACATTATTGCCGAGTCTTGGATTGCCGATGAACTGGTGGTCTTTTGCGCCCCACAACACCCTTTAGCGCAGCAAGGGTATGCCAGCTTAGATGAGCTCGTCGACGAAGAATGGATTGTGCGTGAGCAAGGCTCGGGGACCCGTTTAGCTTTTGAGCAAGCATTCTTGCCGCATCAGCGTGCGATTAAAATCCGCTTAGAGCTGGAACACACGGAAGGTATTAAACGTGCAGTGGAGTCAGGCTTAGGCATTGGTTGTATCTCTCGCTTAGCGTTACGCGATGCGTTCAAACGTGGCAGTCTGGTGGCGATTGAAACCCCCGAGCTCAATCTCACTCGGCAATTTACTTTTATCTGGCATAAGCATAAGTATCAAACCGATGCCATGAGTGAGTTTTTAAGCCTGTGCCGCACGCTTACCGAAAATATTCAGCGCAGTGATCAAATTGATCTGGCAGCTTTGGTTTAAACTTGAACGCGCCAGCATAAAGCATGATTTGTGTATGCCGTACCGTGCTAGTGCCGTTCTTCCCTCAACACGCCAACCAAACGTGATTCGGGCGCTGCGCCGGAGTTGAACCCTGGACGGGTTCATCGACGGATGAACACCTATCCCGAAGTACGACGCGCGCCAAACCAATACCGGCTTAAGCAAAACGCTCTTGCAGATAGGCAATGATGTCATTGGATTCATACATCCAACGCACTTCACCGGCTTCTTCAATACGTAAGCATGGGACTTTAATGCGCCCGCCTTGCTGCTCTAATTCTTGGCGAAATTGCTGATCATTTTTCGCATCACGCAATTCAATTTTCAGATTTAACGCATGCATCGCACGGCGCACTTTCACGCAAAATGGGCAAGCCTTAAACTGATACAAAGCCAAAGATGCTGTTGCAGCATCCACTTCAGCTTGCTTTTCCGCGCTGCGCTGCTGCGCTTTTGGACGGGTCAGCCAATCGGCAAAAATAATCAACTGGCCTAAACCATTACGCAAAGCTTTTACAAACATTTGAACTCTCTTCAACAATAAAGGTAAGTGATGAACTTACTGGATTTTCATCGAACGCTTTGCCAATATACACAGCGCAGCAATATTTGATTTGAAACTATAGCAGCACTTACCTCGAACCTGCAGTGAAGCCCATGCAACCTGAAGATTTACAACGCTTGCTGACCACCAAAATGCCATTCGGCAAATACCAAGGACGACTGATTGCCGATCTACCCGGCCATTACCTGAACTGGTTTGCCCGTGAAGGCTTCCCCAACAGCGATCTCGGTCGACTACTGGCTCTGATGCAAGAAATCGACCATAACGGCCTCAGCGAACTGCTTACACCGCTACGTAATAAACGCTCAAACACATAGTGCTTAAAGTACCCGCACCTTTAAACTGCGACCTTTAACTTTACCTTCCTCTAAGCGCTGCTGCGTTTGTCGTGCCAGTAAACGCTCAACAGCGACATAAGACTGATAATCAAAGATTGCAATCTTACCCACCTGCGCGCCGGTGAGTCCCGCGACACCGGTCAACGCACCGAGAATATCGCCTGGACGTAACTTATCTTTACGGCCTGCCGAAATACATAAGGTCGCCATCACCGGTAGCAACGGCTGGCCATCAGACTCTTTTAAAGCATTAAGAGAATGCCAGCTCAACGGTTTTTTCAGCTGCTCTTCAATCGCATTAGCACGATTACCTTCTTTAGGGCCGACCAAACTAATAGCGATACCTTTAGCGCCAGCACGCCCAGTACGACCAATACGGTGCGTATGAATTTCCGAATCACGTGCCAACTCAACGTTAATCACCATCGGCAGCGCATCAATATCCAGACCACGCGCAGCAACATCAGTCGCGACTAACACACTGCAACTGCGGTTACTGAACAATGCCAACACTTGATCGCGATCGCGTTGTTCTAAATCGCCGTGCAGAGCTAAAGCAGAGATTTTCTCGCTATTAAGATAATCCGCCAGTTCTTGCGTCTGCTGTTTAGTAAAACAAAAGGCTACACAGGCTTCCGGGCGGTAATGACGCAAAATTCGTTCCACTGCACCTTGACGCTGCTCTGGAGTGATCTCGTAAAAATGCTGTTCAATCTGATGCTCGGCGTGTTCGATATCGGCTTTAATATGCTGCGGTTGGCGTAAAAAATTCGACGCCAGTTGCTGAATACCATCAGGAAAAGTTGCCGAGAACAATAACGTTTGGCGACGTTTTGGGGTGAATTCAATAATATCAGCAATGCTGTCATAAAAGCCCATGTCCAGCATGCGATCCGCTTCATCGAGCACCAAAGTATTCAGACCCGACAAATCCAGCGTGCCTTTACGCGCATGCTCTAAGACTCGGCCTGGAGTACCGACAACAATGTGCACGCCATGCTCAAGTGAGCCCACTTGAGGACCAAAAGGCACACCACCGCACAAGGTCAACACCTTAATATTGCCTTCAGCGCGCGCCAAACGGCGAATCTCTTTTGAGACTTGGTCAGCCAACTCTCGAGTCGGACACAACACTAGAGCTTGGCAGCCAAAATAGCGTGGATTGAGCGGTGATAATAAACCGATACCAAAGGCCGCGGTTTTACCGCTACCGGTTTTGGCTTGGGCAATCACATCCATACCCTTGAGAATCACCGGCAAGCTTTGCGCTTGAATCGCGGTCATACTGCTATAGCCCAGATCAGCTAAGTTGGTTAACAATGCGGCCGGTAGCGGCAAGCTGGCAAAATCAGTTGGTGTGCTCACAAAAATTTTCTAACCTTAATAAATGCAATGTGCAGTGTAGCAAGCTGAGCTCTGATTGCGGTGGATTTGTCCAGGATTGACTTTAAAAAGCATGCAACAGCACTTTATGCGCCGACCCCGCGTCTTAACGCAGCCACTGAGTCGCGAACAAACCCCGCCATTTAACCGTCATCTATGGATATAAAACATACGTTTCACTGCTGCCGAAATCAAAATACTGAGCACCTAGCACGTCTATGAGCGGCATAAAATATTGCTTAGGTCATCCGCTTTGAGTGGCAGCACGCATAATCAAACATTCAACGTACCTGTTCTGCTCCTTGCAGTACTGCCCGAGCAGTCAGCAGGCTAGACTAAGCAATATATTGTTTAGTCATTTGGTGTTAAGAGTACGCTTATGTCTTATTTCGATCAGCACGGCTGCCAAATTTATTATGAAGACTTAGGTCGCGGTGAGCCTGTCATTCTGATTCATGGGCTAGGCTCAAGCACCCAAGACTGGGAGTATCAAGTCCCTGAACTGCAAAAGCACTTTCGTGTAATTGCGGTTGATGTACGTGGGCACGGCCGATCAGGCAAGCCAGTAGAGCACTACAGCATACAAACTTTTGCTGACGATATTAGGGCGCTGATTCAACACTTAAAGCTCCAGAAACCCCATGTAGTTGGCATCTCGATGGGCGCGATGATTGCCTTTCAGCTCGCCGTTGATCACCCAGGATTATTGGGCAGTCTGGTCATCGTCAACAGTGGCCCCGAAGTCAAAGCACGCAGTATCAAACAATGGCTGGAAATTGCTAAACGCAGACTGCTTTCACGTTTCTTGAGTCTTGAGCACATTGGCAAGGCCTTAGCGAGCGTACTGTTCCCACACCCTCAACAAGAGCACTTACGACAGAAAATTCAACAGCGCTGGCCGCTGAATGACAAACGTGCTTATTTAGCCAGCTTAGAGGCCATCATTGGCTGGAGTGTGTACGAACGTATTTCTAGCATTCTTTGCCCAACCCTCGTCATTAGCGCCGACAAAGACTACACATCGGTTGTCGATAAAGAGGCATATGTTGCACAAATCCCCCATGCTAAACTGTTGGTGATTGAACACTCGCGGCATGCAACACCCCTTGATCAGCCCGTACGCTTTAACCAAGCGTTACTGAACCTTTTAAACTCTGCAAAGTGAGGAACCTATGCTAAAGAAACTTCTACTAACTGGCTGTATGTTGCTTATGTCTGGCAGCTTATTTGCTGCTAACAATCCCCATGTGGTGATCGAAACCAGCTTTGGTGAGATTGAGCTGGAACTGGAAGCAGAAAAAGCGCCAATCACAGTCGCCAACTTTCTAGATTATGTCGATAATGAGCGTTATGACGGCACCATATTTCACCGTGTGATTGCAGACTTTATGATTCAGGGTGGTGGTTTTGATCGTTATATGCAGCAAAAAGCCACTAAATCTCCGATTAAAAATGAAGCCGATAATGGCTTAAAAAACAATCGAGGTACTGTGGCGATGGCTCGCACTCAAGCACCAGACTCCGCCACCATGCAGTTCTTTATCAACCATGCAGACAATGACTTTTTAAATCATAGCAGCCGTGACTTTGGCTATGCAGTGTTTGCTAACGTGGTACGCGGCATGGACGTAGTGGATCAAATTGCGCAAGTTAAAACCAGTCTCTACGGTCGTAATGAAAATGTACCGACAGATCCGATTGTGATTAAAACGATTAAACGTCTTGATTAATCATTTTAACAACACAAAAAAGCGCGCTCTATAGCGCGCTTTTTTGTGTCTAAAACATTAAAAACATTTAACGCAGATTAATAATCGTCGAAGTAATGGCGCTTTCTGTTTCAATGGTTTTCGCATTTGCTTGGTAATTACGCTGCGCCACAATCAAATTAACCAACTGATCAGACAACTCAACGTTCGAATCTTCAAGCGCGCCAGCTTGAATCGAGCCCAACGTACCGGTTGTACCCGGGTTACGCACCGGCTCTCCCGAGGCCAAAGACTGCACCCATTGGGTCTTACCCACGGGAATAAGCCCCTGTACGTTAGCAAAGTCGGCTAATATCACCTGACCTTGCACTTTAGATTGTCCGTTGGTGTAGCGCGCAAAAATCTTACCGCTATCATCAATTTCGATACCTGCTAACTCACCTGTCGTGTAACCATCTTGAGCAACCGCGTTCACCGCAAATGCATTAGCAAACTGTGTGGCATTCCTCATATCCAGCGTCACCGTAGGGCTTGCTACCGCGCCATTTGCTGTAGCAACAGGCGGAGTACCGCTTAAGGCAACAGGTACCCAGCCACTTAAATCAACCGGGCTACCCGTCAACAATTTACCCGCCGTATCAAAGGTCAAGGTTGTGACAAGAGGATCGTTACTCACCGATGTAGTTGGGTTCACACCGTCAATTAAAGTATTCATGTTCCACGTATTAGCACCTGTTTTCACAAAGTACTGAGTCAGTGCATGAGCATTACCCTGGGTATCGTAGATATTAGTCGTGGTTGACGAGTTATAACTTTTCGGATCAGTCGGATCAAACGTCGGATTTGACGGCACATCATTGGTTGAATTCAGGTTAAATGACTGCTCAATGTTACTCGTTGGCTTTGGCTCTTGACTGCTGGTCTGAATCTGTAGATTAGTGATTCTACCGTTTTCCAACTCACCATTATTATCGATGGGATAACCCTGCAAGTTATAACCAAAGTTATCAACAATAAAACCTTCGCTATCTGTACCAAAATAACCTGCACGCGAATAGCTGATTGCACCATTGTTACTGACTTGGAAAAAACCATTGCCGTTAATCGCTAGATCGAGAGCATTTTGCGTGTAGTTAATGTTGCCCTGATTGAACAGTTGCGAGACACTCGATAGCAAAACGCCACTGCCTTGCTGATTTTTACCGGTACCTAATACGGACGCCGCATAAACATCAGAAAACTCGGCACGCGACTGTTTAAAACCCGCCGTACCTGCGTTAGCAATATTATTACCAGTAACGTTAAGGTCTTTAGTGGCAGCACGTAAGCCACTGAGGCCAATATTAAATGACATGTTGTTCTCCTTGCCGGTCGTCCGACAGTTGGCAATTCACTAAATTCACTGACCAATAATCTGTACTTGCGAGAGCGGCACCGAGCCAAGCCCTGCTAAATTCAATAACAACTCACCACCACCCTGACCCAACGTTACGCTGTCAACGTTAGCTGGTAATAAGGTGTATAAACCTTTGGTTTCACCGTCAATACTGGCTTGTGCTTCAAATTTATAAGTACCTGGCGGCATCGTGTCGCCATCACTGTTTTTTCCGTCCCACATAAAGCTGACTTGACCCGCTTCTTGTGCCCCCATATTAATCCGCGTCGCTAAAGAACCATCTGCGCTATACACGTTGACGTATACATTGCTGCTACTTTGCGGCAAGACCAAGCTGGCTTTAAAGGTTTCAGAGGTATCGACTACCGCTTGTTCACTCGGGACAATCACTTTACGTCCCACTAATGAAGAGGCTTGCAGCGCTTGCGATGATTGATAACCCGACAAAATGGTTTCCATACTGCCATTGAGTTTCTCAACCCCTTCTACCGTACTGAACTGGGCCAACTGGGCAATAAAATCACCATTACTTTGTGGTTCTAATGGGTTCTGATTATTAAGCTGGGCAACCAGCAATTCCAAAAACTCATTTTTGCCTAATTCTTCTTTTTCCGCTGCCGTGGTCGAATGTTGGTATTGATCCAATACCGACCCAGCTGCACTGACACTTGTTGTACTCATTGCTGCCTCCTAGGGCTTATTGGCCCAACGTGAGTACACGCTGCATCATCTGCTTAGCGGTATTCATCATTTCGACGTTGGTTTGGAATGCGCGACTGGCAGAAATCATGTCAGCCATTTCCTCCACCACGTTTACATTCGGGTAAAACACATAACCATCCGCATTAGCTGATGGGTGATTGGGCTCATAGCGCGGCTGCAGATCACTTTTATCTTCAATAATGCCCATCACCTGCACGCCTTGACCGGCTTGATCTTGATCGGCAAATAACGACGCTTGGCCTTGGCCGCCATTTAAATTCTCTTGAAACACAGTGGCAAACACGGGGTGTCTGGCTCGATAGGTTTGATCGATACTGGAAGATACTGTCTCAGCATTGGCAATGTTGCTGGAAATGGTATTTAAGCGCGTGCTTTGTGCGCTCATACCGCTACCGGCAATGTGAAAAACGCTGGAAAGGGACATAATCAGATACTCCTTAGTCGCCGCGCAGGGCTGTCATCAACCCTTTGAACTTACTGTTTAGTAGCGTAAAACTGGCTTGAAACTGCACCGCATTCTCTGCATAAGTCGACTGCTCAACCTGCAAATCAACGCTGTTTTGATCAATTGAGGCATGATGCTGATTACGAAAACGTAACGCAGGGTCAGCGAGCTGCAAGGGCTCCACGTCAAAATGTTGACTATTGGTACGCTGCATCACAGGCTGCTTCTGTGTCTGTTGATCAGCTTGCGCAGATAACACACTGGCAAAATCCAAATCACGCGCTTTATAGTGTGGCGTATCCGCATTGGCGATATTATTGGCCAGCACCTCAGCACGCTGAGCGCGAAAACCGAGCGCTTTCTCATGGATACCTAAGGCTTTATCGAAACTGATGCTCATAACGCCACACCTAATCTTGTAATTCATCTTAGTCATTACAAAGCAATACTTATGCCAAGATACAATTTCTTTTTAAATCAATAGGTTATGGAATTAAGAGTAGTCAATTATCTGACTGATCGGCGCGTTATTGCCACGTTAGATAGCACCCTGAACAGGCTAAGAGGACAGGCGGCAAAGACTCACCGCCTGGTGCAGCAAAGAATTACACCTGAGTGGTATAACGTAGAATTTCTACTACTTGGGCTGGAGTGGTCGCCCACGCCATAGCCGCTGCATCAACTTCTTTAAGCGGATGAATAATCTCTTCGTCATGCAAGGTCACGTACGGTTTGCCTAACGCAGCGCAGTAACCCGCATCAAAAGCGGCATTCCATTGTTTGTACTTATCGCCAAAACGCACCACCACAAGGTCGCTGTTTTCAAGCAAAATTTTAGTACGAATAGCATTCACTTTGGCCGACTGATGATCGCGCCAGAAACGCTGCTCTTGCGCACCCAAATGATCACCGGCAGCATCACTGGCCTCATGTTCAGTGACTGCAGAGGTAAAGGTGATATCTAAACCTAAAGCATCTGCACCCTGCTGAATCTCCTCACGCCATGATGTATGGATTTCTCCAGAAAGATACACGGTAAAACTCATTCTATTTCCCCCTCAAGATAACAAAGACGCCTGCCAGAAAACGGCTTTACTGCCCTGTTTTATTCGTTAGTCATCACTGATTTCAATCGATGGCATCACCGTGCCTTGCTGGTTGAGCACACTAATGCGGGCACCGACAGTACGAGCCAATTCTTGATAAATCATTGCAATCTGACTTTCAGGATCGGCACAGGTGGTGGGCTCACCATTATCACACTGCAAACGAATGGCCATAGATAAAGGCAGCGAGGCTAACAGCTCGGCATCATAGCTGGCCGCCAAACGCTCACCACCGCCCTCACCAAATAGGTGCTCAGCATGGCCGCAGTTTGAGCAAATATGCACTGCCATATTTTCCACAATACCTAAAATCGGAATGTTCACTTTGCGAAACATCTCAATGCCCTTGCGCGCATCAAGCAAAGCAATGTCTTGTGGCGTAGTGACGATCACCGCACCGGCCACTGGCACTTTCTGCGCCAAGGTCAGTTGAATATCACCAGTGCCTGGCGGCATATCCACGACTAAATAGTCCAGATCATCCCAAGCGGTCTGAGTGATCATTTGTAATAACGCGCCAGAAGCCATCGGGCCACGCCAAACCATTGGCGTGCTATCGGTGGTAAGAAAAGCCATCGACATCACCGACACGTCATGCGCCTGAATCGGTATAAAATATTTCTCATCACGCACTTGCGGCTTAGTGCCGCTCGGAACGCCGAGCATAATGCCTTGGCTGGGGCCATAAATATCAGCATCCAAGATACCTACACGGGCACCTTCTCGCGCCAACGCTAAAGCTAAATTCGCCGCTGTAGTTGATTTACCCACACCGCCCTTACCAGAGGCTACCGCAATCACGTTTTTAACACCGGCTAACACTGGCACGTCCGTTTGGCCTTGAGCAGCCTGAATCACCGTATCAATTTTCACTTCAGCTCGGCCCACGCCTGGCATTTGCTCAAGGCTCATCTGTAGCATTTGCGCCCAACCATTTTTAAACAAATCGGCAGGGTAACCCAACTCAAGCTGCACACTAACGCGGTCACCTTGAATATCAATCGAACGCACACACCCTGCACTGACTGGATCAGCATTCAAGTTCGGATCAATTAGACGACTTAAGGTTTCTTCAACTGCTGCGCGGGTTACTGCACTCATGACTCTCTCCACTGCACAAAATAGACTCAATGGCAGATATTCTAGCCTAATCTGACCAGTAAAACCTTAATCGCTGGCGAGCCAAGACCGTGCAAAGGATGAAAAAAACAGCCATTGCCTATATAGTAGTCGGCTTATTTCTATTCACTGTTTAGTAGTTAGGAAGACCATGAGCGAAGCCCGCAAAATTTTAGTGACCAGCGCCCTACCCTATGCCAACGGATCCATTCACCTTGGCCATATGCTTGAGTATATTCAAACCGATATGTGGGTTCGCTTTCAGAAAATGCGCGGCAATCAATGCATCTATGTGTGCGCTGATGATGCCCATGGTTCAGCAATTATGCTGCGTGCCGAGAAAGAAGGCATTACCCCTGAACAGTTAATCAACAATGTTCACGCCGAACACAGCGCTGACTTTGCTGATTTTTTGGTCGATTTTGACAACTTCTACACCACCCACAGCAAAGAAAACCGCGAACTGTCTGAACAAATTTATCAACGTTTACAAGCAGCTGGCCATATTTCTACCCGCTCGGTAACCCAGTATTTTGACCCTGAGAAAGGGATGTTCTTAGCCGACCGTTTTATTAAAGGCACGTGTCCAGAATGTGCAACGCCAGATCAGTACGGTGATAACTGCGAGAAGTGCGGTGCCACCTACCAACCCACTGAACTAAAAGACCCACGTTCTACGATTTCTGGCGCAACACCAGTGCTCAAAGACTCTGAGCACTACTTTTTCAAGCTGCCTCATTTTCAGACAATGCTGCAAAAATGGACACGCAGCGGCACTTTGCAAGAGTCGGTGGCCAACAAACTAGCGGAGTGGCTGGATAGCGGCTTGCAAGAGTGGGATATTTCCCGTGATGCACCGTATTTCGGTTTTGAAATTCCGGGCGCGCCAGGCAAGTATTTCTACGTTTGGCTGGATGCACCCATCGGCTATATGGCCAGTTTTAAAAACCTATGTGTCAGCCGCCCAGACTTGGACTTTGAGGAGTTTTGGAATAAAGACTCAACGACTGAGCTGTACCATTTTATTGGTAAAGACATCATTAACTTCCATGCCCTATTCTGGCCCGCAATGCTCGAAGGCGCTGATTACCGTAAACCAACTGCCGTTAATGTACATGGTTACCTCACCGTGAATGGCGCAAAAATGTCCAAGTCACGCGGCACCTTTATTAAGGCACGCACCTACCTTGATCATTTAAACCCAGAATACTTGCGCTACTACTACGCAGCCAAACTGGGACGTGGCGTGGAAGATTTAGACCTTAACCTTGAAGATTTTATTCAAAAAGTTAATTCCGACCTCGTCGGAAAAGTAGTCAATATCGCCAGTCGCTGCGCCGGTTTTATCCAAAAAGGCAACCAAGGTATGCTGGTTGCAGAAATGCCTAACCCCGCGCTCTGGGAGCAGTTCCAACAGGCTATACCGTCAATTACCAAAGCGTTTGAAGCACGTGATTTTTCCCGTGCCATGCGCGAAACCATGGCGTTAGCGGATGCGGCCAACGCGTGGATTGCTGAGCAAGCACCTTGGGCAATGAGCAAAATTGAAGGCCAGCAAGCACAAGTGCAAGCAGTCTGCTCTCAAGCGATTAACCTGTTTAAGCAATTGATGATTTTATTAAAGCCTGTACTGCCGAAACTTGCGGCCGATGCGGAGCAGTTCCTTAACGTACCAGCACTCAACTGGAATGATTTGGCAACACCTCTGGGCGCTCATCAGCTCAATCCCTTTAGCGCCTTGCTGACACGCATCGATGTTAAGCATGTCGACGCTATGACTGAATCATCAAAAGAAGATTTATTAGAAATGAACACCACTACTGATCCAATCGCTAGTAATGGCGAATTAGACAAAGAACCCTTAGCCAAAGAAATCGACTTTAATGCTTTTTCCGCAGTAGATTTGCGCATTGCCTTAATCGAAAAAGCCAGTTTTGTTGAAGGCGCTGATAAGTTATTGCAGCTCACTTTAGATTTAGGTGGCGTGAAACGTAATGTTTTCTCCGGCATTAAAAGCGCCTACCCTGACCCAAAAGCCTTAGAGGGTCGCTTGACCCTCTATGTAGCGAATTTGGCCGCACGCAAAATGAAATTTGGTATATCAGAAGGCATGGTCCTAGCGGCAGGTCCTGGCGGTGAAGAAATTCATCTACTCAGCCCTGATACGGGCGCACGCCCAGGCCAGCGCGTGATGTAATAAAAAATCCAGCATAATCGCGCAACAAGTGCGATTATGCTGTTACTTTAGTAGTTATTGTGTAAGGAAAAACTAACAAGTCGCACACCTCCAGCGATTATCACGTCACTGCCCTGGGTGATAGATCACGGATCACTCTTCTATCAATCAGCGAGACACCGTTATGTTTAAACGCTTACTCACACCGCTTGGCTTTGTGTTGAGTTTACTCTGCGGGCTATCATTCAATGCTTACGCAGAACAAACTGCAACGCCTTATCAATTCCCTCTCACCAATGCATTCGAAGCAACCATCGCCGGCACGCCAAGCGCTTTGCGCCCTGCCTTGCCCGATGATGCGGATATCAAGCAACACGATTATAGTTTGCGTCTACGCCCAGAGCGCGAATTCACCTTACCGAGCAACTTCTGGCCGGTTAAGACTTTCCGTTACCGCTTAGCCCAACAATCAGGCCCTGCGCCGCTAATATTTATTATTGCCGGTACCGGTGCACACTATTCCAGCAGCACTATGGAGTACCTAAAAAAACTCTTTTACGGTGCAGGTTTTCATGTCGCGCAAATTTCCTCACCCACGGCTTATGACTTTATGGTGGGCGCCTCACCTTACGCCACACCCGGCTATTCACCACAAGATGCAGGTGATCTATACGCGGTGATGCAGGCGATTAAAAAACAACAACATCGACTTGCGGTGACTGCATGGCATATGACGGGTTATAGCTTGGGCGGTTTACAAGCTGCTTTTGTCAGTCACTTAGACGAACAAGAACAAGTTTTTAACTTTAAACGTGTGTTGCTACTTAATCCGCCGGTCAATCTCTATACCTCTGTACATAATCTTAATCGTTTGGCCCAAACACAGGTTGTCGACGTCAATGACAACCGGACTTTTTACCAATTAATGATGGATAAGCTGACCCGTTACTTCAATAGCACAGGGCATTTTGACTTTAATGAAGCCGTGTTATTCGACGTCCAAAACTCACCACAAAAGCTCAGTGATAACGAGTTAGCCATGTTAATTGGTAGTGCTTTCCGCTTCGCTGCTGCTGATATCAACTTCACTTCAGATTTGATTAATCGACGCGGAATTATTACCCCAGCACAGCAAAGAATTAATGACGGAACCAACCTAACGCCATTTTTTAAACGCGCCTTGCTCTGTGATTTCGAATGCTATATTCAAGAGCAATTACTACCCTTCTGGCAGGTACACTTTAAACAACAGCAGCTGGCAACCACGGGGCCTTCAGCCACCGACTTGAACTCGTTAATTCAAGCAAGCAGCCTCTATGCGCTGGCGGACTACCTCAGTGCCAGTAAAAAGATCGGCGTAATGCACAATGCCGATGACATTATTTTAGGGTCAGGCGATTTAGGTTTCTTGCAGCAACACTTTGCTGAGCGCTTAATTGTTTATCCTTATGGAGGGCACCTAGGCAATTTAAATTACCGCGATAATGCTGCCGATATATTGGAGTTTTTCCATGACTAAAACGTCTTCGCTGCGATATTACTGGGCAGCCAGCCTGCTGTTATTGCTGCTCACAAATAAAAGTTATGCTGAGCAAACTGATACCGATGGTTTTAAAAACCCTTTACAGAGTCTAGAGTTTAATCCACATCTGGGGCAGCATGAGTTCGAACGCGCGACTTTAGAAGCGCTGCATATCAGTGACCCTTTGGAACAATGGAACCGTCGTGTCTATCACTTTAATTACCGTTTCGATCAGTGGGTGTTTTTACCCATAGTCAATGGTTATACCAAGGTAACACCACACTTTGTCCGCACAGGGGTCAGCAACTTTTTTAGCAACCTTGGTGAGATCCCAACCTTAATCAATAGTACGCTGCAACTTAAAGGGCAGCGTAGCATGGAGACGACAGCACGTATTTTATTTAATACGACCTTTGGTTTAGCCGGTGTCTGGGATCCCGCGACAAAGATGGGGCTCACTAAAAACAATGAAGACTTTGGACAAACGCTAGGTTATTACGGCGTGCCACACGGCCCTTATCTGATGCTGCCGTTGTTAGGCCCATCAAACGCACGTGATACTGGCGGCATTGTTGTCGACTACACACTCGATTTCTCAGTTAACTTTCTGAATGTCGCTAAAGAAAGTGAACGCCACCCAGAAATTTTCGCATTAAAAATTGTTGACCAACGCTATATCACTAAATTGCGCTACGGCCAGCTCAACTCTCCCTTTGAGTATGAAAAGATTCGCTACGCTTACACTAAGGCGCGCGAACTGAAGATTGCTGAATAGCCAAGTTTAGTGATCTCGAACCAACACTTTGATGGGGTGGTTCGAGGCGATTAACAGTAAGGGTGCGTGTCGTACTTCGGGGTCAGTGTTGGTCCGTCGGTGAACCCGCCCAGGGTTCAACTCCGGCGGGCTTCGCTCGTCACACCCACCCCGTAGTACTCCCTGATCACTTTCATTGCTTGCTCTAGTTCAGTATCAGTCATTAAAGCATCAAGCTGATTCATACAAATACAGCTCAAACTCATTGCGATCTTTCACAAATCTTGCCAACAACACTATTGATCAATGAGTACCTCGCTCATGCGGCGACAAGTGTAGCCATGGATGGCGAAGCACCCGAATCATGTCAGGAAGACATGTTGAGGGAAAAGCAGCATGAACGAGGTGCGGTATGTGCATATAATGCTCGATGCTTTATGGAGTTTGATGCACAACGACGGCGAATCAGCTCTCTTCAAGCAACCGTCTTACTGGGGCAAACGAGCGACGGTAAATGGCTGTTGGGCCAAGCGCTTGCAAAGCCTTCAAGTGCGCAGGTGTTGGATAGCCTTTGTGCTGAGCAATCCCATAGCCTGGATATTGCGCATCGAGCACAGCCATTTCTCGATCACGACTGACCTTAGCTAGAATAGACGCAGCAGATATCTCCGCAATCAAGCCATCGCCCTGCACCACCGCTTCGCTGGCCATACTGAGTGGCGGGCAACGATTACCATCGATCAATGCTAAGTCAGGGGTGATCGACAAGCCTGCCACTGCGCGCTGCATGGCCAACATTGTGGCCTGCAAGATATTGAGCTGATCGATTTCTTCAACTTCAGCACGGCCAATAGACCACGCTAAGGCTTTTTCTTGAATTTCTATAAACAGCGCTTCACGTTTTCTTGCTGTAAGTTTTTTTGAGTCATTGAGCCCAAAAATAGGACGTTGTGGATCCAAGATCACCGCGGCGGTGACAACAGGACCACACAGAGGCCCCCGCCCCACTTCATCAACACCTGCGACAAGCTTGCCAGCGCGCGTCTGCTGAAGTAGTTCCAGTTGCACTACAAGCGCCCCAACAATTGCAAAATACCCTGGGCAGCGCGCTGCGAGGCATCACAACGCAAAGATTCATGTAACTCAGCAAAACGCTGCGTTTGCTGTGAGCCGTCGCGTAACTGCTCTAATACGGCCTCAGCTAAGGCTTCTGGCGTTGCTGCATTTTGAATAAATTCAGGCACCAGCATCTCTGCCGCTAATAAATTAGGCAGTGAGATATAAGGACTCTTTACCATTTTTTTCAGCAGCCAATGGCTTATTGGTGCCAACTTATAAGCGACCACCATAGGCTTTTTAAACAGTAATGCTTCAAGCGTTGCTGTTCCTGAGGCAATCAGCACGGCATCACAAGCCTGCAATGCAGTTTGCGACTGCCCATCTAAAATCTCAATTGGAAGATTCGGCATATCCGCTAAAATAGTAGTCAACTGCTCACGTCGTGCCTGATTCGCGGCCGGAATAATAAAGTGTAAATGTGGTTTTTCTGCTAACAAATAACGTGCGGTCTCGACAAACAAAGCGCCGAGCTTCGCCACTTCACCGCCGCGACTACCGGGCAGTAAAGCAACCACTTGTGCATCAGCAGGTAAACCTAAATGTTTACGGGCAGGCAGTGGATCGTTGTGCATTGCTACACTGTCGGCCAATGGATGCCCGACAAATAGTACCGGTACTTGATGCTTCTGATAAAATTGCGCTTCAAAAGGCAGCAAAGTCAGCATCAAATCACAACCTTTACGGATTTTAAACACGCGCTTTTGCCGCCAAGCCCACACTGAAGGACTGACGTAATGCACGGTTTTAATTCCAGCTTCACGCAGTTGCAGTTCAATATTTAAGTTAAAGTCAGGCGCATCAATGCCAATAAACACATCAGGTTTCTGCTGTTTAAAGGTAGCGATTAAGCGTTTGCGGCGCGATAACAACTCAGGTAAGCGCCCCAGCACTTCAACCAAGCCCATAATAGACAGGCGTTCCATCGGAAAATAAGACTGCAGCCCCTGCGCTTCCATTAAAGGCCCGCCAACGCCAATGAACTCAACCTGCGGACAGTGATTGCGTAAAGCCTGCATTAGACCCGCACCCAAAATATCTCCGGATGCTTCGCCCGCAACCAAAGCAACTTTTAAAGGCGCTGGCAGCTGCTCAGGCATTAGCGGGTAATACCGCGTGAAGAGCGGCGTATCGAATCACAGAACAGCTCCACTTCAGGGTGCTCAGCCGCACTCGCTGTTAAAGCTGTCAGTGCTTCTTCCACTGTTAAGCCTTGGCGGTAAACAGCTTTATAGGCACGGCGTAATGCTTGTATGGCTTCGTCAGTAAAGCCGCGGCGACGCATGCCTTCGAAATTCATGCTGCGTGCTTCTGCAGGGTTTCCCGCCACAGTGACAAAAGCGGGGATATCTTTACCCACGGCTGTACCCATCGCAGTAAAGCTGTGCGCACCAATATGGCAATGCTGATGGACTAGGGTATAGCCGGAGAGTATCGCCCAGTCATCCATATGCACATGCCCTGCTAAGGCGGTGTTATTGACCAAAATGCAGTGATTACCAATCACGCTGTCATGACCAATATGCGCATACGCCATAATCAAATTGTGATTGCCAATCGTCGTTTCAGCTCGGTCTTGCACCGTGCCACGGTGAATGGTCACGCCTTCGCGAATCACATTATGATCGCCAATCACTAGACGCGTCGCCTCGCCCTGATACTTTAAATCTGGAGTGTCTTCACCCACCGATGAAAATTGGTAGATATGATTGTGGCAGCCAATTTTCGTGGGTCCTTTAATCACAACATGTGATGCAATAATTGATCCCGCACCAATCTCGACGTCAGGACCAATAGTTGTCCATGGCCCAATAGTCACATCATCCGCAAGCTGAGCTGACGGATCAATAATGGCACTCGGATCAATTAAGCTCATATTTTCCGTTCCGCACAAATAATTTCAGCTGAACACACGGTGACATCACCAACTGTCGCTTGGCACTCAAACTTCCAAATACCACGCTTAGAACTGAGAAAGCGCGCTTGCAGATCAAGGCGATCACCCGGTACAACTGGCTGGCGAAAACGCAACTTATCAGAGCCCACGAAATAATACAGGGTGCCATTATCCGGCGAGGCATCCATCATCTTAAAACCCAGTACACCAGCAGCTTGCGCCATAGCTTCAATAATCAACACCCCAGGCATAATTGGATACTGTGGGAAATGGCCATTAAAAAAAGGCTCATTGATGCTTACATTTTTATAAGCATTGATCGTCTTCTGCTCTAAATCAATCGCCACAACACGATCCACTAATAAGAACGGATAGCGGTGTGGGAGAAGTTGACGAATTTCGTTGATGTCCATCATAAAAAAGCCTTAATCAAATAAGTGAGGCTGTGTATACGGTACACACAGGCCTACCACCTTCAACTGAACGGCACTTAATGCGCTAAATTAAAGCGGATTAGCAATAAAGGTCGATAAGCAGTCAGATGATATATCCATACATGCAGTCACTTTTGAGCGTTTTTTTCTAATGCTCGCATGCGTTTAGCCATGTCATCAAGTTGACGAAAGCGTACTGCACTTTTTTTCCAATCTGCAGCAGGTTGCATTGCAGTACCTGACGAATAAGCACCCGGCTCAGTAATGGAGTGGGTGACCATGGTCATACCAGTAATAAACACACCATCACAGATATCAATATGCCCTACTAAGCCAACACCACCGGCCAGCATGCAATTGCGGCCAATTTTAGCGCTACCAGAAATACCAACGCAGGCAGCAATGGCCGTGTTATCACCAATCTGTACGTTATGTGCGATTTGGATTTGATTGTCTAATTTGACACCATTACCAATCAACGTATCAGAAAGTGCACCACGATCAATACAGGTGTTAGCACCAATCTCCACGTCATCACCGATGGTAACACCACCTATCTGAGCAATTTTGTGCCAAACACCTTGATGATTCGCAAAGCCAAAACCTTCACCACCAATCACCGCGCCTGACTGAATCACCACACGCCGACCAATGGTGACATCATGGTAAAGCGTTACACGTGGAGCCAAACGGCCTTGATCAGCAATGCGACTGCGTGCACCAATCACGCAATGCGCACCGATACTCACGCCCGCACCAATCACCGCATCGTCTTCAATCACTACGCCCGGCCCAATGCAGGCTGTAGAATCGACCAAAGCACTCTCGGCAATCACCGCACTCGGATGAATACCTACTGGTTGTTTTGGCGTGCGATCAAAAAAATGCGATAGCTTTGCATAAGCCAAATAAGGATCCGCCACAATCAAGCAGTTACCACTGTAGTCAGCCGCATCGCGAGCAGACAACAACATGGCACCGGCCTGACTGTGTTCAAGCTGTTTACGGTAATGTGCATTGGCCAGAAAGCTCAATTGATCAGCGTCCGCCTCTTGCAACGTCGCCAAACCAAAAATAACTTTCTGTGCATCACCACGTAACTCAGCGCCGAGTAACTCGGCTAACTGAGTAAGACTAAACTGCTTCATATCAACGCAACTGATTCATGCGCTCAATCACACGCAGAGTGATGTCAAACTGAGGCTTAACATCAACCACTGCACCACGCTCTAAGACTAAGTCGTAGTTGCCAGTCTTCAATACATCCTCAACCGCTTTATCGAGCTTAGGCTTAAGCTGTTGCAGCATATCGCGATCGGCCACTGCTTTAGCTTCGTTTAAATCTTTTGACTGGCTTTGGAAGTCACGGGCTTTTTGCTTGAATTCGAGCTCTAAACGCTCAAGTTCAGCTTGCTGCATACGCTCGCCATCTTTCATTAATCGGTCTTGAATACGCTTAGCATCACTTTCTAAGGTCTTTAATTTACTTAATTGCGGACTAAATTTCTTCTCAGCATCCACAGCATATTTTTTCGCTGCGTCAGATTCCAATAAAGCCATTTGATAATTCAAAACAGCAATTTTCATTTCAGCAAACACTGGACCACTGATTAAAACAGTTGTCAGTAAAACAAGTTGAGTCAACTTACGCACGATGCACCCCTAAAAACACTGTTATTGATTGATTTAAAACTAAATTAGAACGTTTGACCCAGTGAGAACTGGAACACTTGAGTATCTGCATTGTCTGGTTTCTTAATTGGCATACCTAAGCTAAAGCTTAGCGGCCCCAGTGCAGTCACCCATGTTAATCCAACACCCACGGAACTGGCTAAGTTATCGTATTTAAGACCACAACCGGCCTCATTACGACTTTTCTGTGCAGAACTACAGTGTGTATCAAACACGTTACCCACATCCCAAAACAATACGGTACGCAGTGAACGCTGATCTTTTACAAACGGCATAGGGAAGAGTAATTCGACCCCACCTTGTACTAATACGTTACCACCAAACGGCAATGGATCATCGTCCGGATCAAGTAAAGTGCCTGGGCGCGTACCTGTACTTGGCGTACTACGAGGACCTAAACTGCTGTCTTTAAAACCCCGTACGGAGTTAAAGCCCCCCGCATAGTAATGCTCATAAAATGGCAGTTCAGACGTGGAACCATAACTTTCCGCGTAACCCAACTCAGCATGGAAACGTAGTGTCGAGGACGTAGTGAGCGGTTTGAAAATCTGACCACGGTAATCTAAGCGATAAAACGATAAATCGCTGCCTGGAATGGTTGTTTCTAAGACTAAGCTTTGTGAATGACCACGTGTGGCCATCATGCCACGATTTAACGTCGACTCTGACCAACCGGCTGACGCTTTAAAGTTCAGATAGCTGTCGCCTTCTTTTTCAATAAAGTCAAAAATCTCGTCAACTGTGTAGCTGCCTGTTTTTAAATCATCTTGCTGGGCGCTGAGGCCAAAGTTGAGACGCGCCGTCTCACTGATTGGATAGCCGATATTAAGACCACCACCCAAGCTATCTACCGAATAGCTTGACACATCAACATCTAACTTATCGTAATCGGTGGTGCGGTAGAAACCGTTGTAGCCGAGACTGACGCCGTCGACTGTCCAATAGGGGTCAACGAAACTAAAGTTATAATTGCTTTGATATTCGCTGCGGGTTAGACCCAAGCTGACTTTATTACCGGTACCCAAGAAGTTGCTCTGGCTGATGGCACCACCAAGAATCAAACCGGCATTCTGAGCGAAACCAACACTGGCAGTAATCGAACCAGACGGCTGCTCTTCAACACTGTAATTGACATCAATTTGATCATCAGTACCTGGTACTTGCGGGGTTTCCACATTGACTTCTTTGAAGTAACCCAAACGCTCTAAACGCGTTTTCGACTGATCAATCAAGTACGTTGAAGCCCAACCACCTTCCATCTGACGCATTTCACGGCGCAGTACTTCATCCATGGTTTTAGTGTTACCACGGAAGTTAATGCGATTAACATAGGAACGTTTACCTGGGTCAACCACATAGGTCAATGACACTGTATTGTCTTCATCATGGGTTTGCGGCACGCCATTGACGTTAGCAAAGGTGTAACCATCATTACCCAAACGACGTGTAATTAACTCAGCAGTGGTGGTCATCACTTTACGTGAGAACACCTGTCCTTCCCGGGATAACAGTAAAGCTTTCACATCTTCTTCAGGTACTTTTAAGTCACCTGACAGCTTGACATCACGAATGGTGTATTGCTCACCCTCATCAACGTTAACCGTAATATAAACGTGCTTTTTATCTGGCGTAATCGATACTTGGGTCGAGGTGATATCCATATTGATATAACCACGATCAAAATAGTACGAGCGTACACGCTCTAAGTCACCGGATAATTTTTCCCGCGCATACTTGTCATCATTGCGAAAGAACGACAGCCAGTTTTTTGTTTTAAGTTCAAACAGATCAATCAAATCTTGATCTTTAAAAACATTATTACCAACCACATTGATATGCTGAATCGAAGCCACTGAACCTTCAGTGACATTGATTTTCAATGCAACGCGGTTACGTGGTTGCGCAATCACTTGCGCATCGATGTTTGCCGAATAACGGCCTTGGGCAACATATTGGCGCTGCAGCTCATTGCGCACGCCCTCCAAGGTGGCCTGCTGGAAAATCTCACCTTCCGCCAAGCCTGATTGTTTCAAGCCCTTGAGCAAATCATCTTTACTGATGGCTTTGTTACCTTCAATTTCAACACTGGAAATTGAAGGGCGCTCAATCAAGGTAATAATTAAAACATCACCATCGCGGCTTAATTGAATGTCTTCAAAAAAACCTGTTTTAAATAAAGAGCGGGTGGCTTCAGCCAAGCGGCGCTCATCAAGGGATTCGCCAACATTCAACGGCAATGCAGCAAAGACACTGCCAGCAGACACGCGCTGTAAACCGTTCACACGGATATCAGAAACAGTGAAGGGTGCAGCGTGAGCTTCAGAAATTATTAGCGCGGATATCACCGCAGGTAGCAGCAGACGTTTCATGCAAACCTTTCTTTTTCAACGATATATATAAAACCCGCTGCCAAGCAGCGAATCAGTATTTTTTACAAACGCGCTAAATCATTAAATACCGCAAGTAACATAACGCAAACCACTAAAGCGATACCAATTTGCATCCCTAAAGCTTGGATACGCTCTGACACAGGCCGACCACGTACCCACTCGACGAGATAAAATAGCAGATGTCCACCATCAAGCACAGGAATTGGCAGTAAATTCAACACACCTAAGCTAATACTTAAATACGCCATAAAATTTAGAAAACTTCTTATGCCGCTTTCCGCGGAAGCGCCCGCCACTTTAGCAATGGTTATCGGTCCACTCAAGTTTTTTACTGAGAGTTCACCAAACAGCATCTTTTTTAGCGAACCCAGAGTTAAAGCGCTCATGGTCCAAGTGCGTTGTGCACCCTCCAGAACAGCCTCCAGAGGACCAAACCGAACATCACGTAGCATCTGCGCTGGCCATTCACCAGCCGCGACGCCCATCCCTAAATAACCACGTGTTTCGGTATCAACAACTTGCCCTGCCAAAACCACAGGAAGACTCATCAACTGTCCTGCACGCTCAACACTTAATTGTATTTTTTCAGCAGGGCGGGCTTGCACATAGCTGACGACGGTCTGCCAATCATCAACAACCTGGTCATCGATGGCTATAATTTTATCATTCAGTTGTAAGCCCGCAGATTGTGCAGGCCCTTCAGGATCAAGTTGCGCCACCACAGCAGACACCTGTGGACGCCAAGGTTTAATCCCTAATTCACTGATAGGATTAGGCTCTTCTGCACCATACAGCCACTTATCTAAATTCACCCGATACGTGCTAGCAACCGTATGACCGGGCACTTGTGCGTCAATGCGTAAACTACCACTCTCACCAAGGCGTTGAATAAGCTGTAAGTTCACATCAGCCCAGCCAGATACAGCCTGACCATCGACACTAATAATTTCTTGTCCACTCAGCAAACCGGCTTGTTCGGCCAGGCTCTCAGCCACCACCTCACCAATTACCGGCTTAACCTGCTGAGTGCCCAGCATGGCTAAACACCAAAATAAAACAAAAGCCAAAGCAAAATTAGCAGCAGGACCGGCGACAACAATCGCAATACGTTGACCCACCGTTTTACGGTTAAATGATTGATTTTGCTCTTCTTCAGCAACCGGCGCTTCGCGCTCATCAAGCATTTTCACATAGCCACCCAGCGGAATCAGGGCAATTACAAATTCTGTACCGTGACGGTCATACCAACGTAATAAAGGGCTACCAAAACCAATTGAAAAACGTAATACCTTAACGCCACAGCGTCGAGCAACCCAAAAATGGCCATACTCATGAATGGTCACGAGCACACCCAGCGCGACCAGCGTGCCCAACAACATGTACAGACCACTCATTGCCCTACCCCTATACTTATCGACTGCTTACCAAGCCATGTATTGGCGTATTGACGTGCTTGCTGATCGATAGCAACCACACTTTCAAGGTTATCTACTTGGTTGGTCATTTCTAGATTTAACACATCTTCTATCAATTGTGGAATCTGGGTAAAACGAATACGCTCTTGCAAAAATGCAGCAACTGCCACCTCATTAGCAGCATTTAACACAATCGGTGCAGCATCACCCACTCGCGCAGCTTCAATCGCTAAGCGTAAGCAAGCAAAGCGCTGCAAGTCTGGCGCAATAAAATCCATACGCGCCAAAGCAAATAAATCCAATGGAGCCACACCTGAGGCAATCCGTTCAGGCCACGCCATGGCATGCGCAATCGGCGTGCGCATATCGGGATTCCCCAACTGTGCTAATACCGAGCCATCAATATAATCAACCAATGAATGAATCACGCTTTGCGGATGAATCACCACTTCAATTTGCTCTGGACGCGCGGCAAACAACCAGCATGCTTCAATCAGCTCCAAACCCTTATTCATCATAGTGGCCGAATCTACAGAGATTTTCTGCCCCATCGACCAGTTCGGATGCGCACAGGCTTGTGCAGGGGTCACCCGCTCTAAATCTGCATAACTGCTATGACGAAAAGGCCCACCTGAGGCAGTCAGTAAAATACGCCGCACACCAACCGGTGCCAAACCTTCCGCATAGTTGCAAGGCAGGCATTGAAAAATTGCATTATGTTCACTATCAATCGGCAGCAGCTGTGCAGCATGCTCACGTACGGCACTCATAAACAGCGCACCGGACATAACCAAGGCTTCTTTATTGGCTAAAAGAATTTTCTTCCCGGCTTGAACGGCAGCCATGGCTGACTCTAACCCTGCCGCACCGACAATCGCCGCCATCACCGCATCCACATCCGGATGTGCCGCAACCTCACATAAACCTTGAGGCCCTGCCAGCACTACTGTAGCCACGCCAGCCACACGTAAATCGCTCTGTAAGCGTTGCGCACTTACAGGATCAGCAACGACAGCAAAACGAGGACGGTGCTTTAGGCATAAAGCGTGTAACTCGCCGATACGTGAATGAGCAGTTAAGGCAAAGACCTGATAACGTTCTGGATGCCGGCTGATGACATCAAGGGTGCTGCTACCGATCGAGCCCGTCGAGCCTAATACAGTAATTTGCTGCGGATGCGGCCTGAGTGTATTCAAGGAAGAGTCCAGCCACTTAACAAAAGTAATAGCGCAAAAATCGGCGCTGCAGCAGTCAAACTATCAATACGGTCTAAAACGCCACCATGACCTGGGAGTAACTGACTGCTGTCTTTAATACCCATCTGTCGCTTAAACATGCTTTCGGTTAAATCACCCACCACCGAAAAGAGCACCACTACAGCAGCGCCCAGCAGCACAAAGAAAAATTGACCTGCAGGCACCTGCAAATACACCGCTAAACCAGCGGCAATGCAGATACTGGTCAGTAAACCACCAAACAACCCAGCCCAACTTTTTCCCGGGCTGACCCGCGGTACTAATTTACGTTTACCAAAGGCTCGGCCAAAAAAGTAAGCGCCAATATCAGCGCCCCAAACCAGTAACATTAGACTTAAAATCAGCGTGTTGCCTTGCAGCTGATTTTTTAACACATACAAACCTAAACCGGCCGGGATCAAAATGATAAGGCCCATTAATCGCTTGCCAAGGTTACCGCCCCAGAACGCAATACTGCGTGGAAAAATCATCACCATGACAAGGGCGAGTAACCACCACACAGCGGCTAAATACAATAAAGGCATTAACAGCATCTTAGCAGTGCTTAACAATGCAAAAGTAACCGCCACAAACAGCGCATAAGCAATCCGTTGCCCTTGCGTATCATAACCGGCCAGACGTGCCCACTCCCAGCCTGCCAACCCAACGATGACAGATACAAAAGCTAAAAAGGCGAAGCCTTGCAAAGCAAAAAAACCGATTAACGCCAACGGTGCTAGCCATAAGGCCGTAATTATTCGTTGTTTGAGCATGATGTGCGTCCCTCAGTGGCGACTTGTTCACTGGTTTTCCCAAAGCGACGCTGCCGCGATGAAAAATCTGCTAGTGCATCTCGCATGGCTTGATGTTTGAAGTCAGGCCAGAATAAATTAGAGAAATACAGTTCACTGTAGGCCAACTGCCACAATAAAAAATTGCTGATACGCCGCTCACCACCGGTACGAATACACAAGTCAGGCAACGGTTGATCTGCCGTGCTTAGGCAGCGCTGCAGCTGCTCTGTATTAATTTCGTCAGGCTGTAACTCACCCTTTTGCACCGAGCGTGCTAATTTTTTAGCCGCTTGGACAATATCCCACTGCCCTCCGTAGTTGGCCGCGATCTGTAAGAGAAATTTAGAGTGCTGCGCTGTGCGCTGTTCGGCCTCGTGCATGGCCGCTTGCAGCTCTGGATGAAAGCGTGAGCGGTCACCAATAATGCGCAAGCGAATACCATTTTGATCAAGTTTCTTTGCTTCGCGGCGCAAGGCCACTAAAAACAACTCCATCAAGGCGCCAACTTCAGAAGCCGGACGCTGCCAGTTTTCACTGGAAAAAGCAAACAGCGTCAGCACCTCAACACCCGATTCTGCACACACCTCAACCACTGAGCGAACGGCATCAACACCGGCTTTATGACCTGCAACACCAGGCAAAAAGCGCTTTTTAGCCCAACGGTTATTGCCATCCATAATAATCGCGACATGACGCGGTACCACGGAGTGCGCATCCTGCGATGTTTTACTCATTACAGCCGCCTCGAAATCACACTGCCATCAAATCAGATTCTTTAGCCGCTAACAGCTTATCAACCTCTTCAATCGCATGGTCGGTGATTTTCTGAATCTCATCAGCGCCACGGCGTTCTTCGTCTTCGCTGATTTCTTTTTCCTTGGTCAAGTCTTTCAACTGCGCCAACGCATCGCGACGAATATTGCGTACAGCAACGCGAGCGTTTTCTGATTCGTGACGGGCTTGCTTGGTATAGCCTTTACGTGTTTCTTCAGTCAATGCTGGCATGGGTACGCGAATAGTTGTTCCTGAAGTCGCCGGATTAAGACCTAAGTCAGCAACCATAATCGCTTTTTCTACTGCCTGAATCATGCTTTTATCAAACACAGACAGCGATAAGGTACGTGAATCTTCAACGGTCACGTTAGCCACTTGACGCAAAGGTGTATCGCTGCCGTAGTAGGACACCATCACTGTATCTAAAATACCAGGGTGAGCGCGGCCGGTACGGATTTTCGCAAAAGCATTTTGCAAAGACTCAACGGACTTATGCATACGCGACTGTGCATCTTTTTTAATCTCAGCGATCATTGTTTAACTTCCTCGATCAAGGTGCCTTCTGCACCGCCTAAAATAACGTTAAGCAGAGCACCTGGCTTATTCATATTAAAAACCCGCAATGGCATTTTATGGTCTCGGCACAAACAAATGGCCGTTAGATCCATCACTTCCAATTTACGATCCAACACTTCATCGTAGGTTAAATGTTCAAATTTTTCAGCATTGGGGTCTTTCAAAGGATCGGCAGTATATACGCCATCCACTTTAGTTGCCTTAAGAACCACATCAGCACTGATCTCAATACCGCGCAAACAGCCCGCAGAATCCGTAGTAAAGAATGGATTACCAGTGCCCGCAGAGAAAATCACCACCTCACCCTTCTTCAAATGCCCGACCGCTTTACGGCGATCATAATGATCAGTCACACCCACCATGGAAATAGCTGACATCACCAAGGCTGGGATATTTGAGCGCTCTAGCGCATCACGCATGGCCAAAGAGTTCATTACTGTGGCCAACATACCCATATGGTCGCCAGTGACACGATCCATACCGGCAGCCGACAATGCTGCGCCGCGGAACAGATTACCACCACCAATCACCAAGCCGACCTGCACACCAATACCGATCAACTGGCCAATTTCTAAAGCCATACGATCAAGCACTTTTGGATCAATACCGAATTCCTCAGTACCCATCAGCGCTTCGCCGCTAAGCTTAAGTAAAATTCGTTTATAGCGGGGTTGGCGCCCACCAACTTGTTGAGCCATGATCTGTGTCTCCTGCGGATGTGATTTAACGACTGTGGTGCAATCTGACCACGACTAAAGCAAACGGTGCCGTTTATGTGCACACATATTACAAGACAGCCGTATAAAGCACAGTGTCTTTTTTACAAAAAAGGCCGCCCGCAATTGCGGGCAGCCTTTTTGTTGTTACAAGTAGATGCTTATTTTTTTGCTGCAGCAAGCTGTGCAGCAACTTCAGCAGCGAAGTCAACTTCGCCACGATCAATACCTTCACCCACTTCAAAACGCACGAAAGACACAACAGTTGCGCCAGCTTGTTGTACGAGCTTGCCGACAGTAACTTCTGGGTTTTTAATAAAGGGTTGCTCAACCAAACTTGATTCTGCCAGGAATTTTTTGATACGACCGGCAATCATGTTTGCAACAATATTATCTGGCTTGCCTTTAATTTTTTCTTCGTTCAGCGCTAAGAAAATTTCTTTTTCTTTAGCAATCGCTTCATCAGAAACTTGCGTTGGATCTAAAAACTGCGGGTTGCTTGCAGCAACATGCATAGCAACGTCTTTAGCTAAATCAGCATCACCACCGGTCAAAGCAACAACAACACCGATGCGGTTACCGTGCAAGTAAGCACCCACCACATCACCATCGACGCGAGTTAAGCGACGGATATTGACATTTTCACCGCACTTAGCCACAACTGCTTCACGTGCCAATTCACGCGCAGCAACTAGAGCAGCAACGTCTAAATTCTTGTCAGCAAAAGCCATATCCAACGTATCTGTGACAAAGCCTTTAAAGTCATCTTGTAACGCCAAGAAGTCAGTTTGCGAGTTCACTTCAATGATTACAGCGTTTTTATTGTCATCAGACACTTTAACAGCAATAGAACCTTCTGCTGCAATGTTACCGGCTTTCTTAGCAGCCTTAATTGCACCAGCAGAGCGCATGTCGTCAATGGCTTTCTCGATGTCACCACCAGAAACTTCTAAGGCTTTTTTGCAATCCATCATACCTTGGCCAGTACGCTCACGCAGTTCTTTTACCATAGCAGCAGTGATCTGAGTCATCTTCACATTCCTCTTCAATTCAGTATAAACAGCAGTTTAAAACCGCCTATTAAATCAGGCAAAAAGGGGGCTAAGCCCCCTTTTTCGTCACTGGTGGACTGACAGAGCCTTAGCCCTCAGTCGCTTCACCAGCCACTTCAACAAACTCTTCAGCAGTTGTAGCAGTGCCTTGACGCGCACGCAGGATGCAGTCAGCTGCTGCGCCGAGGTACAACTGGACAGCACGGATCGCATCATCGTTACCTGGAATGATGTAGTCAACGCCATCAGGGTTGCTGTTAGTATCAACGATACCAATCACTGGGATACCCAGCTTGTTAGCTTCAGCAATAGCAATTTGTTCGTGATCAACGTCCACTACGAACATTGCATCAGGCAAACCGCCCATGTTTTTAATACCACCGATGCTGCGCTCAAGTTTTTCTAAATCACGAGTACGCATCAAAGCTTCTTTCTTGGTCAGCTTTTCGAAAGTACCATCGGCTGCTTGCACTTCTAAATCGCGCAAACGCTTAATGGAGTCACGAATGGTTTTGTAGTTGGTTAACATGCCACCTAACCAGCGGTGATCAACGTAAGGCATGTTGCAACGAGTAGCTTGCTCGCTGATGATTTTGCTGGCAGAACGCTTAGTACCAACAAATAAAATTTTGTTTTTGCCTGACGCTAATTTTTCAATGAAGCTGATGGCTTCGTTGAACATAGGCAAAGTTTTTTCTAAGTTAATAATGTGAATCTTGTTGCGCGCACCAAAAATGTATTTGCCCATTTTTGGATTCCAGTAACGAGTCTGGTGACCAAAGTGAACACCGGCTTTTAGCATGTCGCGCATAGTGACTTGTTGAGTCATGATAATTCCTAAATATTAAAACGGGTTAGGCCTCCACATATCCCGACTTTCAACCCGAAGGCACCCAGAAACTCGTGTCGATATGTGTGTGGATTTGTAAGCTTTCTTGAGCAATTCAAGTAAAGCGGCGCGTTTTATACCATATCCCATAGTAATAACCAAGAAATTACGCAAAAGAAGCGCTTTAATAGCTAAAAAGTCCAGCGAGCAAGACTCGCTTATAAACAGCTGTTGCACTATCATTGGCAAATGCTTACTGATCCCTTCCAGCGCTTAGGCCTTGACCGTGAAGTACTCACCGTCAGCCAACTCAATCAGCGCGCTCGCGTATTACTAGAAGATGTTTTCCCACAAGTTTGGGTTGAAGGCGAATTATCGAATATCGCTCGACCAGCCTCTGGCCATGTTTACTTCACCCTCAAAGACCGTAATGCACAGGTACGTTGCGCTATTTTCAAGCAGCAAGCGAGCCGTGTTCGCGAGCTATTACGTGACGGATTACTAGTGCGCGTGCGTGGTCGTGTGTCTTTATACGAGGGCCGCGGCGATTACCAGATGATTCTTGACAGCGTTGAAGCCGCCGGAGATGGCGCACTACGCCTAGCGTTTGAAGCACTAAAAGCCACACTGCAAGCCGAGGGCTTATTTGCGCAAGAGCGAAAGCAAGCGCTACCTGCTCATCCACAACGGATTGGTATCGTCACCTCGGCATCTGGCGCTGTATTACACGATATTATGAGTGTATTTGCGCGCCGTGCGCCGCATGTGCAACTGACGCTCATTCCCAGCGCCGTACAAGGCCGCGAAGCAACCGCACAGTTGGTTCGTGCACTGGAGCTGGCCGATCGCGCGGACTTTGATGCGATCATTTTAGCCCGTGGTGGTGGCTCACTGGAAGATTTATGGTGCTTCAATGAAGACGTTCTCGCGCGTGCGATTGCGCAATGCAATACACCTATTGTCAGCGCCGTTGGCCATGAAACTGATGTGTCAATCAGTGACTTTGTTGCGGATATACGCGCACCAACGCCCTCCGCTGCTGCTGAGCTTCTAGCACCTAACCGCATCGAGCTACTCACCCAACTGCGCACACTTGAGCGTCGTCTAACCTTACGCATGCAAGAAACACTAACCCGCAAGCACTTACAACGCCAGCACCTGCGTCAACGCCTGCGCCACCCTCGTGAACGCTTACAGCAACACATGCAGCGCTTAGATCACTTAGGCTTACGCCTACAACGTGCCATACAAACGCAACAGCAACAACGCAGCCAATACTTAGATCATCTGCAAGCACGTTTAAACGTGCAGCATCCGCAACAATCTTTACTTGTCCAACAACAGCACATCACCCAATTACAGCAACGATTACTGCGCGCCGCCCAGCAACATTTAAACCAAAACAAACAGCACCTGCAGAGACTGATGCAAGCGCTGCACGTAGTCAGCCCGCTCGCCACGCTCGAGCGTGGCTACAGCATCCTCAGCACGGATGATGAACAGCACGTCATTCGTAGTGTCGAAGACGTACACTCTTCTCAAACCCTGCAAGCACGTTTAGCTGATGGACAATTAACCCTGCAAGTCATCCACGCCAGCGCAACAGCTCAGCGTTAATGCCTCGGCAACAATAAACGGTGTCGCTTTAACCTTTTCATCTCCATTTTGAGGAGCATACGATGCAAGAAGAAGCAACAAACTGGTTAAACTGGCTTAGCCAACACCCTCAGCTGCAAACACTAGCAGCCTCTTTAGCGCTGATTAGCGTGTCATTACTCGCCAACTGGCTGGTGAAACACATTTTAGTCCGCGGTTTTTATAGTCTGCTCCTGCGCTTTGGCGGAACCCATCCAAACGATTTCGGCATTGTTAAGCGTCTCTCTAATGTTGTTCCCGCCATTATCATTTCTTCCAGCGTTGGCTTCATTCCCGGCTTACCGGAAGTCGCTATCACTGTCGTTAAGAACGTCTCCAGCGGCTTTATCATCCTCACCATTGCCCTCGCTTTGGGCGCTATTTTAGAAATCATAAATTTTCTGTATAGACGTCGCAAAAATGCGCACCTCAAGCCGATAAAAGGCTATATACAAGTTATTAAAATCATCATTTATGCCATTGCTAGCATCCTCATTGTCGCCACCTTGATTGACCGCTCACCACTGATCCTCCTCTCAGGGTTAGGTGCTATGGCTGCGGTCTTAATGTTGATTTTCCAAGACACCCTGCTGTCTCTCGTCGCCAGTGTCCAGATATCCTCTGGCGATATGATTCGTGTCGGTGACTGGATCGAAATGCCACAACTGAATGCCGATGGCGATGTGATTGATATTGCGCTGCACACCGTAAAAATACAAAACTGGGACAAAACCATCACCACGGTGCCAACCAAACGTTTTATCAGTGACTCCTTTATAAACTGGCGCGGCATGCAAGAAAGCGGTGGCCGTCGAATTAAGCGTAGCTTATTTATTGATCAACAAAGCATTCACTTCCTCTCCCCGCACGAGCTTGAACACTTACAGCGTTTTAGCTTACTGGCTGGTTATTTTGATAATAAGCTCAGTGAGCTCAACCAATGGAACGAGAGCCATGTTAAATCCAGTCACGGTGACACCCTCGATTCACGCAAACTCACCAACATTGGAACATTCCGTGCTTATGTTGAACGCTACCTGCGCAACCATCCCAGTATTCACCAGAAAGGCATGACGTTAATGGTGCGTCAACTCAGCCCTACACCAGAGGGCTTACCACTGGAAATTTACTGTTTCACTAAAACCACCGCATGGACCGAATACGAAGGCATTCAATCCGATATTTTTGACCACCTTCTAGCCATTGCCCCTGAGTTCAACCTACAGGTATATCAGGCGCCTAGTGGTACTGATATCCGCGCATTAGGCCTTCTTCTCACCGACAAAAAGCTCAACTGACCAGGCCTTTAAGGGTTACACCAAGGACGGCACATTGCCGGTAAAAAAAAGGTACACTTAGCGCACTTAACTACGCTATTTGTGTGCTCAAGGGGCAATACGATGGGCTTATCACGACTGATTCTACTGGTCATCATTATTGGTGGCGGCATTTGGCTATGGCGACGTTTTAACCGTCGCCATACAATCGAGCAACACCCGTCAACTCAAAGCATGGTGCGCTGCGCACATTGCCAAGTACACTTGCCACAAGATCGCGCACTCTATAAAAGCCCACATTGGTACTGCAGTGCTGAGCACCTCAATCATGGATCACCAACTCGTGGCTAAACAGCGTACGGCTATTTTTGGGGCGCAAGGGCAGCGTATCTTGCGCCTCTACCATCTGTATCGTCTATTAATTGGTTTTGCTTTAGTACTGTTGATTTCTAGCGACTTAGAGGGGCACTTGCTTGAGTTGACGCATATGCAACTGTTTCATTACAGCTGCTGGACGTACTTAATTGTCAACGTTATCACTATCGCCAGCATGCACCATGTCGAACGGATTACCCCTCTCTTCGCCCTCGCACTCTTTGATATTGTCCAGCTGAGCGTCTTATTTTATGCAGCAGGAGGCACGCCCAGTGGTATCGGCAACCTCATCATTGTGGCCGTGGCGATTGCTAATATCTTACTGCGCGGTCGGGTTGGCTTTTTAATTGCAGCTGTAGCGGCCGCTGGCATTATTTACCTGACATTTTATTTAAGCATCTCTAACACTGCCGCCAGCAATCAGTTTATGCAGGCGGGTATTTTAGGCGCTTTATGTTTTGCTGCAGCGTTATTCGTTCAGCGCGTCAGTAAACGTTTACGTGTGAGCGAAAATCTAGCTAAACAACGCGCAAGCGATGTAGCCAACCTTGAAGAACTTAATGCTGTGGTGATTCAACGTATGCGTACCGGCATTTTAGTACTGGATGCATCACATCGTGTATTACAAGCCAATCAATCGGCATTAACGATGATTGGCTATGAAAAACTACAAGGTCGTATTCTTGATCCTCACTTCCCCGCGCTAATCAACAATTTTAAACAATGGCGAAGCAATCCAGACTTACGCACCGCGCCCATTCAGTCAGCAGTCAATAGTGCACAATTACAAGCAAGCTTTGTCCAGTTACAAAACGAGCATACCTCACAAACTTTGATCTTTTTAGAAGATACCTCACAACTGAACCAGCACGCCCAGCAACTCAAACTGGTCTCTCTTGGGCGTCTTACCGCGGGCATTGCCCACGAAATCCGCAATCCTTTAGGTGCTATCAGCCATGCGGCGCAACTGCTGCACGAGTCCAGTCATCTGGATGCCGCCGATCAGCGTTTAACCCAAATAATTCAAGATCAATCACGCCGTATGAATACTGTGATTGAAAACGTTCTACAACTTTCCAGACAACGCCAAGCAGAACCACAATTACTGGACTTAAAATACTGGTTGCACCGTTTTTCCAGTGAGTTTCGCCGCAACAGTAACCCTAACCGAATGCTGCACTTAACCACCAAAGGCAGCGGCCTACAAACACGTATGGATTCACACCAGCTTGACCAAGTCCTCAGCAACTTAGTGGAAAACGGCATGCGTTACAGCAGCAAATCACATGCACAAAGCCAGGTGTGGCTGCACCTGTACCGTCATCCACAGACCGACCTACCCACTCTAGAAATTCACGATGATGGCGCCGGTGTACCCATTGACGATCAGCAAAGTATTTTTGAGCCTTTCTTTACTACGGAAAATAAAGGCACCGGTCTCGGCCTGTATATTTCACGTGAGCTCTGTGCAAGCAATCAAGCACGTCTCGACTATGCTCCGCGCGACAATGGCGGCAGTTGCTTTAAAATAACCTTTGCACACCCGCATAAAATGAGCGTTTAAACCATGACTCAACAAACCGCCTTAATCATTGATGATGAACCTGATATTCGCGAACTGCTTGAGATCACGCTCGGCCGCATGAATCTCCATACGCGCAGCGCCTGCAATGTCAAAGAAGCCTATCAATGGTTAGCGCGTGAACCCTTCGCTCTATGCCTCACCGACATGCGCCTGCCAGACGGTACAGGCTTGGATATCATTGAGTTTGTGCAGCAACACTACAACCACATGCCAATCGCCATGATTACGGCCTACGGCTGCGTGGAGACCGCCACACAGGCACTAAAAGCGGGGGCTTTTGATTTTATTACCAAACCTGTCGATTTAGTACGCTTGCGTGAGTTGGTCAATAGCGCATTACGCTTACATGAGCCACATATCCCTACACAAATTACTGACGGGGCATTACTGGGCCAATCAGTAGCGATGCAAAAGCTGCGCAGTCAAATTGATAAACTCGCACGCAGCCAAGCACCGGTATACATCAGTGGCGAATCAGGTAGCGGTAAAGAACTGGCGGCGCGACAGATTCATTTACAAGGCGCTCGCGCGCAACAGCCTTTTATTCCAGTGAACTGTGGTGCAATCCCAGCCGAGCTGATGGAAAGTGAATTTTTCGGTCATAAGAAAGGTAGTTTCACTGGTGCTAGCGAAGACAAACCCGGCTTATTCCAAGCCGCGCAAGGTGGCACCTTATTTTTAGATGAGGTTGCCGACCTGCCCTTATCAATGCAAGTTAAACTGCTGCGCGCGTTGCAAGAAAAAGCCATTCGTCCAGTCGGCAGTCAACAAGAACAATTGGTTGATGTCCGTATTTTAAGTGCCACACACAAAAACTTAACCAAAGAAGTCGCCGCAGAACGCTTCCGTCAAGATTTGTATTATCGCCTCAATGTGATTGAGCTAACCGTACCGCCGCTACGTGAGCGCACCGAAGACATTCAACTGTTAAGTGAGTCAATCCTCGCTCGCCTCAGCGCTGGCGGCATACCCGTACACCTGCATCCAGCAGCCCTAGAAAAATTACAAGGTTACCGATTCTCTGGCAATGTACGCGAACTTGAAAATATGCTAGAACGCGCTTACACCCTAGCTGAGGGCGAATTTATTCACGCCCATGACCTACAATTTCAACATACAGCGCTGCATCAGCTGGAAAGTGCCGGCACCGCTCGTGTCGCAACTCAAGAAGTCACTGCAAGTTTACCTGAGCGCCCACTCGAGCGGATCGACAACCTTGAGGGACACCTGGAAGACGTTGAACGCAAACTGATCACTCAAGCCCTTGAAGAAACCCGCTGGAATCGCACTGCAGCTGCAGAACGTCTCGGTTTAAGTTTTCGTTCGCTACGTTATCGTTTGAAGAAGCTCGGCATAGATTAAAAACCTATCGTTTATTGATGATTTTGGAGATTGGCATGGCCGAACACGACTTTCGCTACACCCTACTCAACCCTCAGCACACCCTAACTGAGTGCCGTGCATTAACGCCGGGGCAGTACCAAGTCACTGGCCAAGGCGGCTCAATGCAAGCAGGCGATACTTTGCATGTCAGCCTCAAGGGCAGCAAGTCACTGAGCATGCGTTTACAGGTGAGCAAAGTACGTCACCTGATCAACCCGCCGGGACAGTGGACTGCAGTCGCCACAGGCCCTGCATTTAAAGAACTGGCGATCCATAGCTGGCAAGTCAATTGCGATGGTTGTGGCAGCCTACTCGACTTAGAATTCGCAGTGGATGCAAGTCTCGGCAAAGCCGCGCAACAGCCGGCCGCCGAACAACGCTTACAAGAACTGGGCTGGGTAAATCGGCACGGTCGCCATCTGTGCCGCAGCTGCCAACAGTCTGAAGCCTAAACACACCACCGACCCCACCTGGGAGCCAGCACCCTATGAAGAGAACGCTGTTATTCGGCAGTTTGCTGGTTACATTAAGTGCGTGTACCGGCCTACCCAGTACACAACTGCAAACAACACAAAGCTATCAAGTTGAATGGATTGCTGAACGTCCGCTGATTGACCGCAGCATGCTGACGTTCACCTTGCTTGACGAGCAGCGTGCTGCAGGTCTAGCCGGCTGTAACAATTGGTCGGCGAGCTATCAACTCAACGGCAACACACTGAGCCTGCAAAATATTGCAACAACACGCAAGCTCTGCGCACCAGCCCTAATGGAACAAGAACAGCGTTTTTTAAACGCTTTGGCGCAGGTACAGCGTTGGGAACGTGTCGAACATCAGCAACTGTTATTATGGCTTGAGCAAGGCTCAGCAATTAAGCTTTGGCCTGTTGAGCAGCCAACGTACCAATGATCAACAAGCACAGTACAGTAGCCGTTTACTCACATGACACAGCCACGCCACACGTCGCCACGCTAAACCAATAATAATGCTAAAATTTTACAAATGATTTAATTGTCGGAGTTATCATGCACAACATGCCAAGCCAAGGCTTATTGGATTTTTTGCAAGACTCACCAAGTCCTTTCCATGCAACACAAAGCATGTGCCAAGCACTGCAAGCCGCTGGCTATCAAGCCCTAAACGAGCGTGAAACATGGCAACTGCAAGCACAGGGACGCTATTACGTCACCCGCAATGACTCCTCTATTATTGCCCTCCAGCTGGGTAAAAACGATCCAATTGAACATGGCATTCGCATGATCGGCGCGCACACCGACAGTCCTTGCTTAAAAGTAAAACCCCAGCCCGAATTAGCCCGTCATGGCTACTGGCAATTAGGTGTTGAAGTCTATGGTGGCGTTTTACTCGGCACTTGGTTTGACCGCGACTTATCACTGGCTGGACGGGTGACCTTTAAACACAATCAACAACTGCAGAGCCGTCTAATCGACTTTAAACAGGCCATTGCAACGATTCCAAGCTTAGCCATTCACTTACATCGTGATGTAAACAACGGCTGGAATATTAATGCACAAAATGAATTACCACCGATTTTGGCACAACTGCAAGGTGAGACTAAGAAAGATTTCCGCACACTATTAGCCGAGCAACTGCAACGTGAACACGCCATCAATGATGCCAATGTACTGGACTATGAATTGTGCTTTTATGACAGTCAACCTGCGGCAGTGATTGGCTTAGAAAAGGATTTCATCAGCGCTGCGCGCTTAGATAATTTACTGTCCTGTTACGCCGGTTTACAAGCATTGCTCAGCTGCAATAGCGAGCATACACAAGTACTGGTCTGTACTGATCATGAAGAAGTAGGCTCTAACTCTGCTTGCGGTGCCGATGGCCCATTTTTAGAACAGGTACTGCGTCGTGTACTCGGCTCAGAAGAGGCATTTATACGCTGTATTCAGCACTCAATGCTGATTTCTGCCGATAACGCGCATGGTATTCATCCGAACTACGCAGACAAACATGATAGCAACCATGGCCCATTACTCAATCACGGCCCCGTCATTAAGGTCAATACCAATCAACGCTACGCGACCAACAGCGAAACCTCCAGTTTCTTTAAACTGCTCTGTCAGCAAGCGGGTGTTCCGGTGCAAAGCTTTGTTACCCGCAGCGATCAAGGTTGCGGCTCAACCATTGGTCCAATTACCGCCAGCCAACTGGGGATCCAAACCCTTGATATTGGTGCACCTACTTTTGCCATGCACTCGATTCGAGAGCTGGCAGGCAGCCATGATCTAGGTTATCTAATCGACGCACTCAAGGCCTTTTATAACAGCCAAGCGCTTCCTTAAATACTTCAGAAAAACCACCTTCTGCTGCTCGTAACGGATCAGCAGAAGGCAGTTGCTTACACTAACCGTGCGTGATTATCCCAGCGCCCTGCCGGCAAACTCAGTGGCTGCATACGAATATTCGTACTGCGGCAATCATAAGCACGACAGCGCCCCACCCCACTGGTCACAATAAAACCCTCGGCACTGGCCGCAACACCGGCACAATCAGGGAACGGGGCATCCAAACGTAACTCAGCGCTGTCTAAATCCCAAATAAACACCCGCGCACCGCGTGGCGCCGTCATCGCCACTAAACGCAATTCATCATGAATCGCCACACTGGCCGCATACTGCTGCATTTTACTGCGCTGCTGCTCGGCCACCGGAAACACTTGGAAGGCCTGCTGCGGACGCTTGACCGCCAACAGGTCAATGCGCTGCTGCCAGTCACCTTGATATTGTTGCACGGCAATCACCGTGCCATCGCTGGCAACCGCTAAATGACGAATGCTGTTCATCGAATCCGCCAACACCTCTTTACTCAAACACGCCCCCGCAGTGTTCATTAGCACCAGACTCGGCTCCATCGCATCGAGATTAAGCTCTTCACGACTGCCTGATTCAGTACGAATCCCACCATTGGCGACTACCAAGGTTTCGCCATCCGGCATCCACAATAATTGATGCGGGCCGACACCGAAACTGGATAGTTCAGTCGCACGCTGCAAACGCTGCGCACTATTGAGTTTCCAGACGCCAATCACTCCGCGGCCAGGCTCATCAGTATCATTTTCCGTGCTATACAAGTGTTCGCCCTGTGCATCAAACACCGCATGCCCTTGAAAGTGACGATTCGCTGGCGTCGTGAAGGTTTGCAACAACTGCCCTGTTTGCAAGTCAATTAAATAACTGTGCGTTGACGGCCGACGCCCAACAAACACCGCCAACGGCAGCAATGGATGCATACAAATATCATGGCAACGCTCGAGCACCTGCGTGGCAAACAACTGCTCACCAGACAGCGTATAACCTACGGCGAAATGCTCACCTGCTGTATTATCACGGGCAGACAATAGCAACGGCTGACGGCCTTGCGGCCAAAAGCGCCAACCTAATACAGCTGTGCCAACCAGCGCTGCTAAGCTCCCGGCTAAAAAGCTACGTCGCTGCATGCTTAATCACCATCGTGCGCATTAAAGCCCAACTGCACACCGAGCGCGCGCGCCACTTCTTTTTCATGCAAGCGGTGCAAGCGATCAAAGCTTTCATACAACGTAAATAATGCTTTACGTTGCTGTTCATCTTGAAGCAACTCACTCAGCGGCTGTTTAAACGCAGCCAGCTCGTGTTGTGCTTGTAAATAAGCTGCATCAATCTGTTTAACCAACTCGGCATGCTCTGTTGTTAATAAACTGCGCAAAGAATGCGTATCAACACCCTGCCAAAGCGCTAAAGCACTCTCAACCTCTGCAGACAAATTACTTAAAGAGGCTTGACTGCGCCATGATTGCGCCTGATACGGCTGAACAATATCTTTACTGGTGCGTCCCAGTGGGGTGCCAAGTTTTTTCTTTAGCCCATCAAGACTGATCACTTGTGCTTGCAAAATCGCGGTCAGCGCTTCCAGTGGCTCGGCATAACGCTGGTTAGGAAACGCAGTCAGTTGCGCGAGCATGCCATCCTGACCCTGCCATTGGCCGACCACCTCATCCGCCAATTGTTGTTGATGCACCGCAATATTTTGTAACAGCGGGCAGTAACGCTGCTTTTGCATGGCATCGCCAAGATCTATCTCTGGATCAAACACCAAGTACTCATAGGCACTTAAGCCCTGAATCACCACACTACCACGATCTACATCAGCCAAACTTGGCTCAGGATTGGCTTTAAGAAACTGTTTCACTTGACGTGCAACTAAATTTTTCTTATCCGGCCAAAACTGCACTTGCCAAGCACGATTACCTTCATTAAGCGGACCAATCAATAAGGGTTGCAAGGCCGCCCAAGCATGCTGTGCGTGTAAAAAATCATCACGTGTTTGCGTTAAATCCTGCCCATCCTGACAGAAGGCTTGCGCACTACTAACCAACTGTTGATTGCTGGCTTGCCATTGTTGATGCGCCTGATAAATCACTTGCTCACCCAGCGCTGCGCTGGTTTGCTGATAAGGATCACCGCTATTGGAGCAGGCCAATAAACTTACGCCCGCTAACCCATACACTATTTTTTTCAACATCATCAGCACCTAAAGAGAATTGAGGAAAGCCAATAAAGCTTGGCGCTCAGATTGTGAGAAGTTTAACACCTGCTGCTTGGCCGTTTCTGCTTCACCCGAATGCCAGAGCACCGCTTCCATTAAATTACGCGCGCGGCCATCATGCAAGAACCGAGTATGACCACTCACTTCTTCAGTTAAACCAATCCCCCATAAGGGTGGTGTGCGCCAATCACGGCCACTGGCTTGAAACTCAGGACGCTGATCAGCTAAACCCTCGCCCATGTCATGCAGCAATAAGTCGGTATACGGGAAAATCACTTGTTCAGCTAATTCAGACTCTGCTGCCTCTTTTGCCGTGACAAAGCGCGGTGTATGACAGCCTTGACAATTGGCCTGATTAAACAGTTGCTTACCTTTTAGCACCTCTGGGCTGTCCGGGTTACGTCGCGCTGGAACGGCTAAGTTACGCGAATAAAACAACACTTGCGCTTCAATTTTCTCATTCACTTCAGGCTCGCCACCGTGCGGCGCAGCTAAGCAGTCGGTTTGCTGCGCAGTACAAGCCGTACCAGACAATAACGGTGTAGATAAGCCCATATCATTAAAGAAAGCATCGGCATTTTGCTGACGCATGCTTGGCTGCCCAGCCTTCCAGCCAAAGCGACCTACAGCCAGCGCTTGTGCCTCATGCGACCACACTCGATTCGCACGACCACGAATACCATCAGCATTCATGTCCTCAGGGTCTTCATTGGCTAAAAGATCCTGCTCTGCAATCGCCTCAAGTAAACCTAAACCAATCATCGGCGGCGCCACTCGCGCTGACAGCAACGCATCGGGATGCATAGGTCCATACCCTAAATCAGTAATCTGCAGGTTTGGTTGCTGTAATTCCAGCACACTGCCGTCGGCAAAAGACACCGGAACTGGCGTGTATGTCACGCGCACACGACCTTCTGGCGCTATGCCAGGAATGGCCATATCTTGTAACTGACCACCATAAGTCGGCTCAGGAACAAGACCTTGCGCCGGGTCAGCAGGGATCCCAGCAATAGACAAACGCACCAGCATGGACACCGCATTCACTGCGTCAGGCGCAGGCGGATGGCCACGACCATCTTTAATATGGCAGTTCTGGCAAGCATTGGTATTCAACAGCGGTCCTAAACCATCGCGCGACGTCGTGGTGGCTGGAGCAATCACCCAAGGGCTGCGAAAGAAACTATTACCCACACTAAAATCTAAACGACGAGTCGGTGCCAAATTCGCCGAAGGTAAAGAAAAGGCATTCGAGTCAAACTTATTAACTGTGGCACTGCCACCAGAGAAACGTTCTTGCGGATCAAAAGCGCTCAGCTCTGTCGCTGCTTGCGCGATACCTACACTACTCAAGCCGAGCAAACATATCGATAAAAAAACGTTCATGCCAATAACCTAATAACATCTATAAAAATAAGAACGCCGACAGATGTCGGCATTCAGTGTTGACTGCATGAGTAGCGCTGATATCACAGCTCATTGACATGTCATCAGCAGCACGTTTATGCAGCTTAAAACGTGTGTTCAGCCGTATCTGGGTTCAACTCAGTAATCCCTAACGCTAAAGCGGCTTGCTCAATCGCAGTGGTTTGCACAACCAAAGCGGCAATCGCATCACCCACAATGTGTTGCCCTTCGGTATTTTCAGGGTCAATCATCTGATCAAAGGCCGTACCATTTTCAGCTGCATCCACCATCACCTGCAAGTTTTTTTCGGTCGTTGCCAAGTTGGTTTGCAACAATTGATCCGCTGCTGCATCACTTGCCTGTACCAGCTGAGCAATACTCGGTCCTGTTAACACAGTGCCATCAACTTTTTTGTACTCGCCTAAGTAAACGTTACGCACGCCTTTGGCATTATAAAAATGTGAGTTATGCGTGTTATCACTGAAGCAATCATGTTCATCCTCAGTGGAACTGGCCTCTAAAGCAACTTTCATACGCTCACCAGCAAGCTCTCCCAAACTTAGGCTGCCCATGCCAAAAAACGCTTTACGCAAGCCTTGCTCTGCGCTTTCTGCGAGCAATTCAGCACGGTAGTTTTCAGAGTTATCTGCTGCCCACTGCGCGGTCATTTCAGCCAAGTCATCGACCAATAAACTTGTCACAACTTTTAAATATTGACCACGACGCTCACAATTACCACCGGTGCAGTTTTCACCGGTCAAATAATCTGTGTATGAACGCTCACCTGCACCAGGTTGTGTACCATTTAAATCCTGCCCCCATAACAGGAACTCAACTGCATGGTAACCGGTCGCCACATTCGCTTCCGAACCCCCTAACTCATTCAAACCAGCCAATAACTCAGGCGTTAATTCGCTGACATCTACTTTCTCTTCGCCAACTTGAATGCTTTGGTTGGCGATAATGTTCGCAATGGCACCACCATTGCCTAGCGCATACTGATAATCACCATCAACATAATCAATCAAGCCTTCATCCAGCGGCCAAGCATTGACCTGCCCTTCCCACTCATCGACCAAGACATTACCAAAACGGAATACTTCCGATTGCATATAAGGTACACGCGCCGCTAACCAAGCGTCTTTAGCCGCCTGCTGAGTCTCGGCACTGGGCGCATCAACAAAGGCATTGATTGCACTTTGCAGCGTTTGAGCAGTGCTGTAAGCATCTGCAAAGGTGGCATGCGCTATATCCGCGTAGTGCTGAATCACTTGCTCACGGGTGACTTGCGCAGTTGCAGCTTGAGCTGTTTCAACAGGCGCAACAACAGGCGCTGGCGTGACAGTCACTGCGGCAGAAGACGTCGTCTCACTATCGCCACAGGCTGCTAAATTAATGGCTAAAGCCAGTACACTCAGGTGAGCAAATGATAAAACGCGCATTATAAATATCCTTGAAGGGTTAAAGCAGAATTGATATTGATCAAAAACAAGGAACAATAATGCGAAAGATTTGCATTCAATGCAAAGGTTTTTTATTCAAACGCCCGCCTTTTCATTAAATAATGATGACACAACAGCCTCACCCCCTCTTTTAACATCCCGCGCAACAATGTGCAGGATGTTAAAAGAGCAACATGCCAGACACCTTTAATCAGGCATAAAAAACCCAGCCGAAGCTGGGTTTTCTGTGCAGATAATAACTTAGTTACCGTATACAGGGTGCTTCGCACAAACGGCTTGTACTTTAGCGCGTACTGCATCGATCACAGAGCTATCACCCATGTTGTCAAGAATATCGCAAATCCAGCCCGCCAGTTCACTGCACTCTGCTTCTTTAAAGCCGCGAGTAGTCACTGCGGGTGTACCAATACGCAGACCTGAAGTGACAAACGGTGAGCGCGGATCGTTCGGTACAGAGTTTTTATTTACGGTAATAAAAGCTTCACCCAATGCTGCGTCAGCATCTTTACCGGTGATTTCTTGCTTAATCAGTGACACCAAGAACAAGTGATTAAAAGTACCGCCTGAAACCACATCAAAGCCACGCTCAATAAATACATTGGCCATGGTTTGTGCATTTTTGATCACTTGTTGCTGATACACCTTAAACTCAGGCTGCAAAGCTTCTTTAAAGCAGATCGCTTTACCGGCAATGACGTGTTCAAGCGGACCGCCTTGAGTGCCTGGGAATACGGCAGAGTTAAGTTTTTTCTCAATCTCTTCATTTTTACGCGCAAGGATCAAACCGCCGCGTGGACCGCGTAAGGTTTTGTGCGTGGTGGTGGTCACGATATCAGCGTATGGCACTGGGTTCGGGTAGACACCTGCAGCAACCAAACCGGCAACGTGGGCCATATCAACAAATAAATAGGCGCCAACTTTGTCAGCGATCTCACGAAAACGCGGAAAATCGAGAACTTGTGAGTAAGCAGAAAAACCTGCAACGATCATTTTTGGTTTGTGCTCTACCGCCAAACGCTCTACTTCGTCATAGTCAATCAAACCGGCTTCGTTAATACCGTACTGAATAGCATTGTACAGCTTGCCTGAAGAACTCACGCTAGAGCCGTGAGTCAAGTGACCACCATGTGCCAAGCTCATGCCTAAAATGGTATCACCCGCTTGCAGTAAGGCTAAGTACACCGCAGCGTTGGCTTGTGAGCCGGCATGCGGCTGCACGTTTGCGTAGTCAGCAGCAAACAGTTCTTTAGCGCGATCAATCGCCAGCTGTTCAATAATATCAACGTACTCACAACCACCGTAGTAGCGCTTTCCTGGATAGCCTTCAGCATACTTATTGGTCAGCACAGAACCTTGTGCCTCCATTACCGCTGGGCTGGTGTAGTTTTCTGATGCAATCAGCTCAATATGCTCTTCTTGGCGCTGGGCTTCTTTCTCCATCGCATCAAAAAGTTCGGCGTCAAAACGGGCAACAGTCAAATCACGGCTGAACATAGCGGTCCTCATGGAATCAACAAGGCTAATAGAAATATATAAGCTGGAGATTCTACATTATCTAAGCGGCCATAGCACATGAAAGGCGATCACTCTGACAATAAGTCTTACTCACCCAGGATTTATCTCCCACAATCACCTATCTGGCGGCGCCGCACTGTTTGAATTTTTTATGAAGAACAAAAGCGCTAATCAAGCGGTGGGCATAGTGCAAACACTGTAAATGCTCAACGAGTGCTTCGGGGTGGAGGTGATGAGCGAGCCAGGGATGGCGTAGCGCCGGAGTTGCACCCCAGATGGGTGCATTGACGGATAAACACCTACCACGAAGTACCACATGCATCACTCTTGCCATATTCCACACACAAAAACTGAGCAAGCGGTAGGCATGAAGCACCTCATCGGTACTGCTATTCCCTCAACGGATCATCCTGACCCGATTCGGGCGCTACGCCAACCTCGAAACACGGCATGCGCTCGATTCACCAGTACCGCTACCAATCGGGTAGCCGAGGGTTTCTAGCCCTCAGCCCCCACAACACCCTGCATGCGGCTCCGCACAGGGCGTTTCACTAAGAGTGATGAAGCTTAATCCAACCATCGCGTAATTCGTACAGACCCTGAGA
>JAVESM010000035.1:0-17499 GCA_034006605.1 Pseudomonas sp. | reverse complement strand
AGCTGCCGCACACCAGCGCTGCTGACATCGATACGCTTTCGCCTTGGAACATTAAACTTAGCTAAGCATCGAGTCGCTCTAACTGCTGATCTGAGTTGTGCTAGGTGTGGTTGGTGTTACGCTTACGAATGATCAACATCAACAGTCAGCCGCCGCGCAGGCGGCTTAGAAAATAAAGCCAGATATCACCACTCAAGCTGTTGAGTCAGCCGCCGCGCAGGCGGCTTAGAAAAGTCCATACAGCAGATCCTCGTTTAGCAGGCTGTCAGCCGCCGCGCAGGCGGCTTAGAAAAGTGGATTATCAATAAGTCACGATCAAAAACAGTCAGCCGCCGCGCAGGCGGCTTAGAAACGGACGGAGGGTATTTTGCGTACCTTGTTAGTGTCAGCCGCCGCGCAGGCGGCTTAGAAACCCACTTCGGTGCAGACTTCCGCACTTTTCAAGTCAGCCGCCGCGCAGGCGGCTTAGAAAATTAGGGCTTCATGCAGGGCAGAGCGCAGGCAGTCAGCCGCCGCGCAGGCGGCTTAGAAATCATCGAGGCGAGCAGCTAGCTGGCTTGGCGCGTCAGCCGCCGCGCAGGCGGCTTAGAAAATAACGCAGCAATATCGGCTTCCGGTGAAGATGTCAGCCGCCGCGCAGGCGGCTTAGAAATTGACGGCTTAACCACACCGGGTGATGGCTCAGTCAGCCGCCGCGCAGGCGGCTTAGAAAATGATACCACGTGAGCACGAGGCTCTATAGCGGTCAGCCGCCGCGCAGGCGGCTTAGAAACGGCAGGTGAGTTCGTATTAGGCGGCCAAGCTGTCAGCCGCCGCGCAGGCGGCTTAGAAAAACAGATTCGTTTAGCTCATCAGGGAGACCTCGTCAGCCGCCGCGCAGGCGGCTTAGAAATAAAGCGTACTGACCTACCCTAGAATCAGATCGTCAGCCGCCGCGCAGGCGGCTTAGAAATATCAATCGGCCTCGGCTACATCGATGCAGAGGTCAGCCGCCGCGCAGGCGGCTTAGAAAATGGATTACAATCTTTACGTTTTATTAATTACGTCAGCCGCCGCGCAGGCGGCTTAGAAAATGGCCGGTCTGGTTCTAGCTGTAATTATTGCGTCAGCCGCCGCGCAGGCGGCTTAGAAAAGAACGTGCGCCCTCCACCTTCAAGGCGAATCGTCAGCCGCCGCGCAGGCGGCTTAGAAATCAAGGTGATAGAGGTTGGATAACTAAGCACAGTCAGCCGCCGCGCAGGCGGCTTAGAAAAACCTGTCAGTTGATGTACCTGCTTCTGCTACGTCAGCCGCCGCGCAGGCGGCTTAGAAATTATCAATATACGTCTTCGAGTACCGATCAATGTCAGCCGCCGCGCAGGCGGCTTAGAAAGTCACCGCAGGGCAAGAAGGTAGCTGATTACCGTCAGCCGCCGCGCAGGCGGCTTAGAAAGCCTGCTTTATTCCAGCGGTCAAATTGCGCAGGTCAGCCGCCGCGCAGGCGGCTTAGAAAAGGCTCAGGTAAAACACTTAATACAATTAAGTGTCAGCCGCCGCGCAGGCGGCTTAGAAATCATACATCTTGCGCTCAGCAGCGCGCCGACTGTCAGCCGCCGCGCAGGCGGCTTAGAAACGACTGACCATTTTGGCCTGTCTCTTGTGACTGTCAGCCGCCGCGCAGGCGGCTTAGAAATTCAGGCGGCGGGAAGGGTGGCCGTCTCCAATGTCAGCCGCCGCGCAGGCGGCTTAGAAACGCTGATCCGTCTGAATATGACGAGAACGGTGGTCAGCCGCCGCGCAGGCGGCTTAGAAAATCGTGTTCTTTTTTAACGTCTTGCGCATTTCGTCAGCCGCCGCGCAGGCGGCTTAGAAATCAAGCGTTCGGGCCGATCAAGTACGAACTAAGTCAGCCGCCGCGCAGGCGGCTTAGAAAGGAAACTGTTTGAGCATTGATCTTGAAACCACGTCAGCCGCCGCGCAGGCGGCTTAGAAAATATCAAAGCGCCTATCAGGTCGCTTTCTTTTGTCAGCCGCCGCGCAGGCGGCTTAGAAAAACAACACAGGGCGGCCTAATAGCTGCCCTTTGTCAGCCGCCGCGCAGGCGGCTTAGAAAACCAAGTCCAGAGGTTTGAGAGATAATACGCGGTCAGCCGCCGCGCAGGCGGCTTAGAAAAGTCGCATACTATTTATTATCTAGAGGTTAAAGTCAGCCGCCGCGCAGGCGGCTTAGAAATCGCTGTTCTTCGATTGCCAGCTTGTGCGTAAGTCAGCCGCCGCGCAGGCGGCTTAGAAACGAAAGAATCGACAATGTGCGCGCAGATCGTAGTCAGCCGCCGCGCAGGCGGCTTAGAAATGACGCCGGACGATAACTCGCAATCCATACCTGTCAGCCGCCGCGCAGGCGGCTTAGAAAGTCCCGTCTTTTTTGATCCACCGCACTGCAATGTCAGCCGCCGTGCAGGCGGCTTAGAAAAATACAGGGCTATACAATAACCTTATTAATAAGTCAGCCGCCGCGCAGGCGGCTTAGAAATGTATGTGCATCGACTTTCAACGAAAATACGTGTCAGCCGCCGCGCAGGCGGCTTAGAAAATAAATGCGCTTGATACGAGGAAGTAAAGACGGTCAGCCGCCGCGCAGGCGGCTTAGAAATCGGTGGCACTGTACGCTGCGTTTAGAATTTCGTCAGCCGCCGCGCAGGCGGCTTAGAAAAGTCGAATTTCTTATATCCACCAAAAACGCTAGTCAGCCGCCGCGCAGGCGGCTTAGAAACAAGACTGAACAGAATCACGAACACGGCCAGAGTCAGCCGCCGCGCAGGCGGCTTAGAAAAAACGATGAAGCGCGTTTGGATTTATTCCACGGTCAGCCGCCGCGCAGGCGGCTTAGAAAAATCGGCGGGACAACATTCACCCCTAGCGCCTGTTAGCCGCCGTGCAGGCGGCTTAGAAATCGACCTTGCACGTACTGCCGATATTTCATCAGCCAGCCGCTGCACACGGGGCTTAGAAAAGTCACTCAGTACCCACCAGCGCGGCTGTTAACAAATGCCTGCATAGTTGCGCTTAGTGGTGCTTTTGAGATGCAATCCTATGTACTTTCTTCCGCAACCTGCAAAAGCTGTGCATCTTCTACAGGGTAAGGCTTGTTCTTTCGCGCAAAATACTGCGCCAAGCGCAAATTAATCAGTTCTTGAAAGGAGTCGGCAAAGGCATCTTGCAGATGCGGTTCAACGTTGAAATTCAGAGCAAAGCTGTCGCCTTGCTCTATAAACCATGCTTGGCTGCTGTTTTTATCTTGCTTACAGGAAAAGTTAATTGGGTTTTTGCGCCAGTAGGCTAACCAAATTTTGCTCTCGGCGCTGACTGTTTGCAGGTTGGCGGGTAGCTCATTGCGCATGTCATCGGGGCGATGCTCAAGTAAACGGTGGCTGCGTTGTGCCAGTTGCCCTGTATTGACTGCTCCGCGCACGCCGCCTAGCTCTAAAAAGGCTTGATACAAAAAGCCTTTAAAGCTTTTGTTCATGCTTGTTATTTCCACGCCGAGCGAAAAGAACTCACCGTGCGCAGCTAACAACTGCTGTAGTTCTGCGTCATGTTCTTGCGCCGCCACTAAGTCGAGCCAGCTGCCCGCTTGCTGGCGTACTTTCGGCAATGAATAACCTTTGTGGAAAAACTCTGTAGCAGTGGGGCGGCGACCGAGTTCGTCGCGTAGTTGCTGATAGTTTTCAGCGGCACTTTTACCTATTTGCCGAGCCAGCTTTTCCCAGAAATCGACCAGTTCAGGGGCGAAGTTAATAAAGCAGCCATTGGCTAATTTAATGGGCTGTTTCTGTTGCAGTGTTCTGAGTAAAGAAGCGCGGTCTTTCTCTGCTAACAGTGCGGCTGGGCTATTTAAAAAGGATTGGTGGTTCCCTAAAAAGTCCAATACCACCACATGGGTTTTTTGCGTGCTGGCGGATAATCGCAAGCCTCGGCCCAGTTGTTGTAAGAAAATGATTTTAGATTCGGTAGGGCGCAGCATCAGTACGGTATCTAACGCGGGCAAGTCAGTGCCTTCGTTAAACATATCGACGGAGAAAATAACATCCAATTGACCCTCGGCAAGCTGTTGCAAAGCGTTGTGCCGGGTCAAGGCTGAGCCTGCATAAACAGCACCAGAGTGCACACCCTGTTGCTGAAAGTAGTCATGCATATAATCGGCATGGCGCTGAGATATACAAAAGCCGAGCGTGCGGCTTTGTTTATGTTTGAGCCAGTACTGATAAATATGCTGAGCGCGCTTTTTCGTGGCGAAAGCACACTCGATCAACTCAGGATCAAAGCGACCACTTCGCCAAGGGATTTCTTGATAATCGACGAATGCGTCATAGATACCGTAGTAATGAATCGGCGCTAGCAGCTGCTCGTTGATGCCGTGGACTAAGTTGCGCTCAAACACCAGATTGTTATCGCAGAGGGTCAGAATATCGGCTTGGTCTGTGCGTTCTGGCGTTGCCGTCAAACCCAATAAAAAGCGCGGATTAAAATGCTGCAAAATACTGCGATAACTGGGCGCGCTGGCATGATGAAATTCATCCACTACGATGTAATCAAAATGCTCAGGACTAAAACGATCCAAGGCTTCAGGTTTAGCAAGGCTTTGCACCGATGCAAAGACAAAATCAGCCTCATGTTCTTTTGCTGACCCTTGAAATAAGCCGGTATGCGCATTGTGGTGAAGTTTGTTGAAGACTGCTTGCGCCTGCAGCAAGATTTCTTCGCGGTGCGCGACAAATAGCACACGTTTGGCACTCATCTGTAATGCATCAAAAGCGGCCAACCAGGTTTTTCCCATGCCTGTGGCGAGGACAACTAAGCCACGTGAGAATCCTTCCGCGCGAGTATTCTGTAATGCTTGCAATGCTTCGATTTGCACGCTGTTAGGGCTCGGCTGCTCTAGATCTTCATCAACAAAACCACTCAGTTCTTTCAAAATAGGCATGCGCACTTGGCGACGAGTACTATAAGTATCAATCCAGTTGGCGGTGAGTTTTATGCTACTAGGATCGTTAAGCAGCTTGGTGAATGCTTGGCGTATTTTTACAAACTCTTGCGCCGGCTCTGAATCTTCTGGCGGCAGCCAATCATGCCGCCATGACCATTCGTAAGCATCATTAAGCGCGCTGCGGCTGATATTGTTGGAGCCAATAAATGCACAGCCTTTACTTATTTTTGCCTCGCGTTGTTGCGTAAAAATATAGGTTTTCAAATGAAAGCTGGTGTTGCCTTGGCATTGAAAAATATGAATGTACGCACCACGCTCGGCAAGCATCAGTAGTTGGCGCAAGGCTAGCGGGTGGGTGATGTCTAAATAGTCTGATGTTAATAAACGAATCGTTGCGCCATTGTTCAGTGCTTCTAATAAAGGATCAAACAGCAGCGCCAGCCCTGACGGCTGAATAAAGGACACAGCAATTTCGATCTCAGTGGCTTGATAAATCGCGGCGAGCAACTTAGGCAATAAAGGATCGTGCTGAGTGCCAGTGGTTAGGCGAGGGCTATTAGCTAACATTAAAGACGCTTCTTATTGGGCAATTAATAACGCATTCAGCCATTGTTCATCGGCACGCTCGGGGCGCTGATCGCCGCTCAACCATGTTTCAATAATGCTCAAGCCGGTGCCGACAAGAAAGTCCTGTAAACGCTGCTCTGTGCAATTGGTGAAGTGGCGACCGTTACGTTCCACATCGTCTGCGCCATATTTAAACGACACATAAACCACGCCTTGCGGTTGCAGCAGTTGAGCGAGATGCTGCAGCGTTGCTGACATGCTGCTGGCGGGCACATGCAATAAAGACGCACATGCCCAAATTCCAGCAAAGGGCGCTGTACTGCTGAAGTTTAGGAACGTGCTGTGCTGCACGGCGATGCCAGTGACGCGCTGGGCAATCTCTACCAGCTTGGCGCTGGCATCAAAGGCTTCGACTTGATAACCCAAGCGTAAAAAAGCAGCCGTATCGCGTCCTGCACCGCAGCCGGCATCTAAAATTCTACTCGACGGCGCGAGCCTGCCTAAAAAACGTTCATACAAAGCGCTCATATCCACGTTTAAAGTGTCTTGAGCAAATTGTTCGGCATTGCTTTCGTAGAATTGAACTGTCATAGCTATCCCTAAATGACCGCAAATGGCGGGTGATTGCAAGTCGCACACTTTACGCCATCAGGACGACTCTTTCATCAGCTCCAGTCGAATCCTGCCAATCGCGCCCATTGGGTTAAGTCCTTTTGGGCAGACCCAAGAGCAGTTACCGATACTGCGGCAACGAAACACGCTGAAGGGATCTTCGAGACCCTCGAGTCGTTCAATGCGCGCGCGGTCACGGCTGTCTAGTAAAAAACGCAAGGCTTGTAATAGCGCAGAAGGGCCGCGGTATTTCTCTGGGTTCCACCACCAAGACGGGCATTGCGACGTACAGCAGCCGCAGAGGATGCACTCATACAAGCCGTCCAGCTGTTTGCGTTGTTCCGGTGTTTGTAAGCGTTCAATTGCTGGAGCAGGATCATCGTTGATCAGCCAGGGTTTGATTTGCTCATAATGGTGGAAAAATAAGGATTGATCGACGACTAGATCGCGAATCACTGGCATGCCAGGCAATGGCCTAATCACTAAGGTATTGGAGGTGCCCAACGCTTCTGCAACGGGTTTGATGCAAGCCAGCCAGTTCTTGCCGTTGATGTTCATGCTATCTGAGCCGCACACGCCTTCGCGGCAGGAGCGTCGAAAGGCCAGAGTAGGGTCTTCTTCACGCAGGTATTGCAGGGCATCCAGCACCATGCGTTTACGAAACTCTTCAGGCAGCGTTTTTGTCTCCATGTAAGGCTTGCTGTCGTGTTCCGGATGGTAGCGGTAAATCTGTACGTTAATCATTAGATATCTTCCCTTGGAGTGAAATATATCGTTGTATGATTACGTCGAATCAGTTCTGAATTATTGGTCATCTGCCAGCGACGTTCATACTCTTTCGTTTATAGGCTTAATAGGTCAAGGAATCAATCAAGTAAAAGACTAATGATTAGCGGGCAAACTTCAGAGCTAAACATACACAGCTGAACTGCCGATGACGGCACGCGACTTTCCCATTTACAGAGGCATACGACATGGATTGGTTTGAGGCGTTAACGGGTTTTGCCGAGCAGTCTCCTGAGCAGGTCAGGGCGAATTTATCATTTTATTCTGGGCGTCTTTGCTCAACTGTAAATAAGCACTGTTGGAATGCTGGGCGTTTAACTCTGCCGAGTCTTGAGCAGTTACGCACTATTAAGCCGCACACCAATGGCAAATTAAAGGTGCGCGAGCGGGTGGCTGATGTTCAGGATTTACACACGCAAGCGGAAAATGCTGATGCGTTATTTCAAGTGGCGTCGCAGTTTAATTTGCTGGAAATGGTGTCGCCGAATGTTTCACCAGAGCGGGGCATCGGCATCTATCAACAGGACCACACGCAAGGACCTGCCTGTGCGATTGCTGCGGGTGCGGCGACCATCTACCGTAATTATCTTGTTGAGCTTGATGGTCAGCAAGGGCAGAGCGTTACGCGTCAAATTAATTGCATCGCTGAGCTGGGTGAAGCGCTGGGCAATCAAAATGACCGTTTGTGGCAGATGAAAAATGGCTATGTGACTGCTTCAAGACAAGGCCTGACAGAAATCGCTGAGTATTTGAAAGACGCCAGCCTTGAAGAGAAGCAGCAACTTAAAGGGCAGTTGCGTATTGGTCTGCATCTCAATACTGAAGTGACACTCAAAAATAGCCAGCATCGCGTCAGTCAAGCCTTGTGCAGTGCTTTGCCCATCGCCTACTCGCAGCATCCAAGCGCGCTCTGGACTGATTTCGCCAAGCTGATCCTTGAAGCTGCCTATGAGGCGACTTTGGCTGCGGCTGTGCATAACGCCAATAGCTATGGCAGCAACAAGGTGTTTTTGACTTTGCTAGGCGGTGGTGCTTTTGGTAACCCTGAAGAATGGATCTTAAGCGCCATCCGCAAGGCTTTGTTGGCTTATAAAGATGTTGATCTGGATGTGGCGATTGTCAGCTATTACCAATCCAATCCGCGCGTTAAAGAGCTGGCTGATGAGGTCATGACTGTTATCTACCCACCGGAGCCGGTAAAAGTAGTGGTGCCTGCAGCTAAGCCTGAGTCCTTGAGTGTAGAGCGGCGTCGAGCGTTGCTGCATGACATTATCGAGAAGGAAGCATTTATCAAGGCGCTGGAAAAAGAGTATTCGAGCGAGCTGTATATGTGCCCCATCTGTGAACAAAGACTGGACTCTAAATACGGTATTTTTGCTGCGGATCCTGAGCGTAACGTGCGTGATAGTTTGAGTTTCTTTCAGCAATACAAGAAAGATGATGATCCTCGTGTTGCGCTTCCAGTGTGCTGCGTTTGTGTCGATAAATTGTCTTTAGTGAATAAAGTCCATGGCTATGAGGATTCATTGTGGTTTATATACCAAGGCAAAGACGTTTTTTATCGAGGCAAATTTGGTGGTTAAGCCCCTAATAAGTCTTTGATTAAAGCTCACCCATAATATGATGGGTATGAGAGTGGGGAAAATTAAGCTACCCATTTGGTAACTTAAGGCGATTGCCTCTCTATGCCAATCTAATATGCCTGCCTGTGTTGCAACATCAGGACCGAGGCGTATGCCTATTTGGGCCAATAAGTCGAAAGAAACGCCCCAGCTTTGGAAGAGTAAAAGAACAATAATGCCGACTAAGATCTGCCATCCTTTGGAGCTTACAGCAAGCATTAATGCAATAAAAAATGCTAGTCCGTAGGTGTATAAGAGAGTATTTACTTCTGGTATAAGCAAACCGGCCTGTTTGGGTTGAAGTTGTACTTTGAGTGTGGTTACAAATGCTAGAGTGGTTCCTGTTTGCTCTACTGAAGTCACAATATCAGGTAGGAGCCAGTTTACGAAAAGATGAACAAGTTCGCCGCAGATAGCAGCTAAGTAATAGGCGTTAAAATGCCAGGCAGCCAGGCAGCAAGGTAGCCAGAGAAGCGTTCGAAGGGTCAGTTTACTTAGGGTAATGTTAGTGGTTGTCATGATGCTATTGTTTAATGGTTTGTGATTGAACGGCATCGCAAGCGGATTCGAGTGTGGGTAACATTCGAATCCAAATGAGCCAGACAATTAAAGCGTCAAGCATGATGAGTGCCTGCCATATGTATAAGTGGGCCCACTCAAAGGCTTGTTGATTCCACTGCCCAAGATAAAAGAGACTTATTACTCGTATAATATTCAATGATTGCAGAGCTAAAAGACCGGCTATTATGCCTAGAATGCGATTCTTCCACGGTGCAGGGAAGGCAAATATCGCGGCAATAAGAACAATAGCGGCTTCTATTCCATTACACCCTGCCTCAATGGAAACTGCAAAACCGTTAGTAGTGCTATGAAGGATTTTTCCGAAAGCTGCGACGTTTGAGTCGAAAAGCGTAATCAGGCTCGCGCTAGTGAGGGCGAGAGCTTCGGTCCATGGAAGAATAATTGCGTTTTGTACCGGCTGTGTTAATTCTGCAGTGAATAGCAAGATCAATATGACAGTAAAGAAAATGAGAAATCGCAGCATGAAAAGAATCCTGAAGTAAGAGTTTTGCAGCTTTCCTCGCAGAGGAAAAAATAAACATATTTAAAGCTCACTATCTAGAGTGTAATTACATCATCTAAATAAAGCGAAACGGTTAGACTTCGATTGATTATTGAGACCTCTGTCATATTTTAACTTTTTTTATTCTTGGATGCGCTGTTTTGAGTATTAGTAATGCTGTTTTGTTTTCAGATAAACAGCATGTCTTCATCTCTTGATCATCGTTTTAAATAGTTTGGGTCAGGTTGTTGAATAGCTGTGTGCGCTGTATGTATTTCAAATCTTAATCACTGGCGATGGAGTGCGGATTTGTGAGTTATCCTGCAAAAAACACATTCTTTTAAATCTGTAGTTGTTGTATTAAGCGTGGGCTGTTAGCGTGCTTTAATAGTTTATAAAACCTAATCAGTAAGTAAGCCTAGAAGGGCGTTTACATGCGAATTCGTCAAGGAAGAGAAAATCTACCCTGCTGTTTTTTATTATGGCGAGTGTTCATTGTTTTAATGGCTGCTGTGTGGCCATTTGGAATCATGGCGCAAGATGCCGACTGTGCTGAAGTGAAAATTGTTATTGAGCAGAAACTCTCGATTGAGCGACAGGCCTTCGATGCTCGAATGGTTGTGCGTAATGGTCTTGATGAAGCATTGAGTAATGTCAAAATCGAGCTGTTTTATCAGGATCAATATCAGCAGCCTGTCAGTGCCACTAGCGACCCAAGTGCTATTGGCGCTACCTTTTTTCAGCGTTTAGATAGTATGGAGGGGATTAGCTCTCTGGAAGGTGGTGCGCTTGCTGGTAAAACTGAAGCAGACATCCATTGGTTGATTATTCCTTCTTATGGCGCTGGCGGTACCACTGCTGAAGGCCTTATGTATTACATAGGCGCACGAGTCACCTACACGTTAGCTGGTGAAACCACCACAGTGGATGTCACTCCCGATTACGTAGTTGTGCGGCCTCAGCCTTTGCTAGTTCTCGACTATTTTTTACCTACTGATGTTTACGCTGACGATGCTCTGACGCCTGAAGTCGAGCCCGTGGAGCCATTTACTCTGGGTGTTCGGCTTAGCAATATAGGCGCTGGTGTTTCTGCTAAGACTACAATTGAATCAGCCCAGCCTCGAATCGTTGAAAATAACCAAGGCTTATTGATCGACTTCAGAATTCTTGGTGGGTATGTTGGCAATGATATGCTGGGCAAGAGCATGTTGCTAGATTTCGGTGATCTTTCAGGGCAGGAAACAAAGGTTGGTCGCTGGCTAATGGAGACCTCGCTAGCAGGGCGTTTTGTGGAGTTCAATGCCAGCTTCACTCATGCCGACTCACTTGGTGGTGAGGTCACTTCATTGCTGCAGGATGTGCGAACACACAGACTTGTGCATGACGTTCTGGTCGATTTGCCAGGCCATGATGATGTTTATGATTTCCTTGCGGAGTTTGGTGCAGGATACCGTGTTTATGACTCGGAGGGCGCCGACACAGATGTGGCGGACGTTTCGGGTCAGGCCAGTATTGCTTCCGTTTCTGGTGGGAGCTTACATTTAACTTATCCGGTCTCTGCAATTTTATCTCATGTTAAAATTGCAGATCCTTTTAAAGGTGCTAAGCCTATTACTCGCGTAGTGCGAAGCGACGGAAAAGTTTTACCAGTAAATAATTTCTGGCTATCTAAAACACGCAATGTGGACTTGAGTTGGTCGTATTTCTTGCACGTGTTTGATAGCAATAGCACGGGTGACTACATACTAGAGTTTGGTCAAGGAGCTGTAGCCAGTATATCTGGTAGTGCTTATCGCGATAATAATACGAATGGTGTCCGTGATGCTGATGAGCCCGCTGAGGGAAATTTGGGGGTTGTGCTCAAAGGCATTGATGAGCACGGGCAAAGTATTCTTCGTCAAACATATACTGACGCGTTTGGGAGCTTTGGTTTTATCGATTTAAAACCGGGACGTTATCAGCTTGAGGCTGCAGTCGTGGATGGTTTAGTTGATGGAGTCTGGGCTACTGGCAATGCTGGCGGCACCGTGCAGGAGGGCTTGATCAAGGATATCAATCTGACTGCGGGCTTGGTTGGGGCTGGGTACCTAATTGCCAAGCGTAAGCCCACCATTAGCCAAGACCAAGATCAAGCAGATGTTTCTATTGCGGTTCAGGCTGCACGCGCGCAATTGCGCAGTGAAGAGATTATTGATGTAGTTGTTACAGTACATAATGCTGGAGCGTCTACGGCTCAGGGTGTTATAGCTCATGTCGCTGTGCCAGACGGTTTGAAGCTACAAAATACCATTTCTAGCCAAGGTAGCTATGTGAATGGTGTGTGGATGGTCGGAGGCTTAACCAAAGGGCAAGATGCCAGGCTGACCCTGAGTGTCAAAGCAGATAAAGTGCCGGGAAGCGAGAGCCGTATGATTTCATGGCCTGTGGCTGTGAGCGCTAGCACCAATGATTTGCAAGCTGATAACAATAGCGCGCTTTTGGGTTTGACTATTCGGGCAGATGATACTGTAAAAATGTTGCAAAGTATCCCGGTTGAGTCGCGTGTCTTGATGATGCTGAGTTGCCAGCAAAAGTCTCATGCAGAACAGAGTGACTGTGAACAGCAAGAGGAGCAAACAGCCCAAACAGTTTTAGCCGCCTCGGTGAGTCAGTTACACACTGTCACAACCCTTAGTGCATGGCATATTGCGCAGCGCAGCGGTGCGTATAATGTGTTGTGGTTACACGGAGGTGCTGACAAGTTGGATGCTCAAGCCGTTGCTGAAGTTCGTGCTGCCATACGGCGAGGCTCTACTCTCGTGATCGATGGTGTACCTGGAGCAGCAAACGGTGGCTTTAAGCTTAATCAGTTGGCTGACATTACCGGAGCTAGGGTTATGTTGCCTGCTATTGGCGATAGCCCGATGATTAAATTTTCTAATGAACCAGCTAATCAATCTGTGACGGGTATGTTGTATGGCTTGGAATTAGATAATGCTCAAGTCTTAGCGACAGCTTCGAGTACTCCTGCTCCTGTTATGGCCAGTGCTACGTGGGGACATGGTCAGTCATGGTTGATAGGTTTTGATTTGTTAGCAACTCTAGCAAACTCCAGCACAGCTTTTTGGAGTGATTACACCAGCGATCAGTTGTTAGCTGTTACTCCTGTCTTCAGAGAAAAATCAGCTTTGGCGGGCACGCGTCTGCCCTTGAGGATCAATTTACATAACTTGGCGCAGCAAGGTGAAGCACCTCAAGAAGTTAGAGTTCGTGTGCAATTACCGGAAGGGGTTGATCATAGTAATGTAAGCCCATCTCCAGCGCATGATGATAAACAACTTGTTGAGTGGGCGTGGAGTTTAGCTCCAGCAGACAACGTGATGAGTGGGATGCGTTTGGTATTGCCGCAGATGTCGGCAACGCTGAAAGTGCAGTCCGAGCTATTGGATAATACAGGCGAGATACTTAATGTGGAGGAGCAAGCTATCAACGTGCTTGGTCTGAACACCATTATTCCACAGGTAGAGACGGCTCTGAATTCGCTTAGCAGTAATGAAGCTAATATTCAAGAAGCTATAGGCAGGGTGCGTCAAGCAGTGGGTGCCGCTCAAGCTGCGCAACAACTAGGTGAGTGGGAAGAAGTTTTATTCCAGTTAGCAGATGCGCAAACCAATCTTGAAACTCTAACTGTTGCATTACAGGATCAGCCGATTGATATGCTTCGTCTTGATGTTGCTCGTTGGATAGGGATAGCTCAACAGCAATGGGCTTCTAGTAGTGCTGGGGGTGGCTTGTTGCCAGCTGAGCTAGAGGTTGTGTCGGGTTCAGGGCAGTCGGCTGTTGTTTCTACCGCTTTTGCTAAGCCCTTGCAGGTTAGGGTTAAAAATGAACAAGGTCAGCCTGTTTCTGACGTGAAGGTGCATTTTGTAGCGCCGGATAGCGGTGCGAGTGCTAGGTTTCACGGGGATGTGCTGACTATGGATGCGGTCACTGATAATCAGGGACTGGCCATTGTCAGTCTGACGGCGAATACCAATGTTGGTAGCTATGATATCAATGCGCAGGTCGATGGTTTGAAGTTGGTGAGCTTTAGCCTAACGAACCTCAGCGATAATGCGATTGATATGCCCGCTGCGCTGAAAGTTGTGTCTGGTGCAGGTCAGTCTGCTCAGGTTGGAACTGCTTTTGCTGCGCCAATGGTTATTCAAGTGCTCAATAATTTAGGTCAGCCACTGTCGGATATTCCAGTGCAGTTCACCTTCGATACTAAGGGAGCCGGCGCTAGCTTTGATGGCGGGCAAATTAGTGCTGTCGCTGTCACTAATACTGACGGTAAGGCTCAATCGCCAGCTTTCACAGGTAATGGGTTGCATGGAAGTTTTCAGGCATTAATTACGGTTGAGGGCCTGATGCCATTGACAGTTGAGTTGACTAATTTGCCTGTGAAGGGAGTTAGCAAGGAGTTTGAGGGTTCTACCGCTACTGGTACGGGGTCCTTTAAAGCTAGCGTCAGTGGTGGCGGAGACACCTGTATGTTTAACCCTGATGAAACTCGGTTGATTCCGCCAAAGGGAATTTGGACACCATTGCAGAAATTCTTGTTGCCGCATGGTTTATTTGATTTTGAACTTGTGGGTTGTGATTTAGGTGGAGAAGCGACCATTACTACCACTTGGCCTGATCTACGTGGCATTACTGGTTATATGAAATACGGCAAGACCGCATTGTCCAAAGATAAAGAAATTTGGTATGCCCCTAAAAATGTTCGTATTGATTTATCCAATAAATCCATCTCTTACACAATTCGAGATGGTGGGCTGGGCGATGATGACTTAACTATTAATGGGGTAATAAGAGACCCGGGTGGCCCAAGTATTGCGTTGGCTAAAAATGCTACTCCAGTTCCGACGCTTGATCGTTGGGCTCTATTGCTATTAGCGCTGGCACTCGGTCTGACTGCGATATTGCATCCTGAATTACTCGCACGCCGACATGTAAGGCGCAGGTCATGATGCGTTCTTTGGTTGGGCTAATGGTTTTGGTCGCTTTAGGTTCAGCTTGGGCATCGGTACGAGTACAAGAGCAACTTATTACCTGTGATAAGCCTGAGCATGCACTTAATGCTGTCGTGCTTTCTGATGAGACTGCGATCTACACGGAAGAGGAACGCGCGTGCTGGATTGATTGGGAGCAGGATCATCTGGCAGCAAAAAGAGAGGGATACCAGTGGGTCGATGTGCGTGATGCCGGTTCTGCGCGCAATCTGATTTTGCCAGGTATTGCTGCCGTGCATTGGGCTGATTTGGGCGATAAAACCTTTCTTCGAGGCCAGTCTTTGGTTCTGCTTGGTGTTGGAACAGACTTGAAAAAACTAACTGGTCTCTGTGTGGATTTACGTCACAGTGGACAGTTTGAAGCTGTGCATGTGCTACTTGGTGGTGTTCGTAGTTGGCGTATGGCTGGTCAGCCTGTGCAAATTAATGGATTTGTACAGGCTAGTCATGAAGTCAGTGCCCATGAGTTATGGCTAGGTGCGAGTGATGGTCTGTGGCAAGTTGCAACCATAGGGTTGAGCCCTGAGCAAATTGCTAGCCTGCCCGTTTCGCGAGAGTATGTTTTAGATTTAGGTGCGGACATACAACAGGCAAGCATCACGCTGATTCAGCAGATTGGCCGCGAGCCTCTGCCTGCGCCACGGGAGTGGCTGGTTATTGCGGACACGTATGAGCAGTTTAATTTGGCTTGGCAGCTATGGCAGCAGCTCGATGTGACAGTACAGCCGTTTTGGCTATCCGGTGCTTGGCCAGCGTATGCGGTTTACCTTGAGCAGCAAAAAAACTTAGCTGCTCATGCGGGGCAGCCATTAGCAAAATTGTGCGGTATGTAGGATATGGAATTCATGAAGCCAGTTTTAATAAGTAAAGCTTTTGCTCGATCCCAGAAGAAGTTGCTGAATTTAATGCTCAACTGGATAGTTGTGTTGTTGATTCTAATGGGTACGGGTGTTGCCCAAGCTACTGATGTGAGCGGCACGATCAGTACAAACACTACTTGGACAGAGGCAAATTCTCCGTATAGATTACATGGTGACGTAGTGTTGGATGGCAATGTGCGTCTTACTATTCAGCCAGGAGTTGAAGTGCGGATGACTTCTGGCGCAAGTTTTACTCTTAGGAAAGGGTACTTGCAGGCAGTCGGCACAGCGACTAAACCTATTATCATCACATCTGATGAAGCTCAGCCAAAACCCGGTGATTGGCGACAATGGCGGCTAACCAGCGGTACCAATAGTGCCCAAACTATGCTGGATTACGTAGAGATATCTTGGGGTGGCGGACTGGTAATAGAGGGCAGTTCTCCCACGCTTAACAATCTGACAGTGCAAAATAATAGCGGCCCAGCCATTAGTATTGACCTTGCTGCCTCGCCTATTGGTCACAACCTCAGTGCCATTGGTAATAGTTTGAATGCTATAGCAGTGCCTTCCGGGACTATACGTAATGACGTCGTTTGGGGATTGGTAGGTATTCCGTATCTTGTACGTCAGGGTATCGTTCAGGTAGGGCAGTCTCCTCTTGCTTTGGAACCCTTGCGACTTAAGCTCAGCCCGGGTGTAGTAGCTATTTTGCGCCTAGCGCTCAGTGCTCCAGCACCTGCTGGTGGTTTGTTGGTTGATCTGACTAGCAGCGTGCCCTCGACCGCATCGATTACTTCCCGAGTAGCAGTGCCTGCTGGCGAGTATGGTGCAGATGTTGAAGTTAAGGCTAATAGCATTGGCAGCACTGTGGTAACTGCCAGTACTGCCAGTCTAGGCGCCGCCACTACTTTTGTTGAAGTGGTGGACTTGCCCTCTTTGGAATTGGTACCGACGAATCCAACCATAGGTGTACAGCGCCCTTTTGTTATGACATTGCGCACACCGCAACCTGCTCCAACAGGCGGTTTGATGGTCACTCTGGGCAACTCAGATAACAGTGTATTGACTGCTCCTGGTACCCTGTTAGTGCCTGCGGGTCAACAAAGCGTAGCTTTTGAAGTGACTGGTTTGCAAGATGGCATGGCAGGTCTTAGCGCGGAGGCTGAAGGGCTGGCCACAGGTCTGGCGGTGATCACCGTGCGCGGAAAAGCTTTGGTGCTGCCTAGCAGTATTGTGGTCGCGCCCGGTACACAAACCCAAAGCGTTTTACAGTTGACTGAACCAGCTCCGAATGGTGGGCTAGTAATTAACTTATCTACGGCTGACAGTGACATCGCTGTTGTGCCTGTATCAGTCACTGTGCCAGCGCAAGCAAGTGTGGCATCTTTCAATGTTAAGGGAGGGGCGTTGGGAACGACCCAGCTCATTGCTTCCGCAACTAGTTACCAAGGAGCTGAAACCGTTGTTCGGGTGGATGCAATTGCTATCCAGGTTGAGCCCGCGGGCGATATGCGCCTGAATGAAGAGCAATCTATTACACGCCGTGTACGTTTGTCTAAACCTGCCCCTGCTGGCGGTGTCACCATTCATGTGGCCATGAGCGATGACGCGATTGCTTCAGCACATCCGACCGAACTGTTTGTGCCCGAAGGCCAGGTATATGCCTTACGCCCAGTTACGGTTCAGGCCCTAGCTGAAGGAGAGGCCACGCTTGAGTTGACTGCACCTGGTTTGATTGAGCACGCTACTAAGGTGATTGTAGGAGAAAAAATCCAATTGCAGCTTTACCAGAATAACGGTCGTGACAAGGTGATGGTTGGCAAAGGTTTGCGCACATACACCAATGAGGTTCGCGTGCGCCGACTGGTCAATGGCACAGTGGCTTCTGGAGCTGAGCCCGTGACGGTATCGCTTAAGTGTGTTGCTGAGACGGTGTGCACGGTGCCACAGACGGTCACAATACCGGCGAACGGATCGCAGGTGTATT
>JAVESM010000037.1:0-14108 GCA_034006605.1 Pseudomonas sp. | reverse complement strand
CGACTGGTCAATGGCACAGTGGCTTCTGGAGCTGAGCCCGTGACGGTATCGCTTAAGTGTGTTGCTGAGACGGTGTGCACGGTGCCACAGACGGTCACAATACCGGCGAACGGATCGCAGGTGTATTTCAGCGTAACGGGTGTAGGTGTGGGCAGTACACAGATTGAGGCCACCGCTGAAGGTGCCACGGCAGCTGCGCCCTTAGCGGTTGATGCGATAGAGCCACAGGTCAACTTTATCAACTTAGATAATAACCGTACCACGGCCAGTGTCCGTGATGATTTCTACATCAGTCTCTCAGTTCCGGGGGCGTATTGGTCTAGTGATCAATATGCAGTGCAACCGTTGACGGTTAATTTGGCTCTTATCGATCAGGAGCCAGCGGGTGTCGTTAATGGTATTTACACAGCCAATAGCGGAGGTGAGTTGGTCACCCAAGCGGTTATTCGCGAGGGGCGAAGCACCAGTTATTACAATGGTTCTGATTTACGCCATATTGCACAGCCTATTAAAGAGGGCTCCTACCGAGTGAGTGCGGACGTTGTTGGAGTGACCAGCGGTAAGTCAGCCGTACAAACGGTGCTTAGTGCAGACCAAGGCTTGCAGCTTTATCAGTACAACGGTCGTGACAAGGTGATGGTTGGCAAAGGTTTGCGCACATACACCAATGAGGTTCGCGTGCGTCGACTGGTCAATGGCACAGTGGCTTCTGGAGCTGAGCCCGTGACGGTATCGCTTAAGTGTGTTGCTGAGACGGTGTGCACGGTGCCACAGACGGTCACAATACCGGCGAACGGATCGCAGGTGTATTTCAGCGTAACGGGTGTAGGTGTGGGCAGTACACAGATTGAGGCCACCGCTGAAGGTGCCACGGCAGCTGCGCCCTTAGCGGTTGATGCGATAGAGCCACAGGTCAACTTTATCAACTTAGATAATAACCGTACCACGGCCAGTGTCCGTGATGATTTCTACATCAGTCTCTCAGTTCCGGGGGCGTATTGGTCTAGTGATCAATATGCAGTGCAACCGTTGACGGTTAATTTGGCTCTTATCGATCAGGAGCCAGCGGGTGTCGTTAATGGTATTTACACAGCCAATAGCGGAGGTGAGTTGGTCACCCAAGCGGTTATTCGCGAGGGGCGAAGCACCAGTTATTACAATGGTTCTGATTTACGCCATATTGCACAGCCTATTAAAGAGGGCTCCTACCGAGTGAGTGCGGACGTTGTTGGAGTGACCAGCGGTAAGTCAGCCGTACAAACGGTGCTTAGTGCAGACCAAGGCTTGCAGCTTTATCAGTACAACGGTCGTGACAAGGTGATGGTTGGCAAAGGTTTGCGCACATACACCAATGAGGTTCGCGTGCGCCGACTGGTAAATGGCAAAGTGGTTTCTGGAGCTGAGCCCGTGACGGTATCGCTTAAGTGTGTGGCTGAGACTGTGTGCACGGTGCCACAGACGGTCACAATACCGGCGAATGGATCGGAGGTGTATTTTAGCGTAACGGGTGTAGGTGTGGGCAGTACACAGATTGAGGCCTCCTCTCCTAGTTTTGATGCGGGACACATAACTGTTGAAGTGATCACCCCAGAGCTTTATTTCTCCACGCAGCCGCCAGCATCGTTACAGGCAGGTCGCTCATATAGCAGTGTTCGGTTGCAAAGCTATGTTACTGGTGCAACTTGGCCTAACAATCAGATGGCTGCAGAGCCCATGACTATCACCCTGACCAGTGCTGTTCCATCGGTGGCTACTGTTACACCAGAAGCCAACTGGCCCGCGGGTCAAGTCAGTTCGGGAACAGCTGCAGTAACAGGTGTTTCACCTGGACAAACCACCTTTACGGCTAGCTCGCCGGGCTTCAAGCCCGTGACCAGTAATACCGTGACGATCACCCCTTGAGGAGAGCAGCCGTGTTGACCCAGATGACTGATCTTTTCAAGCGCATAAGCCTTAAATTGCAGAGAACTAAGTCCAATTGGAGGCATATACTGGCGACTTTGTGTCTGATGCTTTTTATGGTTCCGGGGCAGGCAGCCGATACGGCACAGCTAACCATTACTGATGGTGTAGTCGTCAAGTTTGGTGCTGGAGCAGGATTGCATGTCCGTAACGGCTTAAGTACTGGTGAAAACGTCATTTTAACTAGTATATCGGATGATCAAACCGGTGGGCAGGTGAGCGAAATAGCGACTTCAGCAGCAGCTGGAGATTGGTTAGGTGTGATAATTGAGTCAAGCGTATTGCCCAGCGGCTTGAGTCTTGATGGGCTCAGCGTGCGCTATGCGGGTGGTAGCGAAGGTTTGCCCGCACATCTTAAGGGTAATGCAGGTCTTAGCCTCTCGGGCGGAGCTTATCACTTTAAAAAGCTGCAGCTGTCTAACAATATTGCAGGCGTACGTATTGTAGGAGCGGGATCGCCCAGTTTCAGTCAGATACAACTGAAAGATAACTTAGTGGGTTTGCAGGCTGAAGAGGATGCTGCGCCTATTATTACTGAGTCTAATATTACAGGCAATATAAACTATGGCGTGCGTAACTTGCAGCCGGGAACAGTAGTCAATGCTAAAGGTAACTGGTGGGGGCATGCCTCTGGCCCGAAAGATTTAATTAACAATTTGAAGGGTCAGGGCGATGCAGTCAGTGCTGGCGTAGATTATGGACAGATCTTACAAGCCGAACCCGTGCTTGCTTGCACCATTACGCCCGTAAGTGGTTACGTAAGTATCACCCGCACAATCAGACTTCAACTTGATTGCCCACAGGCGGCGCAGTATAGATTGGCCGAAACACAAAGTGACTTGGCTGCTCAGTCTTGGCACGATATGACAGGCGTACCGACTATGGTGACTTATGATTTGCTAGGCGGTGCTGGCGATAAAATGCTGTATGTAGAGTTTCGCGCTGTCCAGGGCAGTACCAATATCTTTGCTTTATCTCAACCTGTTGCTTTTGCACCAACAGGTCCTGCAGTGCAGTTCGAGCAGCCTGAAGCTGGTGCTGTGCTGACGGATGACGCTATGATTTCGGTAGCAGCGGTTGATGCCGACGGCATTGGGCAGGTCGAGTTGCTGGTGAATAGCAAGCGTTTGGCTGTGCTGAAGAGCGCACCTTATCAAATCATTTGGCAATTGGCGACAGTACCGAATGGAGCCTATACGTTGACGGCTCGCGCTACTAGCGTAATGGGATTAGTCAGTACAGCTACGCGTCAGGTTACAGTTCAGAAAGTTGCTGGCAGCAGTGGTCCAGCCGTTGCATTAAGCTTTTCTGGTGCACCGCTGGCTTCAGGTACAACTATTACCCTGCCTGGCGTATTGGCTATTCAGGCCGAAAGTCCAGTAGGTATTACGCGCATTCAGGGCTCTATTGACGGAATTCAGATATTCAACCAGACATACGGTAACGCCAATCCGGCAATTGCCAGCCAATTTATTGATTTTGCACAGCTGCCTAATGGCAATCATGTGCTGGTCGCTACAGTAACTGATGCAGATGGTGGCACGACAACTTTGACCATACCGTTTGTGTTGAACTTGAGTGCACCGCCGTCACCTAGTATTACTTCACCAAACGATGGTGCAATAGTCACTTCGCCCACAATTAGCGTTTCGGGTAGTGCCATGGCTGGTGCTCAAGTACAGTTATATTTGAATGGCTCCCCTGTAGATAGCTCCATAGCAGTCAGCACTACGGGTGGTTTTTCAACCCTTTTAACCTTAACTGAAGGTGAGCATCAGCTTACGGCTCGAGCTAGCAATAGTCGTGGTCAGAGTGAACCAAGTGCAGCGGTACGCGTCACCTACACTCCCAGTGCGCCTACCGTGGAGTTTATTAATCCTGCTGAAAATGCAGTTCTTAGTGCTGACTCCTTAGTAGAAGTGAGTGCTATTGATGCTGGAGGTATTGCTAAAGTTGAGCTCTACGCTAACGAGCAGCTGCTCGATACTCTCAGTGCCGCGCCTTGGAGCACAAACTGGGAGTTAGAAAGTATTGCTGACGGTGACTATACTTTGCGGGCAGTCGCCAGCAACACAACTGGCAAGACAGCTGAGGCTTCCCGTGCTGTTAAAGTGCAAAAGCATATTACACCTCCACCCGCCCCTCCGCTGCCTTATGTTGTACGTAATGTCAGCATTACACCCCAGATGTCCTTCGGCCATACGCCCATTCAGATTAGTGGAGAAGTGGTTACTAGCGTCGGGGCAGAACCGGTTGCGACGCCGACGTTACGTATGGTTTTGCGTGTGCAGGGCTTCGAGCGACGTTTGAACCTAGTGGGTGACGCTAATGGTCAGTTCAACTACACCTTCGCACCTCAGTCCAACGATGCTGGCACCTATGAAGTGCGTATAGTCCATCCTGATGATGTCGATTACGCCAGTCGGGCGGTTAATGGCAGCTTTACCATTAACCGCCTGAGTGCTAATTACAGTCAGTACAGACTCAATGCTATTCGTGGTTTTGCCAGTAGTGCGATTGTTAATGTAAAGGCAAGTGTGGGAACCGGTGCCAGTGGTGTCCATTGGAAAGCTTTGCCCGCAGATCAGCCCTCGGGAAGCTTGCCGCCAGGCATCATTTTAGAAATGGGAGAACCCATTGATATTACTCCAGGAGCCAGCGCACCCATGAGCATCAAGCTTAATAGCAGCGGTGCAGCGGGAGCGGCCGGGGTAGTTATTTTGAAACTGTTTGCCAATGAAAGCGGAGCAACTCCGCGTGCTGAGCTACGCCTAGATTATCAATTACACGAAGCGCGCCCTGGATTGGTACCAAGTCCTACAGCATTAGAGATAGGTGTGCAGCAAACCAAAACTGCCAGTGGGCAAATCACCATTACCAACAAGGGGTACAGCCCTGCACAAAACGTACAAGTGCAGTTGCTCAATCGCGAGGGGAGTGCGCCACCGGCTTGGGCAAGTCTAATTTCCAGTCCTAGCATCGGTGTTATCGACATCGGTGAATCTACCGTAATCCAGATTAGCGCGAGTCCTGGAACTGATGTCTCCGATGGTTATTACCAGCTGCAACTCAAGATTACTGCCGATAACGATGGTGGCGGTAGCGTTCCGGTGACTATTGCGGTCGTACGTGACGGGCAGGGAGGTGTGCGTTTCAAGCTGGTTGATATTTACACCAACACACTTGATGCTCAAGGAAAACTCATCGAAGGCCTGAGTGGTGCGCGAATAACCCTGCAAAACGAAGCATTGACCGGTGATATTCGTAACGTCACCACCAATGCTGCAGGCATCGGTGAGTTTGCCGACATCCCGCCTGGTAATTACCGTTGGAGAATCAGTGCACGCAACCACAGCGACGCGAGTGGCAGAGTGAGTATAAATGCTGGCTTGACAGCGAACGAGAGGGTATTCCTTGACTATCAAGTGGTGAGTATCGAGTTCAGTGTTACGGAAACAACCATTCGAGATGAATACGATATCGTTTTGGAAGCCACCTATCAAACTCAAATACCTGCGCCAGTGGTGCTGCTTGAGCCATTAAGTATCAACTTACCAGCCATGCAGCAAGGTGAAGAGTTTGCTGGTGAGTTGACGCTGAGCAACTATGGTTTGGTACGTGCCGATAACCTTAAATTTGCTTTGCCTGCCAGTGATACTAATTATAAGTATGAGTTTTTTGGTGACATGCCCACAGAGCTGCCAGCAAAAAGCCGTGTGGTTATTCCGTATCGCATCACTAGTATGCAGGCGGTACAAAGATCCCGGCAATTAAACATGCAGCCAGCTAACGAGATGAAATCGTTGGGCGCCGAACACCAGCCAGCGGCACAGATGCAGGAAACTATTCGCCAGTTTTTGCTTACAGGTAACAGTCCAGCGATGAGTAGGAGTGGTGGTACAGCTACTGCTCAAGCAGCTGCGAAAGCCGCTAGTTGTTCCAGTTATCATACGCAGAGCTGCGTAACCTATGACTACGAATGTGCTTCGGGTGATATTGCTAGTAGCTCGACTTGCTCCAGTATTAGTCGTGTTACGGGTAGTTCATGCGGCTCATCCGGTGGTGGTAGCGGTGGGTCGGGCAATGGGGGCTGGGGCGGCGGTGGTTGGGGTGGCGGCTGGGGCGGTGGTGGAGCTGCGATTCCGCTGACGCCGAGCTGTACGCCGAGTTGTGATGGCCCAAGTTGTCGTTGCCAGGGAGGGTTTTAAATGTCAGTTAGTCAACCCACTCAACAGGAAAATAAGAATAAGGATGTTAGTCAAATGCAAAACAATTCCGAGACATCATTTACTTTAATTGATGAGACAAACAGGGCTGTAGCGTTGTTGCAACGGTTGCTGCTGCCAGCTTTCTTCCTGTTGTTTCTGTTATCTCTACTGGGATCCTCTTGGGCTCAAGCCGGTGTCAGTCAATCGGTACGCTTGCCCAACCAAGAATATACCGAGAGCAGTGAAGATATTAAAGTGAAGGTGTTGGGTGGGCATGTCCGCATCAACCGCAGCTGGGTTGCTGGTCAGTGGTATTTGAATCCTGCATGGGCCAATTTACGCTTTTTGCCTGATCCACTGGGCGGGGTATTGGCCATTGACCGTGCTGGCAGCATGTACAAGCGTACTGCTGGGGGTACCGATACTGATATTTATGCCTTTGGTCCGGACAACTTCATTGCTCGACAGGATACTGGCTGGCGTTGGCACGACCGCCAGGGTCATAGCGTCAATTACGATGAACAAGGCCGCATTATGTCGTATGTCGACATGGCTGGCGTTACGGTCAATTTTTCTTACGATAGTAATGGCATGCTAAACGGCGTGCTCGACCACCACGGCCAGCCTGCACTGAACATTGAAACCGACTCTCAAGGCCGCGTTATTCAAGTCAGCGATGCGCGAGAGCCCAGCCGTAAAGTCAGATACAACTGGAGCGGCAATGGCTCAACGAGCTTGCTGGCTGAGGTCACCGACCTGCTAGGTCATACTTGGAGCTACACTTACAACAGTCACGGTCAGATCACTCAACGTACTGATCCGCTTGGTGCGACTATTCAACTGACCTATATGAGTAATCCGGGCAGTATCCCGAGCTCCCCAGGGTTTGCTGGTATGGGGGCGGGAGGTACTCATCAAGGTGGCTCAGCGGTACCCGTCAGTAGCGGTAGTACCAAAGTCACTGGCCCGAAAGTGGCCCGCGTGGCGAGCTACACCAATGAAGCAGGGGCTATTACCAACTATCGTGTGGAATGGGATCGCACCCGTCAACAATATACCTTGTATACACAAGAGCCGAACGGCCTTGAGCGCACCACCGTTTACGACAAAGACGGTCTTGTTCTACGCAGTCGTGCCGGGGGACTGGTTGATAACGTACGTAGCATCGATAGCAAAACGCAGGAGCGTATTACAGATGCTCGTGGTTTGGTCACAACCTATCAATACAACAGTGCTCGTCAGCCGCTGAAAATTATTTACCCAGATGGCAGCAGCGAAAGTTACGCGTACGACAGCCATGGTCGTAAAACTAAACACATCAATGCATTGGGTGTGACTCAGAGCTGGGCCTATAACACACAAGGCCATGTCACTCAGCATGTTGAAGCCCTAGGACTGCCTGAACAGCGCACGACCCTCAGCACCTACGATCAATACGGTCAATTGATCAGCCAAAGTATCGGAGCAGGCGCCGGCAGCGGTGCAGATGCAGTGACCTACAGCTTTGCCTACGACAGTCACGGTAATCAGATCAAAAGTACCAACCCGCTGGGGCATAGCACCGAGGTTCGCTATAACAGCCAAGGCTTACCATTGAGTCAAACTGATGCATTGGGGCAAAGCAGCCGATATGGCTATGATGCGGCTGGGCATCTGCTCACCGCCACCAATCCACTCAATGAAACGGCGAGTCAAGCCTATGATGCCCGTGGGCGTAACATCACAACCACCAGCGCTGAGGGGCGAGTGCAAACGACTCGCTATGATACTGCTGGGCGTGTGATTGAAATCATCGCTCCAGGTCAAACTCAAGGTCAGGGTACACGCATTGAGTATGACAGCGTAGGCCGTCCCGCTAAGACCATCAGTCCCAGTGGTTTGATCAGCAGCACAGAGTTTGATCAATTGGGTCGGATGGTCAAAACCATAGATCCTGCGGATAACAGTATTCGTTATGAATATGGCGCGTCTGATGCCCCATTGGCCGGCCTACTGACGACGGTGCATTACCCAACTTACAAGGAAACCTATCAATACGACCAGCGTGGTCGCCAGACGGGTATAACTCAGCATTTGGGCGGTAATCAAACGCGTACTCAGCGCCAAAGTTATGATGCTAGAGGTCAGACCGTCAGCAGTACGGATCCTACAGGCAAAACCACTTTATACCAGTACGATGCCCTAGGCCGTTTAACCAAAACCACCGATGCGTTAGCCCAAGCCACAGAACAGACTTGGGATGCTCAGGATAATTTGCTCAGCCTGACTGACGCGGCCGGTAACACGCATCGTTTTGAATACGATACGGCCAGCCAGTTGCTCAAGGAAACTAAGCCGTTGGGTGGAGTCACTCAATATGCTTACAACGAAATAGGTCAGCTCACGCAAAGAATCGATGCGGGCAATCACACAAGAGACTACACCTATGATGCTGTTGGACGCTTGGTTGAAGAGGCGCACAAACTAGGCGGTAGCACACTGGACCAACGCATCCGTTACCAGTTCAACAAAGATGGCCAGCTGACCAGTTATGAACAAACCGATGGCAGCAACCAGCTGATCAGCCGTGCCAGCTATACACTGGACGAGCAGGGTCGAACGGCCAGCAGTAACGTGACCTACGGTAAAACGAGTAGTGTTGACGACTTCAGCTTTAGTACAGGACAACGCTTTAATGCGGACGGTCAACTGCAAAGCCATACCTACCCTGATGGCAGTCAGCAACGCTACGTCTACACGCAAGGTCAGCTCAGTACAATCACGTTGCCTAACCAAAGTGAAATCACTTATGAGAACTATAACTGGGTGATGCCGGAACACATCAACACACCTGGAGCCAGTAAAACGCTGACGTATGATGCGCTGCTCAGACCTGTGCGTATTGAAATTAAAAACCAGCAGGCGCACCTATTGGCTCAACGTTTGTATCAGTACGATGCCACCGGCAATATCAGCCAGATAGAGTCTGACCTTGGTGTCACCGAATACGGCTACGACAAACTGGATCGTTTAATCCAAGCGAACCCCAGCACTGCACTGCAAGCCTTAAATCTGCCACAAGAGCAGTACAGCTACGATCCGGTCGGCAACCGCACGGTCAGCGCTCATCAACCGGGCAACTGGACATATAACGCCGACAACCAATTAACACAGTACCCGAGCCTGAAGCCCTTTAGTCTCGGTGCCAGCCCTGTGGAAACTCAGGTCAGTTATAGCCCGCAGGGTCATACACAACAGGAAACCAACGCTCAAGGAACAAAAGATTATCGCTACAACGCCGCTGAGCGCTTGATTGGCTTCACTAATACCTTGCAAGGCCAAAGCGAGCCCAGCATTGAAGCGCACTACCGCTACGACCCATTTGGACGCAGAATCTCAAAAACCGTTACACAAAATGCAAGTAGCAATAGCAGCACGACTTGGTTTATTTACAGTGAGCAGGGCTTAATGGCCGAAGCGAACGAGCAGGGTGAATTGATCAAGGCGTATGGCTTCAATCCGGTAGCGGCTCAGCAAGGGTTGTGGAGCACAGACCCTATTTGGCAGGCTAACGTAGCGGACAATCAATTAAACAGCGCAGAAACAACGTATCACTATCTGCATACCGATCACTTGTACACACCGATACTGGCCACTAATAAAGAAGGCAGTATCACGTGGAAGGCCGTGCAAGAAGCCTTTGGTGCTATGAGCGCGCTGAACCAGAGCCGCATCATCATGAACTTGCGCTTTCCGGGGCAGTATTATGATGCAGAAACGGGTACGCATTACAACTTCCATCGGGACTATAGACCGAATGCAGGGCGGTATGTACAGAGCGATCCGATTGGGTTAGGTGGTGGGGTTAATATGTATAGTTACGTTGATTCTGGCCCTGTTTCACAAATTGATCCAACTGGCTTGGTGAGATGGTCAGCTCAAACTATAGGAGGGGCTCGCGGATTCCTTTATGCATTTACTGGGGGAGCGGAGGTTATGAGGTTTTCAAGTACTTGCCAAAATGGTAATTCCTGTGTGGTTTATACTGCTGTAGTGGTGGTTGGAGTTGGGATTGGTACACCAATTGGAATTACGATGGATATTCGAGGAACGACATACATTGATGGATTTAGCGAGCCTAGCCCTTCTTCAATTGGTGGTGTAGCTGTCAAACAGGGTTGTCAGGCAGTGATCGGAAGAGGCGTGGTGAGTGGCATGCTTATCGTGGTAGGAAATACTGTTAATGAGTCGAAATTTTCATTCCCAAATATTAATACGGTAGGATTTGATATTAGCTGCCAAGCATCAGTAGGAATTTCGGCTGTTTTCTATTCCGATTGTGATTGTGGGAATGGCTGCGCATGAGTACTTTAGTAAGCAAACTTAAAGGAATATATAAGGCTGCACTTTATATCTCTTTGCCAGTTTTTTTGGTTGATGCTTTTACGGCACCCAAAAGCTTCAGTTTTCCACTGGGACCGATTGTGTTTGCACTTATGGCTGTATTTAGTCGATATTTATTACAATACCTGATTGATAGGTATGGGTTGAAGGTGAATAAAGATGAATTTTATAATATTGGTGTGGTATTTATGCTTTCCTGTGGCGTAATGGGAATTGTGCTTGGGTTGCTTTATATAATTTTTGTGCCGATTAAATGAGAGTGTAAATTAAGACGCAGCAGGTAAAACGCATCGTTTTGAATACGACAAGGCTAGCCAGCTGACCAGTTATGAACAAACCGATGGCAGCAACCAGCTGATCAGCCGTGCCAGCTATACACTGGACGAACAGGGTCGAACGGCCAGCAGTAACGTGACATACGGTAAAGCGGGTAGTGTTGACGACTTCAGCTTTAGTACAGGACAGCGCTTTAATGCGGACGGTCAACTGCAAAGCCACACCTACCCTGATGGCAGTCAGCAGCGCTACGTCTACACGCTAGGTCAGCTCAGTACAATCACGTTGCCTAACCAAAGTGAAATCACTTACGAGAACTATAACTGGGTGATGCCGGAACGCATCAACACACCTGGAGCCAGTAAAACGCTGGCGTATGATGCGCTGCTCAGACCTGTGCGCATTGAAGTTAAAAACCAGCAGGCGCACCTATTGGCTCAACGTTTGTATCAGTACGATGCCACCGGCAATATCAGTCAAATTGAGTCTGACCTTGGTGTCACCGATTACGGCTACGACAAACTGGATCGTTTAATCCAAGCGAACCCCAGCACTGCACTGCAAGCCTTAAATCTGCCACAAGAGCAGTACAGCTACGATCCGGTCGGCAACCGCACGGTCAGCGCTCATCAACCGGGCAACTGGACATATAACGCCGACAACCAATTAACACAGTACCCGAGCCTGAAGCCCTTTAGTCTCGGTGCCAGCCCTGTGGAAACTCAGGTCAGTTATAGCCCGCAGGGTCATACACAACAGGAAACCAACGCTCAAGGAACAAAAGATTATCGCTACAACGCCGCTGAGCGCTTGATTGGCTTCACTAATACCTTGCAAGGCCAAAGCGAGCCCAGCATTGAAGCGCACTACCGCTACGACCCATTTGGACGCAGAATCTCAAAAACCGTTACACAAAATGCAAGTAGCAATAGCAGCACGACTTGGTTTATTTACAGTGAGCAGGGCTTAATGGCCGAAGCGAACGAGCAGGGTGAATTGATCAAGGCGTATGGCTTTAATCCGGTAGCGGCTCAGCAAGGGTTGTGGAGTACAGACCCTATTTGGCAGGCTAACGTAGCGGACAATGAATTAAACAGCACAGAAACAACGTATCACTATCTGCACACCGATCACTTGTACACACCGATACTGGCCACTAACAAAGAAGGCAGTATCACGTGGAAGGCCGTGCAAGAAGCCTTTGGTGCTATGAGCGCGCTCAAAAGCCAGAGCCGCATCAGCATGAATTTGCGCTTTCCAGGGCAGTATTATGATGTGGAAACGGCTACGCATTACAACTTCCATCGGGACTACAGGCCGAATGCAGGGCGGTATGTGCAGAGCGATCCGATTGGGTTAGAAGACGGAGGAAATACGTATAGCTATGTTGAAAATAAGGTCCTAAATTATATTGATTTTGAAGGGCTAACTAAGTGGTACATTTCATGGGGTGTAGGAGGATCAGTTGGTCACGCTATAGTTGGTGCGAGCGTTTATAGACTTCATTTTTTTGATCCGATTCGAGCTAAAACCTGTAGTTACACTGTGTATTGTGCAGGTATAGGCGTTGGTACGCCTGAGGTGGCTATTTGGTCGCCTCCAATAATATGGGATGATGGCGAAGGTGATTGTAATAGTGATTGTAAAAAACATGAAGGATATGGACTTCAATCGTTTGCTGCGCTTATGCTTGTTTCAGGAGTTTCAGCAGGGTGGACGGATATTCCGAATGGCCCAAGATTACGAGGAGATGTTATTAATTTTGATGCCGGAGCAATAAAGGCTGGAACTGGTATAAATTATTGTAGGTTTTCTCTTGATTGAGGTAAGTATGTGGACACTTGTTTTATTATTGCTAATTAGTATTGTTATGTTTTTTTACTCTGAGAGAATTACCTCATCTTTTTTAGGTTTTTTTTCACAATACCCGATTATTCGCTTGGCACCAAAGAGTCAACATCAAGCAAATTCAAACTATATAAGGATAGGTTCGGCTGTGTTTATTTTTATATTTTTGTTTTTAATTTTTTTGGAAATTAAATTGTAATTATCTGCTTTGGCCTCCTTACAAAACTTATGGTTATTGGACTAAAAGCTCTGTTTTCTCATTATAGTTATGTGGCTCTTCGCATTTAAGGGTGTAGAAAAAATCTGACCGGCTGGAAAAGGAGTCGAGGATCTTAGAAAATGTAAGCTCTCACACCAACAAAAACTAAGCCCCCGACGTGAACAATCTTACCTTTTCTAGCCCTGATCTTTCCAGCTTTTGCCAACTCAATAACCTCGGCCTGACTGCCACTGGACAACATCTTTGTGCAGAGCGCGCCGTCATCGAATGTCGTTTCACCAAAGCACCTGAGCCGTGCCCCAAGTGCGGGGCTGCTGGCGTTTCACGCGGTACTGTCGATAGACATCTTGCCCACGCGCCTTACGGGCAGCGGCCATCCAGATTGCTGCTGCGTATTCGTCGCTGGAGTTGTGTTTGCGGCTGTTTCTGGCATGAAGATACAAACAGTGCAGCACCTCCACGTTCAAAGCTTTCATATGGGGCGATACGCTGGGCATTGGCTGCTATCGTGCTGGATCATCTGTCGGTATCTCGTGTTGCGAGCCAGCTTGATGTTGCATGGCACACCGCTAATAACGCCATTATCAACGAAGGACGGCGCCTGCTTTTTAATGACTCGACACGTTTTGACGGTGTGACCGTGCTGGGCGTGGATGAGCATGTTTGGCGACATACACGCTGTGGTGACAAGTACGTCACCATCGTGGTTGACCTTACGCCCGTGCGTAACAAAAACGGGCCGGCCCGCTTGCTCGATGTGCTGGAAGGCCGCTCCAAGCAAGCCTTTAAACATTGGCTGAAGAGTCGTCCCAAACTGTGGCGTGACCAGATCGAAAGCATTGCCATGGACGGCTTCACGGGGTTTAAATCTGCGGCGCAAGAAGCCCTGCCTCAAGCCCAAACCGTGCTGGATCCTTTCCATGTCGTGCGCTGGGCAAGCAACATGCTGGATGAATGCCGCCGGCGTGTGCAACACGGCATCCTGGGCCGCAGAGGGCGTAAAAATGACCCGCTCTACAAAAGCCGTCGAACGCTACTGACCCGGATCAGCTACCTGTCTGACGCCAACAAAAAGCAGCTGTTCCGTAAGCGTAACAACAACCCCACATAGCTAGCACCTTTTTCATGCCGTAAGTTACCCGTTTTAATAAACGAGGTGATCTATGAGCCGTAAATATCGCAATACAGCGCAGTGGTTGGAATTAATCGAA
>JAVESM010000008.1:0-120268 GCA_034006605.1 Pseudomonas sp. | reverse complement strand
CAATGTGTTGCTGCCAGAATTGCTGGCGATCTTGTGAAGTCATAACCAATACCCCCTTTCAAAAAGATAGGTATTAGTGTGAAGCTGGATAGCTCGAGTTAAAAGATGCTGATTTAAGGGCGCTTACAGTCAAGCAGCTTACCAATGGTAGTTCACTGAACCAATAAATGTACGTTCGTCACCATAACGACACGCAGAGTTACAGAATAGGTACTTCTCATTAGTCAGGTTCTGCGCCTTCATAGCCATGGTCCAACTCTTATCTACTTCGTAACTGATTTTGGCATCGAACAGGGTGTAGGCATCTACTTTGGAGTCCGTGTCTGAGCTGGATGTACGACTAGTTCCTATGTAACGCGCGCCACCACCGATCACAACTTTCGGTAGACCTAAGGCGCTCAGGCGGTAGTCTGTCCAAAGGCTGGCCATGTGATAAGGTACACCGTCGATGCGCGTGCCAACTCTGCTTGCCACTGCGTCATCTGTGATCTTTGAGTCAGTGTATGTATACGACGCCGTAGTGTTGAGGTTGGAGGTGATTTCCGCTTTGGCTTCCAGTTCAACACCCTTGGAGCGGGTTTCACCGAGCTGTTCAGTGTTACCGAATAGGTCAGTGCTAAGTGAGTTCTTCTGTTTGAGGTCATATACTGCCGCGCTGAGTAAAGTGTTGGTACCTGGAGGCGTGTAACGCAGGCCCACTTCATACTGCTCACCCTCGGTGGGTTCGAATGACGTGTCGGCGTTGGCATTAAATACGTTGGCAGGCAGGAACGATTGGCTGTAGCTGGCGTACGGGGCTAGCCCATTGTCTGTTTGGTAGACAAGGCCTATACGGCCTGTAGCTTTCTTGTCATCACGTGGGGTACGTGTGCCACTGGCATTGGAGTAAGTCCGGCTTTCCGCCCAGTCCTGGCGCCCACCCAAAAGTAGTATCCATTTATCATCAAATTTGATTTGGTCCTGCACATATACACCAGATTGTGCACTGTGCAGGTCAGATCCAGCGTCGGCGCTTACGATGCTGCCTGCCGCACCATAAACTGGGTTTTCAGGATCGAAAAGAGATACGGCGCCTGAGAAACGATGTGAGTCGTAAGTCTTGTGGTAGTAATCCACTCCAGCTAGCAGAGTGTGTTGCCAGCGACCGCTGTTGAGCGTCCATTCCACGTTGTTGTCGCTGGTCCAGCCTTCTGAGCGCTCTCTGCGGATGCTTGCTCGGCGTGCGAGTAAGCCCTGAGCGCGCAGCGCAACACTGCCGGTGTCGGCGACTTGCATGTAGTCCCAACTTAAGTCGGCATCAAAGTGTCGTAGCGAGTGACGAATTTTCAAATCCGGGGTGAAATTGTGCTCGAGCAAGTAGCCGACGGTGGTTGAGTAGTTGTTGTAGTGGTCAAAGCCACGCTCGCCAGTAAATAAATCACGGTCGACTTTGGGGTAGGCGGTGCTGGATAAGGTTGTTAGGTCGTAGTCTAAAGGCGGTGCGAAGCCGGTACGAGTCTCTTGATAGCTTGCTAAGAATGTAAGCAAGGTGTCCTCGTTTGGGCGCCAAGTGAAAGCTGGGGCTATGTAGCGTTTGTCGTCGTCCGCGTCGGTAGTTTGCGTGCCACTGTCGCGCCACAGACCGGTCAAGCGATATGAGAACTGCCCTGTATCGCCGATCGGGCCGCCGAGGTCGAAACTATACTGCTTGCGTGTATTACTGCCGTATTCAACGTTGATCTCATGCAGAGGAATGTCTGTCGGGCGCTTAGTTATGGTGTTGATCAGGCCGCCTGGCGACAGTTGTCCGTAAAGCACCGAAGAAGCGCCCTTGACCACCTCTACACGCTCCAGTCCGTAGGGCTCAATGCCACCGTCATAGACGCTTCCTTGTAGCTTCATACCATCGCGCAGGATGCCTCCAGTACCTGAGCCTACGTTAAAACCACGGATTACGAAATCATCAGCCACACGGCTGAAACCGCCAGGCTGAGTAATTACACCAGGGGTATAGTTCAGGGCTTCGGACATAGTGTCAATTTTGCGGTTGTCCATTTCGTCACGTGTAATGACAGAAATCGACTGAGGGATATCTGTGATCGAAGAGTTGGTTTTGCTCGCGCTAGTACTGCGCGTAGCTACCGGGCCGTCGACATGTCCTGTGGGATTTTCGATAGTTTTAGCGGTGACCGTGCTGTCATGCAATACCATCGCTTCGCTTGGCTGTACAGTTTTGAGGCTGTCATCAGCTTGAACTGTCGCCAAGGGTACACTGATTAAAAGTAAGGATAGCGCTAGAGGATGATAAGCGAAGACGTTTTTTGCGTGCATTGAGGCTCCTAGATGGCAAGTTAGTATTTATAAGTCTGTAAAAACCAAGCGATACAGGCATCCAACTTAACCGGCGACTGTTCGTCATTAGGGGTTGGATAAGGGTTGTAAGCGCAAACCAAGTCTAGCGCTATTGCTCATGATTATACACTAATGAGAATCATTTGTATTAAAACAAATTGACCTTTATACCCTAATTTTCCTAGTGTTTGCGTGCCAGTAACCACATGAAATAAGGGCCTCCAATAAATGTTGCGAACATACCAGCTGGTATTTGCCACGGGAATACTAGGTTGCGGCCCAGCCAGTCAGCCAATATCAGCAGGGTGCCTCCCATCAGGGCGGACAGTACTAACTGTTCGATAGGGCGTTTGGCTCCTAACATTCGGGCTATATGAGGTGCGATTAGTCCAACAAAACTCAGCGGGCCGACTACAAGTGTGGCCGCCGCAGTCATCACTGCCGCTAGTAAGAGCAAAACTAAACGGCTTCCCCCCACTGAAATACCTAAGGCTCGACTGCGCTCCTGCCCCAGCGGCATTATTGCTAGCCAACGGTTACACAGCGGGGTGACCAGCAGAAATAGTAATGCCAGACCGCTTACTACCAAGGCTTGATTAGTGTCGATACGGTAGGTTGAGCCGGTCATCCAGCTGAGCATTAGCAATACTCTGGGGTCGCCACTGACCATGAATAGTGCCGCAAAGGCATTGAGTAATGTACTCAGTGCCACGCCAGTAAGAAGCATTTTGTCGGGTGCGAATGTGCTACGCCAGCTCAACATAATAATCATCATTAAGGTGAGCAACGCGCCCAAAGTCGCGGACAGCAGCAAGATTAACGGATTAAAATCTGGGATTACCAGCAAGGCAAGTAGACCGCCCAGCGCTGCCCCTGAGCTAACCCCTAGTATTTCAGGGCTAGCCATGGAGTTGCCAGTCATGCGTTGTAGCAAGGTTCCTGCTATGGCTAGTAAGATCCCTGCGGAAAATGCTGAGGCGGCCCGAGGGGCACGCCAAGGAAGTAAAGATTCGAACGCTTGCCCACTGCTGAAATACCAACCATCTGCTCCTTGTCCCCACGATAGGGCCAGAAATACAGAAACGACCAGCACCGCAAGTAATGTCCAGCCGACACGTTTAAGCGATGTTACATTTACGCTCATGCGTTGTACGGGTGGTTTTGGGTGGGACTCATGCACGCGGGACAACAACACCAGTAGTAGCGGAGCCCCTAAAAATGCAGTGAAAATACCGGTAGGGATTTCGCCTCCTAATAGTGTTGTAAGCGCTTGCGCTGCTTGGTCGGCGAGCAACAGTAGCAACGCTCCGAACAAGGGTCCCCAAAGTAGGCGTTGTCGTAGTGTGCGAGCTCCTGCCAGGCGGGCTAAGGCAGGAGCAGCAAGCCCGATGAAGCCGATTACGCCAACGCTGGCAATGGCGCTGGCGCTCAGTGCTACCGCTACGGCCAGAGCTATAAAGCGAAGTCTATTGGGCGTCAGGCCTAGGCTGCCCGCCGCGGCATCGTTGAGGTTAAGTAGTCCCAAGGGGCGTGCGAGCATGGCGACTAGCGCTGTGGCCACTGCCAAACGCGGTGCTAAGTGTTGTACGTCTTGCCAGCTGTTCTGGTTCAACGAGCCCGACTGCCAGATGAATAGGTTGCTCAATACTTCGTGGTTAGCGAGCACTAGTAAGGCGCTCAACGTGCCGCAATACAAGTTGATTATCAGCCCAGCAAGAATTAGCGCTACCGGTGACAGTTGGCGGCTTGCTGCTAGCCCCATCACTCCTAGCATACCTATACTGGCGCCCACTAGAGCCACTGTTTCCTGCCCTCCGTCGAGTAGGCTGGGTGCGTAGATTGCACTCGCAGCCAGTGCTAGGTAGGCTCCTGAGGCCACTCCTAGAGTGGTGGGTTCAGCGATCGGGTTGCGTAAAACCTGTTGGAATATTACTCCAGCTAATGCGAGGGAGGCGCCCACTAATAAGCTGATGACCAAGCGAGGCAAATAGCTGTAACGTACCAGCAACGCCGAGAGGTCACTGGGTGACTCAGCACCTAAGGCTTCTCCCCAAGAGGAGTGAGCCAGTAACGAGTTCCCTAGATGAGCGCTTAACACCAAGGCGGCGAGCAGTAAACCGAGTGCCAGCCAGATCGGTTGGCGGCGCATTCGTGAGGTTTGTTCAAGCATGCTTGGTTTCCATTGTGAACAGATGTTCGGTAATCGATAGGGCTAGACGTTGTGCGGTCAGCAAGCCTCCGCTTGGATAGAAGCGTGGCAGTGCGTGTGTCCGGCCTTCACGGACCATAGGTAAGGCGTGCCAGATCGGGCTGCTATTGAGTCGATGCTCCGCAGCGAGGGCCTCATTCGGATTGGTGTAATAGAGTAGCGAAGCATCAGGGGATTGAAGTAAGGTTTCAATACCCACTGCGGGGCTGCTGCCCCAGGTATTGGTGCGGCCTTGATAAGCGTTGCGCAGGCCTAGGCGCTCAAGTACTGCCTGGTACATACCCTTGGCACCGAACAACAACAGATGGCGCCCGTCCGGGTTGAGCCGGGCTATATAGACAGGCCGGTCGCTGATAGGGGCGAGCTTAACGCGCAAACTGTCGAACAACTGGTCAGTCTGCTCCAGTAAGGTTTGCGCTTGGTCGCGGCGCCCAACCAAGTCACCTAGTTCTAGGAGTACCTGACCGGCATTGATATACGGTTGAGCATTGTTTGTGTAAATATCTAGTGCTTGCAGCGGTGCTATACGCTGAAGAAGAGTGCCTTCCAGCTGCCAAGTTGTACCAATTATCAGGCTGGGAGCGAGGGTTTGCAGGTATTCCAGATTGGGCTCAATGCTCGGGCCTAAGTCGAGCACATAGTCAGGTAGTTCCGGCTTTGCGATGAGCTTACGATAAAATTCGGCATTTACCACTGCCATCGGTGCCACGCCCAGAGCCAACAGACTTTCAGTCAGTGCAGGCTCAAAGCTTACGATGTCGACCTTAACTAGTTCTGATCTTGAAGCGCATACCAGAGGCGTATTGACAAGCGCGATCGGCAATAAAGCGAGTCCTTTTAGGACTCGACGGCGAGATAAGAACATTGCAGCAGCTCCGCAGCAGATAGCTTTCCAGTTAATGATAATGAGATTCTATATCAATAGTACTTATTTCCCAACACCTGCAATAATGTAGCGGAAGCTGTAGACACACCGTATTGTCAATATTTTTGATCTTAATATTTATGGCAACAGTCTGGAGCATAAGCTTATCAATCAATAAGGAAACACCATGTCGTTGTTCGGAATTCTGGCGCGCGCCTCACGCATTCGATTAGCTTTGGCCATTGGGTTAAGCTTGGTCTGCGGCCTTGCTAATGTGTTGCTAGTGGCTCTGATTAATCAAGCCTTGAATACAACTTTGAGTAATTTGGCTAGTTATGCACTGCCATTTGTGTCCGTGATAGCTCTCGTTATGAGTAGTCAGGTGTTATCTCGTATCTTGTTTGCTCAACTCAGCCAACAAAGCTTGGCTACGTTGCGCTTGTATATTTCCCAGCACGTGGTTGCAGCTCCGCTACGAGGGCTTGAAACAATTGGTCGTGGCCGCATTCAGTCAGCGCTAGCAGACGACACCACTACCTTGTCGAGTTTTTTCACAGGTTTCCCCATGCTGGTAACAAGTGCGGTTGTGGTATTGGGCTGTCTGAGCTACTTGGCATACCTGTCTTGGGTCATCTTTCTGGTTTCGGCGCTGGCTATTGCTCTAGGATCTATGGGTTATCACCAATGTCATTCTCACATGCTCCAATATTTTCGCAGGGCAGGTTCAAGTCAGGATGAACTCTTTGGGCATTTTGACTCTATGGTGTCAGGCGCCAAGGAGCTCAAGCTCAACCGCTCCAAAGCGCGGCGCTTTCTCGATGAAGTGTTGGTCCATTCTATCGATGAAGTACGTCGCAATCGCACCAAGGGACTGACGTTGTTTGCTATCACTGGTGGCTGGGGGCGCATGCTGTTTCTTATTCTTATCGGCGTGGTTCTTTTCATGCGCCTGTGGATACCTTCAGATACAGCAATAATTACTGGTTATGTGATGGTCTTCCTATACATGATGGGCCCATTGGAAGGTGTTCTAATAAACCTACCTCAGCTTAATCAGGCAAAGATAGCCAGTGCTCGCATTGAAAAGGTACTTGAGCAGATGAAGGCCGAGTTCCAAAAGTGTAAGCCTTCATCTCGCGCGTCGTCCATGGGTATAACCTTGCAATTGGAGAGGTTGACTCATGGTTATTTCAACGAGCGTGAGGACGAAGTTTTTACGCTCGGTCCGATAAGCCTAACTCTTAATCCAGGCGAAATAACTTTTCTAGTTGGAGGGAACGGTAGCGGCAAGACTACGCTTGCTAAAATCATTGCCGGATTGTATTTGCCTGAGGGTGGCGTAGTGCGTGTCAACGACCGGCCCGTTAACTTGGCCGAATGGGATGATTATAGACAGTTGTTTTCGGCAGTGTTTTCGGACTTTCATCTCTTTGACACTTTGCTAGAGGCGTCGGCTCCAAGCTTGGATGCCCAAGCTAGTGCGTGGTTGAGTAAGCTTCATTTGGAGCACAAGGTCAGTGTAAGCAATGGCTCGTTCTCTACTCGCGAACTGTCGCAGGGTCAGCGTAAGCGTTTAGCCCTAATCGTCGCTTGTCTAGAGGGACGCCCCGTGATTATCTTCGACGAGTGGGCCGCCGATCAAGATCCAGCGTTTCGCGAAGTGTTTTATTGCGAATTGCTGCCTGAGCTGCGTGCCCAAGGTAAAACGCTGCTGGTAATATCTCACGATGATCGCTACTTTCACCTTGCCGACCAATTGATCAAGCTCGAGTGTGGGCAAATTATGCGCAGTGAAGCGACAGACAACAAAAGCGGGTTGCAACCAGTAACATAGAGAGCCTGTACTTGTCGTTAAATAGCCTTGCGTTAGGCGCAGAGCACAGCGATTAAATATCAAGAAGAGTGAGTGAGGCGCTAGTTCTAGCCTGCTGATGTTAGTACCGGCAAGCTTTCTATATATATTTGATGTTTGAACAGACTGCAAACTTGTGTATGATAAACAATATTGATTCTCATTTGCAATCTGTCTCAAGGTGTTAAGACCGATGATTAACGCGCTTGTACCGCTATTTCGCGGTGATTTTGAAGTCTACCGGGACGTGCTGGTACTCGCAGATGATCCTCGTCCTGCTTTGTCCTACGATGCGCTGCTTGAACCTCACTCGTTCGATGACCTACTGCGTTTTTTCGCAGAACGCTACAAAGGTGATGATCGCCGTGCGCTAGTTTCTATGTGGGCCAAGCATTATATCGTCAGGTTATTACCACCTGTGATGGGGGCGACTCTGTTACTGCGCTGGCGATTGCCGTTGGCACTAACGAGCACTGCTATAATACTTGACGAATTGCAGATTCCTCAAGCCTTTCTCTTGAGGGGCGGCGGCGAGCCCTTCGCTACCGATTTGACCGATCCTTTTGAGCTGTTTTCAGGTTTATTGGATGAGCACTTGGCACCATTATTTCACGCTATGGCTAGTCAGGGGAAACTCTCGCAGAAGGTGCTATGGAGTAATGTGGGTAACTATTTCGAGAACTTCCTTACTTTGATGGAACGATCGGGCATGCCTACTGAGCACTTAGTCCTTGGGCGCACTTTGTTGGAAACCAAGACTCGCCCAAACGGCACCCGTAACCCGCTGTACCGGCCTGTGAGATACGTGGCTAGAAGTGACAAAAATGGCCAGCCCTCCTTGCATCGCCAACGAAGAGTTTGTTGCGTGCGCTATTTGATGCCTGATTTTGAGCTCTGCTGCAATTGCCCACTTACGGTAAAACCGGTAAAACGGACATGTGCATTAAGCTATAAATGATGGATTTTGCAATCCTCAATAATGAAAGCAAATTGCTGACCCGTCACGGGGGTGTGCTAGGACGCCCATTCTGACACCGTAAATCGACTCAAGTACCTCACTGTTCATGAGGTTTTCGGGGGCGCCTTGGATCAGCAAGCGACCACTGTGTAATGCCACTAGGTGGTCGCAATAACGGGCAGCCATGTTGATTTCGTGAAGAACAATAACTACCCCTAAGTTAAGCTTGTGGCTCAGATCTTGGATCAGTCCAAGCACTTCTACTTGGTGGGCGATGTCCAGTGCAGAGGTCGGTTCGTCCAATAGAAGGTAGCGGCTGTTCTGCGCTAACAACATTGCCAGCCACACGCGTTGGCGTTCCCCGCCTGAAAGGTTGTCGACGAAACGCTCAGCATAGAGCGTTGTGTGGGTCAGTTCCAAGGCTTGTTCGACTTGATAGTGATCATCCTCGGTCATGCGGCCTAGAGCTCCGTGCCAAGGATAACGGCCGAAGCGCACCAGTTCACGCACTGTCAAACCATCGGCAGAAGGCAACTGCTGCGGCAGATAAGCAACCTGCCGAGCGAACTCTCGGTTCCTCCAGGAAGATAATTGCACGCCGTCGAGTTTCACTGTGCCCTGACTAGCAGTTTGTTGTCGAGCCAGCAGTTTGATGAGTGTCGACTTACCTGAGCCATTATGGCCAATTAGGCCTATGATTTTTCCATGGGGAAGCTTCAGATCGAGTGGATACAGTAGCGTGCGCTCATGAATGTCAAAGGATACGGACTGCAGTTCGAACATGAGAGCCTCTAGTTGATAGTATTTTTTAAGGTGAATACGACGCATTATCAAGCTGTATGGCGTGATTTACAACTCATATGGCATGTCACATGTTGGGGACTTTGGCAGTTTTATTTTGAGCTTGCATCAGGACCCATTCGCAGAGCAGTATCTGTATGTAGTCGAATGGCAGCATCGACTTAAAATTAATCTTATCGGGGCGCGGACGTTTTCTTGGACTATTTATATCGTGATTCCCAATTGATGACTCGGTAATCCCTCCATTTATAACAGGGTTCAAAAGTAGGTCTCAGACCACTATGGCCAACTTTTGTTTAGGGGTAATGCCACCAAGCCCCATATTAGGTCGTTCGTTATTGTAGTGCCAGAGCCATTGAGTCGCATAATCTTGAACGGCAGCAATACTCTCAAATAAATACTGGGCGAGCCAGTCATAACGAACAGTACGATTGTAGCGTTCGATATAAGCATTCTGTTGCGGATTACCAGGCTGAATAAAATCCAACTGAATATCGTGCTTACTTGCCCATGCACCTAGTTTTCTGCTGATATATTCGGGGGGGATTATCGGTGAGTAGTAGAAAAATCAGTACAGTTAGTCTGAAAATAGTTCTGAATTTATCCGTTCTGCCCACTTCTGAATTGATTCTCGATGCAGTAATCCCTTATTTTCGGTGGGCGACTTAGGGTGTGAAATGCGTTTGTAATTGTTTTCTATTGTTCGTGTTAGAAAGCTGGTTGGCCACACCAGTGAGTGCTTGATTAGCTGTGTTTCCAGCTCTCCAATATATTTCTTCCAGCTAAATGATTCGTTTTTTTGCTTTAGTAGCAGGGTTGATAAGCTGCTTCGATTGTCAGTCGTATCAACCTCGACTAGGGAGTAAATACTATGACCCTTTTTGATCACGTGCCATGCAAGATAGCGTGGGCTTCCATCACCCAGCAGATGTTTAGAGTAACCATAGATAGCGGGAAGCTTACGAATTTCATGGTGCATATAAATGCAATCAGATGTGTTTACTAACTGCTGAACTGTGGCGTGCTAATAAAGTTGGTAACAAATCTGCTCGCTAAGCCGCATTTTATTGTCTCGAAAAAATCGCATGAAAAAATAAAGTTGGTAACTTTCAAGCTGTTTTTCAAGTATCACATACAGTAAATCAACAACTTAGAGCCGCAGTTACCAACTTTATTGTCAAGTTACCGACTTTATTGTCATGCCACAGTACCGTTGAAATTTTGCGAGTGAAACACGCAGCGCAACAGATGCCGTGATTGTCACTGCACCGATACGGGGACGAAGGGGAAACTGCTCTCGAATATCGGCAATACTATGCGTCCACTCAAGCACCAGAAAAACAGCAAGCTCGAGATCAGATAGCAAATGGTGGATGCGGTCCGTCTTATGTGAATAAATGCGATGGGAGCGGCCTTCTGATGGGACCTCTTGCACGTAAAGCCAAGGACGGTATTTTTTACCCACGCCCTGACCACGTCCTTCTTTGATCCTGCGAGCAATTTGATGCTCAGAAAGAGACTGCTGAGATTTGGCCATAAAAAAATCCAGTATGCTTTTAATCAGCATAGCTGGAGTTTTTTACTTTACAATTGTTTTGTTTATTTTAGATCTATTTTGGTATTGTTTATATCTATTATGTTTGTTTTAGATCTGTTATGTCAGGTCACAGAAAGTTTGAGTCAAATAAGAGGGTTATTCCACCGTCACAGATTTTGCTAGGTTTCTTGGCTGATCAACGTCAGTGCCTTTCAACACGGCAACGTAGTACGACAGTAACTGCAGTGGAATGGTGTAGAGAATTGGCGCGAGTATTGGGTGGATGCTGGGCATATTCACCACTTGCGTTTGTTCGTCTTCACTGAGTTGTGCTTGGCGATCTGCAAACACTAAGAGCTGACCGCCTCGGGCGCTGACTTCTTGCAGGTTGGATTTGAGTTTTTCCAACAGTTCATTGTTGGGTGCGACGGCGACCACCGGCATATCACTATCCACCAACGCCAGTGGGCCGTGCTTTAGCTCGCCGGCAGGGTAGGCTTCAGCGTGAATATAGGAGATTTCTTTGAGCTTTAGCGCTCCTTCTAATGCGACGGGAAACTGTTCGCCGCGCCCTAAGAACAAGGCGTGATGCTTCTCTGCAAAGAGTTGCGCTTTAGTTTCGATGGTGGCGCTGATCGCGAGCGCGTCGTTGAGTTTGCTGGATAGGCTACGCAAAGCGTCGAGAATCTCACTTTCTAGTTTGGGCGCAAGGGTTTGTCGTGCATGGCCGACGGCTAGGGTGAGTAGCAGTAAACCAACCAACTGTGTGGTAAAGGCTTTAGTCGAGGCGACGCCAATCTCAGGGCCGGCGCGGGTCAGTAAGGTCAGATCAGATTCGCGTACCAATGAACTGGTGCCGACGTTACAAATGGTCAGACTGGCAAGGTAAGCGTTGTCTTGGCGATGGCGTAACGCTGCCAAGGTGTCAGCCGTTTCGCCAGACTGAGAAATGGTGACAAACAGGGTATCAGGCTGCACAGCAACATGGCGGTAACGGAATTCGCTGGCCACTTCGACTTGGCAAGGGGTATTGGTCAGGTTTTCTAACCAATAACGCGCGACCATCCCAGCGTGATAACTGGTACCGCAGGCGACTATTTGAATATTTTTTACTTTAGCAAACAGTGTGCTGGCGTCTGGACCAAAGGCGGCTGGCAAGACGTGATCAGCGGCCAAGCGGTCTTCTAAAGTGCGTTGCACTGCTTGTGGCTGCTCATGGATTTCTTTGAGCATAAAGTGGCGGTAGCTGCCTTTTTCAGCGCTTTCCGCTTGGTCGAGATACTGCACAGATTCGCGTTGAACAGGGTTATTTTGTGCATTCCAAATTTGTAGTTTCTCACGCTCAATCACCGCAATATCACCTTCTTCGAGGTAAATAAAACGGTCGGTGACTTGGCGCAAGGCCAATGGATCAGAGGCTAAAAAGTTCTCGCCAATACCTAAACCAATGACCAAGGGGCTGCCACTACGGGCGGCAAAAATGCGGTCAGGTTGTTCAGCGCTGATCAATGCGAGGCCGTAGGCGCCGTGCAATTGAGTGACGGCAATGCGTAGGGCGTCAAGTAAATCGTGGTGAGTTTTTTGTAAGTGATGCAGCAAGTGCACAATGGTTTCGGTATCGGTTTGTGAGGTGAACACGTAGCCGTAGCCTTGCAGCTCAGTGCGCAGCTCTTGATAGTTTTCGATGATGCCATTGTGAACGACGGCGAGTGCTTCATTGGAGAAATGAGGGTGCGCATTGGCTTCGCTGGGTACGCCGTGAGTGGCCCAACGGGTGTGAGCGATACCGATTTGGCCGTTCAGTGGTTCTTGCTGTAAGGCTTGCGCAAGTTCGGCGACTTTACCGGTGCGGCGCACGCGCTGCAGTTGCTGTTGTTGGCTGTAAACGGCCATTCCGGCGCTGTCATAGCCGCGGTATTCCAGACGCTTTAGGCCTTCTAATAAAATCGCGCTGACGTTGCGTTCAGCGATGGCGCCAACAATGCCGCACATAACAAACCTCCGGTGACTGAGCTTAAAAGCGCATCAGCAAAGGTAACGCTGATGCGTAGGTATTCTATCAGAGCGTTTGCACGCCCTTGTCGGGCTAAAGCTGTGACCTACATTTGTGCCGGTAAATCACCTATTTGCAGGTGACACAAGGCTTGTAGCTGTAGGTCGTCCATTTATGGGCGACGCAATGCGTTATTTTTGCACAGGTTTGGGGTGTTTGTAATGTTTTTGTCGAGCATGAATGGTCGATCTACGGGGGATTTGGTAAATCGCAATGTATCCAAATGTAGGTCGGCCTATAGGTCGACAGAATCTCTCTGCCCATACTTTTGTCGCGGTTTGAATCATCGTTTTTTGGGGCGATTGTAACGGCCATGTCGTGCTAAAGCCGCGACCTACGGGGATAGATCGCGGCGATGTTGTACTGCGGGGTTAAAGGTTTTTATGCGTGATACGACCATTCAGTAAGGTGTAACGCACAACACTCGGTAAACAATGCCCAATAAACGGACAATTACTGCCTTTTGAGAACCATTGTTCGCCGGCCATGGTTTGTGCGTTCGGGTCGAACAGCACGATATCAGCGGCGGCACCGACGGCTAAACGACCTGCATTAATTTTCATTGCTGCAGCAGGACCGGTAGTCAGGCGGGCTAATACGGTTGGCAAATCTAGCACGCCATCTTCCACTAAGCTCATGGCCAAAGGTAGCAATAGTTCAATGCTGCTGATGCCTGGTTCGGTAGCGGCAAAGGGTGCCAGTTTTGCGTCGGCTTCATGCGGTTGGTGATGGCTGGCAATCGAGCTAATTACGCCGCTTTTGACTGCTTCACGCAAACCTTCACGGTCTTCTTGAGAGCGTAATGGCGGTAGCACATGGTAGAAACTTGAGAAATCCATTAACGCCTCATCAGTTAGGATCAACTGATACATCGCCACATCTGCCGTCACGGGTAAGCCACGTGCTTGTGCTTTAGCAATCAGGCGTGCGCCACGTGCAGTGGTGATTTGACTGAAGTGCGCCCGTACCCCGCTTTGTTCAACCAGTAATAAGTCACGCGATAATGCGACGGTTTCTGCTGATTCTGGAATCCCAGTTAAGCCGCGAAAAGTTGCGGTTGGACCTTCGTGAGCCAGCCCGCCTTCAGCTAGAGAGGCATCTTGCGGTTGGAAAATTACGGTCAGGTCAAAAGTTGCCGCGTATTCAAGCGCACGGCCTAAAATTCGGTTACTGGCAAAGGGCACTAAGCCATTAGTGAAAGCAATGCAGCCAGCGTCGCGCAAAGTGACTAACTCGGCCAGTTGTTCGCCGGCTAAGCCTTGGCTAAATGCGCCCAAAGGATAGACTTTGCACGAGCCCTCGTCGCGGGCTTTATCGAGGATTAACTCAACTACCGCAGAGGTGTCTAAAATAGGTTTAGTTTGTGGTGTGCAACACACTGAAGTCACGCCACCGGCTGCGCCGGCGCGGGTTTCTGTCGCAATTGTGCCTTTGCGACCATAGCCAGGTTCGCGAAGCGATGTAGAGATATCCACTAAGCCTGGTGCCGCGATTAAGCCATTGCCATCAATCATTTGCTCCGCGACAAACTCGCGTGGCATGTCACCAATGGCGACGATTTTGCCGTCATCAATAAAAATATCAGCCTGCTGATCCATGCCGCTAGCAGGATCAATTAAACGAGCGCCATTAATTTGTATGCGCATTAGATCGACTCCTGCTGTTCTGCATCCAGTTGGCGTTGCTCATTTTGGCCGCTCATGGTCATCGACAACACTGCCATCCTTATGGCAATTCCATAGGTGACTTGGTTGAGAATCATCGAGCGTGGACAATCTGCCACTAAGGAATCAATCTCCACGCCGCGATTAATTGGGCCGGGGTGCATAATGATCGCTTCAGGATGAGCCAATGCTAAGCGTTGTTCGCTTAAGCCATACAGGCGATAAAATTCACCTTCACTGGGCAGTAAGCCACCTTGCATGCGTTCGCGTTGCAAGCGCAGCATGATGATCACATCGACACCTTTTAATCCTTCAGTGATATCGGTGTAGACGTTAACGCCATATTGCTCAAGCCCCACAGGCAATAAGGTTTTTGGCGCAATCACACGGATATCCGGACAGCCAAGGGTTTTCAGCGCGATCATATTCGAGCGGGCGACCCGCGAATGCAGAATGTCACCGACAATTGCCACTGATAGTTTGCTGACATCCCCTTTATGTCGGCGGATGGTCAACATATCCAGCATGCCTTGGGTTGGGTGCGAGTGGCGGCCATCGCCACCGTTAATAATCGCCACATTGGGACTGACGTGTTCGGCAATAAAGTGTGCGGCACCGGAATCAGCATGGCGCACAACAAACATATCGGCAGCCATAGCTTCAAGGGTGCGCAGGGTGTCGGTGAGGGTTTCACCTTTACTGGTGGAGGAGGTGGAAACGTTCAAGGTGATTACGTCAGCAGATAAACGTTTGGCAGCCAGCTCAAAAGTGGTGCGCGTGCGCGTGGAGTTCTCAAAAAATACGTTGCAGACAGTCATTCCGCGCATTAACGGTACTTTTTTCACCGCACGCGCGCCAACTTCTAAAAAGGAGTCAGCGGTATCGAGGATTTCTGTCAGCATCTCACGCGGGAGACCATCCAGCGATAGAAAATGGCGCAGGCGACCTTGGTCGTTCAGCTGCAACGGGCACTTAGGGGAAAGGGGCGTCATCGCGAAGATCTCATAGGTGGTCGAGGGTTTGCAGTTCGATGGCCAGCGGTTCTGGTCCGGTTAATTTTACGCGTTGCATGGGTTCAAGGGAAAGTGTCGCGCCGACAATATCGGGCCGAATCGGCAATTCGCGCGCATTTAAATCGAGCAGGCACACCAAGGTGACACTGGCTGGGCGGCCATAATCAAACAGCTCGTTGAGTGCAGCGCGAATGGTGCGGCCACTCATCAATACATCGTCAATCAATACCAAGTGCTGATCGGCAATTTCAAACGGCAATTGTGAAGGGCGTACTTGTGGATGCAGGCCTGTGCGGCTGAAGTCATCACGATAAAAAGAGACATTTAAGATGCCCAGCGGTTCTTGATGGTCCAACTCTTTTAATAGGGCATTAGCAACCCAAACACCGCCGGTGTGGATGCCAACAAAACGTGGCTTAGCAATGTTGTGTGCTTTTAAATGGGCTTGCAGTTCACGCGCTATGGCAGGAATTAAGACAGCAGGATCAGGTAGGCTCATGTAAGTATGACTCCATGCATCAATTGAGGTCAGCTGTTGCTGTATTGCTCCAGCCATCCTTGCAGTAGTAAAGCGGCTGCTAAAGCATCGACAGGTTGCTCTCTATAGCTGCCACGTTGTTGTCCTTGTGATAAACGCTGGCCTTTGGCTTCAAATGTGGTCAGGCGTTCATCATGGGTGTGGACGGGCAAGTTAAAGCGGCCATTGAGGCGACGGGCAAATTTCTCGGCACGTACGCACATGTCGCTGGGCGTGCCGTCCATGTTTAGTGGTAATCCTACAACAAGTGCATCGGGCTGCCACTCTTTAATCAGTGCTTCGATTTGCTCCCAGCGAGGGATGCCGTCTTGTGCTTTCAAATTGCACAGCTCGCGGGCTTGGCGGGTGATCATTTGTCCTACCGCAACGCCGATTTGCTTGGTGCCGTAATCAAAGCCCAGCAGTAGTTTGGGTTCTGCGGCTGCTTGGTTCATGCATGACCTACTTGATGGCTGAGGCGCTCAAGATCAACGCCTAACAGCGCGGCTGCGGCGCTACGGCGTTCTTCGATGGGGGTATTGAAAATAATGTTAGGATCTGCACGGCAGGACAGCCAGCCATTGTCACGCAACTCTTCTTCTAGTTGGCCTGCTCCCCAGCCTGCGTGGCCGAGGGCGATTAAATGTTGTGCTGGGCCATTGCCTTGCGCGATTGCCGATAAAGCATCTTGTGAAGAGGTGAGGGATAGACTGCCAAAATTCATCGTGCCTTGGTATTGCGGGCCATTGTTGTGCAGAACAAAGCCCAGCTCAGATTGCACTGGACCGCCGATAAATACATCTTGATTGTCGTTATCGCTGAGTGCAGCATTTTCAGGTTGCAACTGCTCTAAAACATCTGCCAAGGTTAAACCGCTTGGACGATTAATGATGATGCCGAGGGCACCTTGCTCATCATGGGTCAGTAAATACACAACAGATTGAGCAAATTGCGGGTCGCTCATCAGTGGCATGGCAATTAAGAAGTGCCCCGCTAATGAAGGAAAGTTAGCCGTCATGATAATTGGGTCATCCTCGTCAATACACGATAAAAAAGGCTGCTCAAGAGGAGCGCAGTGATTATCGCAGATTATTGGCTGGAAAGACGATCGCCACGCTCGAAGCGCCACGTTCGAATGATTTCAACTTGATCGTAGTTGGCGGCGAGCTCGCCGGTAAAAGGCGCAAAAGGTGCAGCAGTGCGCACGATGTTTAATGCCGCTCTATCCAGTACCGGGTAGCCTGATGACTCTAAAACGCGCATATGATCGAGTGATCCATTGCTTTTAATGATCACTAAGACGCGTAAGCTTCCGTAAATACCCTTGCGTCGCGCTTCGTCTGGATAGTTTAAGTTGCCGACGCGCTCGACTTTCTTGCGCCAATCGTCACGGTACCAAGCGCTGATATCGCGTTTTGTGGCGACAGTATTTTGCCGGCTGACCCGTGGCCGTTTGGCATATTTTTGCTGGTCAAGTGCCAGCTCAGCTTCGAGGCTGGCAATATCTGCAGACAGCTGTTCACGATCCATAACCGGCACGCTGCGTGTAGGTTGTGGTTTAACGGGTGTTTTCGTTACGCTTTGCACTTTTTTTGGTTGCGGGTGTGACGTGCTGATCACCTGTTTCTTGGGCTCTGTAACAGGTGTTGCTTCAATCCTGCTTGCCACTTGCACTTTATTTACTTGAGTGTCTTGAAAAAGAACTTTCTCAGTGGTGCTTGGTGTTGCGACTTCTTCCAAAGTGCCGCTGCCTTGCTGATTGTCTTGGGCAATAAAATCGGCTTTCTCAGGCGCTTGTTCGCTGCTGAACGTTGCCAAAGTGACATCAAGACTTTTGCTTAATTCGGGTAAGTCGGTGGTGGTAAAACCCACTCCAAGGATGATGGCTAAATGCAGGAGTGCTGCGATGAGCAAAGTAAAACCTAAGCGATCGGCAGCACCGATGGCAGGTTTCGATTCAGCAAAAGGATTGGCGGCAGTGTTCTTCATAAGTGTTTTGGTTTCTCAACAGAGGCGGCAGTCTGCCGAGAAGTCATTGTAAAGTCCATGAACTGGCTTGCACATTCAATGATTAATTGACTGTGCAAGCGGATTTTTTAAGCGCGCTCTACTAGCTTACGAGTAATTGCATCCATCAGTTGATCCCCTATTCTGGTATCAAAGGCCGCATCAATTTCACGAATACAGGTAGGGCTGGTGACATTAATCTCGGTTAAATGCTCGCCAATGACATCTAAACCAACAAACAGTAAACCACGCTTACGCAGTTCAGGGCCGACTTGTTCAGCAATCCAGCGATCTTTTTCCGTGAGTGGGCGTGCTTCACCACGACCACCGGCGGCTAAGTTGCCACGTGTTTCTCCGGCTGCGGGGATGCGCGCCAAGCAATATGGCACAGGTTCGCCATCAATCATTAAGATACGCTTATCGCCGTCTTTAATTGCTGGGATATATTGTTGCACCATAATTTGCTGGGTGCCGTGCGCTGTGAGTGTTTCTAGAATGACTGATAAGTTGGGATCGCCTTCGCGGTGACGAAAAATAGATGATCCACCCATGCCATCGAGCGGTTTGAGAATGATGTCACGTTGCTGTGTGGCAAATTCGCGCAGAATGTCGGGCCTGCGACTGACTAACGTGGTGGGCGTGCACTGTGGAAATAAAGTGGCAAATAGTTTCTCATTGCAGTCGCGTAGACTTTGTGGGCGATTGACGACTAAACTGCCAGCTGCTTCCGCTTGTTCGAGTAAATAAGTGCTATAAACAAACTCGTTATCGAATGGAGGGTCTTTGCGCATCAGGATGACATTTAGCTCAGAGAGCGGTTCATCCAGTTCATCGCCGAGTTCAAACCAGCGTTGAGGGTTGTCAAACACTTGCAAGGGACGCATGCGCGCTCGTGCTTGACCTGCCTGCTGATAGAGGTCTTGTTGTTCCATGTAAAACAATGACCAGCCGCGAGACTGGGCCGACAGTAACATGGCCAGAGAGCTATCTTTTTTGAAGGAAATACGATCAATAGGATCCATGACAATCCCAAGACGAACATGCATGGTTAGGTCTCCGATAAAGAATAATTAGTCAATAATGCACTTTGGGTTGACTGAATAACAGTATTAAATTGACTTGCGACTAATAGATTAGGTCAATAAACAGCCCTGTATGCACGGGGTTTATGGATTGCAGCAAAATAGTATGCTAAAAAGGTCGGACGATTGAGTCGACGCATGTTGCCTAATCAGCAACAGAGCATAGATACTGCAAAAAAATAACGACTCACCGACGATGGTAGGGCGAAGATGGAACAAAAATCTGAAGGCTTAAAGGTCATGGTTATCGACGATTCAAAAACGATTCGTCGCACTGCAGAAACCTTGCTAAAAAAAGTTGGTTGTGAAGTAATTACCGCAGTAGATGGTTTTGATGCGCTGGCGAAAATTGCTGATACGCATCCTGATATTATTTTTGTTGATATTATGATGCCGCGTTTAGATGGTTATCAAACGTGTGCGCTGATTAAAAATAATACGGCTTTTCGATCAACACCGGTAATTATGCTTTCTTCGAAAGATGGTTTGTTTGATAAGGCTAAGGGTCGTATTGTAGGATCTGACCAGTATCTAACTAAACCGTTCAGTAAAGAAGAGCTGATCGGGGCAATTAAAACGCATGTGCCAGCCTTTACTCCAGTAGAGAGCGCATCTTGAATTTAATCAATAAACCAGACGCATAGCTGGTTATATTGTTTGTGTATGGGGAAAAAAATGGCTCGTATTTTAATCGTTGATGATTCGCCAACAGAGATGTACAAATTGGCGGCAATGTTAGAGAAGAATGGACACCAAGTGTATAAGGCTGAGAATGGTGCAGATGGTGTCGCTCTGGCAAAACAGGAAAAACCAGATGCGGTTTTGATGGATATTGTTATGCCAGGCTTAAATGGCTTCCAAGCCACGCGCCAGCTTACCAAGAGCCCAGAAACACAGCATATTCCGGTCATCATTGTAACGACTAAAGATCAAGAAACTGATCGTGTTTGGGGTAAGCGCCAAGGGGCTAAAGATTACTTAACTAAGCCTGTTGATGAAGCAACTCTAATTAAAACCCTTGATGCAGTTTTAGCGGGTTAGATGCTACTGTATTTTATAGAATTAATAAGAATAGGGTTGATACATGACAGACCGGCAAACTCCCTATGAGTTACTTCTAGGTATTGATGCGTTATGTCGCGGCCAAGCGGATGGTTTGCCTGCACAGCAAGAAGTTGCGCAAACATGGAGTGGTATTGGCTTTCTCATTGGTGGGCAGCATTTTGTTGCGCCGATGGGCGAGGTGGCTGAAGTGCTGCATGAGCCGCGTTATACCCTGCTGCCTAGTGTGAAAAGCTGGGTCAGAGGTGTTGCTAATGTGCGTGGTCGCTTATTGCCTGTCATGGATCTTTGTGGTTTTTTGGGGGTGGAGCTGTCCAGCGCCAAAAAGCTACGTCGGCTGCTAATTGTTGAGCATCGTGATGTTTTTGCTGGGCTTACTGTCGATGCTGTGTTTGGTATGCAGCATTTTGCAGTGGACTCTTTTTCTGAAGCATTACCAGAAGTTAACTCGGCCATCATTCCTTTTGTCCACGGTGTGTTCGTGCGTGACCAGCAATCTTGGTTAGTGTTTAGTCCGCATGCTCTGGCGCAAGATAATAAATTTTTAGATGTGGTTGCTTAGTGTTGTCAGGCGAAAGCTTACGGCGCTATCGCGATTATTTTCGGTTGAGTCAGCTAAAACTGGCTCTTGAGTGTTATTGGACACATTAAGTTAGACGGGTCCAGGCGGGGGCCAAATAATGAAAAAACAAAGCGGAATTCAGTTCCTTTCAGGTTTACGTAGTAACGTGTTGATCGGTGCACTCTTTGCGATCCTTGTCGTATCGGTTGTGCTGTTGTTCGTCAACTTTGCCTATATTAATACTCAGTCGAACTATGACAAAGAGTACATCACTCAAGCTGGTGAGCTGCGCGTACTTTCCCAGCGTATTGCGAAAAACGCCACTGAAGCGGCTGCGGGTAAGTCAGCGGCATTCGCCTTGTTAAAAGAAGCACGTAATGACTTTGAAACCCGCTGGGGATTCTTGGTTAATGGTGATGCCGAAAATAATATACCGCCAGCTCCAGAGAGCTTAGCCGCCGAAATGACTGCGGTAAATGAAGACTGGGACAGTTTGCGAGCTAATGCGGGTGCGATTATTGATAGTGAGCAGACAGTATTGTCTTTGCACGAAGTGGCCGCCACTCTGGCGGATACGATTCCACAGCTGCAGGTGGAGTATGAAGAGGTTGTTGATATTCTTCTGCAAAGTAATGCTCCTGCCGGTCAGGTTTCAGTAGCCCAGCGTCAGTCTTTGCTTGCAGAAAGAATTATTGGTTCGGCGAACAAAGTTCTAGTTGGTGATGACGACTCGGTATTGGCTGCTGATATGTTTGGGCGTGATGCAAGTCTCTTTGGTCGAGTTCTGACGGCGATGCGTGAAGGTAACGCCGCGATGGAAATCAGCCAAGTGACTGATGAAGAAGCCTTAGAGCGTTTAACTGAAATTGCTGAGCTGTTTGAATTTGTATCCGGCTCGGTGGATGAGATTCTAGAAACGTCACCTGAGTTGTTCCAGGTACGTGAAGCGGCAAATGGTATTTTTAGCGTTTCACAAACGCTTTTGGATAAAGCCTCGGTGCTGGCTTTAGGCTTTGAAAAGCGCGCTGAAGGCCGTGTTTTCAATACATTGCTTGGCTATGTTTTAGGTGCTTTAGCGTTGGCTTCAATGATTTTGATTGGTCTGGTTAGTATGCGTGAAACGCGTGTTCGTTTGGCCGAGACTGCAGAAAAGAACGAGCGTAACCAAACCGCCATTTTGCGTTTGCTCGATGAAATTGGTGACTTGGCAGACGGTGACTTGACTGCAGAAGCGACAGTAACCGAAGACTTTACCGGTGCGATTGCTGACTCCATTAACTTCACCATTGACCAATTGCGCGATCTCGTTGGAACCATTAACGCGACTGCCGTACAGGTATCGGCGGCTGCCCAAGAGACACAAGCAACAGCGATGCATTTGGCTGAAGCGTCTGAGCACCAAGCCCAAGAAATTGCCGGTGCATCAGCGGCGATTAACGAAATGGCTGTGTCGATTGACCAAGTATCTGCCAACGCCGCCGAGTCATCTGCGGTTGCTGAGCGGTCGGTATCGATCGCAAACAAAGGTAACGAAGTTGTACACAATACCATTACGGGTATGGACAATATTCGTGAGCAGATTCAAGACACGTCTAAGCGGATTAAACGTCTCGGTGAGTCATCACAAGAAATTGGTGACATTGTAAGTTTGATTAACGACATTGCTGACCAAACCAATATTCTGGCACTTAACGCTGCGATTCAGGCCTCGATGGCCGGTGACGCAGGTCGAGGCTTTGCTGTGGTTGCCGATGAAGTTCAACGTCTGGCTGAGCGTTCATCGTCCGCAACTAAACAGATTGAAGCCTTGGTTAAAACGATTCAGGCGGATACCAACGAAGCGGTTATTTCGATGGAACAAACCACTACTGAGGTGGTACGTGGTGCTCGTCTCGCTCAGGATGCGGGTGTCTCGCTGGAAGAAATTGAGAAAGTATCAAAAGCGCTCGCTGCCTTGATTCAGAACATTTCCAATGCCGCACGTCAACAAGCGTCTTCAGCGGGTCATATTTCTAGCACGATGAACGTTATTCAAGAAATTACCTCGCAAACATCGGCGGGTACAACTGCAACAGCACAAAGCATTGGTACCTTGGCGAAGATGGCCAGTGAGATGCGTGAGTCTGTATCTGGTTTTACCTTGCCAGATAACAATCAAGAACAAGCCTAGTGAGATTAGGTGGTTACCCTTGGGTAGCTGCCTCCATCATGACAATGAAAAAAGGGCACATCATGCAATCTGGCAACGCTTGGGCTTTGCAGCCTTTAGCAGAAATGACAGCAGATGAGTTCAATGACTGGCAAAGCTTGTTGGAAACTCGCTCAGGTATGGTTGTGAGTGAGCAAAGACGTTCGTTTTTGCAAGTGAACCTAACGGCGCGGATGCGTGAGTTGGGTGTCCCTGATTATTCAAGTTATTACCAGCAGGTTACGGATGGGGCGTGTGGTGCTGTTGAGTGGGTGGTGTTACTGGATCGTTTAACAGTGCAAGAAACACAGTTTTTTAGGCATACAGCATCTTTCGAAGTAGTGACCGATTTCCTTGTTAAGAAAATTGTAAACGACCAAGATAGTAAGCCTTTGGCGTTGTGGAGTGTCGGTTGCGCAAGCGGTGAAGAGGCCTGGTCATTGGCTATTTGTGCAGCGCAAGCAATCCGCACAACGAGTAAGGCGATTGAGTTTGGGGTGACGGCTACAGATATTAGTCATAACGCCTTACGTAAAGGGCGTCGCGCCAAATATGCTGAACGACGCTTGGAGCGTGTATGTCCTGAGTTGGTTGAACGATATTTTACAAGGCAGCCTGATGGGTTGTATGAAGTAGTGGATTACCTAGTGAAGCGCTCATGTTTTGCTAGATTAAATATGCTGGATTTGGTGCATGCACCCATTTTTGGTATGGACGTCATTTTTTGTCAAAACGTGTTGATCTATTTTCGACGCTGGCAGCGTCGCGAGATACTCAATCGTTTAGTGGCTCGGTTAGCACCGGGCGGAATGTTAGTAATAGGCGTTGGTGAAGTTGCTGGTTGGCAACATCCTGACTTAGAGCCTGTTGCTGATGAACGCGTTTTGGCTTTTACCCGTAAGGGGTAACACACGGATATGAGCGGAGTAGTTATGGGTGATCGGCACGACTATGTCGCCCTGGAATGGGTTAAAGGCGAAATTGCAGAAACCCTAAAACAGGCGCGTCAGGCACTGGAAGAGTTTGTGGAGAATCCGGAGGATTCGACGCGATTGCGCTTTTGTTTAACCTATGTACATCAAGTGCACGGCACTTTACAAATGGTTGAATTCTTTGGCGCAGCGTTGCTGGCTGAAGAGATGGAGCAACTGGCGCAAGCTTTATTAGAAGGCCGAGTCAATAACTTAGCTGAGTCACTTGAAGTGATGATGCAAGCTATTTTGCAGCTGCCTTTGTATTTAGATCGGATTCAAACGGCACGTCGTGATCTACCCATGGTTGTACTGCCGCTGCTCAATGACTTGCGTACGGCACGTGGTGAAAAGCTGCTCTCTGAAACAAGTTTATTTTCTCCTTGTTTACCGCCTGCAAATGAACTGCTGACAAATGATCGTTTACAGCAATTAAATATTCCTGAACTGCCTTTGTTGCTGAGAAAACTGCGACAAATGCTTCAGGTTGCACTGGTTTCCGTGTTACGCGGTGAAAACTTAGCTGTCAACTTAAGTTATATGGCTAGAGTATTTGCGCGCCTAGAAACGCTGAGTAAAGATTCTCCGCTTGCACCTTTATGGCAGGTGGCTGCCGGTTTGGTTGACGGGTTGGCCAATGGCAGTCTTGAAACTGGCGCGTCGGTGCGTAATTTATTACGTCAGGTTGATGCTGAATTGCGTCGTTTAGTGGCTGAGCAAGCGCAGGGTTTGAATCAGCCTGCGGCCACTGAGCTGATTAAAAATATTCTGTTTTACGTTGCTAAAGCGCAGCCTAATTCTGAGCGTTTACAGAGTTTGCATGCGCAATATCGACTTGATGAAGCCTTGCCTGATGAATTGCTGCTAGATGAAGAGCGTGCTCGCATGTCAGGCCCTGATCGCGGAGCGATGCGCTCAGTGGTTGCTGCTTTATGTGAAGAGCTGGTGCGTATTAAAGATAATTTAGATATTTTTGTACGTAGCGATCGCAGCAAACTCGATGAGTTAAATGCCCTGCAAGCACCATTGAAACAAATCGCTGATACTCTGGCCGTGCTTGGTTTTGCTCAACCGCGTAAAGTGGTTTTGGATCAAATTGATGTTGTTGCATCATTGGTGTCAGGTGAGACAGAAACTTCTGAAGCTGTGCTGATGGATGTTGCCGGTGCTCTGCTGTATATCGAGGCAACCCTGACCGGTATGGTTGGCTCATCAGATCAAGTAAAAAATGAACAAACGCTTATGCCAACCACTGATGTGGGGCAGATCCACCGCTTGGTTATTAAAGAGGCGCGCACAGGTTTAGAACACGCTAAAGATGGCATTATCGAGTTTATTGCCTCGCAGTGGAATCATGATCATTTAGCTAATGTACCGTACTTGCTCAACCAAGTACGTGGTGGTTTAGTGATGATACCCCTAGAGCGTGCCGCTGCTTTAGTTGAAACTTGCCGCCGTTATATCGAAGAGCAACTGTTTGAGCAAAAGATAATTCCTAATTGGCAGAATCTTGATACCTTAGCTGATGCTATTACCAGTGTTGAATATTACTTAGAGCGTCTTGCCGAGGACCACGCCAGTCAAGGTGAAGCGATTCTTGATGTGGCGGAGCAGAGCTTAACCAGCCTTGGTTATACTCCGCGTGAGCCGCTCAGTATTGAAGACAGCGTGCTCGATATAAAGTCAGAGCGGTCTGCTGTAGATATTGACGCAGTGGCTTCTGATTCGCTGTCTGTGCTTGAGAATAATAGTCTTTCTGATAGCAGTGACTCGGCAGACATAGCAACACCAGTTATAGAGATAGAGACTCAAGCTGAGTTGACTGTTGATCCAATTGGCGCTGAAGATCCGTTGATCGTCTTTAATGAAGACAACTTCACGATTGAATCCTCTGTTGATGATTTTTCTGATGACTTTTTAGCCTCGCCAGCGCTTGCTGTGGCGGGTTCAGAGCTGGAAAACGCTGTCAGTGAACCGGCGTCTGTAGATCTAGATGACATTCCAGACGTTGAGTTGCCGAGTATGGTTGTGTCTGAGTCTACTCAGTTAGAGCCTGCAGAGTTGTCGCTACAAGATGTTATGTCGAGTTCCGTGGAGAGAGTCAATCCACCCGCAACAGATGTACCACCCAGTATTTTGCCGCCACCGGCTGACGAAGAAGCAATTGATGAAGAGCTGCGAGAAGTTTTCGTCGAAGAAGCTGAAGAGGTTTTAGAAACGCTTAATGAGTTTTATCCAAAGTGGCGAGCCAATCAAGACGATAAATCTGCGCTGACCGAAGTCCGTCGAGCATTCCATACGCTCAAAGGCAGTGGCCGCATGGTCCGTGCTTTAGTCGCTGGTGAGTTGGCATGGTCGATTGAAAACATGCTTAACCGCGTGATTGACGGCAGTATTGATGTGTCTGAGCCTGTTCTGCAGGTGATTGCTGATGTTATTGCATTATTTCCTGAGTTGGTTGCTGAGTATGCTGCCCAGCAACAACGCCAGCGCGATGATGTTGATCAGCTGGCGGCGATTGCGCATGCATTGGCGCGTAAACAGCCGCTACCTATCCTGGCGAGTCCTGTTGCATCAATCGACCAGTCGGAGCCGGATGCTGACAGTCTGTTGTCTGCAGTCGTCGACCCGTTGACGACTGATGCCTTGCTTGACATGGCTGGAGATGAATTACAGGTTGATCAAGAGCTTAGTTTTGAACATGCGGCTGAGTCATCGCCATCTGCAGCGTTAGTCGTTGATGATGCTGAAGTGATTGATCCAATTCTACTTGAGATTTTTAAGAACGAAGCCCAGGCTCACTTACAAACATTAGTGGGTTTTCTCGCTGATTGTGCGCAACAATTACCGAAAACGATTAGCGATGATTTGCAGCGTGCTTTGCATACCCTTAAGGGTAGTGCCTTTATGGCCGGTATTTTACCGATTGCACATATTGCCAGTGTGTTAGAAAAATTAGCCAAAGAATATCAAGCAAACTCACTGGCTGTTGAGTTCAATGAGGCCTTGCTGCTGAGTGAAGCAGAGCAGTTATTGCGCACGGGTATTGAGCAACTGGATAGCACGCCATTAAAAGCGATTGATGGTGCTGAACAGTTTATTGAAAAGCTCGATCAGGTGATGCGTGAACGACTGGCGCATGCTGAAGACCAAAAAAGTGCTGATCCTAAAGGTACGCGCGATCCAAAAGTGATTTCAACCTTTCTATCAGAAGGTATGGATCTCTTGCTCGATATGGATGAACAATTACAGGGTTGGCAGACGCATCCTGCTGAGCGTCAAGAGCTTGCCGAATTGCTTGCTGAGTTACTGCAGCTCAGACATAGTGCCGAGCAGGCAGAGCTGCCACAGGTTGTCGATATTTGTAATGCGTTATTAGACATATATAAAGCTGTTGAGAGTGGGCGCTTATTAACCCAAGAGCGCTTTTTCGAACAAGCAAAGCAGGCGCATGATGCTCTGATCAATATGATGGACCAAGTTGCAGCCGGCTTACAGGTTGAGCCGCAGCAAGACTGTATTGATGCGCTTTATGAATTGATGGTTGAAGAGTTGCAACCTGCCGTAACTGTTGAAGGGAGCCCTGTAGCTCTATCTGAACTTGTTCCCGATCCGTCGCTAGATCAGGACGTTACGGTTGAGATTGATACAGAGTTGGCGTTATCTGATGCGGATAATTTTGCTCAAGAAAGCGTTACCTCTGAGCAAGAGCATTCGGAGTCCGCACTGCTCGACAGTCATCTAGTCGAGCCTGAAGTGAACCCAGCAAGCGCAGTTGATGCAACCTTTAGTGTGTCCAATCTTGACGAGGAGATGATTGAGATCTTCCTTGAAGAAGCGATGGATCTACTTGAAAGTGCTGGTGAGTCGTTGGATACATGGCTGGCTGCGCCGCAAAATAATAATGTTATGTCTGCTTTACTTCGCGATTTGCATACCCTTAAAGGGGGTGCGCGTATGGCAGAGATTAAACCTATTGGCGATTTGGCGCATGAGCTAGAGTCGTTATATGAGGGTTTATTGGATGGCCGTTATACGCATAGCCATGCCTTAGGCGATATGCTGTTGCGAGGCCATGATCGCCTTGCAGTGCTGCTCGATCAGTTACAAGCACGTCAGTTAATGCAGCAGCCAAGCGCATTGATTGAAGGTATGAAAGCCTTCCGTCGTGGAGACGTTGCGTCAAGCCAGGTCGTTGAGTCGTCTGACGATGAGCAACCCCTTGAAGTAGAACAAAGTGTTGCTCCTCTGATAGAAGAGATTGATCTTGAGCCGATGGCGAGCAGCATTGTTCCAGAGCTGAGTTTGGCGGGTGAGCTGACGCAGGAGATCAGTCACAGTGATGGTGAGCCTGCGGTTGAAGAGAGTTTTGCACTAGATAACTTTAACGATGTATCTGATGAGCAGCAGCCGTTGCCTGAGTCAGCTGATGTTGCCGCTGACCTTGATTTACTTGAAGCGGAGCACATTGTAGCAGCAGAACTGAATGTTATTGAGCAACCAGTAGAACAGGTAGTTACTGAAAATCAAATCAGTTATACGGCTGACTCTGTTGCTGACTTGCGCGATCCAGAGTTAGTTGAAATTTTTCTTGAGGAAGGCTTCGAAATTATTGAGAGTGCCACTGCGGCACTGTTACGCTGGATCGGCCAACCTGATAACACTTTAGAGCTCGAAACTTTGCAGCGAGATTTACATACGCTCAAAGGTGGTGCGCGCATGGCTGAAATCCCTGAGATTGGTGATTTGGCGCATGAACTTGAATTTTTGTATGAAGACCTAAGCGCCGGCAAGTTAAAAGCTAGCGCGCCGGTCGTTAATCTACTGCAAGACAGTCACGACACTTTGGCCGTAATGCTAGAGTCGGTACGTGATTATAAAGATGTGCCGGATGGACAAGCGTTAATTGCGCAGATTGCGCATATGCGCCGTAATCCTAACGAGCAACTTGATGTTCCTGGCAGTGTGCAGTTACAGCCTGCTCAAGCGCCATCTTCAGGCAAGCATGATGAAGTGCTGAGCATCTTTATTGTTGAAGCCGATGAGCTTTTAGCTGAGCTCAATGTGGCGTTGACTGCGTTTGATAGTAATGAGCAGTCTGAGCAGGCAATACAAGATGCTTTACGTGTTTTAAATACCCTAAAAGGTGGTGCGCGTTTAGCTGCAGTGCCGCGCATTGGTGATATCAGCCATGCTTTAGAAGGGGCGTTATTTGCTGCAGCACAACAAGGTCAGCCTTGGCCTGAAAATTTATCGATCGATTTACATCGTGCTTATGAGCAATTGGTGGTTGAAGTTGCCGCGATTCGCAAGACATTACCTGAGCATTTACAAGCGCAACAACTTATCCAGCCGATCCAGGCGCAACCTCAAGTCAGTCAAACGTTACAACTGGCCCAACCGATTGTTGCCGTCAGCCACGTAGCTCGTCAGGCCGTTGAACACCGCGTGTTACCGTTTGTAGAAAAAGCGCAACAGCAAGCGGCAGAGATGAGCTCGCAACGTGCACCGCAAGAACTGGTACGGGTGCCGGCTGAGTTATTGGAAGAACTGGTTAACTTAGCCGGGGAAACCTCTATTTTCAGGGGCCGTGTTGAGCAGCAAGTCAGTGACTTTGGTTTTACCTTAGGTGAAATGGAAGCGACGATTGATCGTGTGCGGGATCAATTACGACGTTTAGATACTGAAACGCAGGCGCAAATTTTAAGCCGTCACCAAGCTGAAACTGAAAAAGCCGGTTATGAAGAATTTGACCCGCTAGAAATGGATCGCTACTCACAGTTACAACAATTATCACGTGCGCTTTTTGAGTCATCTTCGGATTTATTAGACTTAAAAGAAACCTTAGGGGTGCGTACCCGTGATGCGGAAACGCTGTTGTTACAGCAAGCTCGGGTCAATACTGAGCTGCAAGAAGGCTTGATGCGTACACGCATGGTGCCATTTGAACGCTTGCTGCCTCGTTTACGTCGTGTGGTGCGTCAAGTCTCAGGTGAGCTGGGTAAAAGTGTTGAGTTCTTAGTGGCCAACGCTGAGGGCGAAGTGGATCGTAGCGTGCTTGAGCGTATGCTTGCGCCACTCGAGCATATGCTGCGTAATGCCGTTGACCATGGTATCGAATCTGCAGAGCAGCGTAGCGCCGCAGGTAAACCTGCCAGCGGCACCATTCGCTTAGAGCTGAGTCGTGAAGGTGCCGATATTTTATTGGTGCTTTCTGATGATGGTGCGGGTATTAACCTGCCGGCTGTGCGTAATAAAGCCATTGAACGCGGTTTAATGACGGTTGACTCTGGGTTAACCGATCAAGAAGTGATGCAGTTTATTTTGCACGCGGGCTTTTCGACTGCAGGCCAAGTTACCCAGATTTCTGGGCGTGGCGTCGGGATGGACGTGGTGAGTTCTGAAATTAAGCAAATCGGTGGCTCAATTAGTATTGATTCGCAGCAGGGTAAAGGTACGACATTCTATATTCGCTTACCGTTTACAGTATCGGTGAACCGCGCATTGATGGTGATGGCAGGTGAAGATTCCTATGCTATTCCATTGAATACTATTGAAGGTATTGTGCGGATATCACCTTATGAGCTTGAAGCCTTTTACGAGCAAGAGCGTAAAGAAGGTCAGGCGGCGAGCTTTGAGTATGCCGGACAAACATACGAACTTAAATACATTGGTGATTTACTTAATAATGGTCAGCATCCAAAGTTGGTCGGACAGACGCTGCCTTTGCCGGTGATTTTAGTACGCTCTAATGAGTATGCGGTTGCAGTGCAAGTGGATGTGTTGGCTGGCTCACGCGAGATTGTAGTAAAAAGCCTAGGCTCACAATTCGCAAATGTGCATGGTATTTCTGGTGCGACCATTCTAGGGGATGGGCGAGTCGTAGTTATTCTTGACTTGCTGGCAACGATTCGTACTGAGTATGCGCGTAAGGGACTGCATAGTGCTTCTGAGATGACGCGATTAGATGCGGTTGATTCAGATAAGAGTGCTGCCACGCTGGTAATGGTGGTGGATGATTCAATTACTGTGCGCAAGGTGACGACGCGTTTACTCGAGCGTCATGGTATGAGCGTGTTAACCGCTAAAGATGGGATGGATGCGATTGCCCTGCTGCAAGAAACTAAACCCGACATTATGCTGCTCGATATTGAGATGCCGCGTATGGATGGCTTTGAGGTTGCGACGCTGGTGCGCCATGATGAGTTCTTGAAAGACTTACCGATTATCATGATTACTTCGCGTACTGGTGAAAAGCACCGTGAACGTGCGATGGCGATCGGGGTAAACGATTACTTAGGAAAGCCCTATCAAGAAACTGTATTGCTTGAAGCAATTCATAAATTGATTAAGAGTGATGACTGATCTTGCTGTGATTCGAATTGCCGTTGTTGCGGATACGTCCCTGCAACGGCATATCTTGCAGCAGTTTTTACTAAAGAAAGGTTATCAAGTTGTTCTCAATAGTGCCCCGCAGCATTTAGACATTGATGCTCTGCGGGCCTGTCAAACTGATTTATGGTTGTATGATGCGCTGTGTTCAACTGACCAAGATTGCATTGCTCTAGAGTATTTCTTAACTGAGCCGAGCGCCCCTGTCTTGTTTGGCGAAGGTTCTGCGCCTGAACGTAGCTCTGAAGATTACCCACGCTGGGAGCGTAGTTTACTTAAGAAAATTATGTGCTTGACGCCGCATATGGATGTTATGCAAACCGTCAACGAAGCATCATCGATTATGTCAATAAACTCCGGACAATTACCGCGTATTGAGTTGCCTCAGCGTTTGGCTAAACAGGCGTGCTTGCAGGAGCCCTCGCAAAAGGTATGGTTATTAGCCGCTTCGATGGGTGGCCCGCAAGCGGTCAAAGCGTTTTTGGATGTACTGCCTAAAGGTTTGCCGATCGGTTTTATTTATGCACAGCACATTGACCCAAGCTTTGAAGGTCATTTACCGCAAGCAGTCGGACGCCACAGTGCATGGCCAGTGCGTTTGTTTAGTGAGTACCCGTGTGTGCGTCAAGGTGAGGTAGTGATTGCTCCTGTGCAACATGAATTAAGCTTTGCTGATAATGGTTACATGCAAGTATTTGAGACACCTTGGAGCGGGCCTTATAGTCCTTCTATTGAGCAGATGATGTGTAATCTAGCGCAATACTATGGGCACCATTGTGGTGTGATTGTTTTTAGTGGTATGGGCAGTGACGGTAGCGTTGCTGCTGAGTATGTACAGCAACAAGGTGCACAAGTGTGGACGCAAAGTGCTGAAAGCTGTGCTTGTTCGAGCATGCCTGATAGTGTGCGTGCCGCGGGTTACAGCTCGTTGAGTGCGACACCAGAGGGCTTAGCGCAGGCATTGGTGCAGCATGTATTAAATCAATACACACAATATAATGATGACGTTGAAAGGAAGATATCATGACCCAAGCAGTTGCTACCGAACAGGCAGTGGCCCAGATCACCGGTTTATTGCTGACTTTGAGTGATCGTTTATTGTTGCTGCCTAACACAGCGGTTGCTGAGTTGGTGGCCTACCGAAATGTGCAGCCTGCAGTAAACTCACCTAATTGGCTACTTGGGCAAATCGCCTGGCGTGATTTAAGCTTGCCTTTACTGTCATTTGAAGCGGCCTCAAGCCAGACTTCGGCAACCTTAGATAATGCGCGGGTGGTGATCATTAATGCTATTGGTGGTCGTCCGGAGTTCCGCTTTTTTGCTCTTCTGATTAAGGGTATTCCACGCTCAACGCGTATCGATATGAGCTTGCAGCGCTTATCTAATGAGTCATTACAGCCTTTAGAACTGGATGCGGTCAGTATCGATGGTGAAATTGCCAAGATTCCAGATTTAGCTGCGCTTGAGCAACAGTTGGCTGATTTAAAGCTGATTTAAATAGGCTGACATGGAATGAACGGCTCACTCAACTTTCCGGCTGCTCTAACTTACTTGCGGCCGCCACGATTACTGTATTGCGGCCCGCTTTTTTGGCCGCATACAAAGACTGATCAATACGCTCAAAGGCTTCCTCTAAGGACTCTTTGGGTGACACTTGACCAATACCTGCAGAGAACGTAATAGTCACCGGCTCGCCCCGAAAGTGAAAGGGGCAGGCTTCAATTGCAAGGCGTAATGTCTCAAGGAGCTGCTTGCCGTGCATTAACGGTGTTTCAGGCAGGAGTATTACGAATTCTTCGCCACCAAAGCGTGCAATGAAATCTGTTTTTCGTAAACGCTTGCTGAGTTCTTGAGCAATGATCTTCAGCACTTTATCGCCGGCTAAGTGTCCGTAGCTGTCATTGATGCGCTTGAAATAGTCAATGTCAATAATGGTCAGTAAGAGTGAGCTATTATTACGTTGGATACGTGCATACTCTAACTCAGAGCGCTCGTTTAAAGCGGCGCGGTTAGCCATACCTGTTAAAGGGTCAAGCAACGCTTTTTGGCGTTGCTCTTCAAGTTTGTCCGTCAGTTGTTGCGCCTCGTGTTCCATTTGCTGCGAATGTTCAGCTAATGCTTGGAAGCGGACAAGTATATCGGACTCGCTTTGCATGCGTTTTTCTTGATAGGTCTGCAAACTCTCAATGAAGCCGTCGAGGCGTATTTCCACAAGTTTCTTTAAGTCATTTAAATCTTTTGAAGTTTGCACGTCACTTTGAATATTGCTGACATGCTGGCGTAAGTCATTATCCAGTGCTTGCGCGTCTGCGGCAGATGCTTGGTAACCCTGTGAGGTCGCTTGTAAATTTTCGTGAAACGAGATTAAGCGATTATTGAGCTGTAGCAGGTATTGCTCCAGTTCATTTTGCCCGCCATTAGCAATGGCTAGAATAATAATCGATAGCTCATCTAGTAATGGCGCAAGCTCGTACCAATTTAACCCGTTATTAATGCGTGCGCGCAGTGCTAATATTTGCTGCTCATGGCTACGGATGATAGGTAGGTCGTTGAGCAATGCGATCAGCGTATCGTGAATATGTTTTGCGACTGAGCTGTAAGTGGGTTCAATCAATTGCGGTAGCGCATAGTGATCATTACTTTGGGTATTGACTACTGCGTCAGCCAACGGCTGCGTGTCGGTTGATACTTGCTCGACCAACGGGTTTCTTTCGTCAGACGTGAGCACTGCTTGATTATCCGCGGTGAAGTCAGGCTCCGGAGGTGTGCTTTGAGTGTTACTGGCGCTGGCAGCGGATTCATTTATTTTGAACAGGCGTGCTAACAAACCTTGTGCTGTAGCTTGTGTCGGTGCGCCAACATTGATAGTGGCCTGTAAGGTTTGTTGCTGAAGTGCTTTAAGCTCACAGAGCAGGGGATAAAGGCTATAAGGTTGCGCGATCTTTTTAGTCAAGTTCTTTTCAAATGACTTCAGTGCGCGCTGCACCTCTTTCGGCGGTTGCAGTTGCTGTAACTGTTCAGAAAAGCTGGCTAATGCCTCGGTGATGGCGGCTTTACGATTGTTGCTCTTTTCCTCGGACTTGATAACGGCTTTTTCGAGGCTATTTATTTGGATTTCTAGCTCAGTATTACTGGCGCTTTTACGTAGCAGTTTACGTAATTCTTGCAGGTTAGCGTCAAGTTGCTCATCGTTGCCTTCGGCCGCTAAACTACTACGAACCAAACCACGTTTAAGCAGATCAATTTGCGCATTAAAAAGTAATTCGAGTTCTTCTTGCTTGTCTAGCAACTCAAAGTATTTTTCTTTCCATGGCAAAGCATCGTTTTGCATATCCAATCCATCTTAGTGCTTGAGCATCTGACCAAGAGGCGTCGTGGTCGGGTTGGGTCGTATTATATCCATTGCCACGGGTAAGTGGTCAGAAATGGGTATTGGTAACACCGCCATATTTTCGATTTGAAGCTCAGCGCTTATTAAAATATGATCTAAGCAACGCTGTGGTTTCCAGCTTGGAAAGGTCGCTGCAGCTTGTGGTGCATGAAGATTCAGCGTACTCAACGGTGAGTTGCTTAATAATTCATGCCCTTGTGTGTTCATATCACCCATCAACACAAAATGTTGATAGTCGCTGACAATCTCGCGGACATAATCCAGTTGCCGATTACGTGCACGTGTACCCAGTGCCAGATGCATGGACACGACGGCGATGGCATCAACACCGTCACCAATCTTCGCTAAGATAGCGCCGCGCCCAGCAGGGCCAGGGAGGGGATGATCTTCTAATTGACTGGGTTGTAAGCGGCTTAACAAACCATTGCTGTGTTGCGCAAAAGGGCCCAGATTACGGTTGCGCTGTTGGTACCAATAAGGGAAATTACCCAGCTGCGCAAGTTGCTTTACTTGATTAATATAGCCTGAGCGTAAGCTGCCGCCGTCGGCTTCTTGCAGAGCAACAATGTCAAAATCATTGAGCAAGAAACCGATTTTTTCTAAATTTCTGTAGCGTTCCTGATGCGGAAGTAAGTGTTTCCAGCTACGGGTTACGTAGTGACGGTATGCACTGGTACTGATGCCAACTTGAATATTAAAACTCAATAAACGAATGCGCTGCTGATTACGCGGCGTGGCATCAGGGATGCACAGCGGATTATGATTGGCATCACATAAAATAATTGAGCGTTCTTTGCTAAAGCGGCGAGGCATCAGCACGGGATTATCCTATTTTGATTGGCGTTCTTTTTCAATCAGCGCATCAGCGACATCGACTGTTTCTTGCAAACCACCGGCCATACCGATATCAAAACGGTATTTACCGTTGACGACAATGGCAGGGACACCGCTGATTTGGTAAGCCAAAGCGAGTTTCTTAGCTTTTTCCATTTGGCTTTTTACACTAAAAGAATTCCAGGTTTTTGCAAAAAGCGCCTGATCGACACCTTGTCCAGCAACAAACTTAGCGATGTCATCAGCTGTTGATAGTTTGCGGCCTGAGTTATGTAAAGCATCAAAAATGCTGTTATGCACTTTGTCTTCAACTTTCATGGCTTCTAAAGTGAGAAACATCTGGCCGTGGACATTCCAAATACCACCAAACATCGCCGGTACGCGAACAAAATTGACATCTTCAGGCAGTGCCGCTGCCCATGGATTAATGGTTGATTCCAATTGATAGCAATGTGGGCAGCCATACCAAAATAATTCAACCACCTCGATTTTTTCGGGTTGTGCTGTCGGTACAGGGCTACTTAAGGTGACAAAATTACGACCTTCAACCAATTCTTGCGCAAACACGGTAGAGCCCAATAGGCTGGCGCCTACCAATAAAACTGACATAACTAAATTGCGCATCATTAAACTCCAAAACATTAAGTGGTCGGTACAGCTAGCTGCATACTAATAGACCGCTGGTCAGTGTGCTAGCTCCAAACAGAAACTTTGTGAATGATAATCTATTCAGCAGGGCCGCACAGAATAAACCGGCAGCCTGCTTAACATTAAACCAGTCGAGCAGGCTAACATGTTGCGTAATTATCTACGCGCTTCTGTGTGGCCGACTGACTTAGTCGGCAATAATGATCTGATTTCGCCCTCCGCCTTTGGCCATATACAACGCCTCATCTGCTCGATTTAACAGTTTTTGTGGGTCTGGGTGGCCAGCGTATTGTGCCAAACCAATACTGATGGTGACTCTTAGTACGACACCATGTGGTAGGCGAAATTCTTCTGCTTCAACTAGATGGCGTAGTTTTTCTGCAACTTTGGCTGCTTTCTGCGCAGTAATGTCGACCAGCAGCATTAAGAATTCTTCACCACCTTGGCGGAATACATAGTCACCGCTACGGCAGCCATTACTTAACAAACCGGCCAGTTGCTGTAGAACAAGGTCTCCAGCTTCATGGCCGTGGCTGTCGTTAATATGTTTAAAGTGATCAACGTCGATCACTAAAACGCAAAAATTACGCTTGTGCTCGCGGGCATAGTTGATCTCTTTGCTCATCACCACCGGTAAAAATTTACGGTTGAGTAAGTGGGTGAGCACATCACGACCATTTTCTAATTCACTGGCTTGCGTAAATAGCGTTTCTAGGTGGTAGGCAATGCTGCGCGTTTGTTCATGCAGGTTACGTAATACTTGTTGGTGCTGTTCAGGTTGAGGGTGAGCCAATTGCAGCATGGGCAAAATGGTGGTATCAATTTTTTCAATGGCAGCAGTAATTAAGTCGATTTCAGTGGCGCCTTCAAATGCATGTGCGCCTTTATGGCGGAACCACAAGCCAAACTCAGACGCTGATAAAGTACTTAACTGTGGAAACTGCAGTCCCATTGCCATATCGAACATGGCTTGGTTTTCCCAGTCCAATAGCGCCGCACGCTGACGTTCTTTTTCATTCACTGAGTTTTGTGCGATGGAAAATAAACGGTACGACTCTTCTGCGCGTGAGTTTTTATCGTTTGATACTGAATAAGCTTGGCTCATCACTTCCATCGCTATATCGATAAGCCCAGCAATAAAACCTAAGCATTCTTTTTGCTGAGCGTGTCCATTTAAGAGTGTTGCAACCGTCTCTTTAAGTACGCGGGCGCCGCGTAAAACTAAATGTACCGGGATATTAATCCGTGCGTGTACATCCCCTACATGTTTTTGCTGGGCAATCACTGGGCGTAAATCATCATTACGGGTCAGGCTAAACAGCGTGATAATCCAGCGCTGCATCGAGTCACTGAGGCGTTCTTGGACTTGCTCGTTGGATAAAAACTGTGCAGCGACAGAGTCTTCCAGCATGTGTTTATAAAAACTTTTGGCTAATTCAGGAGCATGTTGCTCAGCCAACTGTTTAGCGCAAAGACAAATGCCCTCCGCAGTGTTATCGAGTAGAGCGTGCCATTCTTTAACTAATTGTTCTGTTGATATCTGCGTCATAATCGTGAATCTAGTATGATTTTGCCTATGGTCGCAGACTCTTCAGCAGTTTGCCCAGAATTTTGGATCATTTAATTTGGTAGACTCAGCCGCTTACTGAATCAACGGTGGTTATCGCCTGTTATGGATATAGAGCTGGCTCGTACATTTCTAGTGATTGTTCGCTGCGGTAGTTTTATTGCTGCGGCTGAGCAGTTGTGCGTCACTCAGACCACAGTGACCGCCCGGGTTAAGAATCTTGAAGCTCAGCTCAACTGCCCGCTGTTTGTGCGTAATCGTGCTGGCGCAAGTTTGACGGTGCACGGCGAGCACTTTGTCCATTACGCTCATCAGTTATTGCAAACGTGGGAGGCGGCGCGCAGCGCTTTGCCTTTCCCTGAGAGCTTACAGGCACAGGTTTGCTTGGCGGCAGAAATTAGCTTGTGGAATCCACTGTTAAAAGACTGGTTTATGCAGTTGTCTAAATTGCAGGGCAGTTATGCGGTGAATGCTAGCGTCTATGATGTTAATACGTTGTGTAAAAAATTAGAAAGTGCCGAACTGGATGCCGTATTGATGCATCAACCACACTATTGGCCGGGCTTACAGGTTGAACAGTTGCTTGAAGAAAAATTGGTGCAAGTGCAATCTGTGCAGCAGCCTGAGCCTTATATCTATGTAGACTGGGGTGTATTATTTCGCCAGCAGCATGATGCAGTGTTACCGGAGTATGCACACAGTGCGCTGCGCTGTAATTTAGGTCCGCTGGCGTTGCATACCATTTTGCAGGAAGGTGGGCGTGGTTATTTTAGAACGCGCGTCGTTGAGCAGCATATTGCCGAGGGCACACTGCAACGTGTGCCGAATGCGCCTGAGTTTTCTTGGCCGGTGTATGTTGTCTATGCTGAATCGCAACCAAGCGAGCCCGTGCAGCATGCATTAAGGGTGTTGAAGCAGTTGATGCATGCTGATGTGAACTGGCTGCAAAGCCAAGACCGACTGCTTTAATTAATCTGGGCTAAACAACCACGGTAGAGTGCTGCGATCAGATCGGTTTGGGTGATCATTCCAGCCAATTGTCGATGTTCATCAACCACCGGCATATAGTGCAAGCCACGGTCTGTTAGCAAAGTTACCAGATCAAGCAGCGATGTAGCAAAGTTCACGCTAATCACCGGTGCCGTCATAATGTGTTTGAGACGTTTGTTGCGTAGATAGCGCAGGCGGTGAAAACGACTGATAGGCGCATCCAATTCAAAATATTTTAATAGGTCGACTAAGGTGATAATGCCCACTAAGCGTCGATGCTGATCGACGATAGGTAAGGCTTTTAAACGATGCTCTTTGAGGCGATTCCATGCTTCTTCAATCGGCATTTCTGGATGGCCGGTGCGTAAATCACGCGACATAATCGATACTGCAGTGAGATGTTCGGTGCGCCGTTTAAACGTGTGCTGTTCGGTCAGGCGCAGTAAATCTTCTAAGTCTTCTCGGCGAATATCGAGATAGGTACCAAACGTACTGAGCGCTTGCTCTAAGTCCTCCTCGTTAAAACCGGTTCGGGCGATAGGTAGTGGATCAGCGGTGTTGTGGATATTCTCCTTAACTGGAGTCGCCATGCGCGGGTAGGCGGTGCCCGTTAAATTATTAAATGCTAAAGCGACACACAACAATACCAGTGACTGGCTGGTTACCGGTATCAGCACCTCAAGGCCCAGGGCATGCAAGCTTGGATTGAGGGTGATGACTAAAGCAACTGCGCAGCTGGGAGGGTGTAGGCAGCGCAATGCCAACATACTGACAATCGCCAAGCTCACGGCCGCCGCCGCTCTTAACATGGGCTCTTCAAGGTACAACGCACAGAGCACACCAACTGTTGCTGACAGAGTATTCCCAGCTAAGATTGACCATGGGTGCGCTAAAGGCGTTGCTGAGGTGACAAACAGCAGAACTGCGGATGCGCCAATCGGTGCCGCTAAGCTCAAAGCAAGCTGATTACCAAACATTAAATGACTGCAGAACATCGAGACCAGTACACCGAGAAAAGCACCACTGGCGGCACGTAACCATTGTTTGCGGGGAATGTTTAATGACAGAGGGGCAAAGGCTTTAATCCATTGAGCACGCACAAGCGAGGTTCCAAATAAAAGGGTGTATACAAAAACAACGGCACATCAATTGCCGTTGTTGAGTGGGTTAAAATTAGGGTGCTAGAGTGTTGTGGTTAAGCCTGCAAAGCGACTTGCAGGGCTAAGTGTGTCGGTAAGCAGGCACGGCCTGTCTCTTGCTCAACACGTTTAGCTGCTTCGGGATCATCAGCAAAGGGCAGCATGGAAGCCTGCTCCATTTGTAATAGGCTCATGTGCTTGAAACTCCAATAACCTGCTGCGATAAGCATAATGCTGAATAGAATAGGCATCATTAAACCTCCACCGGGTGTGCTGGCGGTACATCGTACAATGCGGATTGTTGCGCAGGTCTACGCAAGGTCAGCCAAGTGTTGTAGACCATCAAAAACATGCCGAGAACAAATAGTGATCCGCCAATTAAGCGGGCGATATAGCCCGCATGGGATGCTTTTAAGACTTCGACAAAGGAGTAAGACAAGGTACCGTCATCATTAATTGCGCGCCACATCAGGCCTTGGGTAAGGCCATTGACCCACATCGCGGCGATATAAATCACGGTGCCGACAGTGGCCAGCCAAAAGTGCGTGTTAATTAAGCGGGTGCTGTACATCTCTGCATGGTTCCAGAGCTTTGGAATCATGTGATACAGGCTGCCCACGCTAATCATCGCTACCCAGCCTAAGGCACCAGCATGCACATGACCAATAGTCCAGTCAGTGTAATGCGACAGAGCGTTAACGGTTTTTATGGCCATCATTGGACCTTCAAATGTCGACATGCCATAAAACGCTAAAGCTACGACTAGAAAACGCAAGATTGGATCGCTGCGTAATTTATACCAAGCGCCAGATAAGGTCATCATGCCGTTAATCATTCCGCCCCAGCTGGGCGCAAGGAGAATAATCGACATTGCCATACCTAGGCTTTGCGCCCAGTCTGGCAGTGCAGTGTAGTGCAGGTGATGCGGGCCGGCCCAGATATACACCGAGATAATCGCCCAAAAGTGCACGATGGATAAGCGGTAAGAGTAAATTGGACGATTGACTTGTTTGGGCACAAAGTAATACATCATGCCGAGGAAGCCGACTGACAAAATAAAGCCGACGACGCTATGGCCAAACCACCATTGCACCATGGCGTCGGTTGCACCTGAATAGAGAGGGTAAGATTTCAGGAGAGTCACCGGAATGGCTGCATGGTTAACAATATGCACCATTGCAGTAACGATGATGAAGGCACCATAGAACCAGTTGGCCACATAAATATGTGAGGTTTTACGACGGATTATGGTGCCAAAAAACAGCCATGCATAGATCAGCCAGAGCACAGTCAAGATAACGGCAAAGGGCCATTCCATTTCAGCATATTCTTTGGTGGTGGTGTAACCCAGTGCATAGCTAATCACCGTGGCGATCAGCATCGCTTGCCAACTCCAAAAGAATAGGCCTGCCGCAGTATCTGAGGGCAGGCGTGCATAACAGCTGCGCTGGACAATATAGAAAGATGTTGCGATCAGCGCGCAACCACCAAAGGCAAAAATCACTAGGTTAGTGTGTATTGGACGTATGCGACCAAAGCTGGTCCACGGGAGGTCGAAATTGAGTTGCGGCCAGACCAGCTGAGCGGCAATAAAGGCGCCCATGCTCATCCCTAAACAGCCCCAAATTAAGGTGGCAATGGTAAATTGCCGAACCACTTTATAGTTGTAGGCGATTGTCTGCTGAGTCGTTGTGTTCATTATATATTTAGCGCAGGTGCTCGAGCACTGAGCAATAAACTTGAACAGCAACGAGCAACGCCATCCTCCTTAAGTGTTGAAGATGTCTGCTGATATGAGGCATAAAAAACGTGTACCTCATCATGCGGCAGTTGACTTAAATCAATAAAGCCATGCTAGAGCGTCATTTGCTTGCAAACAAATGAATATTATTGAATTTTAATATCAATATTAATGCACTTAAGGGAAATTGCTTAGAAGGAGTCTGTCGCTAATTCTTGGATAAACAGCCGTTAACTATTGCAAAGCGCTGAGTTCGTGTAAGGCTGATGACCGCTTAATAAGCGGTCCACACACCTTTATTTTGCCGCTCACAGGCAGGTTTAAGGTATTTTGCGTCAGTTGCAATGCCATAATAATGAATATCTTGTTGGTAGGGCACGCCCGCGCTTTGTGAGTTACGGCATATACCAAAAGCCCCGATTGGACATTGCTCAACAAAGGTCACTGTGGTTTTTTGCCCTTTTAATTGCGGCTGACAAAAACCACTTTTGAACAGTTGTTCAGGAATATTACGGTTCTGCTGACAGATTTTTACCTTTATTTTCTCATCAGCGGATTCAATTACACACGCTTGTGCAAAAATGTGTTGGCTCAAGAGCAGTAACAATAATACATAGTAAGCGCGCATGAATAATCCCAGAGTTTTGAATAGGCTGATCTATATTAACCAAGCGATTGGGTGACGTGAAGTGTTACGCATGCTTAATGTAATTTTGCTAAGGTGGCGCTTTCTTTTAAAATCATGAGAGTAACCGTGGCTATGTTGCAGCATATTCCAACGCATCTGATTGCCGGCTCTTTGGGTGCGGGTAAAACCAGCGTATTACGCAGTTTATTGGCACAACGTCCAAGCTCTGAGCGCTGGGCAGTTTTGATCAATGAATTTGGTGATATTGGGCTTGATAGCGCGTTACTCGATGGTGATCAAGACGGTGTCAGTTTTACCGAAGTGGCCGGTGGTTGTGTGTGTTGTGTGAATGGTGTGCCGTTTCAAGTCGCACTGGTGCAATTACTGCGTAAAGCTAAACCGGATCGCTTATTTATCGAGCCGTCAGGCTTGGGCCACCCGTTGCAATTACTTGAGCAGTTGCGTGATGTGCCTTGGTTGGATGTGCTCGCGGTACAGCCGATTGTGTTAGTTCTTGATGGACAGAAAGCCTCTAATGAGGCCGCATTGTCTGCGCTTGAACCGAAATTACTGGCGCAAACGGGCTTATTATTGGTGAATAAATGCGACAGCATTACGTCTGAGCAGATGCGGTTTTGGGAGCACGCTGCGATGCCTTTGCCGTTACTGTGTACGCGCCAAGGCCAGCTCGACTATGCGTTGCTACCTGGTTATCAGCAGCAAGCGGGTCAACAGGCTGTGCTGGACAGTTTTGCAACGCCGAGTGGCGTAGCCGGTGTACTCTGGCGTGACCCGCAGCAACCAATCTGTTCAGTCAATATTCAAGAAAACGGCTGGAGTATCGGTTGGCGCTGGCATCCATCGCAGCAGTTTGAGTTGATGCGCGTACAAATGTGGTTGATGCAAATGCCTTGGCAGCGTGCCAAGTGTGTTTTGCACACGAATGCGGGTTGGTTATCGGGCAATGCGTTGGATGGGCAGAGTATTCATTGGCAAAACAGCGAGTGGCGTAAAGACTCACGTCTCGAATTAATCTTTACGGAGGGGCAAGACCAGCAGCGCTTAACGGCTGAGCTTGCTGCCTGCCGCGTTACACTGTAATTGAATTTAGACAATAATAAGGAACATTGCCGCATGAATTTACTTCCATGGTCATACACCACCTCCGCTCAGGTTACGTTGCGTGGCTGGCATAGTGCGCCTTCCGGTAAACCTGTTTTGCATTTTTTACATGGCAATGGTCTCTGCGGGCGCGTGTATGAGCCAATGCTTAAATACTTAAGTGCTGATTTTGATCTATGGTTGTGTGATATCCAAGGGCATGGTGACAGCGATGCGGGATCACGATTTTTCGGTTGGAATCACAATGCTGAGCTGGCTGTGGAAGCGTTTCAAGCACAGCGCAGTCTGTTCGGCGACGTACCTGTGTATGCCTCGGGTCACAGTTTTGGTGGTGTGTTAAGCAGTTTAATCATGGCGAAACATCCGCAGCTATTTAAACGTGCAGTGCTCCTGGATCCAGTGGTTTTCACGCCGAGTATGCAGATGTTCATTAAAACGACTGAGCGCCTAGGTTTTACTGGGTTTACTGCTCTAGCGAAGAAGACGGCTGTGCGGCGCAGGCATTGGCCCGATCGGCAAACGGCGTATGCCAGTTTAACGGGGCGTGGCGTCTTTAAAGGTTGGACTGCTGAAGCACTGAGCGCTTTTGTTGATCATGCTTTACGTCCAGCGGAAGAGGGCGGGGTGCAGTTAAAGTGCTCGCCGCAGCTGGAAGCAACTATTTTTAGTTCGGCAGCGAATGGCTTGTGGCGAGCATTGCGCCAAGTACACACACCTGTATTGATGTTGTATGGCGCTGATACTTTCCCGTTTGTGATTAAGTCGGCAGCTTTATGGGCGCAGAGCAACCGTTATGTGCACACTGAACAGGTCAGTGGGGGTCATTGTTTTATGCAAGAGTTTCCCGATAGCGCTGCGCAGAAGACGCGGGCGTTTCTGCTTGATCAACTGTGATTGAATTGTATTGCTAGTTCGCGCAAGGCCTGCTCTGCATCGAGGATATGTTGTAAAACGTCCTGTGCCTTGGCTTGACTGATACCCAAACGCTCATACAGAGCATTGGGTATCTGGTTGTTGGCGTTTTGTCCCATTTTATCTTGTGCTAACAAGCGCTGGGCTAAGCAGACTAGGTTGGCATAGCTCGCATGTTCACCTTCATAATTTGGGTTGTCTTGATAACGCAGCGCGTAGATCAGCTCGCTCGGTATGTCCCAACACTGCATCAGCCATGCACCCATTTGCTCACGGGTAATACCCAGTAGGTCATACTCAACAACGCTATGACTTAAATGCAAGTTAGCTTCCAGTGAGCGACAGACCAGAGAAAAATGCGGTGGAAAAACATGGGCCAGCAAGGCAAAACCAAAGTTATGTAATAAACCGGCAAGATAAGCGAGGCCATTATCAGGCTTTTTATCAGCAGGCATCGCGCGCACTAAACCTTCAGTCAGTGTGGCGATATAAATGGCTTGTTGCCAATACGGTGTGGAATGTTGCGGTTGATCTGCAGGTATTTTTAAGTGCTTACCCAGCGATAAGCCCAAGGCTAAATTAATCACTAAATCAAAGCCGAGTACCCGCATAATCGCATCTTCTACTGAGCGTATTTTACTCGGTGTGGCGTAGTAGGGTGAGGCCGCCCAGCTCATCACCTGAGCTGCAAGCGGTGGGTCGGTTTCTACGATCGCTGATAGCTCATCAATACTGGCAAGCGGATCGGTGCGCAAGCGCAGTACTTTTTTTGCCGTACTGCTGAGCAATGGAATCTCTAAGGTTTGTTCGAGGCGTTGTTGAATACGCCGGGAAGTGAGGTTAATAACAGCTTGCTGAATGCCATGTGCATCATCGCTCGCAGGACTATGGTTGGGGTGCTGCAATGTCACCGCATGGCTGCAGTCGATCGCTTGTGCGCTGGTTAAGAGTGTTTTTAAAGCCTTCGGTGTGAGACCCAGTAGCATTCCATCTACACCGAATTCAAGATAGGCCATGGATTGTGCTAGCAATGATGGCGCGTAGAAGCATGGCATCATGTTACAGAGTGCCGGAATGGCTGGCAGCGTTGTCATGTTGTATTGCTTTAACAATGGCGCGGCGCTGGTTGTGGTTGCAGCCTGCCACATAGTGTTGGTTTGTGTATTGAGCTGGGCTAAGTCAAGTATGTGCGTGTGCGGAATAAGCGCGAGCCTTAGCTGGTCAAGGTGTTGCAGTAATATGACATGCATTCGCTGTGCAGGATCAATGCTCTGACTTGGATGAACACTAAAGGCAACCCCAGCAGAATTTAACGCATGAGTAACGGTGGTTGATAGCGGTTCATAAGCAGCAGTTTCATCAGCGTAGGGCATAATAGTTGTCTAAATAGCTCTGGTTTGGGTAGCAGTATAACGTGCTTTTTTGGCCTTGTTGTTTAGACTTGTCCATATTGTTGGCCCTGTTTGAGCCAACGCTCTAAGAGAGGACTGACATGGTCTGGCCATTGCTCGAGTAACTGACAAGCGGCATCGCGAACTGCAGGCAGCAGTGGGGCGTCACGCATCAAATCGGCCACTTTAAATTGCAGTAAGCCTGTTTGCCGTGTGCCGAGCATTTCACCGGGACCGCGCAGTTCTAAATCTTTTTCGGCAATAATAAAGCCATCGTTGGTTTCACGCATAATCGCTAAGCGTTCACGGCTTATTTGCGACAGTGGCGCATGGTAGAGGAGCACGCAATGGCTGGCAGTGCTGCCACGGCCGACGCGTCCACGCAATTGGTGCAGCTGTGCCAAACCTAAGCGTTCTGGGTTTTCAATGATCATTAAGCTGGCGTTGGGCACATCGACGCCGACTTCAATCACCGTGGTCGCCACTAATAATTGCAGTTGGCCGCGCTTAAAGGTATCCATGACGTCCGCTTTTTCCGTCGCTTTCATCCGGCCATGAATCAGCCCGATTTTTTGCCCCGCCAGCGCCAAGGTTAAATCTTCAAAGGTGCTTTGTGCCGCTTGGCAGGTCAGCTCTTCTGATTCTTCAATCAGCGTGCACACCCAGTAGGCTTGGCGACCGTCTAGGCAAGCGGCGCGTACCCGTTCAATCACTTCAGGACGACGTGTATCACTCAGCACCAGGGTGTTCACAGGTGTACGCCCAGGCGGCAGCTCATCCAGCACAGAGGTGTCCAGATCAGCGTAAGCACTCATCGCTAAAGTACGTGGAATAGGGGTGGCGGTCATAATCAATTGATGCGGACTGTACACGCCATCCACGCCTTTTTTACGTAAAGCTAAGCGCTGTTGCACACCAAAACGGTGCTGCTCATCAATGATGGCTAAAGCCAGATTATGGAACTGCACCTCCTCTTGAAACAGGGCGTGGGTGCCGACGACCATCGGTACACCAGACGCAATCTGTGCTAAAGAGCTGGCGCGGGCCTTACCTTTTAATTTGCCTGCTAACCAAGCGACTTCAATATTCAGTGGTGCAAGCCACTTGCTGAAGTTAATAAAATGTTGCTCAGCGAGAATCTCAGTGGGCGCCATCAAAGCTACTTGATAACCGGCTTCCAGAGCTTGCAGAGCGGCTAAGGCGGCAACTACAGTTTTACCTGCACCCACATCACCTTGTACCAGTCGCAGCATCGGTGCGTTTTGGCTGAGATCCCAGGCTATTTCAGCGCCAACCCGTTTCTGCGCCCCGGTTGGGGTAAAACCCAGATTCTGCAAAAACAGCGGTGGCAGTTTCGTTGCTAGCGGCAGTGGTGGAGCGCGTTGCTGGCGCAGGCTTTCACGTACTCGCTGAATTGATAGTTGATGGGTGAGCATTTCTTCAAACGCTAAACGTTGCTGCGCCCAGTGCACACCTTGCGCCAGTTCGTCTAAATCAGCATCAGGTGGTGGTTGATGCAGGTAGCGAATGGCTTGATCAAGTGCGCCGAGTTGGTATTCGCTGATCATCTCTGACGGGAGCCAATCCGGCAAACTACGTGCATTTAAAAAGCCCAGTGCTTGCACGCAAAGATCGCGTAAACGTTGCTGAGTCAGGCCTTCGGTGGTGGGGTAAATTGCAGTTAGGGTCGATTGCAGTATTTGCGCATCAGCGGGGTTATGCACGCGGTACTCAGGATGATAAATTTCCAAACCTGTTGCGCCAGGGCGAACTTCACCATAGCAGCGGACTTGCACGCCTTTTTCCAGTGCGTTTTTTTGCGCCATACTGAAATGGAAAAAGCGTAGAGTCAGACCGCCGCTGCCATCTTGAATACGCACCAGCAAGCTGCGTCGTTTACCCATAATAATATTCGCCGCCATGACTACACCGGCTACGACTGCATCTTGGCCGGGGCGTAGCGCGCCAATTGGGGTGATGCGAGTGCGATCTTGATAGCGTGAGGGTAGATGGAACAACACATCCTGCAGATTTTCTAAGCCGACTTTAGCCAGTTTTTCTGCAACCGCTGGGCCGACACCTTTGAGTACGGTAATCGGGGTATGCACCAGTAAATCTGTCATGATTACTGCTCGTGTTTGACGTGCGCAGCATCGCACTGGCGAATGGCTTCTATCAATACATCAATGGCTTTTGGGCGTGGAAACGTTGCGCGCCAAGCAATCGCAACGGTACGCGTGGGTGCTGGCGCAGTAAATGGACGCACAGCAATCACCCCTTCGGCATAGCGATGATTCTCTACTGCAGATAATGGCAGCACCGATACGCCTAGGCCGGAGGCGACCATATGGCGAATGGTTTCTAAGGAGCTGGCTTCTACTGTGGTATAGCGGTTTTCAGAGTTGCTTGGCATTGTTGTTGGGCAGGCTTCTAAGACTTGATCACGGAAACAGTGACCTTCACCTAAAAGCAGCAAACTCGTATCGTTGAGGAGCGTGCTGTCGATACTGTCTTTTTCTGTCCAAGGGTGTTCCGCAGGCAGTAACACACAAAAAGGTTCGACATAAACAGGTTTGGTGAGTACATCAGCATCTTGGTAAGGCAGCGCGATAATGATGACATCAAGCTCGCCATTGCGCAGCTTGTCACGTAGAACGTGAGTGAAGTTCTCTTCAATATACAGGGGCATTTCGGGTGCGCTACGGTGCAACAAAGGAATCAGTTGAGGGAATAAATAAGGCCCCACTGTATAAATCGCACCGACGCGCAACGGCGCGGTCAGTTGGTTCTTACCTGCTTGCGCCAATTCACGGATGGTCTGCGCTTGCTCCAATACACGCTGGGCCTGCGCAACAATGGCTGCGCCAACCGGTGTGACGCGCACTGCACTTTTACTGCGCTCAAAGATCAACACACCTAAATCTTCTTCGAGCTTTTTCACCCCAACCGAAAGCGTGGGCTGGCTAATATGGCAGCGTTCTGCGGCGCGACCAAAATGTTGGGTTTGTGCTAAAGCTACGATGTAGCGTAATTCAGTAAGAGTCATAGCTATTTTCCATTAGGATTGCCATTAGCATAGCTGCTACATTAAATTGTGACCAATAAATATCGTGCTTAAGCCAGTAATGGAGTCAATCGGAATGCACAAACAATTGCGAGTGGTGGTGGTGGGGTGTGGAGATATTGGCAGTCGAGTGGCTTTGTTATTGAATCAGCAAGGCTGCACTGTACATGGTTTGCGCCGTAATCCCAGTCAGTTGCCCGCTGCAATTTTACCGATCGCTGCTGACTTAGGCAAAGCTCAATGCCCGAGTGACTGGCCGTCGCAGCCGATTGATTATGTGATTTATGCGATGGCAGCACAGAGTATGAGCGAAGCTGATTATCAGCAGGCCTATGTGCAAGGTCAGCGGCATATTTATAGCTGGCTGGCGCAACATCAGCAACAACCGAAACGAGTGATTTTTGTATCCAGTACCAGTGTTTATGGTCAGAACGATGACAGTTGGGTTGACGAGCAGTCGCCGACTGCGCCCCAACGTTGCTCTGGGCACATTATGCTCCATGCTGAACAGTGTGCGCTCAATAGTGGTCATCCTGCCACGGTGGTGCGTTTGACCGGTATTTATGGGCCTGGTCGTAATATGTTGATTCGCCAAGTGCGTGAAGGCTATCACGCCTCACAGTTGCATCAGTTTACTAACCGTATTCATGCTGATGATGCAGCAGCATTAATTGCTGCAATTGTGCAGGCTGATGCGCAGGGTCACGTGCTTGAGTCGGTGTATGTCGGCGTTGATAATGCGCCAGTTGAGTTGGCCGAAGTGGTGGCTTGGTTGCAACAGCAGCTTAAGGTCAGCAGTGTGCCAGGTTTAGAATTGAAGCGGCGGGCGGGGAGTAAGCGTTGCAGTAATGCGCGCGCGCGCGCCTTAGGTTGGGCGCCACAGTACGGCAGTTTTCGAGAGGGTTACGCGGCGCAGTTGACGGACCTTTAAGATCAGTCAATTGCGCCGTAGTGCAACTTTTAGCCGAGGTACAAGACCGCATCCATTTCCACGCAGGCGTTGCGTGGTAATGAGGCAACCCCAACCGCGGCGCGTGCGGGGTAAGGCGCGCTAAAGTAACGGCTCATCACTTCGTTGAGTGCAGCAAAGTTGCCTAAATCGGTTAAGAATATATTGAGCTTAACGATGTCATTTAGAGAGCCACCGGCTGCTTCAGCGACTGCTTTTAAATTCTCAAACACTTGCACAGTTTGCTGCTCAAAACCTTCAACCATTTCCATGGTGCTCGGATTCAATGGAATTTGCCCAGACATATATACCGTGTTGTCGACACGCACGGCTTGTGAGTAAGTGCCAATCGCTGCGGGTGCGTTTTCGGTGTTGATAATGGTTTTGCTCATGATGTGCTCCGTGATGTAAAAAATCCGTACGCCAGACTGATACAGCAAGCGCAAAGGCGCACGGTATAAAGGGGTTTAAGCGCGCATACGGGTAATACGAGACACGCCGTGGAGGCCACGCAACTTGCGAATAATACGTGCTAAATGGACACGGTCACGTACGCTAATACCCAGTTGAATGACGCTAATGCGGCCATCACGCTCATCAACATTGATCTTATCAATGTTGGCGTCGGCTTCACTGATGGTGCCAGCCAGTAGGGCGATTAGGCCACGCTGATGGGCCAACTCAATGCGCAGTTCAACATTGAATTCGCTATCAATGTCTTTCGCCCAGGTCAGTGGTATGCATTTTTCGGGGTTGTTGCGGAACTCACTGATGTTTTTACAGCTGTCACGATGCACCACCATGCCTTTTCCTGCGGATAAGTGGCCAACAATTAAGTCGCCGGGGATCGGTGTGCAGCAGCGTGCGTAGTTCAGCACCAAGCCTTCCGTGCCGCGAATCACTAATGGGCCATCAGTGGCTAATGGGTTGGCATCCGATTCTTCGGTCGATAATAAGCGTCGGGCGATCACGTGGGCGGTACGGTTACCTAAACCAATATCTTCGAGCAAATCATCACGCTCGTCTTGATGGTTTTCTTCGAGCAGCACCTGTAAACGCGTCTCAGAGATGTCCTCAAAGCGTACGCCTAAGTTATCTAAAGCTTTGCTCAGCAAACGTGCACCTAAACTGACTGATTCTTCACGGCGCTGTTGTTTCAGGGCATGACGAATATGGGTGCGGGCTTTACCGGTGACGACAAAGTTCAGCCAGTTTGGATTCGGCTGAGTATTGGGTGCGGTAATCACTTCAACCGTGGCGCCGCTTTCCAGTGCTTGGGAGAGCGGTGCGAGACGCCGATTGACGCGACAAGCAATGCAGGTATTCCCTACGTCGGTGTGCACTGCGTAGGCAAAGTCGACCGGTGTTGAGCCTTTCGGTAATTCCATGATGCGGCCTTTGGGGGTGAACACATAGACTTCATCAGGGAATAAATCAATTTTTACATTTTCAATAAACTCGAGCGAGTTGCCGGCATTTTGCTGCAACTCCAATAAGCCTTTAACCCACTGGCGCGCGCGTGCATGATTATTGCGACGACCGTTTTCTTCGGTTTTGTATAGCCAGTGTGCTGCAATTCCATTATTGGCTAACTCTTCCATTTCTCGGGTGCGGATTTGAATCTCAATCGGCACACCGTGCATACCAAACAAGGTGGTGTGCAACGATTGGTAGCCATTGGCTTTAGGGATTGCAATGTAATCTTTAAAACGACCAGGAAAGGGCTTGTAGAGATTATGTACAGCGCCCAGTACGCGATAACAGGTATCGACTTTGTCAACGACAATTCGAAACGCGTAGACATCCATAATCTCGGCGAAGGCTTTGCGCTTGCCGCGCATTTTTTGATAAATGCTGTATAGATGTTTTTCGCGGCCGCTGACTTCGCCCGGCAAACCTTCACGCTCTAAACAATGCGCAATGGATTCTTGGATTTTGTTAACGATTTCTTTGCGATTGCCACGCGAACTTTTAACTGCTGACTGAATGCGCGCAGCACGCATCGGGTACATGGCTTTAAAACCAAGGTCTTCAAATTCAGCATAAATACGATTCATCCCCAAGCGGTTGGCAATGGGTGCATAAATTTCTAAGGTTTCTTTGGCAATGCGCCGGCGTTTTTCCGCATTGAGCGCGCCAAGCGTGCGCATATTGTGCAAGCGGTCAGCGAGCTTGACTAAGATGACACGAATATCACGCGCCATGGCCATGGCCATTTTCTGGAAATTTTCTGCCTGCGCTTCGGCTTTAGTACCGAATTTCATTTGTGTCAGCTTACTGACCCCATCGACCAGCTCAGCAACGCTGTCGCCAAACTGTGCCGCGAGGGCTTCTTTCGGGATGCCGGTATCTTCAATCACATCATGCAACATCGCTGCCATCAAACTTTGATGGTCCATGTGCATGTTCGCTAGGATAGTCGCCACTGCCAGTGGGTGAGTCACATACTGCTCACCACTGCTGCGTAATTGGCCATCGTGTGCTTGCTCGGCGTAATAATACGCACGGCGCACCGCATTCACTTGGTCGCTACTGAGATACGTTGATAATTGCTCAGAGAGACGATCTAAAGCAGGCATCGCTCACCCCCTAATAGCAATTGATCTATCTTCGTGCAGTAAGCGACCTGCACGCGCATTAGCGTGCTTCGTTGGCGTTGTCGTCAAAAGCTGCAAATAAAGGTTCTTCAGCACTGATTGCGTCTTCTGCTGCAATGACTGCATCGGTGATGAAGCCAGCTGCAATTTCACGTAATGCTAGAACAGTTGGTTTGTCATTTTCCACAGGCACTTTAGGCTCTTTGCCGCCGGTCGCTAATTGGCGCGAACGCTTGGTGGCCAGCATAACTAAAGCAAAACGGTTTTCAACGTTTTCTAGGCAATCTTCAACAGTAACGCGAGCCATGGTATTCCTCACAGAAAAAAACAGCGCCGTAAGTGGCGCATAAACAGATACAGTTTAAAAAATAAAGCACGACAAATAAAGCGATAAGCTCAACTTGCTGACACAGATGCTCCTATCCTAGCAGGTCGCAGAGGAGTTGTGTGTGACGTTTTTGTTGGCTATCAAGCCTGAGTTGGTTGGCACGGAAAATCGCTTTTAAATCTTCCAGTGCTGTAGAGAACTGATCATTGATAACAATGTAGTCGTATTCAACGTAATGACTCATTTCCGTAATGGCCTGTTGCATACGTAAATCAATCACATCCACAGCATCTTGGCCACGATTATGTAAACGTTGGCGCAAGTCCTTATGCGTTGGCGGTAAGATAAAAATAGATTTTGCATCAGGGACCAGCTTGCGCACTTGCTGTGCACCTTGCCAATCAATTTCTAGAATTAAGTCGTAGCCTTTGGCTAAAGTTTGTTTAACCCATGGATGCGAAGTACCGTAAAGGTTACCAAAAACTTCGGCATACTCTAAAAAATCGCCTTGCTCGAGCATGCCAACAAACTCTTCACGGGGGGTGAAGTGGTAATTAACCCCATCGACTTCGCCAGAACGCATCGCCCGCGTTGTATGTGACACTGAGACACGCACTTGCGCCATGCTGTCGATCAGTGCTTTAACTAAGCTTGTTTTCCCTGCACCAGAAGGTGCAGAGATAATATAAAGCGTGCCAGTCGTGGTCATGCAGTACCTATAAAAAATCAAAACGCCGCTGATGAGCAAAAGTATTGGCTATGATGCAGGGGTTTCCTGCAAAAAGGTCGGTTCTGCATTCTAAAGTGGCGGTGCATCATGAATGAGTGTGGCTATTCTAGCAGCAATTGGTGCGAGGCTTCATCTGCAATTTCTTTAGTGTGCGGGCCTGTATATTTGGCTCTGGCGTCGGAGACAGATATTCGGTTTGTATCACTGTTGTAGCGTCAAGCTCAGTTGCTGGAGGGAATATGAATGCATTCAGGAGAGCCATCGTGTTTGAGGCGGCGGCGCAAGTAAGTCCCTTCTTTGGTTGCGATGAGACGTTTGGCTTCTGGCACGATAATTTGCACAACAGTGACATTATTGAGGGTGTGCATTTTGATTGTCACTTGGAGTGGCGGGGAGGTATCGGCAGCAATTAATTGAGTGAGTCGCGGGAGGTCTTGATGCTTGGGATGAACGCCGCTTGCCGTGCCATCGTCTTCAACGCCTAGCCAGAGTTCGCCGCCTTGTGTATTGGCAAGGCAAGTCAGCGCTTCAATCAGCTCGCGATCAGGGTAGCCGTTGCGATCACTTTTAAATTCAACAATGAGGCTTTCTTTAGGCGGGAGAGTGACTGGCACGGCATCAACCTTATGTGTCATTGATTACAGCGTTGGGTGTTTACGGGTGGTAAGAATAGCAATAAACACGGTTTGATTGCATGTGCGATAACTTGCTTGTAACCATAGCGCAGTTGCCTGAAGCGATGCATACTATACTTAATTGTTAAGTTTTATGGTTGTGCATCCAATGGATGTGCGCCAAGCCATGCAGTAAGAGGTCAATATGAAGATTGCAGTTACCAGTCAAAATCGTAAGATCATTACCGAACATGCCGGTCGTTGCCGAAAATTTTGGATATTTACCACGCAAGACAAGCACATTATCGATAAACAGTTACTTGAGTTGCCGAAAGAACAATCCTTTCACGACAGCTCTAACCATGAGCCGCATCCACTGGACGATATCGATCTATTGATTGCTGGTGGTATGGGGCAAGGTTTAAGCCAGCGTTTAGCGCGCAAAGGCATTCAAAGCCTGACGACCAAAGAAACTGATCCAGAAACAGCCGTATTGCTCTATTTAAAGGGTCAGTTGAAGACGGAACAGCCAGAGGTAGGTCACCATCATAGTCATGAGCATTCTGAGCATGATGATTAATAATAGAGGTTCTTATGCCATTAATTGATGCACTGAATCGCCGCTATGCCACTAAGGCTTTTGATACAGCAAAAAAACTGCCGGAGCAGGTGGTTGAGCAGCTCTTAGCGTTACTGCGCTTGAGTCCATCGAGCACCAATATTCAGCCATGGCATTTTATCGTGGCCAGCACTGAGGAGGGAAAAGCACGTTTAGCCAAGGGCGCGGGAGGTAGCTACAGTTATAACGCCAATAAGATTCTTAACGCTTCACATGTGCTGTTGTTTTGTGCGCGTACGCAGATTGATGAGGCATATTTGCAGCGCGTGCTCGCAGCGGAAGAGCGTGACGGGCGTTTTGTAAGCAAGCCAGAGGTTAAAGCTGCAGCACATAATACGCGTTTGGCCTATTTAAATGAGCATAAATACTGTAAGAAAGATGTACCGCATTGGCTGGAAAAACAGGTCTATTTGAATCTGGGTAGTCTTTTACTCGGTGCGGGGCTGCTAGGGATTGATGCAGTGCCAATGGAAGGGATTGACCAGGCTGTTTTAGATGCAGAGTTTGACTTACACTCGCGTGATCTCACCGCGGTGGTTGCAGTGGCTTTGGGTTATCGTGCCGACACTGACTTTAATGCTTTATTGCCTAAGTCGCGCTTAGCCGCGGACGATATTTTCACTTTGATTTAATTGATGCGCATTTTAAAAGCAACGCACAGCTATGACGCGGAAGTGCGCAAGAGTCGCTTTCTTGCGCAAGCAGTTTTACTGTCGATGGCAGAGCAGGCCAGCGGTTGGATTGAACAGTTGAGCAGGCCAAGCGCATCGCATAACTGTTGGGCTTGGCGTTGTGGCGAGCAATACCGTTTTAACGACGATGGTGAGCCGAGCGGCACCGCGGGTCGGCCGATCTTAGCGGCAATTGAAAACCAACAGTTTGATCAAGTCTTGGTGGTCGTCACGCGTTGGTACGGTGGTATTCAGCTGGGCACAGGTGGTTTAGCGCGTGCTTACGGAGGCTGTGCAACACAGGTATTGCAGACTGCGCTCAGTGAAACGCCGGTGCCGCGCACAATGATGTCTGGGCATTGCCCTTATACCTATCTTGATGTGTTTAAGGTGCGACTTGCCGAAGCTGGTGCGGTACTTAATAGTGAGGTGTTTGATGCTGAGGGTGCTTGGTTAAACTTAGCCGTACCTGATACGCAGATTGCGCTGCTACAAAATACGCTCAGTCAGGCCACGCGTGGAGCCAATACTTTGCAAGAAGTTGTGTTGCCCTAGAAACAATAAACCGCCTCGAGGGCGGTTTATTGTGAGCGTGGTCGAGCGATTAACGCCAGTCAGCACGATCCATTAAACGGATCGCTTCAGCTTGACGCTTACCGGCCACTTCGACAGGAACGGTGTCAGCTTTAAATTCACCCCAAGCAGCAACTTCTGCAGAAGGCTTAACGCTTGGGTTGGCGGGGAACTCTTGGTTCACGCCGGCAAAGATGCTTTGTGCTTCTGCAGTGGTCATCCACTCTAAGAGTTTGCGGGCTGCATCAGCGTGTGGTGCGTATTTAGTGATACCAGCACCGGACAGATTGACGTGAACACCACGGCCCTCTTGGTTAGGCCAGAACAGTTTTGCTTTTAGATCAGGATTCTGTTTGTGCAAGCGACCGTAGTAGTAAGTATTGACGATACCAACGTCGCACTGACCTGCATTGATGGCCTCAATTAGCGCTGTATCATCAGAGAACACATCAGTGGCTAAGTTGTTGATCCAACCTTTAATCAGTTTTTCAGTTTGTTCTGCGCCGTGGGCTTCGATCAACGTCGCGGTCAGCGATTGGTTATAGACTTTTTTGCTGGTCCGTAGGCACAAGCGGCCGTCCCAGTTTTTGTCAGCCAGTGCTTCATAAGTGCTTAACTCTTTTGGATCAACACGATCGGTTGAGTAAACAATGGTTCGTGCACGTAACGATAATCCTGTCCAGCCATCGGTGCTGGAACGGTATTGCGCAGGGATATTGGCTTTGATTATTTCAGAGTTGAGTGGTTGTAAAATACCCATTTGCTCTGCTTGCCAGAGATTACCGGCATCCACGGTGATCAGGATGTCAGCAGGGGTGTTCCCACCTTCTGCTTTCAAACGCGCCATTAATGGTGCTTCTTTATCAGTAATGAACTTGATATTAACGCCCGTTTGTTCAGTGTATTTATCAAAAACGGGTTTGATGAGTTCGTCAATGCGTGATGAGTAAACAACGATATCGTCTGCTGCTTGGACATGACCGGCAATAACGCTGAATGCGAGTGCGGCGAGAATAGGTTTACGAATCGACATGACAACCTCTGTTGAGTGAAATTGCGTAAATGATAGTTAATTGCATTTAGTTTATCAACTAAATGTGTCGAATACCTGTGACAGATTGCCGCTTGGACAAGGTGCAGTGCGCGATTTGTACATGTTATCGGGCCAATAAAAATTGTGCAGGTCGGCTCTATAGATACCTGCACAAGGCGGTTTAAGGCTTGGCTAAGTCAGGCAAGGTGATGCCCAAGCCGAGTGCTTGGCGAATAAACAGCGCTTTTGCTTCGCTGAGACTATTCATCGTATTGAGTCCGCTATTACGTAGCCAGCGAATGGCTAAAGCATCCGCTTGGAACAGGTGTTGAAAACCTTCCATTGCGGCCATCATCGCCAAGTTCTGTGGCATACGCCGCCGCTCATAGCGACTCAGTACCTGATCACTGGCGATGTTCTCACCACGTTGCTGTGCGCTGAGTAGGACTTCTGCTAACACTGCGGCATCTAAAAAACCTAAGTTGACGCCTTGTCCGGCCAGCGGATGAATGGTGTGTGCGGCATCGCCAATCAGCGCGAGCCCAGGTTCGACATAACGTTTGGCATGACGCTGGCGCAGAGCAATGCTGTGGCGCTGATCGGCATGTTCAATGGCGCCTAAACGATATTCACAGGCTTGCCCCAGCGCGTCACAAAAAGCTGAGTCATCCAGTGCCATAATCTGCTCTGCTCGTTCTGCGGGGACTGACCAGACAATCGAGCACCAGTTTTGCCCGTCATGATGCTGCAAGGGCAGTAAAGCCAGTGGGCCGTCATCAGTAAAGCGTTGCCATGCCGTGAATTGATGTGCTTTTTCACAGCGCACGCTGGTGACAATCGCATGATGCAGGTAATCCCACTCGCGGGTGGCGCAACCTGCAAGGCGACGAATAGCTGAGTTGGCACCATCAGCAGCAATAATTAAAGGGCTATGGATCTTGCTGCCATCTTCCATTTGCACCAGCCAGCCATCACCTGAATGGCGTAATTGTTCGACTTTTGAGTGTGCGAGTAAGCCGATTTCAGAGTCGTGCAGTTGTTCCAGTAAAGCTTCTTGGACGATGCGATTTTCAACAATATGTCCGAGCACCTCGGCATGCACGCTGCTTGCCGAAAAATCAATCTTACCGGTACCTGAGCCGTCCCAAACATGCATGTTACGGTAGGGGCTGGTGCGTCGTTTGAGTATGCTAGGCCACGCGTGAACATGCTCTAAAATGCGTTGGCTGGCAATTGATAACGCACTGACGCGTGGTTCGAAAGCCTGCTCTTTATTGAATGGCGCAATGCTCAGCGGGCTGCCGTCAATTAATAGAATATTGAGTCCACTGTCTTTCAGTGCCAAGGCCAGCGTACTGCCCACCATTCCAGCGCCGACGATGATTAAATCTGCATGCATATTAAAAATCCTAGGCTGTGGCGCCAGCAAGCTGCGTTTGAGGTTTGCGCCGGATGTATAAGGTTTTTTCTACCTGCGCGACCAATGTGCCGTGGTCATCGCGTATCACGACTGTATATGTTGGTAGATATTTCTCGCCTGAGGCTGTCAATTCACGAATGTTGTTGAGCATATCTTCGTCAATTTTAAACTCGGTATGCACTGTCCCTTTGCCTGGGCTGATAAATTCAATATGCGATGCTTTGTCCCAGACAATGTAGTCACGACCGAGGTTTTCCATCAGCATCAACATATAAAAAGGATCGGTTAGCGAATACAGTGAGCCACCAAACTGGGTGCCTACATAATTGCGGTTGTACCAAGTTAAACCCATACTCACCTGCACTTCGCGAAAGTCTGGGCTGATATGACGCACTTTTACGCCAGCACCTAAATAAGGCGGATAAATATTCATTGCCCAGCGTAAAAATCGAGCCTTACGCGCCAGCTTTTTAGTGTGCATTCTTAAGTATTATCCTGTATCCCGCGTACGCCCAGCCCCATGGCTTGGCGCGCAAACCAGTGTTTGGCCGGTGGTAGTAGATCAAGGCTCAGCAAACCCAAATTACGCCCGCTGGCTATGAAAGATTGGCCTGTAGAAAATAAACGCGTGACCCGATCAGAAAAGCCAATGGTGAGATCTTGATCAAGTTGTTGGTTGTTTTGAAAGCGTTGCAGAGTAGCCAAATCTCCCGGTATCTGAGGTCCTGTTAATAAACAGTCGGCTAATGCCATGCTATCGCGTAAAGACAAGTTGTAACCTTGTCCGGCAACGGGGTGCAGGCTGTGTGCCGCGTTACCCAAGACAGCTAAGTGAGTGCGTATCTGCTCGTGGCTTTCGACGAGACTTAAAGGGTATAAGTGACGGCTACCAACGTGTTGTATAGCACCAAGGCGGTAACCAAAGCAGGCTTGCAACTCTTGCAGAAATTGCTTATCGGCTAACCCATAGAGGCGTTGCGCTTCTTCTGGCTTACGCGTCCAAATTAATACGCTGCGGTTATCGGCCAGTGGCAATAAGGCCATTGGACCATCATCAGTGAAACGTTCAAAGGCAAAGCCTTGATGCGCCTTTGATGTGCTGATATTGCTGATTAAGGCGCTTTGTCCGTAGGGTGTTGTTTGAGCGTGAATGCCCAGTTGTTCGCGCAGTCCGGAACGGCCGCCGTCGGCTAAAATTGCTAAATCGCAATCGAGACTGCTGCCATCATCTAAACTTAATCGGTAGCCATCGTGGAGTGCTTGCATTTGCTCAACGCGAGCCGGGCAGCGCCATTCGACGACACGACTGTCCAAGGCCGCCCATAGACAATGACCAAGCCACGCATTTTCGACAACGTAACCCAGTGCCGGTACGCCTTCTTCTGTCGCACTGATGCGTGCTGCTGCAAAACGTCCGCGATCAGAAATATGAATATGGGTGATGGCTTCAGCGCGTGGGGCAATTGCTGGCCAGAGCCCTAAGCGCTGATAAATTTGCTGACTGCCATAAGATAAAGCCGAAGCGCGCGCATCATAACTGGGTTGATAACTGTCACCGGGCGCATAGGGCTCAATCAGAACAATTTTCCATTGTCGTTCACGTGCCCCTGCTTGTAGCGCTAAAGCAAGGCTGGCGCCGACTAAGCCGCCACCAATAATTGCGATCTGCACTCGGCTCATGGCTTAAGCTCCTGCTGACTGTGCGGCGGCCATTAATGCTTCAATTGCTGTCACTGTTTTGGGTACAGCATTGGTTAGGACTTGGCAGCCGTTTGCGCTTACCACTACATCATCTTCAATACGTACGCCAATACCGCGCCATTGTGCGGGGACAGTAAGGTTGTCTATTGCAATATAAATACCCGGTTCAACGGTCATGGTCATGCCTGCTTCTAGCATACGCCATTGGCCGTTGACCTTGTAATCGCCGACATCATGTACGTCTAAGCCGAGCCAATGCCCCGCGCGGTGCATGTAAAAAGGCTTGTAGGCTTCGCTTTTAATCAGCTCGTCTAATTCGCCCTGCAGCAAACCAAGCGCTAATAGACCAGCGGTGATCACGCGTACCGTAGCATCATGGGCATCATTCCAGCGGTGCTTGGGCGAAATATAATTCATCGCTTCTAGGTTAGCTTGCAGCACGATTTCATAAATGGCTTTTTGCTCGGTGCTGAAGCGGCCATTGACGGGGAAGGTGCGGGTGATATCGCTGGCATAGCAGTCGATTTCGCAACCGGCATCAATCAGCACTAAAGCGCCATCCTGCAGCGGTGCATGGTTTTCTGTGTAATGCAGAATGCAGGCGTTTTTGCCACTGGCAACAATTGATGAATAGGCTGGCAATCGCGCGCCACCTTTACGAAACGCATAATCCAACTCGGCTTCCAAGTGGTATTCATAAAGACCGGGCTTAGACGCTTGCATCGCACGGATGTGCGCGTGGCAAGAAATATCGGCTGCTTGTTGCATGGTGGCGATTTCTGCAGGGCTTTTGTACAAACGGGCCTCGTGTAGCAGGTGGTCAAGCACCACGAACTCTTCTGGCGGCTGTGCGCCCATGCGTGCTTTGCTGCGAATGCTATTGAGCCATTCCATCATTTGCTGATCGAATTCTGAATTATTACCGATCGAATAATAGACGCGCTCACGGCCTTCAATTAAGCCGGGCAAAATGTCATCAATGTCATTAATCGGGAAAGCATCGTCGGCTTGGTAGTCGGCTAGCGCCCCTTCTTGACCGGCCCTTAAACCTTCCCACAGCTCGCGTTCAGGATTACGTTCACGGCAAAATAAAATAAATTCTCCGTGCTCACGTTTCGGGATTAACACCAGCACGGCTTCAGGCTCAGCAAAGCCTGACAAGTAAAAAAAGTCACTGTGTTGTCGATACGGGTATTCAACGCTGCTGTTACGCGTACTGATGGCAGCGGCCGGTAAAATAGCAATGCTATTGGGCGTCATGCGTTGCATCAGTTGCTGGCGGCGTTGGGCGTATTCAGACATGCTGATTGAGCTCATATGCTGTAAATCCTTAATTTAGTGTACGGCGGGTGTTTCTTCATCGGTACTCGGTGGGATGTAATCAGCGCATTCGGTAAATATGAATAAAGGCGCTACACGCAGATACTCGTTGATTTCCATATAGGCGACTTCGCCGTCTTCATCTTCTTCCTCATCAGGCTGAATTTGCGCGATGGAGATTAAGTCTTCGAGAATCTCGCGTACATCTTTAGACAGTTCAGTGTTGCCAATATTGCCGCCAAAGCCGCTTAAGAAGCCTTGCGCCCATTGACCAACCGCACGCGTGCGCTCTGCTAATGGTTCATCATCATTAGGTAAGAGCAGCGTTAACGATACGCTACTCTCTGCCAGTAACTCTGCTTTAACCATTTCTTGTAGGCCCAGTAATGCCGCATGCAAGCTGCTAGGGATTTCGCTGTCGAACAAGTCTTGTGCTTCTTCGAGCCAGCCGGGTGCAGTAAAGCCGGCGCCAGAACAGCAGCGGCCCAAGAGTAAACCTTGCAATTCAGCAGGGGAGACAGGATGGCCACTGGTGTTCAATAAAGCGGCAAATGAGGTGTAAGCAGATTGAGATTGAGGCATGAAAAATCCGTAGTGATGGAACTGATAAGTGGCTTTAGTGGTCGTTAAGGTTATGCGTGCAAGTATATCGTGTTGTTCAGTATGCTGCTAAACAGTGATATTTGCAGCCCGTCGACAACTTTTCTTACGTAATAGCTGTCTGTATCGCAACCTATAAGGCACCCGTTAATTTGAGTGGCGCAGGATGCCTTGTGAGGTGGGAGCGCGTGTTTAAGTTTATTTCTTAGATGTGCCTTGTAGCACTGTGCGCGATGGCGGGCGGGCGCTAGAATAACAAGCATGATGGCTGTCTGATATGACCAAGTGATGACTGGAGGGCTGGTGAAAAATACTGATTTGCAAGCCTTGGTGCTGGCCGTTGAGCAACTGATTCAACGGAACACTGAACTTAAAGCACAAAATAAAGCGTTGCGTGAAGAGCGCGTGTTGCTTATAGAAAAAAATGAAGTAGCTCGACAAAAAGTCGAAGCTATGATTTCTCGACTCAAAGCATTGGAGCAGGATTCATGACTCAATCGCAGACGGTGACTGTGCATATTTTGGATAAGGACTACCATATTGCTTGTCCGGTTTCGGAAAGTACTAATCTGGAGCGGGCGGCTGAGTACTTGGATAAGAAAATGCGTGAAATTCGACGCTCTGGTAAAGTGATTGGCGCTGAGCGAATTGCGGTTATGGCTGCATTGAATATCACCCATGAACTGCACCGTCAGCAACACAATGATGTGCCGTCTGCGGATGACACTGCGCAAATCCAGTTGTTACTAAACCGCGTCCAGCAAACTTTAGATACCGATGAATGATGCGCCCTTGAGGCGTTGGAAGATCCGTGTATACTAAAAGTGTCTCCCTAGTGTGTGCGCCAGTGGGCTACGTCCCTGAGCCGATTCACACCAACTCGGAGGTTACATTTTTAGATTGGTGAGCATGTCCGCTTGCGGAAAGCCTAAAGGTCTGACGTAATCTCCACCTTGAACTTTCGGGTTCAAGGGCTATGTCGACAGCGGCACATCCGGGGAGTCTTATTTTAATGCATGACAATACTTTTTTGACCCGAGCACAGTTACGTCAATTATTGCGTAACAAGCGGCGCAGTTTATCGACCTCCCAACAACAACAAGCGGCTCAGCAACTGTATCAACAGCTGGCTCAGCATCCGCTCTTTCGTCGCGCCCAACATATTGCTTTGTACCTTGCCAGTGATGGTGAAATTGACCCGGTCTTGCTAATGCGTGAGGCATGGCGGCGCGGTAAGCATGTGTATCTACCAGTATTAGCCCGTTGGCCAAAAACCGCGATGGTGTTTCAGCGCGTACGGCCAGTTCAGCAGTGGGAAAAAAATCGTTTTGGTATTCTGCAGCCACGTTGGTGTGTGGCTGATCAGCGTGCTGCGTGGGCATTGGATGCGGTTTTTTTGCCGTTGGTTGGCTTTGATCAGCAGGGTGGCCGACTGGGGATGGGCGGTGGTTTTTATGATCGTTGTTTTGCTGAGTTGCATCAGCGGGATCATTTAACGACACCGCAGCGTATTGGTTTAGCGCATGACTGCCAGCGGGTTGAGCAGCTCGCAGTGGCGGCGTGGGATGTGCCGTTGAATGCAGTCGTTAGTGATCAGGGTTGGTATGCGGTGCCAAGATAGTTTGTGCTCTGTATGTGGCAGTCGCTTTATCTACAGCAGGTTGCTCCCATAAACTTTGGGTATAGCCCGTTGTGACGACCCCTAAACTGAATATAATTGCCAAAATCCATAGTAAATCAGGTTTCTTTTGCATAGATGCCGCCCTTTTCGGCAGGCGCTTGTATAACGCCGCTGATACAACGAGTGTGAGGGCAACCGTTTAATTTTGTGCCCTAAAAAATGTGTGATGCTAATCGCTAGTTGATGCAGATTGCGTTTTCTCAAAGAAGTTCAAATTGTATTGTTATTTTTTTAAAAGCTGCATGGCAGTTGTCTAGATCAATCTTTTCATCGATAAACGATTCAATTGCGTCTAGACGACAGAGGTGCAGGATGTACAATTGTTTATGCTTAATGGGTATTGCAGAAATTAAAAAGACTGAAATATTCGCGAGTGTTCAATTTTAGTTATGGTTTTTCTAAATAATGTACGGCACCTTTGCGCTCATTGCATTATTTCCACTTGCTAGGAGCAAGCATGTCTACGCATAAAAAGCCTTCTCGTTTATTTATTGCACCTTTATTGATTGCATTGCTGGCAGCGGGTGGTTTTGGTTATTGGAAGTCGCTGCAAGATCGTTTACCTGAGGGTATTTATGAGGCGAATGGCCGTTTGGAGGCCACAGAAGTACAAGTGGCGACTAAGTATCCTGGTCGTTTAGCTGAGGTGCTGGTTGCTGAGGGTGATCGTGTCAGTGCCGGGCAGTTGTTAGCGCGCGTTGATACGCGCACTTTAGAAGCGCAGCGTAATCAAGCACAGTCTGAAGTCTTACGTGCACGTGAGAACGTGGCGTCTGCGCAAGCCACAGTGCATTTGCGCGAGAGTGAGCGTCGTTTAGCGCAGCAGGACTTGAAACGGTTTCGTGAGTTGTATGAGCGTGGCCACGCCAGTGGTCAGCAAATTGATCAGCAACAAGCGCGCTTTGATACGTCTTCAGCGGCTTTAGAGGCATCCAAAGCGCAAGTGCAAGCGGCACAAGCGGCGATTGCTGCAGCCGAGGCTATGGTGGCGCAATTAACCAGTGAGATTGATGACAGCAGTTTACGCGCACCGATGAATGGTATTGTGCAATTACGTTTAGCTGAGCCGGGTGAAGTGCTGGGTGCTGGTGGACGCGTATTTTTATTAATTGATCCTTCTGATCAATATATGAATGTGTATCTGCCTTCTGCTTTGGCTGGACGTTTAGCGGCGGGTGATGAAGCTCGGATTGTTCTTGATGCTTTACGCGAACAGCCGCTGCCTGCACAAGTGGCGTTTGTCGCGGCCAAAGCACAGTTCACGCCAAAAGAAGTGGAAACGCGTGATGAGCGCCAGAAATTAGTGTTTCGGGTTAAATTGCGCCTGACTGATCCTGCTGCAGTACCGCAAGCAAAGCCGGGTATGCCGGGTTCTGCGTACGTACGTCGTGCTGTCGATGTGAGTTGGCCTGAGTCGATGCAGTAAGTTTGCTGTGCTGCTCATAGTCCGCCCAACGAATCATTGAATAAACAGCCAGCGCTGGACACTGTTACAAGATCACTGCATTCGGCAGAAATGGATTGGGTTGTTAGGTAAAGCATGAGCACAGAAGTAATTAATGCCGTCAATATTTCTCATCGTTATGGCAAGCAGCGTGCGTTAGAGGATGTCAGCTTTAGTTTGCCAGTGGGCAGCCGTTGCGGTTTGATTGGCCCTGACGGTGCGGGTAAGTCGAGCTTGCTTGGTCTCATTGCCGGGGTAAAAATTCTGCAGAAAGGCCAACTGGATGTACTCGGTGGCCCCATTGATCAGCGTCGACATCGCTCCTCCCTATACCAGCGTATTGCGTTTATGCCGCAAGGTTTAGGGCACAATCTGTACCCTGATTTATCGATTAAAGAAAATATCCGTTTCTTCGCAACCTTATTTGGTTTGCAGCGTGCTGAGCGTGAGATACGAATGGCCAGCTTGCTGGCTGCGACGGATTTAACCGCTTTCGCTGATCGTCCCGCTGGTAAATTATCGGGAGGGATGAAGCAGAAACTGGGTTTATGTTGCGCGCTGATTCATGATCCTGATCTGCTGATTCTTGATGAACCGACCACCGGTGTTGACCCTTTATCGCGCCGTCATTTCTGGGATTTAATTGAACAGGTCCGCAGTGACCGGCCGCATCTGACCCTGCTGGTTGCTACTGCTTATATGGAAGAAGCCGCGCAATTTGAACACTGCTTGATGCTTGATCGCGGCCGCATTATTGCTTCTGGTTGTACCGATGAGCTGGCGAAAAGTACGCCAAGCGCTAAGCTGGATGATGCTTTCACCTATTTCCAAGGTGCTGGCGTCGCCGCGCCTGAACCGCTAAAAATAACACCTTTTTCGAGCGATACGCATGAGGTGGCGATTAAAGCTACAGATTTAACCCTGCGTTTTGGTGATTTTACTGCTGTGAATAAGGTCAGCTTTGAGATTGAGCGCGGTGAGATTTTTGGCTTTTTAGGTTCTAACGGTTGTGGTAAGACCACCACCATGAAGGTGTTAACCGGTTTGCTCCCCGCCAGTGAAGGCGAAGCGTGGCTGTTGGGTAAGTCGGTGGATGCCAATGATCTTGCAACGCGTAAACGCGTGGGTTTTATGTCGCAAAGCTTTTCCTTATACGGAGAGTTGAGTGTGCGGCAGAACTTGGAGTTACACGCACATTTATTTGATATTCCGAAAGCAGAAGGTCAACAGCGCACACAGCGGCTGATTAAACGTTTTGACTTAGAGGAATACGCTGAAGATCAAGCTGGTGCTTTACCTCTAGGTTTGCGTCAACGTTTATCATTGGCGGTGGCGGTGATTCATGAGCCTGAAGTGCTTATTTTAGATGAGCCCACCTCGGGTGTTGACCCTGCTGCGCGGGATGATTTTTGGCGACTGTTATTTGAGTTGTCGCGTGAGCAGGGCGTGACGATTTTCTTGTCCACCCACTTTATGAATGAAGCGGAGCGATGTGACCGTATTTCTTTGATGCATGCGGCGAAAGTATTGGCTGTGGGCACTCCGCTAGAGTTGCAAAAGCAATTTGCCGGCGAGACCCTTGAAGATGCGTTTGTTACCTGCTTACAAGAGGCGCAAGGCTTGAGTGCTGAGCAAGCTGAACTGCACAGCACCAAAACTGAAGCATTAGCCACAATTCCACGTCGTGGCTTTAGTTTAAAGCGTACACAGGCCTTAGCCGTCCGTGAAAGTAAAGAGCTGTTGCGTGACCGTGTACGCCTCGGTTTTGCCTTACTTGGTGCAGTGTTTATGATGGTTATTTTTGGCTTTGGTATTTCTCTCGACGTGGAGGATTTAGCCTTTGCCACACTTGATCAAGACAATAGCTCACAAAGCCGCGCCTATTTAGAAGCTTTTCGTGGTTCACGCTATTTTGCCGAGCGTGCGCCCTTAGAAAACATGCAGGATTTGCATGCGCGTTTACAGCGTTCCGATATAAAACTGGCGATTGAGATTCCTGCCGGTTTTGGTCGTGACTTGTATGCTGGGCGTCAGCCTGAAGTGGGAGTTTGGCTGGATGGTGGTATGCCATTTCGTGCTGAAACCAGCCGCAGTTATGTTGAAGCGGTGCATCAAGAAAGCTTGCAGCGATTAAGTGACGAGGGCAGCGCTGCTGTGTCGTCTTTGGCGCAATCAGCACGCTTAGAAACCCGCTTTCGTTATAACCAAGATGTGGTCAGTGTTAATGCGATTGGTCCTGGGGTAATGGCGTTAATTTTAGTATTTATCCCAGCGATGCTGACGGCTTTGGGTGTGGTGCGTGAGAAAGAACTGGGCTCGATTACTAACTTTTATGCTACGCCACTCACCCGTTTGGAGTTTTTACTCGGTAAACAAACACCCTATGTAATGGTGAGTTTGCTTAACTTGGCGTTATTGGTGGCAATTAATCGCTGGTTGTTCGAGGTGCCGCTTAAAGGTAGCGGTTTTGCTTTGGCTGTGGGTGGCGTGCTGTATATTTTGGCGACTACAAGCTTTGGTTTATTGGTCTCAACCATTACTAAGACGCAAATTGCGGCAATATTAGGCACGATGATTTTGACGACGTTGCCGACCATTCAGTTTTCCGGTTTGATTACTCCGCGCTCATCTCTGGATGGTGGTGCGGCGATCATGGGGATCTTATTTCCAGCTGGGTATTTTCTAGATATTGCCGTGGGCACCTTTACGAAAGCGTTAGATTTAGCTGATCTTTGGCTACAGTGTTTAGCTTTGCTAGGCTTTTTCTTAGCATTCACCGGCTTAAGTCTGCTTCTTTTGAAAAAGCAGGAGGTTTAAGTCGTGAATAAACTATCCCATATTTTTCGCTTAGGTCTCAAAGAACTGATCAGTCTGCGTTATGACTCAGTTTTGTTGCTGTTTATGTTGTATGCCTTTAGTGCCGCGATTTATATGCCAGCATCCGGCTCATCCATTGGTGTGCATAACGCCAGTGTGGCGATTGTCGATGAAGATAACAGTCGTTTATCGCGTCAATTGGCTGAAGTATTGCGACCGCCACAGTTTCAAACGCCAGTACTGTTGCCTTATGCGCAAATTGATGAGGCCTTGGATGGTGGACGCTATACCTTTGTGATTAATGTTCCGGTCAATTTTCAAGCAGATTTATTAGCGGGTAAACAACCTGAGTTGCAAGTCAATGTGGATGCCACTGCCATGAGCCAAGCCTTTATGGGTGCGGGTTATATGGGGCGCATTTTCCAGCGCGAGTTGCAGCAGTTGAGTGGTGTAACCAGTCCATCACCCATTAAGCTCACCACACGGGCATTGTTTAATAGCAATATGCAAAGCGGTTGGTTTTTGGCGATTATTCAGATCATTAATAACGTCACCATTCTGGCTATTTTGCTCACTGGTACGGCATTGTTACGTGAGCGAGAGCATGGCACTTTGGAGCATTTATTGGTGCTGCCGCTGACTGCTTTTGAGATTATGTCAGCCAAAATATGGACCAGCTTGTTGGTGGTCGTGTTTTGTACGTGGTTGTCACTTGAGCTGATTGTTAAAAAAGCTTTAGGTGTGCCGTTGGTCGGCTCAATGGGACTGTATTTGTTTGTGACCGGACTGTACTTATTTGCGTGTACCGCACTGGCGGTGTTCTTAACCACTTTGGCACGTTCTATTCCACAGTTTGGCTTATTGGCCATCCCTGTGGTGCTGCCGATGATGTTGTTGTCGGGAGGTAGCACGCCGCTGGATAGTATGCCGACGTGGCTGCAATGGGTGATGCAGTTTTCACCCACGACGCATTTTGTGAGCTTGTCTACAGCAATTGTATTTAGAGATGCGGGTGTCGCCTTGGTCTGGCCGGAAATGCTGGCGCTGACCGCCATTGGTGTGACGTTTTTCTTAATTGCTTTAGCCCGTTTTCGCCGCAGTTTAACCGCCTAGCACTGCAGCAAACTGGCGCCCAGTAATGATCCGTTAGCGCGCCTGATAAGCCGACTACTCTTTGCAGAAGCGTAAGCCTGCGCCTGAACGGGTGATGCGCATCACTTCCATTTTTAGAATGGGTGCCGCAATGGGTAAATCTTGTACTTGGCCGGTGACGAAGTCGCCTTTTTTGAGCTTGGTCATCTCCAAGTGTTTAATAAACACACCCTCATCGGATAAGTCTTCAGTCATTGCCACAATCTCACCAAACAGCGGATGGCAGATTTTAATCAGGCAATTCATGCTGGTGCGAATGCTTTGACGCAGATGTGAGGACATGGCCATACGCTCATTGGGAAAAGACAGTAGGTTTCAACTGTAAGCTGCTTTGCCCTGTAATATCAACACAGTCGTTACTAATACCAGCGTTTCTCACCTTCAGGACGCTTTTTAAAGCGCTTCATTGTCCACATGTACTGATCAGGCCAGCGCTGCACATAACGGGCTAGCACACCACTCATCGCACTGATGGACGTGTAGCTGTCGGTGCTGTAGATTTCATCGGGCGCCGCTTCTAAAACCACTTTGAAACCGCTGCCGTCGGCTAAGCGAATCACATGCATAAAAACCGCGCTGACTTGATCTTGTTTGCCGCCGAGCATACTGGTAACAAATTTACTGGTCAGCGCCGTCGTGCCTAAAAATGGTACAAACTCACCGGAACTGCGACTGGGCTCTGGGTCAACGGGAATCCCTACTGCGCCGCCTTTACGCACCTCTTTGATTATTCTGGTAATGCCTTCGCGTGTTGACGGTGCAATGCGATTACCGAGCTGGGTACGTTGTTTTTTGAGCAGCTCGTCAAGGGCTTTTAATTTTGGCGGACGGTAAAAAGTAATCGGTTTACATTGTGCACAGAAAAAGTGATTGAGTACTTCCCAGTTGCCAAGGTGGCTGGTAATGGCGATCACGCCTTTACCGCTGGCCAGTGCTTCTTGCAGAATCTCTAAGCCTTCGATTTCGCGCACGTACGCTAAAGTTTTAGCCGGTGGCCAAATCCATGCGCAAGCACTTTCAGTGAAGGATTTACCGATACCTTTTAAACTGCGTCCAGTTAATTGGTTGATCTCCTCTGCGCTTAGTTCTGGAAAGCAGTGACTGAGGTTAATGCGTGCGACCTCGCGTGCGCGATTGGGAATCTTCCACATCAGCCAGCCAATTGCGCTTCCCAAGCGCTGTACTGCAGACCAAGGCAATAAAGCGATGAGTCTTAAGACAGCCAGTACCAGTTGGCCTTTTAAAAATTCCACGGACGACCTCGACGACAATATGAAAGTGTTACACGTTAATGGATTCGCTTGCTTAAGTCAGCCACTCCGACTTAAGGCTTCTTCTGCCAGAGTGCATAATGCACTTGGCCAGTATGCTTTTCTCGATGTAAACGCCATGTGCTCGGCACGCCTAAGCTAGAGGGCGCTTGTTCACTTTCTGTGTAGATCCACGCACGATCATTCAACCAGCCGTTGCGGTCTAACAGCTCGCAGGCGCTGAGCAGTAAGTCTTGGTGGAAAGGTGGATCAAGTAAGACAATGTCAAAGCCTTGTTCAGCAGGGCGACTCAAGTATTGCAGTGCATCGGTGCGCAGTACCTGCGCATTGTCGCACTCTAGCAGGGCAAGATTGCGGCGCAGGTTACTCACTGCATCGGTATTTAAATCCAAAGCCAAAGCAGTACTGGCGCCGCGCGACAGTGCTTCAAGAAATAAGGCGCCGCTACCGGTAAAGGCGTCAAATACTCGAGCGCCTTGGATCGTCGGTGCTAACCAGTTAAATAATGTTTCACGTACTCGATCTGGGGTCGGGCGCAAGCCTGGCACCTCTGGCACAGAGACTTTACGTGAGCGCCATTCTCCACCAATGATGCGCACTGAGCTGTTGCGCACAGGCTGAGTAGATTTCTTTGCCATCAGTGCTGGCGCTCCATCGGTGTATTTTGCTCAGAGCGCTCAACCGGCTCAGGTAATGGTAGTTGCTCAACTGTTGGTCCGGCAGTCACAATCACGAACTGGTCAGGCTTGAGGTGGCGTTGGAAGGCGTTATGCACTTGTTCAACAGTCAGCGCTTGAACGTCTTGCATAAAGTCATTCATCCACGATAGCGGCATGTCATAGAAGCCGATGGCTGCTAGTTGCCCAACAATTGCAGAGTTACTTGCTGCGCTTAGTGGGAAACTACCGAGGCTTTCGCGCTTAGCATTTTCTAGTTCTGTTGCAGTTGGGCCGTTAGCAATGTAATCACGCAGTAACTCTTGCACCAATTGCAGAGTAGCCTCACTCAGTTGCGCGCGGGTTTGTACGTTAATCATAAAGGGGCCAGTGGCTTGCATTGGGCTAAAGCTGGAGTAAATACCGTAAGTTAGGCCGCGTTTTTCACGTACCTCTTCCATTAAACGGGTACCAAAGCCGCCGCCGCCAAGAATCTGATTGCCTAAAAACAACGCAGGATAATCTGGGTCGCCACGTTTCACGCTGAGTTGTGCTAGCAAGATATGAGTTTGCGTTGAGGGGAACTCAATATGGGTGTTGGAGGCGTCGCTTTTAATTGGCTCAGGTGTCACGGCCGCAGCCGTGCCACGAGGTAGGCGAGCCGACGCGTGTTCAGTGATGGCTTTAGCTTGGGCAATGGTTAAGTCGCCGACCAAGGCAATTTGTGCATTTTCTGCGCTGTAATAGGTACGATGGAATTCCTGTAATTGCTGACGAGTAATCGCTGGGATCGACGCTGCAGTGCCTGAACTGGCATGCGCGTAAGGATGCTTGCTATAGAGCTGCTCAAACAGAGCTAAAGAAGCCAGTTTGCCCGGGTTTTGTTTCTCGTATTCAAAGCCTGCCAGTAATTGGTTTTTAATCCGCGCCAGTGAACTCGCTGGAAAACTTGGTTGTGCTGCGACTTGGCTAAAGAGTTCTAAGGCAGGCGTACTGAGTTTAGGATCACTGAGACTGCGCAGACTCACCACTGCCATGTCTCGGTAAGAGCCACTAGAAAACTCGGCACCAAGGTCTTCAAAACGTGTGGCAATCTGTCCTGCATCTAAGTGGCCTGTGCCTTCATTGAGCATGGCGCTGGTGAGACTGGCTAAGCCGTAAGTCTGTTGATCTTTGCTGCTGCCTGCGGCAAAGGTTAAGCGTAAATCAAACATCGGTAACTCAGGCGCGGCCATAAACAGCACTTTAGTGCCGGAAGCGGTGTACCACTCTTGGATATTAAGGGTACGTGTCACTGGATTGTGTTCGGATAGCGCAGCCAAGCTATGGATGCGTTGCTCGACTGGTCTGGCTTCTAGTGATTGTGCGGTATCAAATGTGCTGCAGCTGGCAGTGAGTAACAATGCTGCACTGATTAAGCTGGCGCTAAATATACGCAGGGACATCATGGGCGCGCCTCCTCTGGGTGAACATAAACAGTGGTTAATCTGCTCGGGGTGAAGAAGTGTTTAGCCGCGGCTTGAATATCTGCAGGCGTGACGGCTTCTAAAGCGGCTAAATCAGTGTCTTGTAAGCGCCATGAGAGCCCAACACTTTCCAATTGGCCAATTTGTGTGGCTTGGCTGGTGATCGAGTCTTGCGCATACACTTCGGCTGCGACGACTTGGGCGCGCACGCGGGCCAGCTCGGCTGCGCTGGGTGGGGTGTCTTGTAGTTGTTTCAATTGTTGCCACAGTCCTGCTTCAACATCAGCGATGGTTTTACCTTTTTGCACGTTGGGTGTGGCTGATAAAATAAATAAACTATCACCGCGAGAAAAAGCGTCATACCAAGCCGAAGCACCTGCGACTAACTCTTGTTGGCGTTCCAGTTGCGCGGGCAAACGTGCACTGTTGCCACCGTCTAATAGTGCGCTGATCAGACGTAATGCATGCACGTTGCTTGCTTTATCAGTGCTGGCCAGGCTGGGTACATTAAAACCCATCATTAAGCTGGGTAGCTGAGTTTTAAGATACAAAGTCAGATTACGTTGCCCTGGTTCGGCTAATTCAAGTGGTTGTTTAGCCGCTGGAGTAGGGCGCGCGGGGATTTTGGCAAAGTAGCGTGTGACTAAGGTTTTAACGTTGTCGGGCTGCACATCCCCGACAATGACTAAAGTCGCGTTATTCGGTGCGTACCAGCGTTCATGCCATTCACGTAAATCTGTAATGGTCATACGATCAAGGTCATGCATCCAGCCAATCGTAGGAATGTGATAACCACTGGCAGGGTAGGCGAGTGCTTTGAATCGCTCGTAAGCCAGTGAGCTGGGGCGATCATCCGTGCGCATACGGCGCTCTTCTTTAATCACTTCAATTTCGCGCAAGAATTCATCTTCAGGCAAGGTGAGGCTGGCCAGTCGGTCGGCCTCCATTTCTAAGGCAACAGGCAAACGGTCACGGGCTAATACTTGATAATAAGCGGTGTAATCATCGCTGGTAAACGCGTTTTCTTCTGCGCCGAGCTCACGTAATACCCGTGATGCTTCACCTGGGCCTAATTTGCTACTGCCTTTAAACATCATATGTTCTAGGGCATGAGCTAAACCGGTACTGCCAGGCTTTTCATAGCTGGAACCGACCTTATACCAAAGCTGGCTGACAACGACCGGTGCGCGATGGTCTTCGCGAACAATCACCTTAAGTCCGTTGTCCAAGCTGAACTCGGTGGTAGACGTTTGCGCCATAAGTGGCGCTATAAAAGTACTGGAAAAAAAGAGTACGATGTAGCTTAAATAATTTTTCATGCTTGGGACCTTTCAAACTGCGTTCTGAATTTAGCTACAGAGGCTTAGAGGTGCTAGGATACGCAACCCTTTTATTAACAACCACAACTGTGTGTATTTATTGATATAACACAGATTGTGTGACCTGCTGAGATAGCCTTTTTCTATGTTTGGTTCCGGCGACGATAAAAAATCACCACAACCAGCGCCTCGCGCTGATACTTCTGAAGCTGTTGATGCAACAGCTCATCAATCTACAACTAAGCCGACGAAGAAGGGCTTATTTTCTTGGTTTAGCAAAAAAACAGCTGAACCTGAAGCCACAGAGCTTGGCGCTGTTGATCCTACAGCAGCGCAAGCCCCGTTGCAGGTTGTTGAGGCTGCGCCAAATGAGTCTCAACCGTCAGTTGTAGAGCCCCTGTCCGCGCCAACTACACCAAGCACTGAGACAGAACCGACGCTCATAGAGCAGGCGGTGTCCTCTGCAAACACTGCGCAGTCTGCGCTTGAGTCGGTGCAACCCAGCGCTGCGTTGGATAGCGAGCTGGTTAAGCCAGGCGTAGCTGAAACAACTGCAGCACAGCCACACATCGACTCGACAGCATCCTCTATAGAACCTGTACGTCCAGCCTATTCTCGTTTTCGGATCAGCGGTGGCAGTGACGTTGTAGTGCCTCCTGTCGCCGTGGAAACGGTTGTCGAGTTAGAGGCAGACATGACGGCTCTCGATGAGAGTGAGCCTAAATTGGATGCTAATTTGGGTGGGCAGGATAAGCCGCAAGATAACAAAGCCAGTTGGTTTGCCCGCTTAAAACAAGGCTTAGCCAAAACCAGCTCGAGTCTTGGCGAAGGGATGGCCAGCCTATTTTTGGGCAAGAAAGAAATTGATGATGACTTGCTTGATGAGTTGGAAACGCGACTGCTGACGGCTGATGTCGGAATGGAAGCCACTACTGCAATTATGGGCAACTTAATTCGCCGTGTGGCGCGTAAAGAGTTGGCTGATAGTGGTGCGTTGTATCAAGCCTTGCAAGTTGAAATGGCTGATTTATTACGCCCAATCGAACAGCCGATGCAGATTGCCGCGGATAAAAATCCCTATGTGATTTTAGTGGTGGGCGTGAATGGTGCGGGTAAAACCACAACCATCGGTAAGCTTGCCGCGCGTCTGCAAAAAGAAGGCAAAAAAGTCATGTTGGCCGCTGGTGATACCTTTCGTGCAGCCGCGGTTGAACAGCTACAAGTTTGGGGTGAGCGCAATAAAATTCCAGTGATTGCGCAGCATACCGGTGCTGATTCAGCCTCAGTAATTTTTGATGCGTTACAAGCGGCTAAGTCACGTGGCATGGATGTATTGATTGCCGATACGGCAGGACGCTTACACACCAAAGACAATTTAATGGAAGAGTTGCGTAAAGTCGGCCGGGTGATGAGTAAGCTTGATGACAGCGCGCCGCATGAAGTGTTGTTGGTGCTTGATGCCGGCACTGGACAAAATGCGATCAACCAAACCCGTCAGTTCAATGAAACTATTCCGCTGACTGGTTTAGCTTTAACTAAGCTGGATGGTACAGCTAAAGGTGGGGTGATTTTTGCTCTTGCTAAGCATTTTGAAATTCCTGTGCGCTATATTGGTGTCGGTGAAGGGATTGATGATTTGCGTGATTTTGTTGCCGATGATTTTGTGAAAGCGTTATTTGCTGAGAAGGATTCTGCATGATTCGATTTGAGCAGGTCGCAAAGCGTTATCCCAACGGCCATGTCGGTTTACATGAGTTGAGTTTTCGCGTGCGCCGTGGTGAGTTTTTATTTGTTACGGGTCATTCTGGCGCGGGCAAAAGCACCATGTTGCGTTTGCTCTTAGCAATGGAGCGCCCATCGGCCGGTAAGTTGCTCTTGGCTGGGCAAGACTTAGCCACGATCAGTAATGCTCAGATCCCTTTCTTGCGCCGCCAAATTGGTGTGGTATTTCAGAATCATCAATTGTTATTTGATCGCAGTGTGTTTGCTAACGTGGCCTTACCGTTACAGATTTTAGGTTTACCGCAAGATGAAATTAATCAACGGGTGAGCTTGGCGCTCGAACGCGTCAGTTTAAAAGACAAAGCTCTGCAAGCCCCTGCAGACTTGTCTACTGGACAGCAGCAGCGGGTTGGTATTGCGCGGGCGATTGTCCATCAGCCGGCTTTATTACTGGCAGATGAGCCGACCGGTAACCTCGACCCACGTCTTGCTGCAGAAATCATGTCGGTATTTGAAGATATTAATCAGTTGGGCACTACGGTACTGATTGCCAGCCATGACTTGGCGTTAATTGCCCGTATGCGTCAGCGCATGCTGACCTTGCAACGTGGCCGTTTGATTGGTGATGGAGAGGCTGTCTAATGTGTTCTGATCGTGTAACCCCAGACCAGCCCGGTGAGCGCGTTGGCGCAACTGCGAAACATAAAGTCGAAACCTCCTTATCGGATACCCGTGGTTTTCGGCATCAGTTTCGCGCTTGGCTAGAAAACCACCGGGCCAGCTGCGCAGACAGTGTCAGTCGTTTAGTTCGACAACCACTGGGTAGCTTTTTTACTTGTCTAGTGATGGCTGTAGCCTTAAGTTTGCCGATGGGCTTGGCGCTGTTATTAGAGAATGTCAGTCAGCTGGGTGGCTCATGGCAGCGTGCGGCACAAATTTCATTGTTTTTAGAGTTGGATGCAGGTGACACCTACGGCGAATTACTCCGCGATAAAATTGCTGAGCACGAACATGTGGCTGAGGTGCAGTGGATCAGTCGAGAGCAAGCGCTGGCTGAGTTTCAGGAACAATCCGGTTTAGGCGAGGCCTTACGTGAATTACCGGACAACCCTCTGCCTGGCAGTATTTTAGTCACCCCTGAGGTCATTGATAAAGACACCTTAGTGGCGTTACTGGATGAGCTGAAAAGCATGCCTAAGGTGCAGCAGGCACAACTTGATTTGATGTGGATTGAGCGTTTAGCCGCTATTTTGCAGATGGGTGAGCATTTTATTTTTGCTTTGTCAGTTTTGCTGATTGCCGCGCTATTGCTGGTAGTGGGGAATACCATTCGTTTGCATATTGAGAATCGCCGAGTCGAAATTGAAGTGATTAAACTGGTTGGCGGTACCGATGGCTATGTACGTCGACCATTTTTGTATATGGGCGTGTTATATGGCTTAGCTGGTGGGGTATTGGCTTGGCTGTTGTTAGCCTTTGGCCTCAACTGGCTGAATGAATCTGTAGTGCAGCTCGCACAACTGTATGGCAGTGAGTTCAGTTTGTCGGGCGTGCCAGTTGAGGATGGCTTTTCATTGTTACTTGGTGCAATATTATTAGGTTACATCGGTGCTTGGTTAGCGGTAGCACGGCATCTGCGGGAGTTATCACCGCGGTAGTTGCAAAGCGCTCTAGGGTAAGTGTTTCAGCATATTTTAAAGCCCTACTGAAGGGAACTTTATGGTTAAATTAGCGTCTTATAATCAATAGTATTTTGAAGATATTGTCACCCGTTGGAGGATATTTATGACCACCACGACTGCATTACAAACGGCTCACATGTTAAGCCCTGGCGCGAACCTGCAGGCTTATGTACATTCAGTTAACGCTATTCCGCTGCTCTCTGTTGAGCAAGAGCGTGACTTAGGTGAGCGCTTGTATTATCACCAAGATTTAGATGCTGCCCGCCAAATGGTGATGGCACATTTGCGTTTTGTCGTACATATCGCGAGAAGCTATTCAGGCTATGGCTTACCGCAAGGCGACTTAATCCAAGAAGGTAATGTTGGCTTGATGAAAGCTGTGAAGCGTTTTAACCCAGAAATGGGCGTGCGCTTAGTGTCATTTGCCGTGCATTGGATTAAGGCGGAGATTCACGAGTACGTGTTACGTAACTGGCGCATTGTTAAAGTCGCCACCACTAAAGCACAGCGTAAATTATTCTTTAACTTGCGCAGTCAGAAAAAACGCTTAGCGTGGCTGACCAACGATGAGGTCACTGCTGTAGCTGACTCTTTAGGTGTGGAAGCGCGTGAAGTGCGTGAAATGGAAAGCCGTTTAACGGGTCATGACATGTCGTTTGATCCGTCTGATAGTGACGATGATGAAAGCGCCTATCAATCGCCTGCTAATTATTTGGAAGATCATACTTATGATCCCGCCTTGCAGCTGGAAGCGTCTGATCAGTCTGAGAACTCCAGCAGCAACTTGCATGAGGCTCTGAGTCAGCTTGACGAGCGCAGCCGCGATATTCTGCAGCAGCGTTGGTTATCGGATGAAAAAGTCACGTTGCATGATCTTGCTGCACAGTATGGTGTATCGGCTGAGCGCATTCGTCAGCTTGAAAAAAATGCAATGAATAAGCTTAAAGGCAGTATTGCTGCTTAATATTTAGACCGAGTAATAAGCAAAGGCGACTTGAAGAAGTCGCCTTTTTTATTGCCGAAGTACTACTCAATTAACGTCTTAGAAAATAAGCGACAGGGTGCGCAATGTTCTAAATATGAGGTGGTGTATCTGCTGGAAAGTTTAGGGAAAGGGTTTTCTTTTTTTTATTTCTTCGTAAGCATTATTGATTTCCTGCATTTTTTCAGTGGCCTTGCGAATCTCACTGTCGTCCAGCCCTTTGCTATGCATATAATCCGGATGGTGCTGCTTAACTAAGCGACGATAAGCTTGTTTTATGACACTGAAGTCATCAGATTCACTACAGCCTAGTACTTGATATGGGTTTTTTGCAGAGCTATCTTGTGCGGCTTTTTGACCTGTAAGGCTGTTAATGAAGTGGTTGAGTTCTTCTGTAGTAAACCTTAAACATGTTCCGATCTCATACAGTAAGGCGGAGGTCTTGCTTGATAGGCCATCAAGACTGGCAAATGATAATATTTGCATAAAAGCCCGTATTCTAATTTCTTTGCTGGATTGAGATAGCTCGGCACAATAAAACGAAATTGGATTTGTATCTTTTTTAGCCTGATTGGCTAACTCAAATAAGCGAGTTTTCACTTCCGCAACAACTTGCTCATTCATCCCGGACGCGAGCATGGCGGCGGCAATCGCTTTAACCATATCGCTCATATATTCAACTTCAAGCTCACTGACCTTGCCGTCACTGATAGAAACTTTGGCCATTAACGCAATCACTTCTTCAGGTATGCCTAATCGTGCGCGAGCAAACCTGCTGGTTGAAAAGTTACGATAGGCTTCTTCAAAACTGTTACTGCTTCTTATTGACTCGTATGCGTCTTTGCCAGTGTCAATGGTTGTCTGTGCCGCTTTCTGTATGATTTTAAATGCTATGTAAATAATAAATAGCATGACAAATAAAAGTATACGGATCATTTTGTTATCTCACTTTGAGGTGCAATCCAATTACCATAAACCCAGAAACCTATAACGATTTCTAGGGTGATTGCGAAGATTACCAGTAGCCAAAATAGAGGTTTATTTTGGTAAATTGCATAAATAAAATTTGGGGTGAATTTAATAATCAGCTGATTAAATTCATTCCAAACGTCGCGGAACTCTTTTTTTAGATCCGGCTTGTTCACGCTTTACTCCTCGCTAATAAAAGGATTCTCATTCATAGAGCGATGAACTATGAACGGCTTCAGGGCTTGTTAAAATGGCCAGAAAATAGGAATGAAAATCACCCCCAACACACAGAAAATTGTATTGAGCGGTAAACCGACTTTAATGAAGTCGCTAAACTTATAGCCTCCCGCGTTATAGACCATCATATTGGTTTGGTAACCCACCGGGGTCATAAAACTGGTCGATGCAGCAAAAGTAATTGCAATTAAAAAGGGTGTTGCGTCAGCCCCCATCAATTGCGCGGTAGAAAAACCGATGGGCGTTAACAGAACCGCTGCTGCTGAGTTACTCATCAGCTCACCCAGAACCAGAGCCATCAAGTAGAGCACAGCGAGCACTACGTGTGGACCTAAGTGGCTGACCAAGCCGATGCTGTTATCCACCAAGAACTGTGCTGCGCCGCTGCTGCTCATGGCAATCCCAAGCGGCAAAAGCCCTGCGATTAAGATCACAATCGACCAGTCGGTACTTTCATACACATCATCGGCATGAATACAGCCTGCTAGAGTCATCGCGACGGCGCCAGTCAGTGCGGAAAGTGCGATCGGTAGCCAGCCCATTGCCGAGACGGTTACTACGATGGCCATAGTCGCCACGGCAAAAGGCGCACGCCAGCCATAATTCTGCGCGGCTTCACGCTGGGAAATCACGATGACGCTTTTATCTTTGCGCAGTGCCGTAAGGTCTTTTTCCGGTAACGCCAGCAGCAAAATATCGCCAATCCGCAGACGTAAATTATTCAGCTGATTGCGCACCACCTGACCGCGCCGTTGCACGCCCATTACTGACGCATTGTATCGCCAGCTTCGATTCAGTACAGCCAACAGGCGGCCTGCCGCACGCGACTGTGGAGCGATCATCACTTCAGCTAAGACAGATTTTTCTTGCTTTGCACCTTTGAGCTGGAAATCAGTTTGGGTGTTGAAATCGAGTTTTTGCTCATCTTTGAGTGTTTCAAGATCAGACCAGACACCACGCGTCAGTAAAATATCGCCTTCTTGTAACTCTTCTGAGCGCGGCGACCAATACTTTTCGCCATTGCGCAGTAACTCCAGCACATACACGTTGTAATGTTTACTGAGCTGCGCTTGCTCGACTGTGCTGCCGAGTAATTTGGAATCAGCAGTCACTTTCAATTCGCTAATGTAGTGACCAAACTCATAGAGGTTTTCCAAGTCGGCACTGCGTACATCAGGTAATAACCAGCGCCCAAAGGTGAGTAAATACAGGCAGCCTGCCACGGCGCAAATCGCCGCTAAAGGCAAAAACTCAAACATGCTAAAACCCGGATGCCCCAAGTCTTTAGCGATTGAGTTCACCAGTAGATTGGTCGAAGAACCGATTAGGGTAAAGACTCCTGCCATCTGTGCGACGTATGAGAGTGGAATCAAAGTTTTTGAGGGGGCTAGGCCTATTTTTAAACTGGCTCCAATAACGATAGGAATAAAAATCGCAACGACCGCAGTGTTGTTGACAAAGGGCGCGATTAGAATGATTAAGCCAAACAGCATCAGGAGAAATTGCAGCGGAGAGCGTGCTGCTCCCAGTAGCTTCTGTATGCCCGATAGAGCGCCACTATTTTGTAAGCCCGTGGCCAGAATAAACATCGCGGCTACAGTGATGGTGGCTTGGTTACTAAAGCCGCTGAGGGCTTGGCTGGGGCTGATTAAATCAAGCAGGGTTAAACTGACCAGCACCAAAATAGCAATGGCATCGATGCGTAGCTTCTCGCTCACAAAAAGCACCATGGCCATCATGGTGATCAGCAAAACTAGGAAAATTTCCACTGTCATAAGCGTTGCGCATCCTATTGTTTGGCCGCTGCACTGAGTTGCTTTATGGTCTGTGCATATTAAGGATCAGGGGGTGCTTGTTGTGCAAAGTGTCTGCCCATCATACATAAGCCCATGGCGATAAAACCAAGCAGCATTAAGGCGACCGGTAAGGTATACAGCGAGGGTGCGGCAGCGATGCTAGCTAAGTAACCAATAGTGGCTGCCAGTAAGAACTGAATTAAGCCCATCAGTGCCGAAGCAATTCCTGCATGCTGCTGCGTGTGCGCCATGGTCATGGCCGTGAGGTTTCCGGTAATCAAACCAAGCATGGCCATGCCTAAGCCAAGCAATATGCTATAGCTCCACAAGGCCTCCCAGCCAAACTGCACCAAGCTTAGCAGCATCGCCCCAATAGCAATATAGCCGGCTAATCCGATAAAGAGCACCCGCGCGACGCTATAGATTTTTAATAAGCGTAAGTTGATTTGACTGATACCGATCATCACCAGCGCGTTGGCGGCAAAGATATAGCTGAACTGATTAGGTGTTAAAGCAAACATTTCAATAAAAACAAAGGGCGAGTTATTGATATAGATAAATAAGCAGCCAAGGGTGCAGCTGGTGGCTAAGGTGTAAAAGAAGAAGCTTGGGTTACTCAGCTGGATGGCGTAATTGCGCACAATACTGTGTACCGACAGCGGCACACGGCGCTCCAGGGGTAAGGTTTCTGGCAGTAAACGCACGGTAAAAATTCCGCAGACAATCCCGAATAAAGCCAGCACCCAGAAAATCAAATGCCATTCGCCATACAGTAGAATCAGGCCGCCAAGCATTGGTGCGGTAATCGGTGCGATCATCATCACTTGCATCAGCATCGAATAAATACGTGCTGAGCTTTGTGGGTCGCAGGTGTCGGTGACTACGGCACGTGAAGCAACAGAGCCTGCGGCTGCGCCAATGGCTTGTATAAAACGCGCCACCAGTAAGCCTTCAAAGCTGGTTGTCAGCGCTGCAGCGAGTGAGCCTAAGCTGAATAAGGTGATACCTATCAGCAGTGGCGGGCGTCGTCCAAAACGGTCGAGTAACGGCCCATATAAGCCTTGACCAATGCCTAAGCCAATCAAAAACACCGTGAGGGTTTGTTGTACTTGGCCTGCGCTAATATTCAAGCTGGTGGCGACAGTTGGAAACGCGGGTAAATACATATCAATCGCCGCCGCCACCAGAGCACTAAGGGACGCGAGGAGGATAATGAGCTGCAAACTGAGAGGGTTTTTGGTGTGTGCTTGAGTGATAACCGTGATCCTTATTGCACTATAAAATTGAGCTACTGATGCGTCTACTTAACTGAACAGGTGTGCCGGGTTGCAACTGTTCTGAGTGGCGCTGGTTTAGGCTGTTAACGTGTAAATACACAGGTAAGGTAACGATTACTGAAGCCGTAACGCAACATAGAGTACAGGCGTTTTAGCAAGTACAGCGGGTTTTTTATGTAATAGCATGCCACGGCATTGCCCACGCCTTGTGAGCGATATTTCTTTTGTAGATCCGGTTGGCGTGAAAATAAATATTTAAACTGCCACCATTGAATTTGCTCAAAGTGCTCAATTGAGTGCAAATTGAATTGAGCAAATAAACGTAAAAATGAGCGCTGGCTGAAATCATGCAAATGGTGTGGATTACCGTCGAGGGTTGGTGTAATCGGCACTGAAGCGATGAGGCGACCGGTTGTACTGAGTAATTTGATCTGATTTTTAGCGAGGCGGGTTGGGCAGGGAAGATGCTCAAGGGTTTCTAGACTGACAAGGGTATCAAAGGGCTGTTCGCTACTGAATTGTTCGGCGTTCGCACAAATAAATTCTAAGTTGTCACACTGGTAATGTTGTTGTGCATAAGCAATCGCCTGTGGATCTAAATCCACCCCTGTTACTTGCTTGTCAGGATGCTGTTGCGCTAACAAAAAGGTGCCATAACCGCAGCCGCAGGCCATGTCAAGAATGCTTGAGCCTTGTGCATGCTGTGCTGCGAACTGGTAGCGCTCTAGGTGAATGCGCAGGGTGTTTTGATCATCAGCACAGCGCTGATCAAGCTGCTTTGGATAAATTCGCTCAATGGTCTGCATACAGTTCTCTTTCAGTCTATTTTTATTTTTATTTTTTTAGCATCGCGCGAATATCGGCTAAAGCATTATTGCCCCGCGCCGCTTTAACTTCCACGGGTGCTTCTTCAAGGCCTTCCCACTGCAAATCTGCGCTCGGTAATTCTTCAAGAAAACGGCTGGCTACGCAGTCGATAATTTCACCATATTGCTTGCGTTTACTGGCAAAGGTAAAGGCCAAGTTGCGCCGTGCCCGAGTGATACCAACATAGGCCAAGCGACGTTCTTCCTCTATCGTATCCGCTTCAATGCTGGAACGGTGAGGGAGAATTTCTTCTTCCATGCCCATGATATACACACTGGGAAACTCCAGACCCTTGGAGGCGTGTAGGGTCATCATCTGCACACCATCGGCACCGTCTTGATCTTCTTCTTGGCGTTCGAGCATGTCGCGTAACACCAGTTTGGCAATCGCCTCTTCGATGGTCATTTGACCTTCTTCATCACGCTCTAAAGTGTTTTTTAATGCATCAATGAGAAACCAGACATTGCTCATGCGGTATTCGCAGGCTTTTTCACTGGAGCTGTTTTGCCTGATCCAGTTTTCGTAATCAATATCGACGATCATTTCTTTCAGTGCAGCAATGGGTTCATCGGCAAAGCAGCGCTGGCGCAATTTGTCCATATAATGCTTAAAACGGGTTAAACGTTCAGTGAAGCGGGCGTTTAAATGTTCACCTAAACCGAGTTCAGCGCAGGCCTCATACATCGAAACTTGTCGCTGCGTGGCGTAGCTGCTGAGTTTTTCCAGGGTGGTTGAGCCAATCTCACGGCGCGGCACATTGATCACGCGTAAGAATGCATTGTCATCGTCCGGGTTGACCAGTAAACGGAAGTACGACATCAAGTCTTTCACTTCCTGGCGTCCAAAAAAGCTGGTGCCTCCTGATAAACGATAGGGGATTTTGTGTACCTGCAGCTTCAGCTCCATGATCTTGGCTTGATAGTTGCCACGGTACAAAATGGCAAAATCGCTATAAGGCCGCTGCGTGCGCATATGCTCAGTGAGGATTTCCATAGCAATGCGCTCGGCTTCGGCGTCTTCGTTGCGGCAACGAATGACGCGAATTTCGTCGCCATGACCCATCTCACTCCACAGCTCTTTGGTAAACACATGTGGGTTGTTGGCGATGAGAATATTGGCGCATTTAAGAATACGACTGGTGGAGCGATAGTTTTGCTCCAGCATAACGATTTTTAATGAGGGGAAATCTTCTTTGAGTTGCATCAGATTTTCTGGACGCGCGCCACGCCAAGCATAAATTGATTGGTCATCATCGCCCACTACGGTGAACTGCGCACGCTCGGTGACCAGTAATTTAACCAGTAAATACTGACTGGTATTAGTGTCTTGGTATTCATCCACCAACATATAGCGAATGCGATTGCGCCACTTATCCAGCACGTCAGGGTGATTTTGAAACAGTTTTACCGGTTGGAAAATTAAATCGTCAAAGTCCACTGCGTTGTAGGCTTTGAGTGTGCGCTGATAATGGCTGTAGACGATGGCGGCGGTTTGCTCTTTACCTCCACGGGCCAGCTCTAAAGCCTCTTCGGGTAGGATTAAATCATTCTTCCAATTGCTGACTAGGTTTTTAACTTCATCGACACCGTCATCGCCAGCGTATTCTTTTTGCATGATATCGGTGAGTAAACTTTTTACATCAGAGTCATCAAAAATCGAGAAGCCAGGTTTGTAACCGAGTAGCGCATGCTCACGGCGGATGATATTTAAACCCAAATTGTGGAAGGTTGAAACGGTTAGCCCATGACCTTCAGCGCCGCGTAATAAAGAAGAGACCCGCTCTTTCATTTCGCGAGCGGCTTTATTGGTGAATGTCACCGCAACAATATGCCGTGCGGAGATACCGCATTGCTGAATTAAATAGGCAATTTTTCGGGTGATCACACTGGTCTTGCCCGAGCCTGCACCGGCCAGTACCAGCATGGGGCCGCTGATATAGTTGACTGCTTCTTGTTGGCGAGGATTAAGCTTAGACATGGACAGACCGATGCTATTAAAGGTGGTTATTCTAGCATTGAAGTGGCTTTGCGAGGATGCGCTCATAGGGGTTGAATGAGCGACGGATGTTTGCTATCCATTGCGAAAATGACAAGGCACTCAAGTAGAGCGCCTTGTTAGGGACCGTTAGCGCACCACGTGCAAGAAGTGCATGTGCTGCTCATACTGATCAAGGATGTCGTCAATCACTTCTTCACGTGACCAGCCCATGATGTCGTAATCTTGGCCGCCTTCGAGCAAATGTACTTCCGCGCGGAAATATTTACGCTCTTCACGGTCATCGTCAGCATCATTGTGCATCACAAAATCAGGTTGCACATAAGCACGTGGGCGCACTTCGTAAACAAAGTTCACTTCAGCATTGTGCTGCACTTCAATTTTGCAACGCTTATCGTCTTGACTGACGACTTCTACCGCATAACCTTGCTTGCGTAACTCTTCTGCCACTGATTCAAAGGCGGGCAGCACCACTTCATCAATGAAACGGTTGACGTGCGCACGACGTGGGAACATCACCATATTGCGCAAGCGCCGTTGCCAGCCGCCGGTATTTTTTTGCTGGCGTGAGTGCCCAGAGGTTTGCTGCCTGAGTACGCGCTTGGTTGAGTCGATGTGCAACGCTTTAAACAAGCCCCAAATGGCCACCAACAAAATGATGGAGAACGGCAGAGCGCTGGCAATCGTGGCGGTTTGTAATGCACCTAAACCACCACTGATTAACAGGGTGATGGCCACGATGCCGGTGGATGACGCCCAGAAAATGCGCTGCCACAACGGTGTTTGAGTTTTGCCGCCGGAGGCCAGCATATCAATCACTAATGAGCCTGAGTCTGCTGAGGTCACAAAGAACAGTATGACCATACACACTGCCACCATCGACAACAGAGTGGAAAAGGGGAAGTGCTCTAAGAAGGCAAAGAGTGCCAAGGAGCTGTCGGCACTGACCGTCTCAGCTAAGCTGGTCATGCCTTCTTTCATGATCAAGTAAATGGCGCTGTTACCGAAAACAGTCATCCAAATTAGGGTGAAGCCGGTCGGTACCAGTAGCACACCTGTTACAAATTGACGGATGGTACGGCCGCGCGATACGCGGGCGATAAACATACCGACAAAAGGTGACCAAGACATCCACCAACCCCAGTACAGCAGCGTCCAACCACCGAGCCAGTCGGTTGGGGCATAGGCGTAGAGGTTGAAGGTTTTGTTCACGATGTCGGATAAGTAGCCACCGGTGTTTTGCACAAAGCTTTTCAGTAGCAACGCGGTTGGGCCGAGCACCAGAACCAAGGTCAGTAAAATCACGGCGAGTAATAAGTTGAGCTCGGATAAGCGGCGAATGCCTTTATCTAAACCGGTTGCAACCGATAAGGTCGCTAAGGCGGTAATACTAATAATGAGGACGACTTGGATATTTGTACTGATCGGCAGATCAAATAAATAGTTAAAGCCACTATTGATCTGTAATACGCCGTAACCCAGCGATGTAGCGATACCAAATACGGTACCGATAATCGCAAAAATATCGACGGCATGGCCAATCGGGCCATAAATACGCTCGCCAATCAGCGGATATAGTGCTGAACGTAAGGTTAACGGTAAACCGTGGCGATAGGAGAAAAATGCCAAAATTAACGCGACAATCGCGTACACCGCCCATGCATGTAGACCCCAGTGGAAGAACGTCAGCTTCATGGCTTCACGTGCTGCTTCTACGGTATTGGGGTCACCCACTGGCGGAGAGACAAAATGCATCACCGGTTCGGCAACGCCGAAGAACATTAAACCAATACCCATACCTGCGGAAAACAGCATGGCGAACCAAGTGAGGTTGTTGTAGTCAGGTTCACTATGATCAGGACCCAGCTTGATGTCACCGTAACGACTGGCGGCGAGGAAGATAGTGCTGAGTAGAATAATTGCAACGGCAAGAATGTAAAACCAACTGGCGTTTTCTAAGATCCAGCTTTGCAGTTGACCAAAAAAAGTTTGCGCTGTAGTGGGAAAAACACTAGCGAAGATGACTAATGCGGCAATGAGGACAGCGGAACCATAAAATACCGGGGGATTAATGGTGACGCTGCGTGGGCTGGGTGTTTCCATGTGAACTCCTTAACAGTGCTCAATACAATATTTTCAGACTGTATATACAGTCTGAATAATAAAACTTTCAGATACTGCGCGCAGTATAGAGGACATTTAATCTTGATCTGATGGTTGGATCATGATTAAAAAGCCCCCAATGTTGTTGGGCAACGATTGAGGGCATTGTGCAGCAGATGAGCGATTTAATCACTTAGTCTGTGTGCGAAGTCAGTAACGCAGGCTTTTCTTTGCGTGAGCGTGACTCCAATTGTTCCAGTTGTTCAAGGCTCGGCAAACGCTCGCCCTTACGAATAATCAACGGTTGTGGCGTGCTGCGTGCTTCGCGAACAGCAGGGGTTTCGCTGGCGCTGACATAGCGGCTGTCATCGCGACGCGGATTATTACGTGGGTTCTTTGCTGGCCGACGTTTATCACTGGCAAGCGGTGCGCTAGCGTTACGATCTTGGCGCGCGGGGCGTGGGTTACGCGCAGCAGTCGCTGTTGAGGCGGGTGCATTGCTATTGGGGCGACGACCACGGCCTTTGTTTTGATACGGGCTCACGTAATCTACGCTGTTACCAAAGTTATCAATGGCGTCATCCAAAAAAACCTCTGGATCACGATTCGCTGATTGTGTGGGTATCGGCGTAGCGCCAGCCGTTGTTGCTGGGCGCTCATTGCGTGTATTGCGTGGATTATTACGTGCGCGTTGCGCCGGTTTAGCTGCACTGCTGCCTTCGTTTCGTGCGTCAGGACGTTTGCCTCTTGGCTTATCCGAAGGGGTTGTTTTGTCTGCAGTTGCTGCGCGCGGTGAAGCACGACCGCTGCCACGTACAGGTCGTGGTGCGCGAGGCTCTGGTTTTTCGATTTCGATACTGCTTGGATCAAATCCTAAGGTATCGCCTTCAGCAATATTCTGGCGGGTCATGCGTTCAATGCTTTTCAGCAAACGTTCTTCATCCGGCGCAACCAAAGACACGGCTTCACCAGCGCGACCGGCGCGGCCAGTACGACCAATACGGTGCACATAGTCTTCTTCAACGTTAGGCAGTTCAAAGTTAACGACGTGAGGTAACTGATCAATGTCTAAACCGCGTGCAGCAATATCCGTTGCGACGAGGATCCGAACACGGCCGGCTTTAAAGTCAGCCAAGGCTTTAGTGCGTGCATTCTGGCTTTTGTTGCCATGAATTGCCGCCGCCGCTAAACCATTTTTTTCTAAGTATTCAGCGAGGCGGTTGGCGCCGTGCTTGGTACGGGTGAACACTAAGACTTGCTCCCAAGCACCCAGGGTAATTAAGTGGGCTAATAGGGCGCGCTTAAGTGATGCTTGAATACGAAACACACGTTGTTCAATCCGCTCTACCGTAGTGTTTGGCGGAGTGACTTCAATGCGCTCTGGATTATGCAGTAAGCGTCCAGCTAAATTAGTAATGTCTTGTGAAAAAGTCGCGGAGAACAACAAGTTTTGGCGCTTGCTAGGTAATTTAGCTAAGACTTTTTTCACGTCATGGATAAAGCCCATATCTAGCATACGGTCAGCTTCATCTAAAACTAAAATTTCTATGCCGCTTAAGTCAATTTTACCTTGGTTCACCAAGTCCAATAAACGACCAGGGCAAGCAACCAATACATCAACGCCTCGGGCAACGGCGGTGACTTGTGGGTTCATACCCACACCACCAAAAATACAGGCGCTGACAAAAGGTAAGTCACGGGCATACAGTTTGAAACTGTCGTGTACTTGTGCGGCGAGCTCGCGTGTTGGGGTTAAAACTAACACACGAGGCTGACGCGGACGGTGGCGTTGTTCGCGGTCAGGCTGACCGTTGGGGAACAAGCGCTCTAAAATAGGTAAGGCAAAACCGCCGGTTTTACCGGTACCGGTTTGTGCTGCAACCATCAAGTCGCGGCCTTGAACTGCCGCAGGAATCGCCAGCAATTGCACAGGCGTTGGAGATGTATAGCCGGCAGCTTCAACGGCGTTAACCAGGGTCTGAGAGAGACCTAGGGAGGAAAAGGACATGCAGTCTTCCTGTTTGTCGGCGGCCCGCCGACTTTGGGGCGCAAAATTATAAATGCTCCATACAAGTGCATAAAAAGTATGCACTCCATCCACAAATCATGTCCTGCGCTGGGCATAAAACTGGATGGAGGTATATCGCTATAGTGGCACGTAGGCCTTATTTCAGCGGTTAAGCTTGAGATTATCCCAAACAGCTAAACTGGGTTCAGCTTGGTTAAGTGTGTAGAAGTGCAAACCGGGTGCGCCACCGTCTAATAGACGTTCGCACATGTTTGTAATGACTTCTGCACCAAAGGCTTGAATGCTTGCTGTGTCATCGCCGTACGCTTCCAGTTGTTTGCGTATCCAGCGAGGCAGTTCAGCACCACAAGAATCAGAAAAACGCGCCAGTTTACTGTAATTAGTAATCGGCATAATGCCTGGCACGATTGGGATATCGATACCCAGTTTACGCGCTCGCTCGACAAAATAGAAGTAACAATCAGCATTAAAGAAATATTGGGTGATCGCGCTATCCGCACCCACCTGCACTTTACGCGCGAAATTTTGTAAATCTACTTCAAAATCACGGGCTTGTGGATGCATCTCGGGATAGGCCGCCACTTCAATATAAAAGTGATCGCCTGTTTCGTGGCGAATAAACTCGACCAGCTCATTGGCGTAACGTAATTCGCCGTTGGCCATCCCCATGCCAGAGGGTAAGTCGCCGCGTAGAGCAACGATGCGTTTTATCCCAGCGTTTTTATACAGATGCAGCAGTTCGCGTAAATCTTCTTTGCTGTCACCGACACAAGAAAGGTGCGGGGCAGTGGGTACTTTAATGTCGCCGTCCAACTGTAAAACAGTATTCAGCGTACGATCACGAGTAGAGCCTCCCGCACCATAAGTGCAGGAAAAAAATTCGGGGTTATAAGTGGCCAGTTTCGCTGCTGTGGTTAGCAGTTTTTCGTGGCCTGCGTCGGTTTTGGTGGGGAAAAACTCAAAACTAATGCGAGGTTGATTGCTCATAGAACACGTCCCTAAATATCAAAGTGTATGGGCAGCCGAAAATGCAAAAGGGGCAGCCATGCCACCCCTTTTTAGCAGCTTAGTAGCGGTAAGTTTCTGGCTTGTAAGGGCCATCAACAGCAACGCCAATGTAGTCAGCTTGCACATCAGTTAGGCGGGTAATGACGCCGCCAAAACCTTTCACCATTTCTAAGGCGACTTCTTCGTCGAGTTTTTTCGGTAACACTTCAACAGTCAATGCCGCAGCTTTTTGTGCCGTGTTTAACTGAGCAAATTTACGCTCAAATAAATGCATTTGCGCGAGAACTTGGTTGGCAAATGAACCATCCATAATGCGACTTGGGTGACCCGTGGCGTTACCCAAGTTCACTAAACGACCTTCTGCGAGCAGAATTAAATAGTCGTCGTTGCGCGGATCAAATTGGCCTGCACCGGTGCGGTGAATTTTGTGTACCTGTGGTTTAACTTCTTCCCATGCCCAGTTTTTACGCATAAACGCAGTGTCGATTTCATTGTCGAAGTGACCAATGTTGCATACGACAGCGCGTTTTTTCAGTGCTTTAAGCATGCCTGCATCACAGACATTGGCGTTACCGGTGGTGGTCACGATTAAGTCGATCTTACCCAGTAAAGCTTTGTCGATGCTGGCGTCAGTGCCGTCATTGATCCCGTCGATGTACGGTGAAACCAATTCGAAACCGTCCATGCACGCTTGCATGGCGCAGATGGGGTCCACTTCAGAGATCTTAACAATCATGCCTTCTTGGTTGAGTGATTGGGCAGAACCTTTGCCCACATCACCGTAGCCAACAACCAGCGCTTGCTTACCTGATAACAAGTTATCGGTGCCGCGTTTAATCGCATCGTTCAGGCTGTGACGGCAACCATATTTGTTGTCATTTTTGCTTTTGGTGACTGAATCATTCACGTTGATCGCAGGCACTTTAAGCGTGCCTTTTTTCAGCATATCGAGCAGACGGTGTACACCCGTGGTGGTTTCTTCGGTCACGCCGTGGACGTTTTCTAAAACGTGCGGGAAACGCTCGTGAAGGATTTGAGTTAAGTCACCGCCATCATCAAGAATCATATTGGCATCCCAAGCCTTGCCATCTTTAAGGATGGTTTGCTCGATGCACCATTCGTACTCTTCTTCCGTTTCACCTTTCCATGCAAACACTGGCGTGCCGGCAGCCGCAATCGCTGCAGCAGCTTGGTCTTGGGTTGAGAAAATATTGCAGCTTGACCAGCGTACTTCAGCACCCAGTTCAATCAGTGTTTCAATCAGCACGGCAGTTTGGATGGTCATGTGAATGCAACCGAGAATTTTTGCACCTTTAAGCGGCTGTGCGCCAGCATATTTGGTGCGCAAACCCATTAGGGCAGGCATTTCGGATTCAGCAATAATAATTTCACGACGACCCCAATCGGCCAGTGACATATCAGCAACTTTATAATCAGTAAAACCAGCAACAGCGCTCATAAATTGAGTTCTCCATTCGTAATTAGCGAATGGGCGCAGTTTGCAAATATGCAGTTGTCTAGACAACTGGAAGGCAACTGTTTCGAGCCTGACAGGTGAACCCTGCTGCAGCGCCCCTCGAATCTGTTGGCGATCACGGCTGGGCCGTTATGCGCGGCTGATTATAACGATGCTTGGTCAATTGCCCAAGAGGTAAGTGTTGAAGAATTTCTTTTGTATGAAGGCATTTGTATTAAAGTAGTCTTTCAACATATAAAAATAATAGATGCAGGAGTGGTTATGACAATTGCATATTGGTGTGTACTGGCGGCTATCGTGCTGCCCTATGTTTCAACCGTCTGGGCTAAAGCCAGTGCGGGCGGCTTTACGCCGAAGAGTAATCATGATCCACGTGCGTTTTTAGCGACTGTCGAAGGGGTCTCTAAGCGTGCAAATAATGCGCAGCAAAATGGTTTTGAAATCACCCCAGCGTTTGCTGCTGCGGTGATCATTGCCCATTTAGCCGGAGGTGCTGAGCAAGCCTTGCTTGATCAGCTGGCGATGGCATTTGTACTCAGTCGCGTGTTGTATACTCTGTGCTATATCGCCGACTGGGCTGCATTGCGCTCACTGGTATGGTTTGCTGGTATTGCTGTGATTGTTAGTTTGTTTGTTGTGGCCGCTTAAGTTTGACGGAGTTTATTCATTAGTTGTCCCAGCTGTTGCATTGCTTGTTCGCTACGATCATCCCAGGGGTGGCCGTAGCTTAAGCGGATACAGTTTTTAAAACGCTGAGTCGCTGAGAAAATAGGCCCCGGCGTTAAACTAATGCCTTGGTGTAACGCTTGTTGGAAAAGAGTCAGGGAGTCGATGTTGTCAGGCAGTTCAAACCATAAGAAATAACCGCCCAGAGGTCTGGTCACGCGGGTTCCAGATGGGAAATAGCGCTCAGCAGCATTGAGCATCGCGGCCTGCTGACTTTCTAAGGCATGACGTAGACGGCGTAAATGCAAGTCATAGCCACCATGTTGTAAATAATCGGCTAGTGCTGCTTGTGATGGAATGGCGGGTGAAATAGTCGTCATCAAGCGCAGGCGTTTGATCTGTTCGGCAAAGCGTCCAGCGGCCACCCAGCCAACGCGATAACCAGGTGCTAAGCATTTTGAGAACGAACTGCAGTGCATGACTAAGCCGCTGCGATCATAGCTTTTGATTGAGCACGGAGTAGTGGCGGTGAAATACAACTCTGCATACACATCGTCTTCAATTAGCGGCACTTGGTGTGTGCGAATCAGTTCATAGAGCGCCTGCTTTTTCTCTTCATCCATGCTGGCGCCGATCGGGTTCTGCAAGCTGCTCATCAGCCAGCATACTTTGATTGGCAGGTTGGCCAGAGCCGTTTTTAAACTGGCTAAATCAATACCTTCACGCGGATGCACGGGTATTTCTACCGCTTTGAGTTGCAAGCGCTCAAGCATTTGTAAACAGGCGTAAAACGCCGGTGCTTCAATAGCCACTAAATCGCCAGGCTGAGTGGTGCATTGCAAACATAAGCTGAGCGCTTCTAAAGCTCCATTGGTAATAATCAGCTCATTAGGTGGTAAGAACATACCATTCTGGCTGTAACGCAAAGCAATTTGTCTTCTTAGGTTGGGATTGCCATCGGTCATATCGCTAATAATGGCGTGTGCTGGCATGGTTTTCATACTGCTGGATAAACTGCGTGCGAGTCGTGCCAGAGGGAACAGTTCTGGGCTTGGAAAAGCTGATCCAAAGGGAACGGTACTGGCATCACGCAAGGAGTCCATCACTGAGAAAATCAACTCGCTTACACCTACATCATGGCTTTCGATGTGTTGCTGACTGATTTGTGGCTCATCTAAACGTTGCGCGCTGTGATTGCACACAAAATACCCAGAGCGCTCTTTCGCACGTAATAAGCCGCGACTCTCCAATAAATAATAGGCTTGAAATACTGTGGAAGGACTGACGCCGTAGGTACGGCTGGCTTGGCGTATCGAAGGAGCTTTCTGAGCGTGGACGAGTACGCCACTATGAATCAGTTGAGTAATTTCTGCCGCCAGTTTTTCGTAGCGCTTCATAATGCTGGCTCCATGACTGCAACGATTCCGCGCTAGCGCACCAGTGGCGAGGTGAAATTGCTAGCGCTACTGCTGGAAATATTATCCTGAGTGGTGCTAGCAACCGTAAAGTTTAGAGGCGTTAATCCACCAGCAGCTGTATCGAGTTGGCTGACAGTGACGGCTACTGTAGCAATTTCACCTGCGCTTAATTGTACTTTTTTGGGAGCGCTGAGAGCTAAGCTGTTCGGCCCTTGCATGCTGATTCGGTATTCTTGAGAGTGTTGAGTTTTATTGATGATTTTTAGCAGGTACATATTTTCAATCTGCCCAGCATTGTTTTCACGAAACATGAGTCGGTCTTTACTGACATCTAAAGAGACTAAAGAACGGTTTTCTAAACCCCAGGACAAACCGCCTAGCATCAGTATTAAAGTAGCGGCATAGCCAAGTAAACGTGGACGCAACCACTCCGTGGGTTGGCCGGCTAAGGCGCGCTCTGAAGTGTAGCTAATGAGGTTGGGCGCATAGCCCATTTGTTGCATCACATCGTTACAGACATCGACACACGCACCGCAGCTGATACATGCCAGTTGTAAACCGTCACGAATATCAATCCCGGTTGGGCATACCTGAACGCATAGTGTGCAGTCGATGCAGTCACCTAGGTTTAACTGTTTTGGGTCGCTGGTTTTTTTGCGCGCACCCCGGTTTTCACCCCGGTGCGAGTCATAGCTGACTAACAAAGTACTGTCATCGAACATCACACTTTGAAAACGTGAGTAGGGACACATATGCAAGCATACTTGTTCGCGTAGCCAGCCTGCGCTGAGGTAGGTGGCGGCAGTGAAAAATGCCAGCCAAAATAAGCTTAGCCCACCCACGCTGAACGCCAAGAGATCAAGGCTTAACTCGCGAATTGGGGTGAAATAACCGACGAATGTTAATGCGGTAACTGCGCTGACGATCAACCAAAGGCTGTGTTTGGCTGCTCTACGGAGGATCTTTTGCAATGACCAAGACGCCGTATCCAGTTTAATTCGCTGATGGCGCTCACCTTCGGTTATGTGTTCAATGCGTAAAAATATCCATGTCCAAACGCTTTGAGGGCAGCTGTAACCACACCAAATACGACCCGCTAACACGGTAAGGAAAAACAATCCAAAAGCACTAATAATCAATAAAGCTGATAACAAGATTAAATCTTGTGGCCAAAACGTTGCTCCTAAAATATAAAACTTACCGCCTGCTAAGTCCCATAGCACCGCTTGGCGTCCCTCCCATTCAAACCATACAGTGACAAAAAACAAAGCCAGTAGGAGTGCTGTACTGTAAATGCGGATGTTTCTAAACAGCCCTTGGTAACTGCGCGTAACAATGCTTTTGCCAAAAGACGAGGATGCTTTTGCAGTGACTTTAGGGTTGATCTGTTGCACTGGGATGCGTTGGCTCATGTTGAGTTCTCTGGCGACGGATAGCAGATGTGTATGATCAAGCTGATCTGACATGAGTAACAGCAGCAGATTTTTAAATAAACACCGGATCAGATTGAGTTTCTGGATGCTTTTTCTTTTAGGTTTGCGCGGATGCTTGGTTTGTGATCAAGAAACGCGGATACTTAATGGTCTTTACTGGGAGCAGGTTTTGCTCTGAACAGTCATTTCATGTCGATTAAAGTGGGTGAGCGTGTGTTAAAGCGTGGTGTATTGTTGGCAATGGTGATGAGTCTGGCTGCCTGTGGTGGTGTTGATCCTGATTCTCCACTGGGTAAACGTAAGGCGATTTTTAAAGAAATGCTCAATGTCAGCGAGGACTTAGGTGGCATGCTGCGGGGGCGGATTAAGTACGATGAAACGCTATTTATTGAGAAGGCAGTGCAGCTGGATGCTTTAGTAAAAACGCCTTGGCAGCATTTTCCCAGTATTAAAGAAGAGGAAAAAACTGCAGCGCGTGATGATGTTTGGCAGCAGCAAGAGCGTTTTCAAGCGTTAGCGCGCGAGTTGGAAGGAACCACTGCACGCTTAGTCGCCAGTACTACGCAGCCGCCACTTAATGAAAGTGTGCTGACTTTACGTATGCAAGCCGTTGAGGATGCGTGTGAGTCGTGTCATAAAGCGTTTCGAGCGTATTAATCCAGATTGTTGCTGAGGCGCTCATGTCGCAATGGTTGAGCGCCTAGCTGTCTGATGTAGGCTTAATGCAGCGCGCGGAAAGATTCCAATAACGCGGGAAGGCCTGGGAACATACCGATACCTGCCATGACCGTGCACAGCACAATAAATACGATGGATGGAATAATCCAGCGGTCAGTCCGAGTCATTTTCTGTCCACGCTCTTTGTCGCCAATGATGCCAATGTTGTCCAGTAGGACGGTCAAAGACCAACCGAACACTGGATTTACTAACGCAGAAGAGAAAATCACAATTGCTGCAGATTGCGAAGTTTTACCTTCGCGGGTCATTTGCATGCCGGCTTCAAGTAACGGTAAATACACACCCACGATCAGCGCCACACTCAGCACTGGTGGCCAAATGGCTAAATCCATTGGGTAACCCCAAACTGCCGCGATCACACAGAGTAAGCCCGTTAAAACTGCACCTGCGGGGATGGGGCGCTTGGCAATCGCTGCTGGAACAATATAAGTACCCCATGATGACGCGATATTACCGCCACCTAAAGCGGTGCCGACCACTTGACGAGCGGCGGCGACACACATGGTGTCATCGATATTCATCACCACTTTTTTAGCATTTTTTGGGTAGTTGAGGTGCTGGAAAGCGCGATGCCCTAAGAAATCGGGTGACCACATGGCCACTGCCAGCACCGCAAAAGGCGCTACCGCAATAAAATGGTGCAGTTCAGGCAAGCCCAGTTTCCAACCGGTGTCTTCGCCCCACCAGTGTGCCGGGTTGAGGTTTGGAATACCTGGCTCGGTGGTGAATTCAAACGGCGCACCTAAGGCAAAGGCAATCGACGCGGCCAATACAGCACCTAAGGGAATCGCCAGCCAGCGCTTACCAATATGTTCTAAATAGGCATACATAATGATGGTGGCGAGCACCACGGCGAAGGCAACATAGCCCATATCAAACCCGTTAGCCCACGTGTACAGGTTTTTAATTTGCGAGGTCATGCCAATAAAGCCTAAAAACAGCAGTAGCCCTCCACAAACACCATCACTGGTCAGCCTCGCTAGCAAGCTTCCGCCTCGGAATACCCCCAGCACAAAGCCTAAAGCACCGATCATAATGCCCAGCGCCATGGGGTGGCCACCTGAAGCAACAATGATGGGCACCAGCGGTATTAATGGGCCATGGGTTCCAGGTAAGTTAGCTGTTGGAATAAGAAAACCAGAGAACAGCACGACGAATAAAATTGCGGCAATCAGCATTTCATAGCGCGCATTTTCAATCACAAAAGCATTGGAAAGACCTAAAGGGCCGGCAAATGCAGCGACAATTGCTGCCACCATGACAATTTTACCAATGGTTGCCGCCATCGCTGGCACCCAATCTTCTGCTTCAAAGCGGTAGTCGCGAAACGGTAAATTTATGCCCCAGCGGCGTGGCGACATAATGCTGAGTTCATGCTCTAAGTAAGCTTGACGAGAAGCAAACTCACTACGTGGTCGGTGCAGTTCGCGGTAGCTTTTAGGGTTTTCATTTACCATGTCATTGCTCTTTTGATTTATGCATCAGACAAAAAGACAGGCGCAAAGGGTTACTGTGCAGTAACCCAATGAAGATCTGTCTTGCTAATGTTTCTTATTTTTATGATGGGCGCAAAGGCGCAAGTGAAAAGCTACGATGAACTGCAGCGTAAATAAACGCGCGTATCATGGGCATTAGCCTAGGCTGCTGCAATACGCCTTTTGGAGGGTGTTTTGTCTGAGATAATCGTGGTTGCTGGTGAAATTGTTGGGGGTATTCTGATGTTAGAAACCAGCAACGCCATGTTGCTGCAAATTTAAAGCGGCGGCTTGCAGTGCTGGGTGTTGAAAAAAAGCATAGGCTCGCTGCGCCTGAGAGCGACTGACATGACGTTGCTGTTGCCACGCGTGTTCTGTTAATGCCGAGAGGGTTTGCCAATTATCATTGGTTCTTACCGTTACGGTGGTAGGTGCGCCGAGCGCTTTTAACCAAGTTTTGAAAGGTTTCTGCTTCGCTTCAGTAAATGCTTGCACCGCATGCGCGCTGCGTTTCTTGGCGAAATTGGGTAGGTGCTCTAAATCCTGTTGCTTGAGTGCTAGCCAGTCAACGATACGACTGACCTGCCTTGCATCAATTAATGCTTGCCATGTTTGTGCACCGATTCCCTGCATATTTAAAGCCTGCTTATTGCTTAGCCACGTGAGACGGGCGAGAAATTGCTGCTGGCATTCCGGGCTGGCTTGCCAGCAGCTTAAGGCATGGTAATTTTCTGCTATAGGTCGAGCAAGCATTTGCCGCTGAGGGCTGCGCCAGATAACTTCTTTGAGTTGTGGAATGGCATGCCCAGACAAGGCAATAGCCACATGATCTCCGCGACTGAGCGACAGTTTCTGCAACTGTGCTAAGGAACCTAAGCTGACTTTACGAATGGTCTTATCATCAAGGATAACTGCTTGTAGATGAACGATAGGGGTGATTCGGCCGCTGCGACCGATATTGAAGGTGACCTGATTGACAGCGGTCAGTGCTTGCTGCAAAGGGTATTTCCAAGCCACGGCCCAAGACGGTGGATAAGCGCTAAGTGGCTGCTGAATGCTGCGCTGACCTTGTTTAATCACGATGCCATCGCTGGTAAAAGGTAAGGCTGAGTTATACCACTGCTGACGCCAGTGCTTGGCTTCAGAGAAATTCTGAATCGGCTGGCTATAGGTGAGGCTTTCGGTAAAGCCAAAGCGTTGTAACGCCGTTAAGCGCTCAAGCATGCTGGCGGGGCCATCTGGCCATTCCCAAATGAACACACCAATTTGTTGTCCATCGCGAGGGTTGAGTGTGTGGCGATTTAATAATCCTGCAACCTGCGAGCGAGCATTATTACCCCCCGTTAACGCTTGGATATGCTGGTCTTGCCGCAAGTACAGTTCGCCCTGCAAGGTGATGCGTGCTTGCGCAGTGGATAATTGTTTCGGGATGGCCTCAATCGCCTTGGCATGTGCCAGCCAGCTTTGGCCTGCTAAGCCATCGCCGCGACTGAGCATCTGTGTCAGCTGCCCTTTTTGGTAGAGCAAAGTGACGGCTACGCCATCGACTTTAGGTTGCACCCACAAGTCATTACGTTGCTGTATCCATTGCTGTAATGCCGTCTCATCGTGTTTATTTAAGCCCATTTGGCTGAAAGGTAACTTTAGGCTGCCGCGCGCTGATGTGAGTGCGGTATCCAGCGGTTGTGGTGGCTGAGCATCAGCCAAGCATGCTTGCCAACTCTGTAGCTGCTCGCGTGCTTGATCATAAATTTCATCGGTGACTGGGGCACCTGCATCGCGGTGATAACTGCGATCCCATTCGGTAATACGCTGGCGCAAGGTGCGGATTTCCTGCTGGGCTTGTTCCGCCGTCCACGTTGGACAATCTGCCACGGCGAAAGGTGCGATGAAGAGTGTGCTGATGAATACGAGGCTAGATAACTTAGAGCTAAACATAGTGAGCATCCTTGCTGTTATGTGTGCGCGTTCAGTGTAGTCGAAATTTTTCCAGTGTCTTGGTTAAGGTTCAGTTAAGACCTCAGCGTTAAACTCATGCGTAGGATATTTAGAGGTGAAGGTAATGAAAAAGATAATGTACGCTGTGGCCTTGATGGTTCTGGCTGTTTGGGCAATGACCATGCTTGGACATAGCTCATCGATGGATGTGTGGTGGTGGCGTAAGCAGTTGATCTTTTTGACCGGGCTTGGTTCTTTTGTCTTGATGTCGTTGATTATGCTGTTGGCCGTGCGACCGCGTTGGTTGGAAAGACCGCTGCATGGTTTAGATAAAATGTATCTTCTGCATAAATGGGCCGGTATTTGGGCGATTGGCTTGGCGATCAGCCATTACTTATTGGATCTATCAAAAGATTTATTGTTGGTGTTTGTTGAGCGTGGCGTGAAAGAGCCGCGCATTGAAACGTTTCTAGAGGTGTTTCGCGGCACTGCTAAAGACTTTGGCGAGTGGACGGTATGGATCCTTGGCATCATGCTGGTGATCACGCTATGGCAACGCTTTCCTTACCATATCTGGCGTTATGCGCATAAAACCTTAGCCGTGGTGTATCTGCTGTTGGCGTTTCACGGGATTGTGCTGGCGCCGGCGGGCTGGTGGACAGAGCCGGCTGGACTGTTGTTGGCGGTGTCCGCATTGGTCGGCATATATGGTGCAGTGATTGCGCTGAGTGGGCGCATCGGTCGAAAACGTCGTTACCAAGGTCGCGTACTGGGCGTTAAACGACATAAAAGCGGCGTATTGGAAGTGACTTGTCAGTTGCCGAAAAGTTGGTCGCATCAACCGGGACAGTTTGCGTTTTTAACTTTTGATCGTTTTGAAGGTGCGCATCCGTTTACTGTCTGCAGCGCTGATCATGCGGATGGTCAAGTGACCTTTGCAATTAAAGCGCTGGGTGATTATACCCGTCGTTTGCAAACTGAGTTAGAGGTAGGGCGCTCTGTGACTGCCGAAGGGCCTTATGGTTGTTTTGATCTGCAGCTTAAAAGTAAAGGTGAGCAAGTTTGGATTGGTGCAGGAATCGGTGTGACACCTTTCATTGCTTGGTTGCAAGCGTTACAAAGCAAGCCTGAGCAGGCACCGAAAGCGACGCTGTATTACTGTGTTAACAATGCACAAGAAGCGGTGTTTGCCGACCAGTTGCAGCACTTAGCGGCGAGCGTGCCTAACATCACGTTGCACCTGCATTACAGTGATCAAAAGGGGCATCTGTGTGCAGAGAACGTTTTGCAACATCAGTCAGCCAAAACGCAAGTGTGGTTTTGCGGTCCACAAGGTTTTGCAGAGGCATTGCAAAAAGGTATGCGCGAGCTGGGTTGTCCTGCCCGTCACTTTCATAAAGAGTATTTTCAAATACGCTAAGGTTGTACCGTTTGAGTGCAGGTGGCATGTTTGTGCATGTCACCCTTTTATTGCGGGTGCTGAATAGCGCTGGAGCGATACAGCCACTCAATATCTGGGTAATCAGCAAAGGCTTGTGGAAATAGATATTCACCACTGAACATGGGTGCATTCATCTGTTGCCAGAGAGGCTTGAAAGGGGTCTGGGTGTGCTGTAATGCATCGGCCAGCAGGGTGGTGCAGTACAAGTGTGTGTTGCTGCGATCGGCTAAGACAAAGGGTTGACGCAGTTGTTTGAGTAGCCATGTAGCGGCTTGCTGATTTTCTTTTGCAGTGACAAATAGCGGTCGGGCAATGGCAAAGCTGCGTGCGCGCTGCGGATCAATAAAAGCGTTTAGCGTCGAGGTTAGCACTTGGTTGCTGCGTTGCGGATCATCGTTAGTGGTGGCATGGACGATCAAGAGCTCGGGCTGTACGCTGACGATCATCCCGATATGTGAAAACTCACCATTACTGAGTGTTTGAATCAGATGGCTTTCTGTTGATGTGCCTGAGCGAAATACCCAGTCGCCCACCGCGAGTGCGGGCAGTTGAGGTGTTGTGAAGGCTGGGCGGATGGCAGGGGTTTGAGCGGTGTAGAACAGCATGCTCAAACCCAGCGTGGCAGCAATCAAGAGTGCAATATATACGTGACGCTGGCCGCGGCGCGTCGTGATATTCAGCATAGAGCACCCGAAACCATTGCCTTACAGAGAAATTTTCCAACCATCATCAGTTTTGACTAAGGCGATCATTTCATCTTTTTTGGGTGCGTTATCTTTTTTGTAGTGAATCGTCGCAACCAAATTAGCGCGGGTTTTCTCAGTATTGTATTCCGCGTCTGAGTAGGTGACTTGTTTGACGCCACCTTGGCTGATCACTCGAGTGCTGGTTTCTGCGAGCATCATCGTGAGCTTGCCGCGCATTAATACGGCTTGCTCTTCGGGTGCATCGGCAGGGATGTATAACGTGTTCATGAGGCTATCAATGTCGTTCGCCAACACCGCATTAATATATTCTTGCGCGACTTTTTCTGGTGAATTGCTTGATGAGCAAGCAATCAGAAGTGTGGCGGTCAATAACATAAACAGGCCGTTACGTAGCATCTGCATGGCTAATCCTTTGCATAAACAAAAATAAGGAAGCGCAGTATAACCGTTGTCATGCTGCGCTTGAGTGAACTGTTGGTGATTTCTATCGAGCTCAAGGTGTTTTGAACTGCATTCTAATCGGCTCTGAGAGCAACTATTGAAGTGACGGTCTTTTAATAATAATTTTACTAGACGACTGGTCTGTTTTTAATTACTCTAGCTGGCATGAAACCCACTTACGATGATACTCGCCAACATTTACTTGAGACCGGTCAGCAAATTATGGCGGTCAAGGGTTTTTCAGGTGTTGGTTTAAATGAAATATTGCGCACTGCAGGTGTGCCTAAAGGCTCGTTTTATCACTACTTTCCTTCTAAAGAGCTGTATGGCCAAGCGGTGCTTGAGTCTTATTTCTGTGCGTATTTAGACGCACAAAAGCAGCGATTTAATGATTCGCAGATATCTGCCGCTGAACGTTTGTTAGGCTATTGGCAGCAATGGTTACTGTGTAATAGCGGTGCGTGCCATGCGCAAAAATGTTTAGTTGTGAAGCTCAGTGCAGAAGTTGCTGATTTGTCTGAAGCGATGCGCTTGACCTTACGGGATGGTACTGACACGTTCATTGATCAGTTGGCTGACTGCATACGTGCCGGTCAAGTGGATGGCTCGTTAGTGGTCACTGATGCGATGGAAACCGCGGTGATGCTGTATCAATTATGGTTGGGTGCCAGCTTGCTGGCCAAATTACATCGCAATAGCCTGCCAATGGAGCAAGCGATGCAGATGACGCGTACGCTTTTATTAAATTAGTTTCAGCGCATTTACCTGCCGTGAGCAGGTATTGTTGTTTTGAAAAATAGACGACCAGTCTAATCATAAGACTGTCGTTATCTATAACAGGAGTCACCGACTATTATGCTTAATTTTGATTTTTACAACCCGACCCACATCAGTTTTGGTAAAGGCCGTATCGCTAAGCTCGACAGTTTCGTGCCCGTCGATGCCAAAGTGATGGTGCTGTATGGTGGACAAAGTGCGCAACGCACCGGCACCTTAGATGAAGTAAAAACAGCACTGGGTGAACGTCAGGTGCATTTGTTTGGCGGCGTTGAGGCCAATCCAACCTACGAAAAACTGATGGAAGCCGTGCAGATTGCACGTGAAGAAAATATTGATTTCTTGTTGGCTGTCGGCGGTGGTTCAGTGATTGATGGTGCTAAGTTTGTTGCCGCAGCGGTGCCTTATGCGGATGAGCCCTGGAACATACTGCTCAGCGGTGGCAGTGATGTCAAAGCAGCGCTGCCAATAGGGACAGTATTGACCCTCGCGGCAACTGGTTCAGAAATGAATAACGGCAGCGTCATTACCCGTAAGTCTTTGCAAGCGAAGCTGCCGTTCCATAGCAACTTAGTCTTCCCTAAATTTTCGATTCTAGACCCGACGAAAAGCTTCACTTTACCTGAGCGCCAAGTCGCCAACGGTGTAGTGGATGCCTTTGTGCATGTCATGGAGCAATACTTAACCTATCCAGTCAATGCGCCGGTGCAAGACCGCTTTGCTGAAGGCTTGCTGCAAACATTGGTTGAGCAAGGTCCATTGGCGCTGAGTCAGCCGGATGATTATGAGGTACGCGCCAATTTGATGTGGGTCGCCACTATGGCTTTGAACGGTTTGATTGGTGCAGGTGTGCCGCAAGACTGGTCAACGCACTTAATCGGTCATGAGTTCACTGCGTTATATGGTCTTGATCATGCGCAAACCTTAGCGGTGATTTTGCCTTCAATGATGCACGAGCGTCGCGTCGCCAAGCGTGAGAAGTTATTGCAATACGCTGAGCGTGTGTGGAATCTGCGTGACGGTGATGACGAGCAACGTATTGATGCTGCAATTGAAAATACGCGTGCGTTTTTTGAAACCCTTGGCGTGAAAACCCGTCTCAAAGATTATGGTCTTGAGCAAGCGGCCGTTGACGCGGCACTGAAACAACTCGAACAGCACGGCATGAAAAAGTTGGGCGAGCATCAGGATATTGATCTGGCGGTGAGCCGTCGGGTGCTTGAAGCCAGTCTTTAATTGTATTTTTAGGAGTTCTATATGAGCCAATCTACTCAGAGTAATCGCCGTGTCGTTCTGGCTTCGCGCCCGCATGGTGCGCCAACCCCAGATAATTTCCGGATTGAAGAGCAAACTATTGCGACCCCAGCAGAGGGTCAGGTGTTGTTGCGCACAGTGTATTTATCCCTTGATCCGTATATGCGTGGGCGCATGAGTGATGGCCCATCCTACGCTGAACCGGTCGCCGTCGATGGTGTGATGGTCGGTGCTGTCGTCAGCCGTGTGGTGGAGTCAAAGCATGCAAAATTTGCCAAAGGTGATTGGGTATTAGCCAATACCGGTTGGCAAGATTACGCGGTCAGTGATGGTGCTGACTTAATGCCGCTCGGTAACGCGCCGAAGAATCCTTCGTACGCGCTGGGTATTCTCGGTATGCCAGGTTTTACCGCCTACATGGGCTTGCTCGATATTGGTAAACCCAAAGAAGGCGAGACCCTTGTAGTGGCTGCTGCGACTGGCCCTGTTGGCGCTACCGTTGGGCAAATTGGTAAGATCAAAGGCTGTCGTGTTGTTGGTGTTGCCGGTGGCGTCGAAAAATGCCGTTACGCGGTCGAAGTGCAAGGTTTTGATGCGTGCATTGACCACCATGCCGAAGACTTTGCTCAGCAATTGGCGCAAGCCTGCCCGCAAGGCATTGATGTGTACTACGAAAATGTCGGTGGAAAAGTTTTTGATGCGGTATTGCCGCTACTCAATACGGCTGCACGTATTCCCGTGTGTGGCTTGATTGCACACTACAATGCTACCGCTTTACAGCCTGGTCCAGATCGTCTGGCATTACTGATGAGCACTATCTTAATTAAACGTTTAAAAGTGCAAGGCTTTATCATTTTTGATGATTATGCTCCGCGTTATCCAGAGTTCAGTGCGGATATGCAGAAGTGGTTGGCCAATCAGCAGATCACCTACCGTGAAGATCGAGTGGAGGGCCTAGAAAATGCGCCAGAGTCCTTTATCGGTTTATTGCAAGGCACTAACTTTGGTAAGTTGGTGATTCAAGTGGGTGCTGAAGAGCAGTAGTTCGCATCTTTTTGAGAGTGTGGTGAAGTACAAGCAGGTATGCCTTTTTGTGCTTCACTGCAACTCATAACTGTAGTTAGCGTTGCGTCAGGACTTTGGATATTGAGACAGATTACATCTGCGATGTTAGTCTCGTTTTAAGCCAAACTTGGGTAGCAACTATGCAGACGCTCTTAGATAAACACACAGCAAAAACCGAGCAGGCCTTCAGAGCTATTGCTCATATGCCAACTGCAAGTCTGCCGATTTTAATGGATGATGATTTTGCACAGCGGTTAACCGATGCAGATTTCATGGGCATTGCCGTGTTGCTGGCGCAAAAAAGTTATGACGAGGGTGGTTGCCCGATTGGTGCGGTGATCGTCAATAACGCCACCCATAAAATTGTCGGTAAAGGTCACAACACGCTCACGCAAGAAAACCACCCTTATAATCACGGTGAAACCTCCGCGCTTCGCGACGCAGGGCGCATCGATTTTAGCCAAACCACAATCTATACCAGCCTCAGTCCATGCCAAGTCTGCGCCACCCTGCTTTATATGCGTGGTTTTAGCCGCGTAGTAGTCGGCGATATTACTAATGCGTCCGGTACTGAAGCGTTATTGCAGGAAAAAGGCGTGCAGGTCGACATTTTAGAAGACCCGCAAGGCATCGAACTTTACGCCCGTTTTCGCGCAGAGAAACCTGAGCAGGATTTGGAAGATTGGCAAGGGTTGAGTGCTGTGCACAAGCAGTAAGCATAGAAAGGAAGGCAAAGTTTGCAGCAATGATTCTGTGTTAACGCTTTAAGTTGATACTGAGCTGCTAATGAGTGACTTAGATATTTAGAGGTTGTAATGCTCCCTGACACTTTCTTCAACCGCCCTGCGCTCGAACTGGCCCCTGACCTGCTCGGCAAGGTGATTCGTTATCGCAATAACGGTGTTTGGCTCAGTGCGCGGATTATTGAGACGGAGGCCTATATGCTTACCGACAAAGGCAGCCATGCCTCGCTGGGTTATACCGAGAAACGCCAAGCGTTATTTGCCGATGGCGGTACCATTTATATGTACTATTCGCGCGGCGGAGATTCGATGAATTTCAGTGCCAAGGGCGAGGGCAATGCAGTGTTGATTAAATCTGCTTATCCATATTTTGATAGGTTATCGCCAGCATCCACCTTGAGTATCTTGCAAGCCAATAATCCTGATCGCCAAGGCCAGCCACGGCCTGTGCAAAAGCTCTGCAGTGGGCAGACTTTATTGTGTAAAAGTTTAGGGCTGAAAGTGCCTGATTGGGATAATCAACGCTTTGATGTTGAGCGGTTTTACGTTGACGACTGTGGTTTGCGTCCACAAGAAATTATTCAAGCGCGTCGTCTCGGGATTACCCAAGGACGCGATGAACATTTGCCTTATCGTTTTGTTGATGCCGATTACGTTGCCTATTGCACTAAAAACCCATTACGTCGTGGCCAAGTTGAAGGGCAGGATTTCTGGCGACTCACCGCTGGTCAAGCGCCGATATCATTCACTTTTGTTTAATACATGGGCGGCTGAGGTACGAATCGAACCGAGTTGCTGGCTGATTAACAGCAGTTGCGTCTGCAAGAGGCGCAAGGTGTCATCTTCTTCTTCTGGTAAATCCCGCAAGCGATACGATTGCAATTGCTCAACCTCACTATGCACATCAATCGGTTCACGCTTAATCAGCTGTTGGGCGATCTGCTCAAAGCTGTCGGCCAGCAGCATCGCCTCCTGATTGAGCAGCAGATAGGTGGGTGCGTCGGCCAGTTTTTCGCGGTGCGCGCCCAGTGCCGAGATGTAGCTGAGCAAGGTGTGCGAGAGCAGCAAAAAGCGAAAGCCAAGATCTGTTTGACGCCGGAAAAGCCCTGGCTCTTTGAGCATATTGGTCAACGTGCTCGACAGTGCAGCATCGGCGTTGTGCGCATCGCGGCGCGCCACCCGATAGGCCATATCGTCAGTTTTACCCTGCGTATATTCCTGCATGATTTGTTTTAGGTAACGACCATTGCTGCGTAAGGTTTGCGCAAGCACCACATTTAGACGACGACCTTGCCAATCGGGCAGGATAAAAAACACCGCTAAACCGGCAATGGCGCTACCAATCAGCGTGTCAGTTAAACGCGGTAAGAATAAGTTGTAACCATCGCCCACTTGGTTAAAGCAGAACAGCACCATTAAGGTGATAAATGCGGTGGATATTTTGTAGTGGCTGGTGCGCGTGGCGAAGTAAACAACACCGGCGGCCACTGCAATCAGCGCTTGCACCCACAACTCGGGGAACAGCTCGAACAGTGCCCAGCTAGCAGCTAGCCCTAAAATGGTGCCGATAACCCGTTCCACCAAGCGAATTCGTGTGGCGCCGTAGTTGGGGCGACACACAAATAACGTGGTTAATAAGATCCAGTAGCCTTGGTTGGCGTGCAACAATTGCATCACCCCATAGCAGGCCGCCACAGCAATAGTCAGGCGTAAGGCATGACGAAACAGTAATGAGTGAATACTAAAATGTTGTCTGATGCGTTCGAAAGCCTCTTTAAAGGTTTTCGGGTCGCGATCAAAAATAGTGTTGTCTTGGGTTAACGCCAAGGCATCTGGATTGGCGGCATCACGCAGCAAATGGTCGAGGGCGCTGAGATTGTTGGCTAGCGCGCGCAATGAGCGCAATAAGTCGCGCCACTCAGGATTGTTTTGCTGTTTAAGGTAAGCAATCGCTGCTTGTAAGTCTTCCAGTGCCGCGCTGTGTCCGCCGCCGTAATCAAAGGGCTGGCGCAGCTCAATGGCCTTAGCCAGCGCTTTACAACCATCACCTTGTTGGCGCAATAAACGCAAACAGCGAAACAGCACATCGCTGTGAAAAAATGCCTCGGAGAGCTCTTGGTAAGGGTAGTGCGAAGAGCTGGCGCGTTCATGGATATCTTGCGCTAGAAAATAGAGCTTTAAATAGCGGTTGATCTTGCTGTTACTGCGTCCACTCACGCGGTGCAAAATAATTGCCTTAGTGTCATTTAATGCGGCGACTACACGACTGTTTTGGTTGGCTAAGGCTAAGCGCTGGCTCTCGGTATCAGCGTTGTGTAGCGGCTCAAAAAGTGCTGACTTGGCTTTCAGGTAATGGCATTGTTCGCGAAATAAACGTGCCAAGCTGTGTTGCAGCGGTTGTTGTGAAAACAACCCGTACCAGACCACCGACAGCACGCCATAGACCGCTGCACCAATCACCAAAAACATTGGTTGCTGCCATATCGGCGCTAGCGCATCGTGGTTTTGTTCTAAACCAATCATGGTGTAAATCGCTAGAATCAAGGTGGCATAAGCAACGGTTGCGTAACGCTCGCCGAGCGCGCCGAGCATGATTAAGCAAAAAGTAGCGGCGCATAACGCACCGATAAACAGCCAAGGGTAAGGGTGCAGGAATTCAACAGCGGTGGCTGTTATGAAAAAGCAAATTAAGGTCACACACAGCGAAAATAAACGCCCTTGCCAGCTGTCATCTGATTCGGCCAATGCACTGGCAATCACGCCTAAAAATAACGGCGTGAGTAAGGCCATTTGTCCGGTATACCAGCACCAAGTCATGCAGCCTGCGAGTGCAATAAAAAAACGTAAGCTCGAGCCAAAACGCTCCAGCGCCCATAAGCGGCGTAGAGAGTGACTAAAAGAGATCGGGCTCATACATGATCCTTGTGCCGTCTAGGGGGTTAGCAATATCCGTAAAACAAGGTTTTAGGCTGGCACAAGATTGACTAAACGGCAAGATGCATCATCTTTAAGCAGACAATCGCCACAGGCTTTGATCTTCCAGCGCATGTGTTGCGACATAGCGGGACTCGCCGCCAATGGCTTCCAGCTCGGTGGTGCCGGCCAGTTGATCGACGATTCGATAGCGGATGCCCTTGCGCGTATCTTCGACAGGGTAGAGACGGCTGATCTGTTCAGCGAGTTCATTTAGGGTAGACATCGTAGTGCAACTCCATATTTTGATGACAGCTTTATAGCGCCTTTGAGTTACAAAATTATGAACAGTTCACTGTGTTGATCAGCCTAACCTATTGATTTGTTGTGTAATGACTGTGGTTTCTAGCAAAAACCGCAGTCATGAGGCTTTTTATGCTATATCAACTTTTATTGATATAGCTGTTGCTGTGTATCTGATCTACGACTAAACTGCGCAACTTATGAGTACTGCCGCGCAATTATCGACCTTTAGTCCGACGGACGCCTTAGCTGCTTTTTGTAAAGCGGCCGGTGAGCCTTTGCGATTAAATATTTTGCGTGCTTTGAGTAATGACTCCTTTGGTGTTTTAGAGTTGGCGCATATTTTTGCCACTGGGCAATCGGGAATCAGCCACCATTTAAAAGTGCTGACCCAAGCAGGCTTAGTAACTTCGCGTCGTGAAGGCAATGCGATCTTTTACCGACGCAGCTTGCCGCAAAGCCAAAGTCTTGATGAGTTATTGCACCATGCTTTGTTGACCAGTTTGGATGACTTGTCGGTGCCGACGGATGTGGCGTTACGCATCAAACAGGTGCATGCCCAGCGTGCCGAGGCCAGCCAAGAGTTTTTTGAACGTATGGCCGGTGATTTTCAAAGCCGCCAAGATTTAATCGCTGGCTTGCCGCAATTTCGTGACAGTTTACTGGCGTTATTGGATTCACTGACTTTTTCTGCGGAGGCCACCGCGATTGAAGTCGGGCCAGGTGATGGTGGCTTTTTAACAGAATTATCCAGCCGTTTTCAACAGGTGCGCGCGTTAGATAACAGCGCGCAAATGTTAGAGCTGGCACGGCAAACTTGCATAAAGCATGCTTTGCATAATGTGCAATTACAATTGGCTGATGCGTTGCACGATGACGTGTTAGCTGCGGATTGTGTTGTGGTTAATATGGTCTTGCACCATTTTGCTGTTCCCGCCGATGCCTTGTGTCAATTGGCACGTTTGCTGAAGCCGGGCGGCAGCTTATTGATCACTGAACTATGCCGACACGACCAAGATTGGGCCAAGCAGGCCTGCGGCGATCTGTGGTTAGGTTTCGATCAGGATGAACTGGCCTTATGGGCTGATGCCGCAGGACTGATACCCAGTGAAAGTCTTTACTTGGGTTTAAAAAACGGCTTTCAAATTCAGCTACGGCATTTTGCCAAGCCGGATTCACGAAGCACTCTCACGCACCGGTAGTTAAAGGAACCGACATGAGCGAATACTCGATTTTTACCTCTGAATCCGTATCTGAAGGTCACCCGGATAAGATTGCGGATCAAATTTCTGATGCAGTGTTAGATGCCATTATCACTGAAGACAAACAAGCACGTGTGGCCTGCGAAACATTGGTAAAAACCGGTGTGGCGATTGTTGCTGGCGAGATCACCACCAATGCGTGGATTGATTTAGAGCAACTGGTCCGCGATGTGATCATTGATATCGGTTACAACAGTTCCGAGGTCGGCTATGACGGCGCGACGTGCGGAATTATCAATATTATTGGTAAGCAGTCTGCAGAAATCGCCCAAGGTGTGGACCGCGTTAGCCCAGAAGAGCAGGGCGCCGGTGACCAAGGCTTAATGTTTGGTTATGCCAGCAATGAAACCGATGTCTTGATGCCTGCACCGATTACCTTTGCGCACCGCTTAATGCAGCGTCAAGCTGAAGCACGTAAAGATGGCGTGTTGCCTTGGTTGCGTCCTGATGCAAAAAGCCAAGTCACCTGCCGCTATGAAAACGGTAAGGTTGCCGGCATTGATGCGGTGGTACTGTCGACGCAGCATAATCCAGATGTTTCGCAAAAAGATTTAGAAGAAGCGGTGATGGAGCTGATTGTTAAGCACACGCTTCCCGCTGAATTGCTGCACAAAGACACGCAGTACCACATCAATCCAACCGGTAAATTTGTGATCGGTGGGCCTGTGGGTGACTGCGGTTTAACCGGTCGTAAAATTATCGTTGATACTTACGGTGGCATGGCACGTCACGGTGGTGGTGCGTTCTCGGGTAAAGATCCGTCTAAAGTGGATCGCAGCGCTGCGTATGCAGGCCGTTATGTCGCGAAAAACATCGTGGCGGCGGGTCTTGCTGAGCGTTGTGAAATTCAGGTGTCTTATGCGATTGGTGTGGCACAGCCCACCTCGATTTCTTTAAATACCTTCGGCACCGGTAAAATCAGCGATGAGCAAATCATTAAGCTGGTACGTGACGTATTTGACTTACGTCCTTATGCGATCACTACCATGCTCGACTTGCTGCACCCAATGTATCAAGCCACGGCGTCTTACGGTCACTTTGGCCGTACACCGTATGCAATGACGGTCGGTGATGACACCTTCACTGCCTTTACTTGGGAGAAAACCGATCGCGCTGAGGCGTTACGCGCTTCTGCCGGTCTGTAAGTCGTTTAGACATAACAGCTTTGCGCGTTGCGTGAAGCTGTTATGGCGCAACGATGAATGCGTTGCAAAATAATTGAATTCGCTACAAAAAATAGTTTAAAGCCGTATATCTTCTATCTTTCGCTTAACTTTCCGCTGTCTTTAATGCCGCCTTCTGTGCGGTTATCCGCTATAATCCGGCCTTTGATTTACTGCAATGATTGCCCCCTGCGCTTAGGTGGGCGAAAATAGCCGTCTTTATTTTATTTTAGTTTCAGGAGATTGAGTCATGCCCAGCCGTCGTGAGCGAGCCAATGCCATTCGCGCCCTCAGCATGGATGCTGTGCAAAAAGCCAACAGTGGCCACCCGGGTGCCCCGATGGGTATGGCGGATATCGCCGAAGTTCTGTGGCGTGATCATCTGAAGCACAATCCAAAAAATCCACAATGGATCGACCGCGACCGCTTTGTGCTGTCCAACGGGCATGGCTCAATGCTGCTGTATTCGTTACTGCATCTAACGGGCTATGACGTCAGTCTGGATGATTTGAAAAACTTCCGCCAATTACACAGCCGCACCCCAGGTCACCCTGAGTATGGTTATACCGCAGGCGTAGAAACCACCACCGGCCCACTGGGTCAAGGTTTGGCCAATGCGGTCGGTTTTGCTTTGGCTGAAAAAGTTATGGCGGCGCAGTTCAATCGCCCAGCACATGACATTGTGGATCACCAAACCTACGTGTTCTTGGGTGATGGCTGCTTGATGGAGGGTATCTCCCATGAAGTCTGCTCATTGGCCGGTACCTTAGGTCTAAACAAACTGACTGCTTTTTATGATGACAATGGTATTTCCATTGATGGTCAGGTGCAGGGCTGGTTCAGTGATGACACCCCACGTCGTTTTGAAGCCTACGGCTGGCAGGTCATCCGTAATGTTGATGGTCATGATGCTGATGAAATTGCTGTAGCGATTGAAGCGGCGCGTGAAAGTGACAAGCCGACGCTGATTTGCTGCAAAACCGTGATTGGTTTTGGTTCGCCGAATCGTGGTGGTAAAGAAACCTGCCATGGTGCGCCTTTAGGTGCCGACGAAATTGCTTTAACCCGCGCCGAGCTGAATTGGCTGCACGCGCCGTTTGAAGTCCCTGCCGATATCTACGCTGAGTGGAATGCCGATGAAGCAGGCGCTCAAGCAGAAGCGGCGTGGGAGACGCGCTTTGCCGCCTACGCTGCCGAGTTTCCAGAATTAGCGGCTGAGTTTAAGCGTCGGATGGCCGGTGACTTGCCTGCTGACTTTGCAGACAAAGCCGCGCAGTACATTGCTGAAGTGGCCGCCAAAGGCGAAAGCATTGCCAGCCGTAAAGCCAGCCAAAACAGCCTGAATGCCTACGGCCCATTATTGCCTGAGTTACTCGGCGGTTCTGCTGACCTGGCCGGTTCTAACTTAACCTTGTGGAGTGGTTGCAAGGGTGTGTCTGACGCGGATGCTTCCGGCAATTATGTGTTCTATGGTGTGCGTGAGTTCGGTATGAGCGCCATTATGAATGGTGTGGCGCTGCATGGCGGTTTGATTCCTTACGGCGCGACCTTCCTGATGTTTATGGAATACGCACGTAACGCGGTGCGTATGTCAGCATTGATGAAGCAGCGCGTACTCTATGTGTTTACTCACGACTCGATTGGTCTGGGTGAAGATGGCCCAACCCACCAGCCGATTGAGCAATTGACCAGCCTGCGCACTACGCCGAACCTCGACACTTGGCGTCCCTGTGATGCGGTGGAGTCTGCTGTCTCTTGGAAGTACGCTTTAGAGCGTAAACACGGGCCAAGCGCACTGATTTTCAGCCGTCAGAACCTCGATCACCAACAGCGCAGCGCAGCGCAAATTGCTGATATTGAACGCGGTGGCTATGTTTTAAAAGATTGCGCAGGCGAGCCTGAGTTGATCTTGATCTCGACCGGTTCAGAAGTAGGTTTGGCGGTTAATGCGTATAACGCGCTGACTGAGCAAGGCCATAAAGTGCGTGTCGTTTCCATGCCATGCACCAGCGTGTTTGATGCGCAAGATGCCGAGTACAAACAAGCCGTATTGCCCATCGAAGTCGGTGCGCGGATTGCTATTGAAGCGGCGCATGCCGACTTCTGGTACAAATACGTGGGTCTTGATGGCCGCGTGATTGGTATGACAACGTACGGTGAATCGGCACCAGCCAATCAATTATTCGAGATGTTTGGCTTTACTCTGAACGATGTACTTAACGTGGCTGCCGAGTTGCTTGACGACGAATAAACGCTGTTTGTTTCACTGTTATACCGCGTAGAGCGTAGAGCTGTGCGCGGTTTATTTCTGTAAAGGATTCATATGTCTGCACGCCCATTTCGAGTTGCACTTAATGGTTACGGCCGTATCGGTCGTTGCGTGCTGCGTGCGTTAAGTGAACGCCCAGGCGGCGCGAACTTTGAAATCATCGCGCTCAATGACATTGCTGATCAAGCCAGCATTGAATACCTGACCCGTTTTGACTCCACTCACGGACGTTTCCCTGGCGAAGTGCGCGTTGATGGCGATTGCCTGCACATTGATGGCGTGTGCGTCAAAGTGCTCTGCGTGAGCGAACCTGAAGACATTGATTGGGCCGCATTGGATATTGATTTGTTGCTGGAATGCTCCGGACAATATACGACGCGCGCCGATGCACAGCGTTTTATTGATGCGGGCGTACCACGGGTATTGCTCTCACAACCGATGGAAAGTGCTGTCGATGCGGATGCCACCATTGTTTATGGGGTCAATCATGCAGCGTTAAGTGGCACTGAACAGATCGTCTCGAATGCTTCTTGCACCACCAACTGTGGCGTACCTTTATTGCAGTTATTGGAGCAAAACGTCGGTATCGAACATGCCTTTATCACCACCATTCACTCAGCGATGAATGATCAGCCGGTGATTGATGCCTATCACCACAAAGATTTGCGTCGTACTCGTTCAGCGTTCCAATCGGTGATTCCGGTGTCTACCGGCTTAGCGCGCGGTATTGAGCGTTTATTACCGCAGCTCAACGGTAAAATCCAAGCCAAAGCCATGCGTGTACCGACGGTTAATGTGTCCTGCTTGGATATCACCTTGCAGACCCAGCGTGACACCGATACTGCAGAAATTAACCAGCTGTTTAAGCACGCCGCGGCGCAAGGTGCGCTGCACGGCTTGCTTGATTACACTGAACTCCCGCACGCCAGTTGCGATTTTAACCATGACCCACATTCAGCTATTTTTGATGCCAGCCAAACACGGATGAGCGGCCCACGCATGCTCAATCTTGTTGCCTGGTTTGATAATGAATGGGGCTTTGCCAACCGTATGCTGGATGTAGCAGAACACTTTTTAAACGTTGCCTGTACCACTCACCGCTCAGTAAAGGACTGAAATTCATGACAGTGTTAAATATGACCGACCTTGATCTTACCAATCAACGCGTATTGATTCGTGAAGATCTTAACGTGCCAGTAAAAGACGGTGTTGTGCAAAGTGATGCACGGATTGTGGCAGCGCTACCCACCATTCGTTTAGCCCTTGAAAAAGGCGCGGCAGTCATGGTCTGCTCACACCTTGGACGTCCTGACGAAGGTCAGTTTAGTGAAGAAAACAGCCTTGCTCCAGTTGCTGCTTATTTAAGTAAAGCATTGGGTCGAGAGGTTCCATTAGTGCGTGATTACCTCAACGGTGTTGAAGTTGCACCGGGTGAGATCGTGCTGCTGGAAAATGTGCGTTTTAACCGCGGCGAAAAGAAAAACACCGATGAGTTAGCCAAGCAATACGCTGCACTCTGTGATGTGTTTGTGATGGACGCTTTTGGTACCGCGCACCGCGCACAAGGTTCAACCCATGGCGTGGCCAAGTTTGCCAAAGTCGCTTGCGCAGGTCCGTTGTTGTCTGCGGAGTTGGACGCCTTAGGTAAAGCATTGGGCGCACCAGTCAAACCTATGGCGGCGATTGTTGCCGGCTCTAAAGTGTCAACCAAGCTGGATGTACTGACCAGTTTGGCTGATTTGTGCGATCAACTGATTGTCGGTGGCGGTATTGCTAATACCTTCTTAGCCGCTGCTGGTTTCCCCGTTGGTAAATCACTCTACGAAGCTGAGTTAATTGATACCGCTAAAGCGATTGCCGCTAAAGTCAGCGTACCGTTACCGGTTGATGTCGTGGTAGCGAAAGCCTTTGCCGCCGATGCAGAAGCGACAGTTAAAGCGGTTGCTGATGTGGCTGAAGACGATATGATTTTAGATATCGGCCCAGAAACTGCGCAACAGTTTGCCGAGTTGCTGAAGAATTCAAAAACCATTCTGTGGAACGGCCCGGTTGGTGTATTTGAATTTGACCAGTTTGCCAATGGCACTAAGGTGCTGGCGCAAGCAATTGCTGATAGCGACGCATTCTCAATTGCAGGTGGCGGTGATACGCTAGCAGCCATTGATAAATACAATGTTGCCGATAAAATTTCATATATTTCAACCGGTGGCGGTGCTTTCCTTGAGTTTGTTGAAGGTAAAGTTTTACCAGCGGTGGCTATTTTAGAAGAACGTGCCAAAGCCTAAAACGGTTACGTTTGCACGTTGACCAATAATTACCGACTCACATAAAGTGGCTCGGATAGATTTTAATGACCTTGCGGGGAAAAATTATGGCTCTTATTAGCATGCGTCAAATGCTTGATCACGCCGCTGAGTTTGGCTACGGCGTACCAGCGTTTAACGTCAATAACCTAGAACAAATGCGCGCCATTATGGAAGCCGCAGATAAAACCGACTCTCCAGTGATCGTGCAGGCTTCGGCTGGTGCACGTAAATATGCTGGCGCACCGTTTTTGCGTCACCTGATTTTAGCGGCAATCGAAGAGTTCCCACATATTCCGGTGTGCATGCATCAAGACCACGGCACCAGCCCTGATGTTTGCCAGCGTTCCATCCAGTTGGGCTTCTCCTCAGTGATGATGGACGGCTCACTCGGTGAAGACGGCAAAACGCCAATGGACTATGACTACAACGTTGACGTCACGCGTCGCACTGTTGCCTTAGCACATGCTTGTGGTGTCTCGGTGGAAGGTGAGCTGGGCTGCTTAGGCAGTTTAGAAACCGGCATGGCTGGCGAAGAAGACGGCATTGGTGCAGAAGGCGTACTGGGCATGGAGCAAATGCTCACTGATCCAGAAGAAGCTGCTGATTTTGTGCAGAAAACCAAAGTGGATGCCTTGGCGATTGCCATTGGTACCAGCCATGGTGCGTACAAATTCACTAAGCCACCCACCGGCGATACCTTAGCCATTGAGCGCATTAAAGCAATTCACAAACGCATTCCGAACACCCACTTGGTGATGCACGGCTCAAGCTCTGTACCCCAAGAGTGGTTGCAGATTATCAACCAGTACGGCGGCGACATTAAAGAAACCTACGGCGTACCTGTAGAAGAAATCGTCGAAGGCATCAAGCACGGCGTACGTAAGGTCAACATTGACACCGACTTGCGCCTGGCCTCAACCGGTGCAATGCGTCGTCACATGGCATTAAACCCAAGCGAGTTTGACCCACGTAAATTCTTCGCAGCAACTGTAACGGCGATGCGCGATGTGTGTATTGCCCGTTACGAAGCCTTCGGTACGGCGGGTAATGCATCAAAAATTAAGCCGATTTCCTTAGAAAAAATGTATCTGCGCTACGCCAGCGGCGAGCTGTATAAAAACATCAAGTAAGATTATCGCGCTAATCAAAACCCGCCTGCTTGGTCAAAGAGCCTGCGGGTTTTTTATTGGCTGCAGAGTGTCGCTTAGTGCTGTTTTGGTTTGTGTTGCGTGGTGTTTGTGTCGATGGCATATGTCGATGCGCTGTACATATCAGCAGCTGTTATTGGTGTGACTTGGTTCGGCCATCAGATAAAACTCTACATTTCATCTAGCGCTGTTTTATGATGGCTGCATTGATTATGAGTGGAGGTTGCTATGCAAGGTCATCCAGACGTTGTTGAATGTTTAATCGAACTGTTGCGTGGTGAGTTAGCCGCGCGTGATCAGTACTTTGTGCATTCACGTTATTACGAAGACTTCGGCTTAACCCAGCTCTACACCCGCATTAATCACGAAATGGAAGAAGAAACCCAGCACGCCGATGATATTTTGCGCCGCATTCTGTTTCTGGAAGGCAGCCCAGACATGCGCCCGCATGCCTTTGAGTACGGCACAAGCGTAACCGAGATGCTGCGTAAAGATTTAGCTGTTGAATACAGTGTGCAGAAAAACCTCAGCGAAGCCATGGCGCTGTGTGAGCAGCACAAGGATTACGTCTCGCGCGATATGTTGTTATCGCAATTGCGCGACACCGAAGAAGATCACACCTATTGGCTAGAGAAGCAATTGCGCTTAATCGAAATGCTCGGTTTAGAAAACTACCTGCAGTCGCAGATCTAAACACAGGCGTTTAGCCGCAAACGATTCATATTGAACTGAGCCATGCCTTGTGTGTGGGCTCAGTTTTTTGTTTATGGCGAGCATAAAAGTCAAAGCCCTTTTTTATATGCTGTTTGCCATGAAATAAGATCAAGCGGTTGGTCCAATGCAGATAAGTTTGTTCTGTTTTTAACGCATAGCCTTTTTGCCGCATTGCTTGGCTAATAGCATTAAGAAAAGGGCTGTTAGACATTTGATACTCCTTTATCAAAACCAACTTTCTATGACTCACTGTAGCTGTTAAAAAGTAAAGTGCACAGATTCTCACTGAACAATGCACACTTAATGCTCTTGGCACTTAGCGTGAGCCAATAAATATAAAGGATTGGCGCTTTGCAAAGGCGGTTAATGTGCACTCACTTAGAGAGATGTGAGCAAGCACGAATTGCTGCAGATAGTTGTCTTGCTAAGGGCGGAAAAGCTGCGTATAAACAATGTCTTACTGTTAAATTAACCAAGTAGGCTTAACGGCGAAACGCGCATGCTTACTAATATAATGTTAGTGGCCCAAAAGGATTCATACATCGTGCCTGTTGAAGAGATTGGAATTGGAATATTAGGGGCCATCGCTAGATTCATTGGCTGGCTGATTATCGAAATCTTCTTGCAAGTTATATGCTGGGGCATTGGCTGTGGTTTTCTAAAAGTAGTATCGTTCGGAAAGTATCCATCAAAGGACTCTAATGAAGGAATCGTTATTGCAGTAGGCTTAATTATTTTGTTAAGCCCTATCATATTATTTACTATCTATGCCATCTAATGACACTAACAAGACACAGCACGAACGCCACTGTGTGGCTGGACGTCAAAAGCTTCACTTTTGCCGCTCGTGTGCTAAGCGTTATACGCAATTACCTTTTTGCCCTTTAGGAGTTAAAAATGGCAGGGAAAAAACCAAACTTTAAGAATAAGAAGTTCTACTACAGAAGAGCAAAATGGGATGATCAAGGTAAGCAATCACTTGAGTCACTTTTGATAGATGCTCATCAAGTACTTGATACTGTAGGGAAAAGAACTTTTGAGGTTAGCTCTGGTGCTGAAATTAGGGGCGCGAGCTTTAAAGATGATGGCGGGTTATACCTTCAAATAGCCTCATATGTACCAGGTGAGTCAACCTCAATTATCGACAAGAGCAAACGAGCAAAACAATCAAACGTTACTGCACAGACCGCTCCTGACGGAAAGGACTATCTTGATGGTGAGATTTTTGTTTATATCAAAGGTAATCACGTAATTTTATGTCCTTCTGGCGTTCGGGAAACCGTCGTCGAGACATATGTCTGGCACGTTTTAAGAGCTATTGAAAAGAAAGAAATTGCTAAGACGTTTGAGTTAGATAAAGTTGCAAAAACCAATAAGCTTCGAATGATCAAGGATGAAGGTGTTAAAGAAATTGATTTAAATACCTCACTTTATGAGGCTAGTTTGATCCATATGGATCAGAATAACCCTAAAGTTTCTGGCTGGAAAAAAGCAATGGCGAATCAGCTTTCTGCCGTTTTCAGTAAAGATAAGGATTTAAAAGATATAACTGAAAAAGAAAACCTTAATGTTAAGGTTACTATCAAGTTTGACGGTATGGAAGCAAGACGAAATTCAAAAGACCCTGAATTCGGAAAGGCAGGCAAAAAGCGACTTGAAAAAACCGCTGAACAAGTTATTGCTGAATTTGATGAAGAGCATGAAAATGGTTTTGTCATTGTAACTGGTGCAGGCAATAGAATTACTTCTGATGAAATTCGTGTGTCTGACTCATTTAGAGTTGAAACTCTTGGGAAATCACTTAGTAAAAGCGCAGCTTGGACTAAGCTAAAAGAGTATCACGATAGACTAGATGCTGATGGTGTATTCAAGCAATGAGCAGAGAAATTGACAAAGATAAAATCAAACTGGCCATATGCCTTGTGCTTTGGGGCGGTTTAGGCTCTTATTTTTGTCAACCTCTAATTCATGGCAATCAAGACGCAATAAACGTAATTGTTACAGTCTTTTCAATTCTTGCTGGTTTTTTGGTCGCAGTCATTACATTGGTTGGAGACCCCAAATCTTTGCCTGCTGGGGGCTGGCAGGTTGCAAGATTAGGTAGTGATTTAACATATAATCGTCTTATTCGGCATAAATGGTTGTTTAAAGCATATTTAATAACTCTATTTTTGATATTTGTCTCCATTGTCATTAAAAATAAATACCCGACAGTTCAGTTAATCCTTGAGTACGGATATATGTTTTTTGCAACAATATCTTGTTTTCTTTCATTCAAACTTCCTAGTGCTTTGATAGAGTTACAGCAAGAGCGAATCGAACACGAGATAACTGAACGGAGAAAAAAAGAAGGGATAAAGGATTAAAGCGTATAATCGGGTAGCCGAGGGTTTCTAGCCCTCAGCCCCCACAACACCCTGCATGCGGCTCCGCACAGGGCGTTTCACTGAGAATGATGAAGCTTAATCCAACCATCGCGTAATTCGTACAGACCCTGA
>JAVESM010000048.1:0-5397 GCA_034006605.1 Pseudomonas sp. | reverse complement strand
ACGGCTATCGTCAACTTCAGATCTGTTGGCGACATGCCCGAAGAGATTGGCGGATTCGTCAAGGAATACCAGCGGTCGATCAAGGAAATGCTTGAAAATCAGGCAGTAGCACAGGATCCATCCGGCAACGGAAGCGGGCATGCTCCTGAGAATGACGGACCTGTTCCGTTCGCGGAATAAAAACCCAGCAAGCATAATTGACTGACATTGGGCTGGGATGCATACTCGCATCTCAGCCCAATTTTTTTGACCGGAGGGACCATGGTATCAGCCCGGTTTTTCGCCGAGTTGTTCGATGCTATCGTAAGCGACGAACAACTTATGTATATTTGGATTCCAAACAGCGGGTCCGTCTATTTTGCAGACACGAACCAAGCGGCAGCTTATGCAGAGAGCAGACATACAGAAAACGTCTACTTTGGACTTGGTACGACATCAAAAAATCTTGGCGTCAATAAACGTCCAACAGCGTTGCAGGTATCGAGCATTCCGGGCCTATGGCTGGATATAGATATCGCTGGACCTGCACACAAGAAAGAAAACCTCCCCGCGTCTCATGAAGATGCTGTAGATCTTCTGAAATCATCCCTTCCTCTACCCCCTACTATCCTGGTCGATTCCGGCCACGGCCTTCACGCCTACTGGCTCTTCAAGGAGCCGTGGTTGTTTGAGACTGAGGATGAGCGTCAGCAGGCGGCTTCTCTGATGAGGCGTTTTGTCCTCAGTTTCAAATACCATGCTGCCGTACGCGGCTGGGCAATGGACAGCGTCTTTGACCTGGCCAGGGTACTTCGTGTCCCAGGCACAATGAACACGAAGCCCGGTGCGGAGCAAATGCTGTGCTCCGTCCGGGATGCTGATTATGAGAAGCGGTACAATCCTGACGAGTTCTACCAATTCCTGGTGGACACGGAAGAGGTCAGAAACGACGACGACATTGCCGAGATGTTGTCGGCCGATAGAAACCCGTTCAACCTGTTTCTCCGGCACGATGCCACCCCACCCTGGCAGAAATTCGACGCTATGAAGGAGATTGAGCCGCGGTTTATCCTAACCTGGGAGAAAAGGCGCAGGGATCTGCAGGACCAGTCACCATCAAGCTACGACATGGCGCTGGTCAACTTGCTGGTGTCCTATAAATGGGCGGAGCAGGACATAGCCAACACGGTGATTGCCTTCAGGCGCAAGCACGCAAAGAATGAGCGCGAAGCCAAGAAGGCCCTGCGCGTGGACTACATCACCCGAACTATCATGAAGGCCAAGAAGGTCTTCGAGAAATTCGAAGACGATGAACAGGAGGCTCATTGTGATCTGAATGAAGAAATTCTGGAGCTCACAGAACAGAATATGGCGGCAGAACGAGATCCCAGCGTGGAGCCCCCATCAAAGGAGGCCATTGCCAAGATGCTTGAGCCAGTTCTCAAGGTAAAAATCAAAAAGCTGGTGAAATATGTATGTGATGAACCGAAGTTTGAGATGGTGCTTGAAGACGGGTCTGTTCTTTCCCTCGGAACTATCGATAAGATCATCAATCAGCGGCACATCAAAAATGTCATTGCCGCGCATAAGGGCAAGATCATCAAGATCATTAAGGCCCCGGCGTGGGACCAGTACGCAACGCTCCTTATGCAGCTCGTTGAAGAAGTCACGCCAGCGGCTGAAGATGCGACCGAGAAGGGAAACTTCATATCAACCCTGGAGCTTTACCTGGAAGCTAAGGGCATCATTACGGACAGGGACAGTGCTTTCTCTACAGGACGACCATTCTGGCATGACAGCAAGGCCTACATTTTCTCTTCAGATTTTGTGAACTGGACGAAATTCAATGCCGAGCCCATGAGCAAGCACAACTTTGCCATGACGGCAGCCAGCCTTTCAGTCCAGTCACGGAAAATGCACTTCAAGGTAGGGCCAGATGAGGCCCAGAAGACGACAACCAGGGCAGTGTACGACATTACGGGCTATGTGACTGGCCGCGTCACAGATTCTCCGGCAAGCCTGATCACTGAAGTCGATGATAGGCCCGAGGCGTTTCAGTGAGTAAAGCCAAGGACTCCCCCCTGCGCAACAAGATGCTTGAGCTTCATCGAGCCGGCGTGGACGTAAAATTCATTGGCGAAAATGGGGCTCAAGTATTCAAGGTTGTGCTTGGAGGACAATCTATGGAGGAGCATATAGACATACTAAGTGGCGTATGGAGGGCTATAAATGCCTCAGCGGCTTCTGTAAGTACAGAAAAACTAACTCGACAAACAGCACTTAGTTTTGTAGAAGGAATGAAAAAGTTGAACCAATAGCACAAAAGGAGGTAGAGATGGGAAAACCCATCGAAGAGGGCCAGATACGCGAAACCCGCGTGTTTGGCCCTCCGTAATTTCGGGGACTGGCAAGACAACGAGTTTAACCAGGTATATAGGGGAGGCCGCAGAAAAATATGACCCAGACAAAATTATCGTCGCAAGCTTTACAAGAGCTGCTGCGAAAGAGCTTATTGGACGAGATCTTCCAATCAAGTCCGATCAAGTTGGCACACTCCACGCCATCTGCTACAGAATGCTCGGAAATCCCGACATCGCTGAATCAAAGACGAAAGACTTTAATGAACAGTACCCCCATTTTGCCGTCACCCAGTCCGATACGGTCCGGATGGACGACGGACTCGCCCCGACTGACGAAGGAGCGGGGCAAAATAGCGGTGACGATCTCCTTGCCCAACTTGGAATCTATCGTGCAAGAATGGTGCGAAAAGAATTATGGAGTCCTACTGTCCTCGATTTCCACAGAGCTTGGGAAGGGTACAAGCGCGACTGTAATCTGGCCGATTTCCAAGACCTGATCGACCGGGCACTTGAGGTCCACTACCCGCCATTCCAAGCCCAAATAGGCATCTTCGATGAGGTCCAGGACTTCACGCCTGTCCAGCTCAAGCTGATCCGGCGCTGGGCCAAATATATGGAATGGATTCTCATGGCCGGGGACGATGACCAGACGCTCTACAGCTTCACCGGAGCGACCCCGGAGGCATTCCTCAACCCTCCTGTCGGAGAGGAGTTCAAACGTGTCCTCAGACAATCTTACCGAGTTCCAACAAAGGTACTGCACCTGGCCAACCGAATCATCGCCAAAATCAGGGTTAGAGAGCCCAAAGAGTATCGGCCACGAGATCACGATGGCAAGATATTTACATCAAACGCGACGTGGAAAAAGCCGGATAACGTCATTCCTGTCATTAAGGGATACGTTGCTGAAGGAAAGAGAGTCATGGTGCTTGCAACCTGCTCATACATGCTCGGACCACTTATTGCTCAACTTCGTGATCGTGGAATTCCTTTCTCAAACATTTACAAGGCTAACAGGGGTGACTGGAATCCAATCCGGAAGCGTCAGACTGGTAATGCAGGAGCTTATGGACGCCTCTGTGCGTACATGGCTCCGCAAGGAGCTGAGTTCCAGGGTGTCCGCCTTTGGACCCCTGGGCAGCTTGAGTCTTGGACTGAGCCGATCAGGGTTGACGGCAACTTTCAGCGAGGAGCTAAGTCCAAGCTTCGAGAGATGTGTAAGACTAAAGAGCTTGCACCCGAAGTGGTCCTGGGCGCAATGCTCGAAGCGCTCAGCGAGGAGGCCTTTGACAACGCGGTGAGCTTTGATCTGGAATGGTTTCTGTCACAAATTACCCCGGCCAAACAGAAGGCCTACGACTTTCCGTCGCGGGTTTACAAGGAGTGCGGGCTGGATGGACCGGAGATGGCAAAAATGTGCACAGTAGGTACTGTGCATTCTGTAAAAGGCGCTGAATCCGACGTAGTAATTTTATTTCCTGATATATCTCTAAGGGGCGCACAACACTATGCCATGCGCCAAGGCGAGCAGTTTGAGCAAATACTGCGTCAGTTCTATGTCGGCGTAACCAGAACCCGAGATATCCTGGTCCTCTGCCAGGGGCTCTCAAGAGGGATGTTCTTTGATGACTATAAATAGGAGCGCATTATGAAAGGCAAGAATGAGATGAATTTGAATCAAGCGACTCTGATTGATGCAATGCAGCACTATCTGGAAAAGATAATGAAAGAGCCCGTTCCTAAGGTGACAAAGGTGATTGCAAAGGGGTATGATAGCAGTACAGAAGTTACGATAACCACGGAGGGGGCTGAAGATGACGGAGCCTCAACAGTTCATCCAGATTAAGGATCTCCCACCAAAAGTCATTTGCGAAAGATGCAATCTTCGCATCGGCCAGTGGCGCAGGCAGAATACCCAGTATTATGACGACCGGCAGAACTGGGTGTTTCTGTGCGATGACTGCCAGGAAGAAAATGAAGCGTATTGGTCTGAAAGGTGGAGCGATTATTATAGGGGTTTATTATGAAATCTTCCAAAGCACTTTTGTGGTGGTCGCTCGATGTAAAATGTCCGCACTGCGGCCAAGAGTATGATCTCTCAGTAGATGATGCGGACAATCGGTTTTCGCATGCAATCTTCAACAACGACTGGAATGACTTGCGCGGCGAGGAAGTTACGTGTCCCAACTGCGAAGAAGATTTTCAGATCGAAGAGGTGGAATACTGATGAAAAAGATGATGAGATATAGAGACGGCAATTTAATGCGCCATGTGATATGCATTGCCTGTCCAATAGGGCTGCTGTTTGACGAAAATAAACCGCCAGAGGTTGAAGAGTTTGATATTTATTATTCCGAATTACACGCAATAGATAGCGGATGGGTAAAAACAAACTCTAAAAGGTTTTGTTATCCTGGCAAAGATTTTGGATGGGTTTGCCCTGATTGTGCCAAGAAGGAGCGGTGGAGATGACCGACAAAGAAAAAGAAATGCTCAATATGATTGAGTTCCTCCTTGAATATGTAAGGAGGGTAGCACAGAAGCAAGTAGTATATCAAGACTGTGTTCCATTGGCTAAAATCAGAACCTTCGTGAAGGAGTTAAAGAGTGAAAAGCCGATTTAGAGAGTTTCTTGCATGGTGGATAGCCGCCGCGATTGTCATTCTTATTATTGCCATTACGGCGAAAGTTGTCCTTGGCGGCGAACTGAACACCTACAAAGTCTCTGGTGAGAATCTCCACACCGGCCTGCGCGTGGCCGGCCAGGCCTGGGAGCAGGACAAGGAGGGCAATATCAAGGCCAAAGTCTATGACAAGATGCAGATTTTTGACCAGTGCTGGGGCGCATGGGTCGCATATGGCGTAATGCAGGTTGGCTGCGAGAATGGAGAACAGTATATGCTGGAGGTGGTGGAATAATGGCTGATCATTATTTTGACGACACAGATCCAAGTCACGAAGAGTATAACCCGCAAAACGATATTAACTATCTTCGGGAGAAGATAAAATATCTTGAAAAGAAGACTCACAAAGAGCGGAAACCGTGCGACCATCCAGG
>JAVESM010000029.1:0-35389 GCA_034006605.1 Pseudomonas sp. | reverse complement strand
ATATCCTTAATACAGAAATTGAGTGGTGTTCGATGGTATTTGTTTGTGATATTGTGTATAGTAACAAATAAAAAACAACTGTGTGGTGTTTGGTGTCACTTGATAAAACATTATTGACAATGGTGGCGATACGTGGTATAATGTTTGTGAAATTAAGAAAAAGCTATAAAGAAAGGAGAAAAGATGAAAGAAAAAATATTCATGAACGTATTAGCAGCAAATGCAATCTTTGGGATGATCTTGTGCGGAGCAGAAGCTCCCACGATGGCCGGTCAGATATCAATCTCAACTTTTGGATTCTGCCTTTTCGCCGGGGCTTCATGGGGGATAATTACTCTTGTTAGAAAAAAGGAAAATAAAAAATGAAATATACACCAATGCACAAACTTGATGGAATTGATTTAAATGGATATCGTGGTCATGTTTGGTGTTCATATAATAAGGAAAGCCTTGAAATCATAAATTTTTATATTACTGGGTTTTGTATTTACAAATCCAAGAAAAAAACCGACCTGATAAAAATAACACAACAGGAAATCATAGATCTTTTTATCGATATCTATGATACCCCAGAACTTGAAGACGAACTTCGAGATGTCGAGTTTGATATAAATTACAACGAACCATTAACATTGAAAAACACTGGGTGTAAGAGGAAATTTTAGTTTTAGGTAATATATGATTTACCAATTCCCAACAAGAAAGCCCCTGGATTCACCCATGGAGAGTCTCAGGACAGAGGATCGACAAATGGGTCTTTTCCCGGAGATAGCGGGGATATAACAAAGGAGCAATAACAATGAAAATCATAGAACCATCGCACAAAATAACATTTTTTCAAGATAACGCCCTGGAGCAGATAGAGCGGGCCGGGCGTATTTGTTATCAATCCGAGAACACTGGGTCACCAGGGGATTTTGTCAGACGGTTAATAAAAATGGGGCATGAAACACCGCTGGAGCAGGCCAGCGCAACGGTTGAATTTGTTTGTGATCGTGGTGTCAGTCATGAGCTTGTGCGTCATCGATTGGCATCGGTTAACCAGAGTTCAACCAGGTATTGCAACTACTCAAAGGAAAAGTTCGGTAATGAGATCACCGTGATACGGCCGTTTTTCTGGGATAAAAATAGTCATGAATATAGTCTTTGGGCGATGGCTATGGACGAATGTGAGCGTATGTATTTGGCACTTATTGGAGGTTATAAAGCAACACCTCAGGAGGCAAGGAGTGTGCTACCTAACAGCCTCAAGACCGACATTGTGGTGACGGCCAATATGCGTAGTTGGCGACACCTGTTTAAGTTAAGATGTTCGCCGAAAGCCCACCCACAAATGCGGCAATCTATGTTACCGGTCCTGGCTGAGTTTCACCGGAGATTACCGGTGGTTTTTGAAGATATTTACGAGGTTCTCAAGGAGGATTAAATGGATTGCTCTTGTTCAATATCACTTGATCATGACGGAGGACCGTCGTGTTACAAGGAAAAAATCAGAACGGCCCGAAAAAAACATCGTTGCGGGGAGTGTTTAGGATATGTCAACCCTGGTGAACAGTATGAATATATATCTGGAATATGGGATGGAGACCCTGCGACCTATAAGACATGCCTTGATTGCAAAAGCTTGAGAGATGTTTTCTTTGATTCCTGGACATATATGCAGGTGTGGGAGGATTTTTTTGATAATTTTTATCCTGATGACATTCCGGAAAAATGTCTTGCAACTTTAACGCCGTTGGCTAGAGCTAAAGTTTGTGAATGGATAGAAAATAATTGGGACGATGAAGACTAACCACAATAAATAATACGCCGGACGGGGCGGGGAGGAAAATATGAAGCATTTAAGATTTTGTATGATGTATTCACATTATAGCAAAGATAAAGAAAACATAGATGATACTAAAAAACTTGGATCCATAGGGGATTACGATATTTGGTACAAACCTTGTGATCATTGTGGATACGATACCGGAAAATCGGCAAGCAATCCACCTGTAAAGTATTGTTGGAAGTGTGGCAGAAGAGTTCGTAGAGATTTTAGTGAACGAGCATTGAAAAAGGAGTAGGAAATGAAAAGACGGTATAGAATTATTACAGACAGATTTCTTGGATTTGAAGTTCAGTATACATATTGGTGGTTTCCTTTTTGGATTGAACTTGATTGGACCAATACCCATAATACTATTTCTGAAGCTAAAGAGTATATAGAACAGGATAAACAAACCAATATAATAAATAAAATACGGGCTGAGTTTAAAAAAATACGGGCTGAGTTTAAAAAATATAAACGAGAAGTTGTGTGGGAGGAGAAATAGATGCGAAAAAGTATGCTAAAGTTTACTGCACGTATGGAAAATATGCTGTGTGATTACGATGAAGAAAAAGGACAAACAGGTTGGATTACTGATGTAGGTAATTTACAGTATTTAATGGAGAAATTTATTAATAAAGTATCATGTATAGAGGAAGCATATAAGGATTGCGATCGAACAAAAATACAAAATCAATGTGTACACTGTGCAAACTATTTAATGATGATAGCAGATTATATACAAGTACGTTATGAACACGAGGTGAAGTGATTGATCTGGGTACGATCCAAACAAAGAAAAGCACAACCAGAAAAAGGAACAGTTAAAAAATGTGGGGAGTTTTTGAAACATCTAAAGAAGTTCACATTATACCATGCGATGAATCGGGTGATAAAGAAGAACCGCACGTTATAGATTGTTTTTGTTTTTGTTGCCCAGAGTGCATAAGTATTGGAGAAGATGGACGATTGATAATAACTCATAATATGGAGAATTAAAATGGCAAGCCAGATGTACATTTACTTAATTGAACAAAACGTAAATTCTGATTGGGACTTTTACGACTCGGCAGTTGTAGTGGCTCCAGATATTCAAACTGCCAGATTCACTCACCCAGACAATGAAAGTATATGGAATGGGAAAACCTGGGTAGATAAGAAAACACGGTTGGATTTGTTTGTGACCGAGCCATGGTGTCACCCATCGCATGTTGATGTACAGTTGATTGGGGTAGCTTCTGAAAAAACACAACCTGGTGTTATTTGTGCGTCGTTTAACGCCGGATAAAGGAGATATCATGATGGGAAAATGTAGTGATTGCTGGTGGTGGGATAAATCCAGCTGGGAGTGTGCTTATGTTGATACGATGGAAGAAGACTTTAGCTACATTGGAGAGGATGGGGCTGGCATTGTGTTTGACACTCTGGATGACCAGGGCTTACGGATATGGCTACGGATATGGCTACAGACAGGTCCCAACTTTGGCTGTGTGAAGTTTAAGCGAATGTTCAAAAAGGAGGGGAAGTATGAAAGCAACAGCCAATAAAGCCATAACTTTGGAACTGTCTGTGAGAGATGCCGTATGGCTTCGGTTTGTAATTCTGGAGAGCATGCTGCCGGTCATGGCTGAGTTCTACCGGAGGCTGCCGGTTGTTTTTGAAGATATTTACAATAAATACAAAGAGGGAGTTAAGTTATGTACGCAAAAATTCAGATCACCCCAGCGATGACAATCGCTGGAATCGAAGAAATAAAAACCTGGGACGATGACTCCATGATCAAGGTCGGCTCCCCAGCCGACTGTTTTCACCCCGCCGTGTGCGGGGATCAAGAGCATCCCCGGTACCGCCGTTTTGAAGACTGTAACCTGGTGCTGGTAAACAGCACCGGAAATGCAATCGGAATTGGCGAAGATATCTTAGTTATTGATTCCAGTAGGGGAGCGCTGAATCAAGCGCCCTCATTAGTGGCTGTCATGGAAGCCATGGGGCTTTATTCCTATGAAACCAGGGACTGGACTGGACTGGCAGTAGACCTGCCCGTCTTGAAATATGGCTCCATGAGGACAGATGTACCCTGGTGGGCAGTAGGGTTGGACCACCCGCTCATCCGAGACTTAAAAGTCAAAGCTCGGGATGCCGGGCTGGTGTTAACACCCCCACCAGATAAAGACGGCGTCCAAGCTCGCTTGATTTTTCATCACGGCAAGGCCGTTTGGGAGTATCCATTCTCAGGTGAAACCATCCCCTGGGCAGGGTGGACAGGCCTGGAGTATAGACGTGCTGGAGCCATGGGCATAAATCTTTGATTAAAGGAGACTTATTATGAAGGCAACTACCAAAAATATCAAGATCGCCTTTGCTCTTGCACAGGCAGCCCACCTTGCTCTTAACTCACAAGAACGAGTCTCAACCAGGACAGCAGTTTGGGTTGAGGATGGGGAGGTTTTCTGGTCTGGTCAGTGGACAGGCCAAGAGCCAGAAGGGGAAATTAAAACCTTCCAGGAAATGATAGATACCTGGTGGAAAAGAAGAGATCCATCCTTTTCTGATATGGCCCACCCCAATAGCCTTTTTACCATCGGGTGTGAACCTTTGAATGACCAAGGCAACGGATGGTATCCATACACCCAAGTTCGGGAAGTATCCCCAGGATTATGGATGGATATCAGAAGTGATTACATTATCAGATCACTTTTAACCATCGCATTTCAAATCAACGCCTGATGGATAGTATCAGGCAAAGAAAACTGCTCAAACAACCCCAAATAATAAGGAGAAACCATGTTAAAGAGAACAAACTCACCAATAGGGATCAAATATAGTTTCAACGGACATTCTATTTCTGAAGGCCAGTTCAACTGGCTCTTGGAAAGTATTAAAACTAATACTCGTGGTTACGGGTATGGAAGAGATTTTTCAAACATGGCCGGAGTTATCGGCTGTGTAGAAACCCAGTCTTGGTGGGTTGCACAGCCCAGAGTCGGCAATCTATCCAGGCGGAGGGCAGTATGATGACAGAGAATGTGATACAGGCCATAAGTCGTGATATTCTTACCGCGGCCATGCTCCGGGTGGAGGGTGAGAAATGAATAGTAAAGAATTAAAAACAGTTTTAGAGGATCATCAACTCTGGCTGTATGAAGAAGGCGGCAAACATGCAAACTTGTCTGGTGCCGACTTGCGTGGTGCCGACTTGCGTGGTGTCAACTTATCTGGTGCCACCTTGCGTTTTGCCAACGTGTCTTGTGCCAACTTATCTGGTGCCACCTTGCGTTTTGCCAACTTGTCTTGTGCCGACTTGTCTTGTGCCAACTTGTCTTGTGCCAACTTGTCTTGTGCCGACTTGTCTGATGCCAACTTGTCTGATGCCAACTTGTCTGATGCCAACTTGTCTGATGCCGACTTGTCTGATGCCAACTTGTCTGATGCCAACTTGTCTGATGCCAACTTGTGGAACTCCATTGGGAATAGACGAGAAATAAAATCAATTTTGGTGGCAGAGGAATACTCGATTGTATACACAGCGGATTATCTCCAGATAGGTTGCGAGCGTCACAAAATAACAGACTGGTGGGATTTTGACGACGAGCGAATTTTTAATATGGATGGAGAAAAAGCGCTCAAGTTTTGGGAAGAATGGAAAAATTTAATCAAGAAAATTATTGAAAAATCACCCGCTCGTTGAAGTTTTCCCCACCGGGTGCTGTTGGCAAAGTTTATGGAGAGTAAAAACTTAGGTAAATACCAAGGAGAAATATGATGGGAAAATGTAGGGACTGCTGGTGGTGGGATAAACTCGACGGGGAGTGTGCTAATGTTGATGCGATAGGAGGCCCCATTGGGGAGGATGAGGCTGGGATTGTGTTTAACACTCTGGATGACCAGGGCGTACGGATATGGCTACACAGACAGGTCCCCAACTTTGGCTGTGTGAAGTTTAAGCGAATGTTCAAAAAGGAGGGGAAGTATGAAAATAGAAGACATAGCCAAAATTTGCCATGAAGCCAATAGAGCTTTGTGTGAGACAGCGGGGGATTACTCCCAAGAAATATGGGAAAAGGCCCCATGGTGGCTACGGGTATCAATAATGAAGGGCGTTAAGTATGTAATTGAGAATCCCAACGCACCCACCAGTGGGCTGCATGATTCCTGGGTGCAACACAAATTGGCGGAGGGCTGGGTGTTCGGTGAGGTAAAGGACGAGGTTGCCAAAACACATCCCTGCATAGTACCTTACAGAGAACTGTCAGAACATCACCAGGCGAAAGATCTGCTGTTTCAGGCAGTGTGCAGGGCTTTGGTGCCGCTGCTGTAGGAGGAGGAGTAGACCGATGAACAGGGGTATAAAATTTAGAGTGTGGGACACAAAATTCAAAGTGATCATATCTTGGGATGATATTTCAGAATCGAGAACCCTTGCACTTTTAGTGAACAACCATAACCGAAATATTTCCAATTGTGTACTTATGCAGTTTACTGGGTTGATAGACCGAAACGGTAAAGATATTTATGAAGGAGACATTGTTGAGTGTTGTTCTGGATATGGGGGGATATTTAAAGCTGAAATCGTTTTTGTTGATGGATGTTTTGAAATTCAAGAACCACAAGGCAAGGACGGTGTATTCCGGGATTACCTTAAATGCTTGACCTGCAATAATGCGGTGTCGGTAATTGGTAACATTTATGCAAATCCAAATATTTTAGAACAAGGGGAATAAAATGATAACAGACACAGCAACTTTAACCGTACTTAAAAGGCGCTACCTCCAGAAGGATAAAAAGGGGAAGATCGTTGAGACACCCGATCAAATGTTCATGCGGGTGGCAACCCATATTGCCGCTGCTGAAAAGACTGATAGCCATGATATATGGGCAGATAAGTGTCTTGTACGTAGATATCAAAATCTATTTTTCGGCATGATGGCAAGACTTGAGTTCCTGCCGAACTCTCCTACCCTGATGAATGCAGGGACTGATTCTGGCCAGCTTGCTGCTTGCTTTGTGTTGCCGGTGGAGGATTCCATCACTGGGATATTTGATGCTATCAAGAACGCGGCACTGATTCATAAATCCGGGGGAGGTACTGGATTCTCTTTTTCACGGATAAGACCCAAGAACTCAATAGTGGGAAGCACGGGGGGCGTTGCCTCGGGACCTGTCGCATTCATGAAGATCTTTAATGTAGCAACCGAGCAGATAAAGCAAGGTTCCAGAAGACGTGGAGCTAACATGGCAGTTCTCAGGGTAGATCACCCAGATATTATGGAGTTCATCTCTTGCAAACAGGCAAGTGAAGAACTGAACAATTTCAACATCTCAGTAGCCGTGACTGATGATTTTATGAACAAGGCCAGGGCAGGTATATATTATGACCTTATAGATCCAAAGGACAATCGGGTAGTCGGTACTCTAAATGCCGCAGATGTGTTTGACGCTATTGTCAGTCAGGCATGGCGCAACGGCGATCCGGGCATTGTGTTCCTGGATAAGATAAATAAATACAATCCTACCCCGCTCCTGGGAGAGATCGAATCTACTAACCCATGTGGCGAACAACCCCTCTTGCCCATGGAGGCTTGTAATCTCGGATCGATTAATCTATCAAAGTTTGTAACTGAGGATCACGAAATAGATTATGAGGCCCTTAAATCAACAGTTAGACTCGCTGTTCGGTTTCTGGATAATACTATTGATCGATCCATCTATCCCCTTGATGAAATTACGGCCATGGTTAGGGGTAACAGAAAGATCGGACTTGGGGTGATGGGTTTTGCGGATCTCCTTTTTATGGTAAATGTCCCCTATAATTCGCGTACTGCTATATCTTTAGCCGATGGGATTATGGCTTGTATTAACTCCGAGGCACGCAAGGCGTCCCGGGAACTTGCCCAGGAAAGAGGAGTGTTTGCGAACTTTCATAAGAGTATCTTTCGGACAAATCAGCGTTACAGAAATGCCACGGTCACAACGATTGCTCCCACCGGTACCCTGAGTATCATCTGCAACTGTTCAAGCGGAATTGAACCAGTATTTGCCCTGAGCTATATTAGAACCATCATGGATGGAGAGTCTTTCTTGGAGGTTAACCCAATATTTCTGAAAGTTGCAAAAGAACAAGGGTTTTACAGTGAAGAACTAATGAAAAAGATAGCTGAGAAGGGTACTATTCAAGGGATGACTGAAATCCCAGAGAATGTTAGGAAAGTCTTTGTTACGTCTCATGATATCACCCCCGCCTGGCACGTGGAGATGCAGGCCGCCTTTCAGAAACACACAGATAATGCTGTCTCCAAGACGGTGAATCTTCCCACGGATGCAACTGAGCGAGATGTGGCTGAGATATACACTTTGGCCTTTGACCTCGGCTGCAAGGGAGTTACCGTCTACAGGGACGGAAGCAAGGCAAACCAGGTGTTGTCCGTCTCAAGAGTTCCCGCCACCCAGGATAGTTTCTCCAAAAGTGTACGCCAGAGACCTGAAACCCTGGAGGGGTTTACTACAAAAATGAAAACAGGAATGGGGCATTTGTATGTTACTGTCACAGAGCAGGACGGGAAACCATTTGAAGTGTTTGCAACCATTGGTAAATCCGGCAAGTCAACCACCGCAAAGACCGAGGCTATTGGCCGGCTGATCTCTCTTGCACTGAGGGCGGGAGTGGATGTCCAGGATGTCATTGAGCAGGTCTCAGGCATTGGTGGGGAGCATGCTGTGTTCCGGGAGGGCGGTATGGTACTGTCAATCCCCGATGCAATCGGCCGGGTCCTTGAGAAACGTTACGGCACCAATATAGAAAAGAAGGTAGAGGTCTCCTTTAAAAAAGATCTCTGCCCGGATTGTGGATCGGAGATTGTATATGAGGAGGGGTGCGTCACCTGCCATTCCTGCGGGTACACACTGTGCGGTTAATTAACTAAACTAAATCCCCCGACCTGCATCATTGTGGTCGGGGGATTATTATTATGCTTTAAAATCAGGATGTCCGTGCAATGTCTGGATTATCCTCACTGCTGTTTTAGCTCGGTCTATCTGATTATCATATTTTGATATCCCCGGGATTGATTCGATAATCTCAAACATTTCATCAGCACTCACAACCAGAATGTCCAAGATTGCTTTATTTTCCCCTGAACTCTCCAGATGTTTTTCCCTTGCAAATAGGTAGGCTTTTTCGATTGCAACGAGTCTTTGCAGATCGTCCGCCCCAATCTTTGGCAAAACTCCTGGGTCTGTGACAATCACCCTCATAACAAGATAAACGGTATCGGTTGTTGCAAGGATTTTATCTCCCTTGCTATTGAGTATGCTATTGCAACCCACTGTGCAAGCCACCATCAGTACAAACATCAACATTGCTTTTTTCATTCTTTTTTCCCCTTAAAGTTAATTGTGCAACCCGTAGTCTCGCCCGGACAAGATTATAACAAGAGCTAAATGTCATCTTGTCTCTACCTTTTTTGTAGTGCATCCACCCTACCAGATTTACTCCTGTTTTAATCGCCTGGGCTTCAAGGACCCTTGCTCCTCTAAATCGAGCCATACAGTACAAAACGTAATCTGCTTTTAAACGTCCTATATCAGGCCCCTCTACGCTATAGAACCAATCATGAACAACAGTAGCCTCTCCAGCTGGGCCAGCCATGGGAGGGCAAATAGCCCACAGCAATCGAATGTTTGAAGCCCCATCGAACACAAAGCCCATTGGGATCTCATAGATTGCCTCGTCTATGATGAAAACAAATGGATCGGTTATTACCCACAGTTTGTTTCCGAGTCGATCCGTGCACAGGGATGAGAGGATATCAACCTTCAAGGCATTCCAACCGATGGGCTAATCGTTCAGCTCTTGCGGGGGCATCTAATCTCCAGAGTTTTGAATCCCTCAATTCCTTCGCAGCCTCTTTCCAATCCATTTTGCGGACAGCTTTCAGCATCCGCTTAAAGCCAGTCAGTCCTCTTCGTCCTAATTGATGTCTCAGATTAATCAAAACATGCTGAGCCTCAATTGGATAATCTGGAAAATCTGGGAACATATCTTGAAGGTCCCAGCGTGCGGTGTCAATATCATTATCCAGCAGAAACAATGCTTCCCGGCCTGAAATGCCCTGTATTTCCAACGTCCTGCCAACTCCTATAGTCCAGTGCCCCGCTGTGCATTTGTAGGGTTTAAGCTCTACCCCTTCGTCCCTGATCAACTCATTTACCAATTTTTGATGATTCATTTTACCCCGTTTACCCCGTTTGCAATTACTCCAAAAGCCATCGTGATAATAGTGGCCCATAACCATTTGATCTGCGTAGATAAACTATGCACTTCGCATTGACTTTGCTTTTCCAACATCGCAGCTTGAGACTCAAGGATTTTGGTAAGCACTCCATCCGGGTCATGTGTAAGATCTATTTTACTCCATAATGCTGTAATCTGATTTTGCATGTTGCGGATTTCGTTATCTTGCACAGCTAACTGTACGAGTGTAGATTCCATCCTGTCTAATTTTTTACCATGTGCTTGTAGTTTATCAAGGATCATTTTAGTCTCGGACATTTAAACTCCATTTATTTTTGGTCCCTTGCTCCGAACAGCGCTTGTCAATTTTATCACCCTATTTTGATCCAACCTGCTGGGTAATCAGCAGGCGACCATGTGTTATTATTAATTGTTGACTCGTACACCTCTCCATTAAACATCACCAGATCCCCCTTGCTGTAGGCATCATGGCTTCCTTCCTTTTGCTCCCATTCAGGGATGACCGAGTCAGGTACCACCCTTGAATACAAGGCAGATACACCTTCACTACCGGGCGGATAGATAGCCTGGGATGTATGATTCTGATTCACTTTGTATAGCTCACCACTATGTTTAGTGAGCGACCCAATAGTGTACTCAGTATCCTCTGTCCATGCAGGATATACATCCAACAAAGCCTCCAGCTCTCCTGGTTCCAGGTCTCCTTCGATTACCATCCCAGCCAGCACGTCCCTGGCTTCTTCGATAGTTGCATCGGGCTCCAGGATACCCTCTGGTACCTCAGTGATAGCGTGCAGTGAGATGGTAGTTGAATCCGTATCAATGTACTGGATGTCATCCTGAACTATCCTATGCCCCATGCCTGTGGATACGTACAGAGTCACATCATTTATTATGTTCTTGTATTTAGGTTGTGTTATACCATGTCCTGTACCCATGCTGGGATACCTCCTGTTACTGTTATTGCCCACCCATTCCTGAGATTTTCTACTATGTTAAGGGTTACCTGGGTTGGTGATTCTACTGTCCCCCAGGTTGGTGCCGGGTTTGATCCGCCTAGCTGTAAGGTACCATCAGGCTTAACAAACACGGGGATTGTGTCAATTGCTACTCCTGTGCTATCCAGGTACAGACGGATTAAGTTTACTAAGTTATTGAAACCACCTATACTCCCTGTTACTCCTGTGTTGAACAGGCTCAGAAAGGTTAAGTTTACTAAGCTATTGAAGCCACTTATGTCTCCAGTTACTCCTGGGACATTCAGGTTCAGAACAGTTAAGTTTGCTAAGCCACTAAAGCCACTTATGTCTCCAGTTACTCCTGTGTTGTACAGGTACAGAATAGTTAAGTTTGCTAAGCCACTAAAGCCACTTATGTCTCCAGTTACTCCTGTGGCCTCCAGGTTCAGATAGCCCAACTCAGATAGAGCAACCAAGAATGGCGCTCCTGGGCCTGATAGAGTTTTCCTATTGGCATTTAGTGCCAACCTTGTCACGTGACCATTAACTACTGTAACCCCGTACCAATTCCCCACCACAGGATCTATACCCCATCCAGTATTGTTCGTCCAGTTCGGGCCGTTTGTTGCATGGAAGAAATTTATCAAAGCAGCAATTTCATGCTGAGGCACATCGCGAACCGTCCCCGCCAGCACCCATTCATTCGTTGCTCTTTTCCTGAGCGACACTTCGCCATACTGGGCCAGGTAACCGGCGTTGCGAACAGTCACACCCGCATCTCCAGAAATGGTCACGGCGTCAGACGAACGGTTATAGACACCAATAATAGTTCCGACTGAAAAGGCAACTGTGTCATTTGCCGGGACTGTCAAGGTGGCGGCGCCTGTTTTGTTCATCAAAACAACCTTGTCCTGGTCTCCATCTGCCAAGATATAATCGGCGGTCTTTTCTGCAGTTTCGAGGATGAGTTTGTCGGCCTTGGCTGGCACAGTCGTGTCCTTCAGCGTCACAATCTCCGCCGCCGTTACTTCATTTGCTCCACCTTCGTCCAGTTTGGTGTCGGTGTTTTGGGAGTGCCTTGCCGATGTGTTTTCGCTGATCCCATCATGATCGTGCAGGGTGGTATCGCTGCCATCGGTCAGTTGTTCAAGGTTGGATTCTGTGATGCTTGTAGTTTGTCTAATAGCTTCCCCGGCAGCAGCAGGAGCAACGAGACCGATGACTTGATATGTATTGTCCATATCAATATCTGCCGTCATCGTTCCTAAGGTTGTGTCTGTTCCTTGATCATGCTTTTTGCTCACCGCATCGGCTAAGTCGCCTAAGTCATATTTTTTTGTGTTATACCTCCCGGCACCGTCATCTTCTGAGACTTCAACATAGTCACCTGCATTGATATCAGTCAATTCAGTCATTGTACTTATTTTCTGTTCGGCCATAATTTATATCTCCTAATCACATACTGTCCAAGAATAGACATGAACAGTAAATGTCGCCCACGCTATTCCGTTTGTGTTTGTTGCATCATAAAGTGTTAGTCTTGCGCCACGATATACTCCAGCAGAAATACCAGAGACAAGTCCAAGTTTCAAGCAAAGCGTTTGATTGTTTGAGTCGCTGAAATAGACTATAGTCGGATCTTCGTCAGTATTCACACAGTAACCGCCAAACTTTAAAACCGCTCGGGTCACGACACCAGCCGAAACGATAGACCCGTCCTCAAGCAAATTGATTCGCTCCTCATTGTCTCTGCCAGTATATGCCGTTAGGGCTGTCATGTAGTCACCTCAACGCTGTATGACTTGCGGGTCTGTGAAACTGAATAGGTCGCCGTAACTTTTTGTATTCGACTCGCAGCCGGATCTGTTTTCAACAAGATTTCTTTTTCGGCAATGCGATAACTGCTGTCTTCCGTGAGACGATAGTCGTTGCCTTCGGTCATTATTTTTACAATTGCCATGTTCTACCTCACTGCTATGTGTACGCCGTCTTCCGTGATTAAAATATCCCAGCTCGTTGTACCTTTGTTCCTTTAAATCATTATGTGGGTTATTCTAGCCACCCGATATTGATATCGATAGCGGTCAGTTCTTCAATGGTTGTGGAGTTATTAACCTGTCCCTTCAAACTCCAGGCATGAGCCACAATATCATCACCACGGGTCTTTATAAACTGCCCCATATCAATGATTTGTTGCCGCTCCTTTTGCCACTGTTATCCCTTATTGATTCTATTATCTTACATACCAGGTAGATACCCTGGAGAGTAAACATAGTTATAGCCATGATAGCTGACCGGTTCGAGGAGATCCAAGCTACGCAAGTATAAAAGGTTTGATAAAAAGTCTCAGATACATCGTCTAACATAAGACCCCCTTAGCCTGTAATATCCCAGCCGTATATCCCGGGCTCCCAAGTGTTCGCATGAACTACAGATGTCCAAGGAGTACCCTTCCAATTAACCTTATCTCCTAAACTGTAAGCGTCATGCTCCCCAGTAGGCTGGACCCACTCATGAAGAACTGCCGGGTCGTGTACCCGTTTCCATAAGGCAGGGACATCCGGCGGTAACCAATCCAACTGCGTGGTGTGAGGCTGGATAGCTTCCCAGACATCGCCATCGTATTGATACCGATCCCCAGCCGTGACAACTGCCCCGATCTTGAATGTTGGGAACAGTGTGGCGTACTCCCGGAGATCCTCGTCGGGTACATCGGCTATCTGCACCAGCATGAGACGCTTCATTACAGTCGGGGATATGAACGAGTCCTCCATGGAAGCTGTCAAGTTGAACTCTTGTATAACCTCCTCCTCAGTAGGCTCAGGAGCCACCGGTGGTTCCCAGTTGTTATAGAACGTTGTTATCTCATTAATCTGTTCTTGTGTTAATGGTTTATTGAAATAACCATCGTCGTGAGACTCCACGTACAAGGCCGTGGCCTCTGTTAATAGGAACCAGGCGTACTTGAAGGAAAATACAGGTTTCTTCTGTAGAGGTACTCCGTCGATACTCCTGGTGTTCTTCCGGTCTTCCCATGTTATGTACATATTATATTTCCTCCTTTCTAATAGGTAAAGCAGGATAGAGGTTGGTGTTACGTTGGGTAGACGACACCTCGTTCGCTGTATCAACCATATAGGAGACTAAGGATGAGGAATTGGTAGAAGACCAAGTTTTTATAGCTGGTATTAGCATTGGTTTTATTGCCATCCATAGGAGTTCACCACGGGTCGGTAAAAACCAGTCTTCATAGCCATCCTTTTGTAGATTTTCACAGTATGTTTTTGCGTCCGACTGTGTAAGATCGTCACTTTCTAAACCTGACCATATGTATCTATACCCGTCCAAATCACCGAGGTACGTACCCCCGTTATAATAGTCACCTACCTCTGGAGATGCTGTAAATACCTTAACCCCATTCAGATAAGCGTTATCCACTTCTACACCATTAAGAACTAACTTTTGAATCGTTGTCCCATTTAAGTTAAAAGGCATTATGCTGATGTCCCATCAATTGTGAAGTACGCTGTAGTACCATTAAGCCTACACTTAACGGTCCCACCCACAGTACTTGTTGCATAGTTAGTTGCAGCAATAGCGCCCATACTGGCTCTTGCTGTTGCCCCTGATTCTGCTACATAAGTGGTGCCATTACCAACCAGGAAGTTTCCATCAGTCTTGGCTGTGTTCCAATTGGCGGGATCTGTTGCATCTTCATTTGGAACATTTCCCAAACCCACATCTGTGGAAGTATAAGCAGGCTTTGAGGCAGCCTTTGCCCAAGCAGAAACATCAGAAGCGGGCCTGCTGTCTGAAAGCCTGGGATCGTCAGTGTTGACTTTCCCATCAATACCATGCGCGTCCGTTGTATTGTTTGTATGATCGTTTAAATTCCCTTGAACTGTAGCCGCCGCCCCTGCATCTTCAAAATCGGATGCGTTTTTACCTGAATCTTTAATGTTTTTCCCAGTTGCATCGGCAAAGGACGTGAAGTTATTAGTAACCCCTGATATAGGGCCTTTAACATCACCTGTTCCTGTCCCGTCAGTTCCTTTTTCCGCCAAGAGATCCCAATCAACAGCGGATATTGAGGGTTCTTCGCTTGTATTTTTATTTGCTACCCAACTTGAACCATTGTGTTGTACTGCGTCAAGATAACTATACGCTCCAGCAACCCAATCCCCTTGCCATTGGTTCCATGGATCGCCTTGTTCACCTTGTATTCCTTGGTCGCCTTGTATTCCTTGTTCACCTTGTATTCCTTGGTCTCCTTGGTCCCCTTTTCCCGCCAAGAGATCCCAATCAGCAGCAGACAGGGAAGGTTCTTCGCTTGTATTTTTGTTGGCGATAAAAGATGACCCGTTGTGTGTGACTCCGTCAAGCGCAGTATAACTACCAGCAACCCAATCTCCCTGCCATGTTTCCCAAGGCCCAGTAAATTCTGATGCTTTTATAGAGTAGTGTTTCGCCGAGTATTGTCCCGCCTCAACTTCAACATCTTTTGGATTTTCTGCCCATTCTTGGGCTTTGTCTTTAGACGCCGAAGCATTTAAGGCGCTGGTTTCTGCATTTTCTTTAAAACCCTCTGTTGCATCATGCAAGGTTTCTACTTCTAAAAAATTGGCGTCAACCTCTTCGGCCGTGAGCAAGCTACCTTTGACCGATCTGTATGTAAAAGCCATGTTTTCTCCTTATATAAATCTCATGTATGTGCCGGATTCTACATAAACGGACATATCAGTATAGTCCGAAAAGGCCAGCCCAGCGTGCCCTAGCACTCTTAATTTCATTGTCTCAATCCCAATATTTAAGGCGGGCTTAAAAACAGTTCTCAACGGGGTTAAAAAAAGCACCACATACATATTGTTGTCGATAGGGTTCAGCCAATAAAAAGATCTTGCTGACCCATTAGCTTTTGTAGGGTTGTGAAACAGCTCCATAATAGTTGATCGCTCAGCATCGGAAACGTACTCCCATTGTAATTCAACTTCGAAAATAGAAGTATCGGAGACAATCGCAACAGACTCCCGCCCATCCTCAAACGTATGGACGATTTGATTTTTACGGCCCTTGCTCGGCATTACCGATTGAGGGTTTACCATCAAGATGTCCATGCAGTCGGCTGTGACTTCTGCGAGGAAGTTGTGCATTATTCAACCGGGTCCGATTTTAAGGGTTTAGATTCTTTTTGTTTTTCTTGTTCAAGCTGTCGGATACGCTCTCGCAGGATGTCTATTTCAACTTCTTTTGCTCCGAGTATTTGCAGGATTCTGTTTATATCTATTTGCTGGTTCATTTTGTTTCTCCTTGTTTTGTTTCAATTCTTATCAGTTTTTGATCTATTTCTTGAATTGCTTTTATAATCGGCCCGATAAATTCATGGTATCTGAGACCGTACGAGTCAAAGGATTCCATGATTTCATCGTTTGGTTTAACGTGTTCTGTCCTTACAACAACTTTCTCCTTGCTTTTTGATTCTTCTTCTGGGGTTCTGGCAACCATTGTAAGATTGCTTTTAATAAGCCCCGCAAAATCTTTTCCTTTTTTTTGGATTACGGATTCAACATCTTGCGCCAAAAGGCCATAATGAGGTCTTTTTCTTCCATTCCATATCCATTTTTTGGGTCGTAATTCGTTAATAAAATCAAGTCCAAAATCAGAATCCTGTATATTTGATTTTTCTTTTGCATCAGATGTATTAATTGTCCCATCAACTGCCCATACCTCTCTCCATCTAAGAGACGGATCTCCGAGAGGGGTGGAGTTGTCTATACGAGGTCTTACGGACCCTCCCTTTGGGTCGAATATAATATCTGCACCCCCTGTTCGAATAGTTACCCCGGTGCCGCTACTGCGCACCGACTCTAAATAAACGTAGCTGTCGCCATACAGGGTTAACCACCCGGTTGATGTCATTATTGTACCAACATTCGAAGCGCCCACAAAACCCAGCAAATACCCATTATATTCAAGTCTTATGGCTTGACCGTCTACGACAAGATTACTGTCTCCTTTTACAGTTATTTTAGAGTTGTTAAAGTCAATCACCATAGTCGATGCGCTGTTTCGGATCACCCCTGTTGTAATAATACCCCCGTTAATACTTGTGGTGGTATTATCTGCCCCGTACGCAACATTCAAATCACTTCGCACTGTAGAGGGGTTTACAATTTTCAAAGAACCATTTATCGTGCAAACCCCGGTTTCCTGGTTCCAGGTGAACCCTTGCCCGGTTGTTGGGTCGCCGAACTGAACGTTTCCGTTGTTTTGAATAAACACCTTAAAAGCAGATCCGTCATAATATCCCATGTAAGAATCTGTTACGTTTATTCCCAAGGATGCGGTGTCTTTAAACCTGTCTGGAATATTTAATAGGTTGGTTTTCCAGTCTGCCCCGGCATCAACATCTAAATCCCCGTTATAATCGGTTGTCGCAAGCTGAAACCCCGAAGAGGAATCCGTTACCACATCTTTTGTAGTTGTGGTTAAATCTCCCCAATCTTCCAGATATTTGAGCACCACCCCGGTAAAATCAACCCGCATATCAGGGTTGATTACCATATCAGTTATAACGACATTGTTGCTTCCACCGTACAAGGTGTTGTCAACGGTCACCACGTACCCTGGTGTAAGTGTTGCCTTATTCGTCAGGCTTGAAAATGTGACACTAAAATTGATCCTCTGTGATTGCTCAAACTTCTTTTGAAAATATAAAATACCTGCTTTTTGGGCCGAAATGGAATCAGATAGAAACCTACATTCCAAGATCTCGGAAGAGGGGGTGTTTTCCGTTGCGCCAACTCCACCATGTGTAGGGACAACGGCCCTGCCGTTTAACACGTCTGACGGTTTGCTTGCCGATTCTTGCCAATGAACACGGCCAGCGTCATTGATTGACTTTGTCACCAAGGAGGGAGAAAAGGACAACCGCAAGGTATCTGTGATTGTCTCTTTGGGTGTTTTATCGAACTGATATAACTCGACTTTATCTGTTTGGACTAAAAATGAATCAGTTTGAGCCAGCAGGTTCGACAATATTCTTTCCCTGGATTCTTTTCTCCACCAACCCCCGCCGTCAAAACCCAATGTCAATGCGTCATAATTAGCACCAGCCGCCGCAAAAGAAACATCGTCAATATCAACGCTGGCAACACCGAAATCCTCAAGAACGTATTCCGTCCATTCGGCAGGATTATTGAGCGAAACAGTGTCGCTCCGCTCGAACCGGCACAGCATATCATAAAAAGTATCCCCTGACCGCCAAAGGCCCGGTGCATCTGCGATATCATCTCCATCAGAATCGGCGATAATGGGTTGTAAAAGCTGGTACCCGGAGTTAGTTGATCCCGTCATAGTATAAGATGTAGAAGACCACGTGGAGCTGTTGGGCCATGCTCTTGGGGACGCTACTTCATAAACCGAATATGTCGGGCCTGATTCTCCTAAAACATAAAATCTATCTGTTGCTGTATTGACTGATCTTACCGGGATATAAGCAGTACCGAGGGTAACCGGCACGCAGTAAGCGTCGGAATCCTCAGCATCACTTGACGGCCAGATTTCTTTTGGAGCCTTGGTGTTAGGGTAATCTCCAACCAAAAACTCCTGTAAGAAATCTACACAATAGCAAGTGATTTTACCGTAATAAGAAATCGCTCTATTGATTTTAAACTTCCAGGTCCTGACATTGGTATCACCGTCAATCAATCTAACTGTGCAGAATTTATCTTCAAAATCTGTTGTTAAATAAGTCCCGCCGGGGTTGGACACATCAAAAATCATTTCGTTGGGAGCAATCAGGCCATTGCCAGCAATGTTCCAACGCATTGTGATGCCGGAAAAGGAATCGGGAATGACAATACCAGAATAATCAACTTCACTCCAAGTGACATTCTTTGTGGACAGTTTTAATGTAGCTATTTCAAAAAGCCATGATATCATGTTTTATACCACCCTAATCCTTCCATCTTCAGTTATTCTTGTCAGCCCGGATTCTGTGGCTCTAACATCCCAAACTTTAACCCCTTCAATCCTCAGTGTAATCCGTGGTATCTCTTTTGCGCCGGGTTTCTTAACGTTGTCTGTTTGTGTCAAATCCGTCGCAAACCTGGCCACATAGGTATTGCCGTCCAATGGGTGCCACCAGTGAAATGTCCGTTGTCTGGCATTGGCTTTGTTCACATCATGGTAAAAATCAAGGATAGTTTCCGCATCAGTATAGTCTATCCAGTCCCATTGAATCGTGACAGAAAAAAACGAGTCAGACGTTGTCACTACTTCTAGATCACCGGAATCGAACTCATGGAAATACTGTCGCTTCTGGCCTTCCTCAACCAAGACATTTTGGGAGACAATCTCGAGTTCAGTGGCAGTGTAGTCTGCAGCTTTGGGGCTCAAGTACGTTGACATATCAACCATTTGCAACCCGCCTTATTTGACCCTGTGCTTCGGGGTCCGTGCGGATAATTTCGGTTGTGATGTCTTTCAGTTCCCGGTTACCAATCTTAACAACAACCCTTATATCCTGGTTCCCGCTTCTAATATCTACAGGGATTGAACCGTTTTTTAAAGGAACGATTGCTTCGGTGCCGTGGAATGTTGCCCCGGGCAATTGATAACCGGATGTCGGGCCTGATATGATGCCACCATCTGCGTATCCCATGTACGGGGAAACAAACTGCGTATATGGGTCGTAGGGGTTTTGGGCTATATATTCATGCACTGCATTATAAAACGCCTTTGATAGCTCTTCCGGGGGCCTTGTTTTTGAGGCCTCAATCCAATATTGATATCCCGCAGGATCTATTTGGTTCATATCGCTGCCAAAACCGGATCTCCCTATTGTGCTGTACAGTTGTTGTACGTAGTCCATTTCGGGGATAGGTGTCGGGGGTTCTTTACTCGTGTCTACTTTTCCATAGTACGCCCTTTGTGCATCGTATAGTAGCAAGAGATTTGAGTCAATGCTTGCCAAAGAATTTAATTCTTGAACCATCCAATCGGACTCATCCAATCCGATTTTGGCATCCACAAAACTCTGAACGGCTTCGTTTAAGTCAAACAATTTGCCGTCGGTGTCGCCGATCAAATCCTTAATGTCTCGTAATTCTCGTGTTTGAACATCTGCCTGATCGAGTTGATCTGCGCCTACACTCTCCAGGTCACTCACAACGCTATTAAATAGGGTGTTGTAGTTTTGCCCCCCGTAAGCGCCTGCAAAATCAAGGTACTGAGATGTAAAGCGTGTCAGGGCCGATACAGCGTTGCCTATATCATCTGGTCCGGCTGTTTGTGCATCAGATAGCAGTTGAGCATACCTCTTTTCGAAAAACTCAAGGGACTGAACCGGGGCCTGCTTGGACCCCATTAAGCCATTGATAAAGTCATCGATAGACTTGGCCGCCCGCCGCCTGGCATCAATCAACCTTTCTTCCCCATCAATATATTCTTCAAGTACATTTTTGGCGTTGTCAAAGGCTGTTTGTCTGATATCAATCTCTTTTTGTAAATAACCTAAGTATGTGTTTTTTAGTTCGTCCACAGATTTGGAAGCTTGTTCTATTTCTGCAATGAAGTCATTGATTGCATCAGCCGCCGCACTCACCTCGGCATCCATACTGTCCCAGTCAAAATCAGTCAAAATATCGTTGAGGGCATCGGTTAAGTCGCTGGCATTGAGATCCTCTGCATTGATGTTTTTAAAAGCATCCCCGATCAATTGATTCAGACTGTTGCCGTATTCAGCCATAATGGATTCCGATGCAAGACCGGCAATTGTTTGTGCCGCCGCGTTTTTTACTGTGGCTTGAAGAACCCCTGTGATATCTCCACCGGATGCCAACACACTTTGCAGGGAGTCAGCGGTCAGGCCCGATATCGATGCTCCAATCTGTTGTGATATTCCTATCTGTACCTGAGCAAGCTCATCCTGTGTTGCAACTGCCGTCTCCAGAGCCTTCATGTAATCGCCCTGAGCCTGGATCATATTGCGTACATTATTAATGCCGGAGGACGTACCAATTGCATCCGTGGCGGATGTCACCGCTTGCAGGGTCTCTGCAATTACGACAAGATTGCCGAAGGCTTGCTCTGCTGTCTTACCGCTTGACATCTGCTGATCCATGCGACCAGAAAAATCATCTATTGACTCAGCTATGGTGGCAAACCTGGCAAATGTCTGTAGCAGTGTTTCCCCGTCGGCCCTCAGACCTTCAAAAAATGATGTATCTAAGCCAACTGAAGATATGCCCATGGCGCTTACAAGCGATTGATTGATCTGCCTAAAAAGATCATCAGACATAGCTGTAAGAGCTGTTTCTAAATCATTGTCGTGGTCTTTAAATTTGGCAGTAGACTTAAAACTTGTTCCTGCCAGAGCTTCTTTAAGTCCCCAAGATGTGGCATCCTCGATGGCCTGGAGCTGAGCATCAAAGACCTGCATCATAGCGTTGCCTATTTCGGACCTGTTGCCACTGCCTTCAACATCCTGGATCCATGTCCTGTATCCAAAATCAGAGTTCAACTCTCCAGGCCCGCCGTGACCTTCTCCCCACTGTCCTGATAAGACTCTAACTTTAGGTTCTTTTTCGCTTCCTCCTCCGAGTGATCCAATAAGCCCCCCGATCACGGCTCCTATGGTTGTCCCCACAACGGGGACAACAGAACCCGCAGCGGCTCCCGCTCCAGCCATCCCCATACCCGACATTGCTGCCCCGGCATACGTACCGCCCAGTGCACCGCCCACCCCAGCTGTGATTCCCGAATATTTTCCTTGGGGTAAGCCAAGCGCCCCACCAAGGTACTGATACCCGAGGCCGCCCATTGCGCCGTAACCGAGGGCGGTACCGAGAGATGTACCCAGCATGGATGCTCCTCCGGTTTCCACCCCCGCAAGCATACCCGAGGAAACAGTACCTGCCCCGACTGTGTAACCAGACCCCGGCAACGTCCATGCCATTGCAGACCCAAGAGCGCCCATGCCAGGGATGTTATTACCCGCCCATGTCAGGGCTGATCCAGACGGTATGCCCATGCCTGCCTGTTGAGCTTGAACCGCTCCTCCCATACCTCCCATAGCCGACATTGGGACTCCATTCCAACTCATCCCCATTGCTCCGCCAATTGTTTGAACCATAGGCATTATAAACTGTTGCGTAAGAAATGCCGCTGCCATTTCTGCGGCTGTTCGCTTTGCTATGTCAACGAGCATGTCACCAGCATTATCCCAATCAGCCACTATATCCGCCGTGTAATCTTGAATTGTGTCCCTCATATCGGCATGAGCATCTTCTACCGTTTTCTGGTGCTCTTTGGTGGCATCTTCAGCAGCTTTTAACCTGTCTTGCTCTGCGTCGTATACTGCCTGGGTCTCTTTTTCCTGGTATTCTGTAGCCCGTTCCATGGCTTCTTTCATACCCTGTTCACGGGCGAGCCATGAGTCCCGACCCATGGCTTTACCTGCTGCTATGTCTACTGCGTATTTCTTTTTATTAAACTCTATGAGTGTTTTTAGTTCTTTCTCTTCTATGGCTTGTTTTTTTGCGGCGGACTTTTCGAGTAAGTCTTGTATTTCTGCTTCGGCAGCCGCTACGAGTTTAGGTTTTGCATTTCCTGACTTGCGATACTCTTCAAGTTCTTTTTGTTTTGCTTCAATAGTGCTGTTTACTATTTTGAGGTATTTTTTTTCGTAATCATCCCAATTCTTGGCATTGTTGCCCGTAGGATCAGGCACAGCCGGAGAATCTTCAATTTGATCTATCAATCGAAAATAATGCTCTTGCATTTCAACGAGTTTTTGTTTTGCTTTGCTCAAAGATTCTGTTGTTGCGTCAATTGCTGCGTTTGTTTTTGTTCCTGATATCGGATTTCTGCCGCCCCCAAAAGTATTCAAAAGACCTTTTTGAATTTCGCTACCTGATTTTGATGCTGTCTTTTCAAGGTCTTTTATGTGTTCTTCAAGATTTTTTATCTTTGAGGCTACACCCTCAATACTATTGTCCTCTTGTATTTTAGTCGTCTCTCGATATAACGCATACATTGCCGCAGTAAGGCCAGCAAATGCTGTAGCACCCAATACCGCAGGGTTTGCTAATATCGCGGTATTTAACAAACCTATTGCTACTGCTGCTTTTTTTCCGGCAGAGGCTACAGATAACAATGTGGCAGGTAACGCCGCAGCCCCAAGGATCGAAGCTGACGTGACGACCATATCCATGTTGTCAGCAACAAAAGAAAGCATCCTGGCCATTTCAGCGCTTGCACCCGTGGCATTGTCAAACTCCCCTATTGTTTTCATGAGGGAATTTTTTATCTTCACGGTGCTTTGACCCACCGTCATTTCCATCTTTTCGAACTCAGCAGATATTTTTTTGGCAGCATCAGACCCTTGAGATAAGGCGTCAACCATTGTCTTGCTTGTGACTTTTCCTTCTGCTGCGAGTTTTCTTAGAGCGCCCACCTCAACCCCCATTCCCTGGGCAATTGCTTCTGCGAGTCTCGGGGCTTGCTCTAACACGGAATTAAGCTCTTCCCCCCGGAGAGTTCCAGAGGCAAAAGCTTGTCCTAACTGCATTAGAGCTGCATCAGCGGCCTGGGCTGATGCTCCAGATATCACAAGAGATTTGTTTATTGTGTCGGTGATTCCTAAGAGTTGTTCTTGTGACAAGCTCAAGGTTTTCGTGGATCTTGCAATCCTGGAATATAAATCGCCGGTTTGCTCAAAACTTTGTCGTGTGTCCTGAGCTATTTGAAAGAGTTTGTTTTGTGCAGATGTTAGTTCGTTGGTTCCAGATGTGACAAGCCGCAACCTACCTTCTATCAATTTCCATGTGTCGGCAGTTCTTATGAGTTCTGCTGTACCCATGGTCCCAAGGACACCTATCATGGCTGTTTTCATCATGCCAAGCGCGCTGGCTGCACCACCTGTGTTTGCAGACATGGTTTTCATGGCGCCGTTGTAATCGCCCACGCTGGCCTGCATTTTTGCCGTTTCTGCACGGGTGAGACCAAGAGATTTTTTCAGGCCATCTACTGCCTGTGATGCTTTGTCTGCACCCATTTTTTCATGGAGTCGAGTTTCAAGTTTCTTAAACTCTTTCTCATTAGTTGCGGCCTCAACCCCGAGCACCGACAACTCCTTTCTAAGCTGTGCAGATGCTCGTTGGGCTGAGTCTGTATCTATGACTATTTTCAATCCGGCCATTATTTTCGCTCCTGTTGCTCACGGGTCTTCTGAACGATAAAGGGATACACAATAGACTCCATAAGCAAGACAAGCTCCATTTCATCCCTGGAACAACCATATAGCTTGCAAACAGGTAATATATCCACCGTCTTTATTCTTTTTGGCATCCCGCTCATGTCTGAATGTTCCCTTTCAAAATTACTACATCTATTCCAGAGATTGACAATGGCCACATTTTCGGGGTCGAGATCGTTGGGTTTCCCGCATTGCCCGCAAGGAGGATCTTCATTTGCAAGTAGATATGTTTCTTTGCATTCATTACAATCTACTTTGTGCGGGCTGTATTCCCAGGAAACCCAGTCAATTAGTTTTTTTTCTTTGTCTGGGCCTCTTCTTCTGCTGCCTGACCGATCTTGGCAATCTCTTCTTGGATGTGTATGCAGATATGTTCGTTTTCCTTGCACCCGGCGAGTGCCCGCTTGTTTTCGGAGTTGCATTCAAGTTTGTCGGCGACACCCTCCCAGGCTACAACTTGAGAATCCATACTATCCATTTGAACCTCAATCCAGTTTACTCGTTCCTCATACTGATCTTTTTGACCTGGGCCGGTTTTGATTTTGTGGGTGAAAGTATTGTCTTTAATGATCCGCTGCAACTCATCTTTAGTGTTTGGCTCAACTGTGAATTTTGCGCCCATGTACTCGATGATGTGTTTCTGTTTCTTTGTTGCAATTTTAAGCATTTGTATTTTCCTTTTTTATGTTTTTGCTCTCCTTTTTTAAATTATGGGCAGAAGGGGGAAAGGAGGGAAACCCGGTTCGGCATAAAGCCTATCTGCCCGTGTGTGTTTAGGTAAAAACGATACTGCAAGAATCCTCACCAGAGGACCCTAGTGCTGTTCCGGCGATAGAAAGCGAAACCGTAGGCGCAGAGGTTGTCACGTTTGGAACCTCAAGCTCGCAATAAGGCAGGTTGATCGTGCAAATATTACCGGCTCCACCCGAATTTACAGCAATGACACCTACTTTTGTGTTTTGGGTTGCGTCGTAGAAATAGGAAAGATCCTGTTCTCTAAAAAGAACATCAAGGGAAAGCTTGATTGACCGCCTGTCCTCAATATACTCTGATACAAAGCCGGAGGTGGTTATCTCTTCGGTTTGCCATGCTACAGGTGAATTGATATCCACAGACAGGCTTTTGAGTTTTTTCGGTGTTCCGTCAAACGTTATCGCAACGTTTTTGTTTTCAAGAACCGTTCCGACCGCTGTGTATGTTGGCAAAAATCCTTGGATTGATGTTCCTGAGGCCTGTGTAATGGATTCTGCCATTGTCAAAATGTTTGTGTCATAATCTACAGACACAATCTTATACCCAGCATTTGCATTGTGATCAACCGACGCTCCGCTCCCGAACGAGACATATGCGCCTGCGGTGAATAGTTTGGCGTTTGTCACGGTCACGGCGGTGGTAGATGCTGCTGATGCAAGAGTGTCTGTCCCGGCCCAACCCATCTGCATGAATCCACCGGACATATCAAAATGAGATCCACCCTTGTTGGTAAAATTCAGTTTTCCAGATTCAGCACAACACCCGGCGGCAAAAAACACTGTATGTGCTTTTTTCACCCACAGGGTGAAGCTTGGCTTTGTTAATGCTTGAGTGTAAGACACAGACGTTGTACTGTTTACTGTCTCGTCGCCCATCAAAGACTTGATTAAAACGTTACCCATGGGAGCAGTTCCAGCCACCCCTGATGGCCTTAGATACATAGGGACAGACCAGGAGCCAGCCCCCGTCTGATCTTGGAATCTCTCGATAAGATCCAGAGACTTGATAATTTCTTCCGAATCCGAAAAATTCGCCTGCTGGTTGACATCAACGGTGCCTGCGGTGATAACCCGCTGTGTGGCCGCCGACGGATATACCGCTTTACCCTTGGATACTTCAGGGACGCAAAAACAATCCTGCTCAAACGCCCTGGCTACTGTATTTGTTGACATTTTTTACATCTCCGTGATTATTGAAAATGGTATTATTGTTTGATGATGACACGCCTGCAATGCCGTATCGATCCCAATAAAATTAGTGTATGGAAGGAGAAACCCGTCCTCGCAAGTCACTCCTGAAATGGTTTTATGCCAGAACATCTTTTCGAGAGTATCGCCATATGATGCCCCAGGTCCTGTTCCCCATCCTTTTTTAGTAAAAATATTGATCATAAAAACGCCCGCCCTGGCCCCGGCCCCCTGGATCTCAAGATTTGCCATTTGCCCTGGTTTGAAATAACATTCGATGTACGGCAGGGAAGGAGCATCGTCTTTGTTGACTCTGCGAATAGAGGTATATTCCCAGTTGTCAGCCAAATATTCAGTTATCGCTTGCTCAATTTCATAAAGAGTCATATAGGTTCTATCCCTTCAATCTTTTGAATTGCATTGTTGAAAAAGGCTGTAAACTCCGACAGCGAAATAGCTGCCATGCCCTGGGGTGCCTGCTGACTTGTCCCGTTTTCCAGGTATTCGATGTATTCAAGGTTGTTGTAGATAATTACCTGGTCATCATGAACGGTGAATTTAAAATCAGCAACGTTCTGGTTGACAATCCCTGAAATCTCATTGAAGGAATACCCGTCAGGATCGGACTGCTCGTCATTTGCGTGGTACGTGGCAAGTCCCCATGATGCTTTGGCTCTGCCAGTATCTACAGGTGTTTTTTCAACAATGGCCCGATACAGGTCAATACAAGCCTTTCGGATTCCCTTTTCCACCGAATCGTTTAGCTTTTCAGACAATGCGGTTACGCTCTTTGCAAAATCAGCAGCGTTGCTGGATATATCGTCAAAATTACTCATCTGATCTGGGCCTCATACATAATGACAACATTTCCAGGTTCGACGGGTGACAAATCAACAATGTTCTGCTCTTCATCATCAATCAGGATTTTGTTGGATGTAGATAAGTCGGGAAGGTCCACAAGGTCACCGGAAGAATCAAGACCATAAGCGGAAAAAATTAATTGGGTGTCGCCTTGTTGTATAACCGTTCCGTCGATATCTTTAATGGAGTATGATTTTTTTAAGCCGTAGGTTGTGTAGTCCACGGCAGGTTCGCCGCCCAACCAGTCTAAAAAGTTAGGATCCCATTCACCATCCGAGCCTTCAACCCGAACCGTCAACTCAAAACCTTCCGCTTTAAGATCTTCGTAAATCCCCATGGATTCTGCGGCCCAGTCTGTCATTATCTACGCTCCACGACACTTATTGATCTGGCTGTTAGGTATGGCGCAAGGATCATGTCAACACCCCGAAACCTTTTCCATGCGGGAGCATCATGTCGATATACTTTACTGATTGCCCCGTTTGCAATTCCCTTGCTCTCCAGATAGTTGTCTGCCGTGAGCGAAGGAGTTAAAACCCCTGGGTTTGTGAGTTCTTCAAGCGCAAGTAAAATATGGGCATTCTTGATATCGTCCGGCATTTCTGAAAAATTGACAAAAGCCTCTTCTGTCCATTGAAGATTTCGCATATAATCCCACGCTCTTTGTAATGCCTGGGTTTTTGCGTCATTTGTCCCGGCCCATGTAGATGACCCCCTGGCTGTAAAATAGGTGTCGGCATCATCATACGTGGCCTGAGTCCAGTAATCATCAATGTTGATTCTTAGAATGTAAGCGCTTGAAAAAACTGTCATCATTCCCCCTAATATCCAGGAATTACCCCGGATACTTGGTTTTTATAATGTCCCACCAGCTCCAGCGGTAACTGCACCATTTGCATCTTTTTTGTTCTCCTTTCTGGACTTCGGGGTTTCTTTTTTCTCTGTCCAAAGGATGTGTTTGTTTGTGAAATCGGATTTGTTGATCACTACAAAACCGGCTTCGTTGTCCGCTTTGACTCTGATTGTTTCAAGTTTTGCCATGTTTTACCTCTCTTTTAATGGGCAGGTTTTACGCTGCCCCATTTTGGTTAACCGGCAAGCCTGCAAGCTCTTTCGGGAGAAACAAGAGACGTGCCCCAGAGACAATCAAGATCCCACATGGTCATTTTGTACCCACGGATGAGTTCAAGACGAAAAACAAGTTTTGATACCGGGTCCGCAAGGGTCACGGACTCCATGACGTTTCCCGCTGCGCCCGCACCAATAAGTTCCTTCAAACCCGCATCGGGAGCCCTCATCGCTAGACCAAAAGCATCACGATGAAAACCAAGATTAACAACATGATCACCTTTGGGGGTTACAACAGTGGCTGCTTTTGCGATAGCAACTTTAAGGCCTGGTGTGAATGTCACTGGTCCGGCTGTTGCGGCGGTGGTCGTAACGGTGTATGTCTGATCATCACCGGCGATTGTAAAAACGTCACCGGCAAGCATACCCGTTCCTGCTGTTCCGTAAGTCATGGTGATTGACTTAACACCTTTGGCATATCCAGCATCATCAGTCGCAATCGTCGCTGCTGTTCCGGCAGTGTGTGTCGGGACTCCATCCTCACCATACCATTCAAACCCAAAAACCTTACCAAGATTACCGGATGTCTTTGTGTCGGCTGATCCACGTTTTTCAGCATCAGAGAAAGGTGCAAGGTTCAGGGCTGCTGCTTCTGCTGTGAAGTCAAGAACGCCTCGGCGCATGTCACGTGGGCAGAGTTGTTCGTTAAGAACTTTTCTCATATTGGTGGCGCTGGCAACTTCTACACCTGTTCCGAATGGAGTCGTTCCACCGGTACCCACAAAACCATAAATACCCGGGTATGTTGCAAAAACAGAGTCATTGATTGCCTTTGCAAGCACACGAAATGCTTCATTCATTTGGAGTGGTACAAAGTCTTTGTCGGCCCTGATACGTCCAATTTCCTGATCATTGAGAGCAAATGCTTTGTGATACCAGTTGGAAAGGGAAATCTGGGCGGTAGCTGTGGTAAGGTCTGCGGGTGCGGTCGGAACGGCGGCAGGGGTGACAGAATCGGCGGTGCCCATGTCGGAAGCAATGGGGATGTCAATTGTCTGGCCCTTTGCACGGGCTTCGGTTGAATAATCAGTGTTGACGAGACGGGTTAAGAGAACTTCTTCCCTGAGTCCCATCATACCTTTTGCGAGAATTTGGGTGAGTGTTGCGGTTAGGGTATTAGCCATGTTTTTAAATCTCCTAAATAAAAATAGCCTGGGATAGCTCCCAGAAGAAAATTGATTATTATCAAAGAGTTCCTTCGGGAACTACTCCCAGGCTATCGGCCTGGAGAGTTAAAAAATATGTTTAGTTTATTTAATTTTCCCTGGCTCGGCCAGGTTTAAACTGTTTGAATCTTCCCTGATGCAAGATCCTCAATCATTGAACCAGGGATATCTTTCCCGGAAACATTGTCAATACTCACCTGGCCCTGCGTCACAAGTGGGATGTTGAAACCGCCTTGGCTTCCTGCACCCTCGGAACGTTGGAAGAGGCTTGATTTTGGGATGTACTGCTTGACAAGATATTCTTCCATCGTCAAGTCACCATCTCCGGCCTCATTCTTCATTTTCATGCCTTTTTCATCCAGAAAGACTATCTTTCCTGTGTCCGGGTCAATTGTTGACACGGCTTGGATGTCGGCTTGAATATATTTCATGTTGCCCCGCCCCGGGACGGCATGGCGCATAACTGTCATTGCTGCTTCATTGGCAATGCGTTCTTTGTTCCATCCGTCTTGAATCGCTTTGGCTTTGTCTCTCTCAGCTTTCAATGTGTCATTGTATTGCTGCTCAAGATTCGCTTTAAGAACCTTCCATTCCCCGGCTTCTTCCAGGCGTTTGTTTTCAAGCTCCTGGAGTTTTTCAACGGAGTCAGCATACTTATCTGGATCGATGTCCTTAAACTTCAAGAGTTGAGTCTTAAGTTCTTCACGTTCCTTTGCCAATGTGCGGTTGTTACTTCTAAATTCATCAAGCTTTGTCTTTGGAACAAAGCCATCCGGCATCCACACTCCATCTTTTTCGGTGTAGTGTTCTCGTAAGTTTTCGGGAATCTCGGATTCCTGGTTATACGTTTTAAGCATGTTTTTGTTTTCCTATTTATTGTTATTTGGTGTAAAATTACATTTTAACACGGGAAATTATTATTTGTCAAGTATTTTTAGTAAAATTTAAGCACTCGTTTACGGACGGCCTTTATGTTCCGGAAAATAAACACCTGTGGCGGGAAGGATAAAACCACAACTCGAACAAATTTTAGATACAACTACTTGACTTTCAACTTTGGTAGGTGGTAAACATGGAATAGCCATGGCGTATAATCCCCCAGAGATTAACGTTGTGGTTGGAACCCGGTCGATGCTACCAACATTGATCGGGTTTGTATTATTCATACTATCAAATATGTTGTTGTTTTGCAAGGATATCATTACATTAAGCCCACATATTGGCCGTCTTTATCTTTCTTGAGCAGTCGAACGTTCCCATTCTTATCAACCAAATCATCCCACTTGATTTTACCATCCTGCAAAAGCTGATACCGATTAGGACCAAGCAAATCCTTTTGATATTTCACGCCCCTGGAATCAAGGAACTTTTCAAAATCACCATTAAATTGTCCAGCCGCTTCAATATCCCTGGTCAATCCCTTGTCAATACTCGTCCCCGCTTGCCGCTCAGTATAGGGCCTTAATGATGCACCGAGTTCGTCAATATCAAGACCAAGCTCTCTCCAGGATTTGGTAACCGGCAACATAAAACAACGGCACCTTAAATGTAAGGGGGGCCTAATATGTTCCTCGTCAAGTTTAAATGTTCGCCCGTCCATACCGGCACACCTCAAGCATGTAGAATAGCCTTTCAAGGAGACTTCAAGAGCCGCACACCATTGTTCTTTGTCAATAATGTCTGAATTGGCATCATAAACAGCTTTGGCCGCATGATTATTTGCGTCTGATATCCACGTCCGGGCCAGGGTGATTGCATCCCGCTCAATCATGTCAAAGGACTCAACCAGGCGGTCAACAATCTTACCTATGCTTTCTCCTTTAAATACCCCGGCCATCATTTCTTCCCTGATTTCATCCGTAATATGGAATTTAAAAGAGTTTGCCACCCAATCTTGGAGTAATTTGCCGCCTACTGGAACATTAACGGCCATTGCCCGGAGTTGGGCCGGACTCACCGACACAAAGTCGAATCCAACTGTCTCGGCAAGTTTCCCGTCAAAACTCAGTATGTTCCCATATTCCCGATATGATGCTTCACCGGCGACCGCCGCCGCCTCCTGGATATTGCCGGTCAATTTTGCTTGAATCCCGAACGTCATATCATTAAGCTCAGCGAGCAATGCGTGTTCCCGGCCCTCCGGCAATCTAAAATCCATCATGTCGATCTGGTGTAAAAGCTCGTTGCGTCCAAGGTTTAATGCCTTCTGGATTGACTTTAGTGCCTCATCTGTGTAGTTTTCAAGCTGGTATTGCCATGTTATGTTACGATACAAAAGCAATAAATCTTTAGTTCGATCCCCGGAGGACATTATGCCATACCCCCCGAACAGACGTGGAATGAAGGTTGCCCGTGAGAAGCGCCGTCTAAGATGGGTTGCCGTAAATGGGCCTGTTTGTACTCCTGAAGATGAATGTCTCCCGCCTGTGGAGAAATCGCATTTATCAAAGCAAAATCAGGATGTTGAAAAATTGACAATTTCACAGGATTAAAACCTCGTTCCGGTTAAAAATCGACTTGCCATAGCACCGGATGGATTGATATTGTTCTTTATCCGGTCTTCACCAATCGCCTCTTGCTCGTCCTCGATTGTCCGGCCTTGCTGGAGGATCTCCCCTTGCTGTAAATTCCAAAGGAAAGTAGATTCTGATATTCGGCCTGCCTGAACAGCCTGAAGTAATGCCGTTACGTCCTGGGGGGACATCCTAGTTGAGACAAAATCTTTATTCACAGATACATGGCAATCTACATCCCTTACTCCAAGCCAAAAACCAATATGTTTTAAAACTTTTGAAAGGCCATTTTCAACGTTACCTGCAATATCTGATAATGTTGAAGAATCTCCTGAGCTTCTTAATCGTACAGTTTCAGCAGATTCAACGCCAGGACGTTGCTCTTCAAGCAATCGAGCGCCAACAACTGCCATTTGGGTCTCCAATCTATCAAGGCCCTTTTCAATGCTAGCAAGACCTTCTCCACCTGTTTGCAAAAACCAGGACTTTGCATTTGGGTCAACAGTGTGGTGCACAGCCCCTGGACCAAGTGGAACAGGCTTACCTTCCTCAAAATTGAACCCCGCAAAACAGGCCGTTGGGAGTGCAGCAAAATGTAATCCATATTGATACGCAACAGTCAATCTCCAATGACCTTTTAAAATATTTAACAAGTCTAAAAGCGGGGGTTTCGAGGGTTCTGCAGAGTTTGAAGACGACCCAAAAAACGTAAATGGAACAAAATTTAAAACCCTACCTTTATATTTTGGTATTCTCGGATTTGGTACCTTTGGAGTTGATTGAACTGGGACGAATTCACTGTGTTCAAGACTTGTACTCCGTCTGTACACAGTCACAGTGAAAATACCGTTGTTAAGTTCAAGTTTTCTACGTTGTTCAATAAGTTCAATATCGTCTGGGTCGTCTTCACTGGGTTGCTCAACCATTTCCTTAAGAACAACCTTGTAATCCTTACCAACAACTTTTGATTCAAGAATACTAAGTGCATCATATAGAGCCACATACGGCTGTTCATTTTCATCAATGTCCACAAGGATACCCAAACGCCCGTACCCAATAACTTCATCACAAACTTGTCTTGCAACATCCTCAAACGAAGCCCCGTCTAGCATGATATTATCAAGGATTTTCATTAAGCTTTCAGGGAATTGAACGTCAATTGGTTTCCGTAAAATAGCACCTTTTAATCCCTGCCGGGTACGGGCCAAAGCATTGTACAAAATCCCAAAGGATACGTACTGTTCATATCCTCCTGATTTACGATGTCCCTCTAATCGGGGGGTATGCCGATCACCCGCTTCTTTAACCGCCCGCTCTCCTTCAAAAAAGTCTCTAAGATCTCGATAGTCTTCTGAGTAATTCTTCTGCATATGTTTCATAGTGTTTTTATTATTTTTTACCATGATGATTGTGTTGTTCCTCCCGGTTGCCGTATTGGGTACTCAGCATGTGTAAAATACCTTAATGCTGTTGTAATATGCTGATACTCAGAATCTTCTTCTAAAAAAGATGAACCTTTTTTCAATTGAACTGTTGATAGTCCTTTGTCAGAATACGGACATTTATGTGGATTAACAAACAATGTCCGCTCTCCTTTTGCATTACAAATTTTAGCTCTTAAACTGTTTTGCCCTGCTTTTATTGGGGGGTTAGACATCGCAGCTTTCATCAAAACTTGAAATCCTTCTCTTCTTAAAATCCTTTCAATTTCTAAATAATCAGAAGTTTGACCATGTTTTTCGCCAATATGCCCAAAAGAATCGCCATACACATGAACTTTGCATGATTTAAAGTCTTTATATCTATCACAAAATTCAAGAGCAGTTTGTTTTGCCACCGCCGAATTTAATACAATTTCATCTACCACGTATAAATTTTGTTTGGCATCCCGTTGCAAAATTGCAGAACTCAATGGTGTATAATTTTGATCATGGGTCCAAAAAATATCACCAAGTGCTGGATCAAAAACATGATCAGTGTGATTTAATACTGAATAATCTTCATACGTACGCCCTGTTGCATTCTCAAAAGAAGCCTCATATTCTTGTTTAAACTGACGTTGTGACAGTTGACGTTTTGCAGCTTCGATAATTTCCTCGGGAAGGATATCCGCACTTTTCCATGTATATCCTTTCCAATCTGGATCACCTGCTGTTATTGCATACTGGTAGCGGTCATAGTAATGGTTTAATCCTTCTGGCACGCCAAATAACCAACACCACGCCTTATAATCCGGCATTGTTGGGTTGAATGTGTCAAGGGCTGGAGATATGTGTTCCCCCCAGGCTTTTTCTTTTAAGTCACCAAATTCGTCAATCCCGCCACCAGCCCAAAAAACACCCTCTATTCTTTCTGGTTTATCAAGTCCCAACACACTTATTGTGCTTCCGTTATCTAAATATATTATTAATTCAGTTTCCGATGGTCGTCTTTCCTGGCAAGATGAAAAAGAAAGCAACTTCAAATCATTCCAAAAAATACGTTTTGCCTGGTCCCTGGTAGGTGCCGCTGCAAAATACGGCATACCTGGGTTTGCCATTGCCTGCTTGACAACATACCTTTTAAAACGTTCTGTTTTACCTGAACGTCTTCCAGCCGGAATAACTTTAAACCTAACATCGTCACGAACAAGAGCAAGCTGGGTATTATGGTCAACCAGTCGATACCATCTTTTTGCTTCCCTTTGTGTTGACAATGGTATTTGCATTATTCTGGTAATATCCCTGATAGTTGCTTAAAAATATCAATTATATTTCCTGTATCTTCATTCTCTTTTTTATCCAATGCATTCAAATTATGCGCCTGGCGTTCAAGAGTAATGCGCTGTGCCCTAACTGCTGCTATGTTTTTGAGTATAATGCTTTTATCTTTCAACGATGGTCTTTTATTTTTTTCAACCCCCGTACCATCCAATTCAACCAACAAAGCATCTTCACGAATTGCTAATGCAACAATTTCTTTTCTATGTCTTAAAATGACATCAGATCCGGTAGTCGCCGCTTGTTCAATAATGTCTCGATCTGATATTCGTTTTTCCTTGTCATATTCGACATTAGACTTTGTGATTAATTGTTCTTCAATACGTGCTTTTATTTTATCAGAAAGATCCCTGGTCCATTTATGTGTTTTAGCATGCACCGAAATTATTCCGTGGCTTACTTCTTTTTTCCAAGTTTGTGAATTTTTATGATCTTCTTTATATTGGCGACATATCCCATGAAGAGACAAAACACCAGCCCTATACAAAGGTTCAATTGAGTCCCAATCAACAAATTTACGTTTTGGTTTTTTTCCAGCCATTTATTTCCCGGGTAATCTTGATAATAAATAAAACACCACAACCAAAATAATTATGACAATTATAACACATATTAGTAACATGTGTCAAGTGTCTTTATAACAGATAAAATACCGCAAACAAAATTTTTGTAATATAACAAAGTGGTATTTTGTATTTTATTCTGAATACAAAACACTGTTCCACAAACAAAACAAAAGAATAA